>CAZJZI010000017.1:35728-42032 GCA_964550435.1 uncultured Chitinophagales bacterium | reverse complement strand
GGTATCGTTTTCTGTAACACCAAAGTTGCTACTGATTCCGTTGCCCGTGATCTTCAGGCACGTGGTTATACTGCCGAAGTACTGAACGGTGACTTGAATCAAACACAACGTGATAAGGTAATGGGTTCTTTCAGAAATGGAAGTATTGATCTTCTCGTAGCTACTGATGTAGCGGCACGAGGTATTGATGTTGAGGATGTAGATGTAATCTTTAACTACGAAATTCCATCTGATCCAGAGTACTATGTGCATAGGATCGGACGTACAGGTCGTGCTGGGAAAAACGGTACCTCCATCACGTTCAGCTCTCCAAACAAATTCCGTCGCTTGAAGTTTATCGAAAATCAGATCAAACAAAAGCTGATCGTAAAACCAATGCCTAGTATATCGGATGTAAAAGAGTCCAGAATAGCGATTCAACTCAAAGAAATTCGCGAAGTACTGGAAGCTGGAAGTCTACGACCGTACATTGAACAACTCGAACCATTTGCTGAGTCAGGATTCTCTCCAATTGAGATTGCTGCTGCATTGTTGAAACTCCGTGCAGATTTAACGGAGTTGGAAAACCGAGAGCAGGCTAAGACCGACAAAAAGGCAAATGACAATCAGATGGTGACCTTGAAATTGGATATCGGTCGTCAGGACAATATCAAAAAAGGGGATCTTGTTGGAGCAATTGCAGGTGAGTCTGGTATCAGTTCAGATCAAATAGGCCATATCAATGTGCTCAAGTATGAATCATTTGTTGATGTAATGGGGGATGTTGCCGAAAAAGTGATTGCTGCAATGAGCAGAAGCCATGTTAAGGGCAAGAAAGTCAAGATCATTATCGAAGCTCAAAGTGAAAAGAGCAAACAAGCAGCAGCAAGAGATGACCGATCTTCAGGTGGTCGCTCCTACGATCGCTCAGATGATCGATCAGGTGGAGGACGTCGTGATTCCGGAAAATCAGGTGGCCGTAATCGATATGAATTCAGCCGTGGCGGATCCTCTTCAGGAAAGAAACGCTATCGCGATTAAGTTCTGAGCTTTATTGAGTACGATGTGAAAGGCCGGGATGATATCATCCACGGCCTTTTTTTATCAAGTTTTAGAGGGGAATACGTAATAGTTCTGTACTATTGAACCAATTTCCCCATAAGTCGGAGCAGTTCGGTTTCCGATATCTTGGCATCGTATTGGGCAGTAATCAACCTGGTCTCGGTGTTGATGAGAGTTCTCTGGGTCTCACGCAGCTCGAGCGAGGTGATGGTACCCTGGTAAAATCTCTCAAGAGCTATATCTACAGTTTGGTTAACAAGATCAAGATTCTCTTGCTCAATTCGAACAACTTCCCTACTGGACTCATAATTTCGATACTCGGCCACAGCAATACCGTTTAACTGACTGGCAACATCCTGATAGATAAGTTCGGCATTTTTTTCAAATAACCTTGCAGCCTGAAGCTTTCGATTTAAATTGAATCCATCAAAAATAGGGACTCTTAGGGTCGCACCATATCGAAATCCCTCTGTCTCTGTGAGTCTTCGTATTGAATTTTCAGTCTCACGATTGTTGATGAGATAACCAGCGGTAAGATCAATATTTGGCAGTCGCCCGCGAATTACTTCCTTTCGCTCTAGAGACGCTATTCGTCTTTGGGTTTCGGCTGCAGAGAGTTGTGCATTTTGTGACTGAATTCCTTCCATCACCAGTGCAAAATCCAAAGGATCACTCAACGCAATTTCGGCATCTACAAAAATCTGAAGTAGTGGATCCAAATTTAAAAGTGTCAATAATCTGACGCGTGCATCATTCAGCAATACTTCCTCCCGTAATACACCTGCCAAGTCTGAATTTAAATCCGCCTGAGCGAGTAAGTATTCATATTCAGACCCTGATCCCACTATTCGCTTAGTATCAGCTATTCTAAAACGCTCCTGTGAGATTTCCACCGTATTTTGTAGAACGGTAAGACGTTTTTCTAATCTTATGATATCGTAGTATGCCGAAATTATTGATGAAATTACATTCTCAATTTCAATACGGGCAGCAGTTTCTCCAAGCTTTTCTAATTCCTGAAGCTTTCTGTACGTAGTAAACATTTTAAGCCCATCAAAGACAGTCCAATTCAGTACAGCATCAAGATTCATTGTCTGATTCGAAGTAGTACCCGATGAAACTCTGGTCCCATTCTCTGTTAATGTAACATCTTCTTCTCCGCCACCAATTCCGGCAACTAAATCCAAATCAGGTGTTAGTCCGGCTGCACCAAAGTTTCGGTTTAATCGGGCAATCTCTGCCTCATTACGGGCTATTTGTATTCCGAAATTTCGTTCAAGTCCAATGCGAACGGCATCTTCGATGCTCATATACAGCGAATCTGGCTGCGTTTGGTGGGCAAAAACGAAAGCAGGGCTGAGCAAAAGAGTTAGTAAAACGGCAACGAAAAGTCGGTACATGTTATCCTTTTTCATAGAAACGTCGGGCAAATCAACTTCAAATAGTGTGTAATCTAAACCTATCAAGAATAACTGTATTTGATGGTGATTTAAACTGGTTGATTGTTAAATGATATTGTAAAACGTTTTGGATTGTGATACGTTCCTGTTTGATGTATAATTGCAGAAAACGTAGCTTGCTAAAACGCCACCAAACATTACAACGATAAATAATTACGTGTCCGCAGACTTCAGTCCAATAATCCAGGTAATTGACGAACATTTTGAGATTCCGCAGCTGATCAAGACGCGACGGATCGCTGCCCTTTTACCTTGGAATTATAATCAGTCAAGTAAACGATATCCAGTTTTATACCTTCAGGACGGACAAAACTTATTCGACGATTTCGCACCCTATGGTAGCTGGGAGATGCGTAACAAACTGCGTGAAATAGCCGAACAGGGGGGTCCTGAAGTAATTATTATTGCAATAGATCACGCCGAATCGGAACGGATCAGAGAGTTTACACCAACCCGGGTAACGGCATTGGGAATTGGTGATGGTATGAAATATGCCCATTTCCTGACTGAGACCCTTAAACCCTATATCGATTCTCATTTCCGGACACTTCCCGATCCCGAATTCACGGGAATTGGTGGTAGCTCTATGGGTGGTCTAATAAGCATATATGCTGCAATGCAACATCCAATGGTTTACCAGAAACTCATGATTTTCTCACCTTCTCTATGGGTGAGCCCCGATCTTCCTGCAGATTTCATCAAAAAAACTCCACATTTTAGTGGAAGAATCTACCTTTATGGTGGAACCCACGAGGGTTCGGACATGGTTGCACATTTAAATCGATTCGAATACCAAATTAAACATGATCCCCACCACCGTAATTTACCATACACCTTATCCATTTTGGATGGTGGCGTACATAACGAAGCAGCATGGGGACATGAATTCCCACATGCACTTCGATGGCTTTACAAGACAGAACGTTAAAAAATGAACATGCTCAACATAAGATTTACTTCGTGGCAAGAGTCACTACCTGATAACATTCTGGTACCGGTAATTCCAGGTATGGACGTGGCACCCTATATAAGAATGCTAGATGCAGTTACGGACTCTCATTTCGACCTTACATTGCAATCCTTTGAGGGGAAACAGGGTGAAGTTCAGCGTTGGGTTCATCCAGATGGAACAATCTGGATACTAGGATTGGGTGAGAATCCCAATCCATCTTCCTTGTACAGGACCTTTCGGAAATTCACATTCGAGCTTAATAAACAATCCGTTCAAAAACTTGGACTGGTAATTGCTCCGGAATTTCATTCAAGTTGTAAACTGCCAACAGATCAAAGTGTTGAATACATTATCAACGGCGTCGTAACCGGCACTCATACGATGAATGTGTCTGGCGAAGAGTCGAAGAAGCATTCTTTAAGATCAATTGAGATAATCACAGATCTTGAGAATATGTCTGAAACCGAATCTAATGTTATAAAATCATCCATTAAACGTGCACAAATAATAGGTGAGGCACAGCTACGATGCATGCACTTAATCAATATTCCATCCAATTGGAAGAATCCATTGCAGTTTACAGACACTTTAAAGGATATTGCATCTGAGTTTGGAATCCATTGTGAGGTTTTTGATGAACAGCGTCTTAGAGAAGAGCGATTTGATGCACTACTGGCTGTTAATCGTGGAAGTGAGCATCCAGCTAGGTTTCTGGTACTTCAATACGATGGGAGTTCTGGGTCAAATGATTCCGAACTTCCGCTGATTGCTTTGATTGGAAAAGGTGTAACCTACGACACGGGTGGACTTTCCATGAAACCATCTGAATCTATGGTTCATATGAAATGTGATATGGCTGGTGCTGCTATTGTGCTTGGGGCTACTGAAGTTGTAGCCAGACTTCGATTACCAGTTAGGCTCGTCACTGCCATTCCACTTACAGACAATCTGGTAGACGCTCGATCTATCAAACCAGGAGATATCATAGGATCGTACGCAGGAAAATCGATTGAAGTAATAGACACCGATGCTGAAGGAAGACTGATACTTGCCGATGCAATTAGTTGGATAGTCAAAAACACAAGTCCTGATTATATGATTAATCTTGCCACCCTGACCGGTGCTGCTGTGAGAACATTTGGTCCGCACGCAGCAGCACTGTTCACCTCTGGCAAGGAACTTGAATCTGTTATAACCCAGGTCGCCGATCATTGCGGAGAACGTGTATGGCCGCTTCCACTTTGGGACGTCTACAACGATGATATCCGGAGCGATATAGCTGATGTGAAGAATTTCAGTGGAAAACCCACTGCCGGATCCATCAGTGCAGCCAAATTTCTTGAATACTTCACTGAAAAACATCCGAATTGGGCTCATTTAGATGTAGCAGGAACTGTTTTTGGAGACACAGAATTTGCCAAAAGCAAGAATGCTACCGGATACGGAGTGCGACTGATAGCCGATTTAATTGCCAATATTGCTCAAAAATAAACTTCACAACGACACGACTATGACGTACCTGTGCATATCATTTTATTTTAAAGGTGAGGCTTTTTTGCGCTCCTGCAAAGCACTTGGAAACACCGTCTATTTGCTAACTCACAAAAAACTTGAGCATAAACCGTGGCCAAAAGAGTCTGTAGATGAGTTTTTTTATCTTGAAAATGACAGCAATGACCCGGGTAATATTCACAACATTGTCAAGGGTGTGGCATGGCTTTTACGTGAGAAAAAAATCGATGCAATCGTTGCACTTGACGACTTTGACGTGGAAAAAGCAGCTTCCATTCGAGAAGAATTGCGTATTCCGGGGATGGGGCAAACCACGGCACGTTACTTCCGTGACAAACTTGCAATGAGAATGAGAGCGGCAGATGCAGGTATTCGTGTCCCATCGTTTACATCATTGTTCCATAACGATGATATCCATCGATTTACCAGTACGGTTCCGGGTCCTTGGTTCCTGAAACCCCGTAGTGAGGCTTCGGCGACCGGTATCAAAAAAGTTCATAATGCTGATGAGTTATGGCACCATGTAAATTCTCTGGGTGACAGGCGACACCAATTCCTTGTTGAGCAGTTTAAACCTGGAGATGTTTATCACGCAGATGCCCTATCCTTTGATGGGAAGCTACAATTTTGCTGGAATTCGAAATATTTAGCCACACCATTTGATGTAGCACATGGAGCTGGAATCTTTCGAAGTGCAACGTTAGATCCTAAAAGTACCGAGTTCAAACAGCTAACAAAGCTCACCGGTGATGTCATGAAAGCCTTCGGGATGAAACACAGTGCGTCGCATACCGAGTTTATTAAATCGTACGATGATGGTGAATACTACTTTTTGGAAACTTCGTCCCGAGTTGGTGGAGCACATCTTGCTGTGATGGTTGAAGCAGCAACTGGAATAAATTTATGGGCAGAATGGGCGAAAATTGAACATGCAGCTGCTACCGGGTCAGCCTACAATGTGAAGCCTGCTCGAAATGACTTTGCTGGAATCCTGATTAGCCTGGCCCGACAAGAACATCCGGATTTAACTATTTTCAATGCCGACGAAATCTACTGGCATATGAATGAGAAGAGTCACGTTGGAATGGTGCTTCGGTCAGGGAATGCAAGCAGAGTCATTCAACTCCTCAATGATTATGCGGAAATCGTCAAGCGTGACTATCATGCTTCTGCACCTGTCCCTGATAAACCAACCGCCTGACACGTGCTAACTTCAATTGCACGTTCAGAAAACAGTAAAAAGAACATCTGTTGATGATGTCAACATCCGATCGTTAGTATCCTCTCCCAAATTCTATTTACTACTTACCTTTACCACTGCTCCCTGTTCGCCGTTTTC
>CAZJZI010000017.1:22209-35628 GCA_964550435.1 uncultured Chitinophagales bacterium | reverse complement strand
GTTTTCTGTTTTCTGTTTTCTGTTAATGTGAAATTTTTTCACGACTCCTATTGTTGTTAATCAAATGTTTAATTAATTTTTGCACTTATGCAAGAAACGACATCTACAGACAAGAAACAGCACATTTTGGACACCGCAGAGGGTCTGTTTTCGAAAAACGGCTTCGATGCAACATCCACTCGCGAAATCGCTGAGACGGCCGGGGTCAATGTGGCTATGATTTCATACTACTTTGGTTCCAAGGAAAACTTACTTGTTGCCATTGTTCAGCGATTCAGTCAGGAAATCCGAACTCGTATTCAGCATGCATACAATTCGGAATTGCATCCCGAAAAGCGAATGAGAAAAATCACGGAGGCTTATCTGGATTACAGCTTTGAACACCCGGATCCAATCATGATAGCGCATCGGGAACTGGGAGTAAGTATGCGACCTACTTTACAGTCTACTATCCAGGAAACATACAATCATGTAAGGGAAATGGTAAGCAGTACACTTACTCAAGGACAAGAACAGGGAATCTATCGAGAAGTCGATAACTCATTATTGATTCAGGGCATTGGAAGTATGGTAGATAGTATGACTATCGAGTTATACACCTACAAGAGGGCTAACATTGATTTGTGTGCCTTCAACTTGATCGATATTACTAATCCAATAGGACGTACTCAAATCAAAGAGTTCATCATTGATATGATCGAGCGATTTCTAAAAAAAGACTAACCTTATTGCTGTTGTTTACGTAAAAAGTCGCCATTTGGGTTTTAGATAAACTCCACGGCGTTGAAACATTGTGTTAGGACACTTCATAAATCATCTATAAATATCATTATACAAGTAACTTTTACTTCTCTATGCAACTATTACCTATCATTCGAAATTCACAAACATTTATTTCGATAGTGGTATTCGGGTTAGGATTGGCACTCGCACCGGGAGCCTTTGCACAATCTGAAAGTTCCGTGTCTGAGGCATCTGTTGTGCCTATGACTCTGAACGAAGCTATCGAAATCGCGTTGGTGAATAGTTACGTCCTTCAGCGAAGCAGGCTCAGCCTGGATGAAGCTGAAGCGCAGATCCGTGAAGCACGCGGTACAGTATATCCACAAATTGGAAGTCAGGCCAGTTACACCCGAAATGTGATTACACCAAATCCATTTGCTGGAAGTAGCGCTGAAGGACTGTTTTCGTCGTTTGCAGCCATAGACTGGTTATTTTACAACGAAGTTCAACGTTCTGAGGGAAATCCGACGATAGATCTTGACGAATATCTCGATCGCCAGCAACAAGGTTTAGAACAAGCTGGAATAGATCAAAACGCAGGTGGGAATCCATTTGCAGTCGAAAACCAGTTTGTGATGGCTGTTAGTGCAAATCAAGCATTGTACAACGGCGCTGCTTTTGCCGCAATTCGTGGTGCTGAACATCTCCGTACTATCATGCGCGAGCAACTTGAACGCGATACTCAAACCTTGGTAAAGGATGTTCGTAACGGCTACCTGAATGCCTTACTGGCACAGGAACAGGTCAAGGTATTGGAAACAAGCTTGAATCAACTACGTGCAACGTTTGAGGACGTGAGCAAAATGGTGGAGCAAGGTGTATTGGGCAGAATTGACCGAAACAGTCTTGAAGTTGAAATTGTCAACCTGGAAACGAACTTAATTGCTGCTAAGAACGGGACTGAACTTGCTGTAAGATCACTAAACTTATTGCTAGGGATTCCGGTTCAGCAGAATGTCCATTTAACAGATAGTTTCGAGAATTTCGAAACCACACTACCAGACCTGCAGCCAGTAGGCGATGCATATCAGTTAGCTGTTCAGTTACGTCCGGACCTCAAAAGTGCTGAAGGGGCTATTCGTTTACGCTTGGAAGAGCGTAATCTGAATCGTTCAGCTTATTTTCCGATTCTTAGTGCTTTTGCTGATTATGCATATTTGGGATCAGTTCCACAGAATAGAACATTGGCTGTCCCGGATCCAGACCGGGATTTCACCTATACCAGTAACACACGTGGATTCTTTGATACATCGTACTGGAATGCAAGTCTGGCTGTTGGACTTCGTCTACAGTGGAACATTTTTGATGGGTTTCAGCGCCGTGCCCGATTACAGCAAGTAGATATAAACATCAAACGTGCTGAACTGGATGCATTGATGCTACGTGAATCTATTTACCTGGAAATCGACGGTTCTTTAAAGAACTTGAGAACAGCCTGGCAACGAATTGAGAGTCAGCGTCGCAATATTGAGTTAGCCGAACTCAACTATCAAGACGCTCAGGCCCGCTTACGTGAGGGTGCCGGAACACGTCTTGAAGAACGACAGGCTGCTACCCTGCTGGAACAATCTCAGCTGAATTATATCGCAGCCGTACACGAATTTCTCATTGCCAGAAGTGCCTATGAACATGCACTTGGCATCAAGACCGTTCAGGTCCAAATCGAAGAATGATTTTATTAAAACACGATCTAATTATCCGTATGAAAAAATTTAAAAACTCGCTCTATCTAATTCCTGCAGCAGCTATGATGATTCTGGCTGGTTGCGGTACTCCGGCCGACGAAGAATCGGCACAAGCAGAAAATCGTCAACGTATAGTTGCCGTAGAAACCATGACCATTGAACTGGCTCAATTCAAGGACCGAATTCGTGTAAATGGCAATGTATCCGCTCACGATGATGCCGTTTTATCTGTCGAGACTGCTGGACAAGTCCAGTTTGTTGCAGAACGTGGAACTCGCGTCAAAAAAGGTGATGTAATTCTTCGCCTTGACGACCGCCTGCTCAGAGCCAATTTCGAAGCCACAAAAACAGGTTTTGAACTTGCAGAGGATGCCTTCAAACGACAGGAAGCTCTGTATGCCGATTCTGTGATAAGTACTATGCAGTATTTACAGTCTAAGGCTCAGCGCGACCAGGCAGCTGCGCAGTTTACGGCGATTCAAAAACAACTTGAAGATGCCCAACTGAAAGCACCGTTCAATGGCCGAATTGAAGAGCGGCTAACATCAGAGGGTCAATTTGTAGGTCCCGGAACACCGGTTCTCAGACTCATCAATACCGATCAGGTCAAAGTGTCTGGAGGAGTTCCTGAGCGATATGCTGGTAGAATAGAAAAAGGTAGTGAGGTAGAAATATCATTCAGATCCTATGGCCTGGAAACCAGAACTGCAAACGTTGAATTTGTTGGTAATCTGATTAATCCAGACAGCCGTACGTTTCCTGTTGAAGTCGTATTGAGTAACACCGATGGTTCAATAAAGCCAAGAATGGTAGTTGAAATGCGTGTATTACGTGACGAATTAACTGAAAGTATCATTATTCCAAGGACCAGTATTATCCGAAATGACCTTGGTTTATCAGTGTTTGTTGTTGAAGGCCAGAACGGAGAAAAACGTGCTGTTCAACGCCCAGTTACGGTCGCACTATCGTCGGGAGATTATGTAGTTGTAGAAGAAGGTGTTCAGCCAGGTGATGTAATTGTCATAGCTGGATTCACTTCACTAAATGACGGTGACCTGGTAAATGTCACAAACACAAAATCTACGTCAGATCTGCTGAACTAATCGATCGACCAGAAATTATTAATTTCAAGAATCAGCCATTGGCATGAATTTAACACAAATAACTTTAAAAAATCGTACGGCCATTCTGATGTTGGGTCTAATCCTGACACTTGCCGGAATCGGTTCCTATGTCAGTATTCCGAAGGAATCGAATCCATCGATTGATGTGCCGTACTTCTTCATTACTACGTTGTACCCCGGAATAGGTCCGGTGGACATGGAGGCTCTGGTTACCCAGGTTTTGGAGCGTGAGCTTCAAGGGATTAACGGAGTCAAAGAAATTCGCTCAACAACCCAGGAAAGCGTAAGTATCGTTGTAGTTGAGTTTGATTTATCAGTTCCCAATAACGAAGCGAGTCAGAGGGTCCGTGAACGAGTCGATCTGGCCAAGGCCGATTTACCTACCGATGCCGAGGAACCAATTGTTATCGAAGCAAGTATCGACGACTTTCCCGTTATCACAATTAACCTGGCAGCCGACTACTCTTTATACAATCTTACAAGGTTAGCAGAACGTCTTCAGGATGATCTGGAAGTTCTATCGGGTATACGTCAGGTAGATATTATCGGTAGTCTGGAACGTGAGGTCCAGGTAAATGTTGACCTAACAGCCTTGACCAGTTACAATCTTGCACTAGGCCAGTTGGTCGGAGCAATTCAGTCCCAAAACCTTACGATACCTGGTGGAACCGTTGATGTGGATCGCTTCTCGTACCTGCTACGAGTAAGCGGAGAATTTACCGATCCAAAAGAGATTGAAGACATCGTGATATCTGCTCCAGAAGGCACATTTGGAGAGAATGAACCAGGCTTGGTATATCTTCGTGATGTCGCCGATGTGGTGTATGATTTCAAAGAACGGACCAGCTACGCTCGACTTAAAGCATTTAAAGTGGAAGACGAGTCCGGTAATCTGATAGAAATCAGTGATGCAGACATCGACGAAAAACAGGTTATCAGCTTGAATATCTTGCGTAGGCCGGGATCCAACATCCTGGATATGTCAGATGAGCTGTTCCAGGTCTTGGAGAATGCATCCCTGCCACAAGGTACGCAGGTTATTATTACCGGTGACCAGAGTCAGGATATCCGTACCCTTATCGCCGATCTTGAGAATAGTATTATTAGCGGTATGCTCTTTGTAGTTCTGATTCTGGTGTTTTTCCTTGGTATCCGAAATGCCATCCTGGTTGGTGCTGCGGTTCCAATTGCGATTTTCGTCGGATTCCTTGTTCTAGGACTGCTAGGCTACACTATCAACTTTGTTATACTTTTCTCTCTGATCATTGCATTAGGGATGTTAGTTGACAACTCGGTCGTAATCGTTGAGAATATCTTTAGATATCGTGAGGCAGGTTTTGGGAAAATCGAAGCTGCAATAAAAGGAGCTTCAGAACTGGGAACTGCGCTATTTGCTGCTACTATGACTTTGGTAGCTGCGTTTTTACCATTAGTCTTCTGGCCAGGTATTATCGGGCAGTTTATGAGCTACCTTCCGATTACTCTGATTGTTGTACTCTTGTGTTCACTGTTCGTTGCATTGGTGATCTATCCTACGTTGACTGTAATTTTCGTTCGATTGGAAAATGAACAGAAAGCGAAACAAAGTACGGTTGCTAAGGCTGTTAAATATGGGATTATCGGATTTGGTGCGATTGTCATTCTTCTTGCCAACTGGATTACTTTCGTAGCTCTTTTGGCAACTACAGTGTTCTTTGTGGTATCTTTCAAATTGATCATCAAACCTCTCGCTTACAGGTTCTCACACATATGGGTTCCAGCTGCCATAGAGAAGTACCAAATACTGCTCAATTCACTCCTGGATAGAGATTATACCGTGAAGGGCGCCTGGCTCAGAAATACTACATCTTTGGTCTCCCTCACACTGGGTGTAGTACTTCTTTTAATTGGTTCTTTGGTGAGTGGGCTTTCTCCCCTTGCAGCTTATATCCCAATGGTTCCCGGAGGAATTTTGGCAGCAATTGGAGTGATTGGCATTTTCATCCACTCATTCGAAGCAATGATTCGTGGTGGCAAAGGCGTATTAAAAGCCGGAATCGGATTCCTTCTGTTTGTTGGGTTATTGATTGGTATTGCCTTTGTACTGAATGGTGGAATGGATTCCAGAACAATCGCAGTTCTATTGGGATTACCTGTAATTCTGATAATCTTCGGTTCAATCGGAGCCATACTCAAACTGAATCGTCCACTCATATTGACCGATAATAGAGCTCTGTTGATTAACTCAGTTCTAGGATTGCTGGTATCTATTTTCCTGGCTTTTTCAGCAGCACCAACAGGTGTTCAATTCTTCCCGCAAACCGACCCACGAGCTTTGATTGTAAATATCGAGGGACCTATTGGAATGAACATCGATACCAGTAATGAGATAACTGCATTCGTTCAACAACGCATCGATGAAGCGATTAACGAAGACCCGTTAATTAAAGCTAACGTCGAGAACATCGTAATGAACGTCGGTGTTTCCGGGAATAGTAACTTTGGTGGTGGACAGCCTCGTCCTGAACTATCACAAATCAACATTAATATGGTTGATTATGGAGATCGTGCCGAGTCAAGTTCAATCACATTGAACAAAATCCGTGAACGACTTGAAGACATTCCGGATGTCAAAATCCGTATCGATGTACAACAAGATGGCCCACCAACCGGTGCACCGGTGAATGTGGAAATCTCCGGTGAAAACTTCGATGAGATTGTTAGAATATCAACTGATATTCGTGGACTGCTCGAAGAAGGGGCTAGAAATGGGCAAATACCAGGTCTTGTCGATATTACCGATAATGTCAGTGGCGGAGTTCCGGAATACGAGGTCAAGATTGACACTGATCGTGCTGGACAATTTGGACTAAGTATTGCAGAAATCGCTCAAACAGTTCGAATTGCAATGAACGGTTTGGAAGCGAGTAAATTCCGCGATGGTGAAGACGAATTCGACATCACTGTCCGGTTACGTGAAGAGGACCGAAGCGGATTAAGTGCTCTGGATAATCTGACAATAGCTACACAAGGTCGCCAAATCCCATTATCTGCTGTCGCTTCATTCGAAGAATCTCGCGGACTTGGATCCATAACGCGTCTGAATCAGGCACGTACTGCCGTAGTTGAAGGTCAGGCTGCTCCGGGATTTAATGGTCCTGAAGTTCTGATTTCGGCACAGACATACCTGGCAGAATATATGAAAACGGTACCTGCTGGTTACACCGTCAGCTATACCGGTGAAAGTGAGGATCAGGAAGAGTCATTCAGTTATCTGACTAATGCACTCTTGATAAGTTTTGCGTTGATTTTCTTTGTGATGCTTGTCCAATTTAACAGTCTGGTATCACCATTGATTATCATGATCGTAGTAGGACTGAGTCTTATTGGGGTAATCCTGGGTCTGATTTTGACCAGAACTCCGTTTGGACTTATGACCTTCATTGGTGTCATATCTCTTGCAGGTATTGTTACTGTAAACAACGTTGTATTAGTTGATTATCTGAAACAGCTAATCGATGGTGGAATGCAAAGACGTAAAGCGATTATCGAGGCAGGGTCGACACGCCTTCGCCCAGTATTGCTAACTGCTTTGACCACCATCCTCGGACTGGTTCCACTCACATTTGGAATCAACGTTGACTTCGTTGGATTCTTTACCTCGTTTGATCCTGGTTTCCAGATTGGTTCAGACAACACAGCGTTCTGGGGGCCGATGGGAGTCGCAATCATAAGTGGTTTGAGTTTTGCTACATTCCTCACGCTTATTGTAGTTCCGGTGCTATTCTCCACCTTTGATTCACTTACAGATAGAGTCAAATCAATGGTTAAACATAAGAACGACTAGACTTACATATACAAACAAAAAAGGGAGTTACTAGCTCCCTTTTTTGTTTAATGTCACCCGCAAATGTAATAGATTTCATCATAATCCTGATGAAACTAACACAGAGACCAGATTAAAAGGCAATTCCGAGTCAGTCCACATCACTAAAAAATCTTCACCTATACCCGCGGTCCGAGGAAATCCACTAGCTCTGGATCCCTGAATATCGCCAATAAAAAAAGGATCATGGAATGTACCTTCCTCCCACAGACGGCCTGTCACAGATGGTGATTCACCAGACGAAACCCAGGTTAACAATGCATTTCCAGTAGCATTGAACGCTACATCTACCCTTCCAGATGTATTATCCTTGGCCAATAAAATTGGTTCATTGAATGTCAGACCTCCATCAGTCGATACCGTGGCATAGGTTTTGGGTTCATTGTTGGCAGCATTGAACCAGGTTGCAATTACATAATCCCCTTTTGAATCGATTTGTGGACCGTTGACAGGACAACCCGAAATTACCCATCCATCAGACGATAACTGCACAGGCAGTGACCAGGTTCCTTCAGTCAAATTATAAACAGCTCTGAAAATCTCCCGAGTTTCAAACTCATCCCGATTTCTATACACTGCTATGATATTATCACCAGCCTTAGTTATTGATGTCTGGCAACATTCACATACTGCCGAATCAACCTGTAGTTCAGCTGATTGTGTCCCATCTGAATGAAGTATCACTGATCGTAAGGTCATCGCGGTGGTCAAATCTGATTCCCCTCCTTCGGTCTCTGATTTGGGTTGCATTGTCCCATGTGACATCGATGCCATATTCTGTCCATCGAGCCATAATGCAAAAACTCTTGAGGAGTCTAATGGTAGAAGTGAGGCAAATCCGTGTTCGGTCGGAGATCGGTCCAGATGAGGTATAAACGTTTTCTGCCACCCATCATTAGGATCATAGAAAGACATGTTGACATGATACGCGTAGGTGCCCCCAGGAACACGGTTTAACCAATGAGCAGCAAGTGGATTACCTTCCCAATTGGTAATTGAAGGAAAATCCGCCCAATTGACAAAGAAACTATCACCTTTTGAGATTTCAAAGGGTTCCGTCCAGCCATGTTTATCATACTTCGACCAGAATAAAATCGTTGAAGAATCACTCGGAACCATCCACGAAACAATCACAGAAGCGTTGTCCAAATCTGATGCCAAATTTGGATACCTGGCTCCACTTGAAGCTGGGTTTTCGACTGATGTGATTATTGGATTACCCCATTTGTTTCGCTCGGTACAAGAGACCGCTACAATCAGGAATACCACTACTGAAGCTAATCTGATACAGTTAGTGCTCATGATGTAAGTGAATGATTTGAATTAGTATGTTTTCGTCATAGTAGATGGAACTACTATTGTAAAATCTGCCTTTTTAAGCAATTCTGAATCAATTTCATCTAAATCATCCTGCTCAATAGTCGTAATTGTAAGCAACTTCATTCCAGGACTTGATTGATTTACATACCATAGTATACCTTCGAAATTGTCACTATGATAACTCCCATTGTAATGAATGAATCTGTCCCCAGATTGATGATACTCAAGAATAAAATGCGCCATCGTTGCATCTTTCACCGCCTGAGATTTGGGCAGATTTTCACCTCCATGGCCACCAGCAGCATCCATGATATTTTTGTATCCAAGAAGGGTCAGATCGACTGTAATGGGTAGTGGTGCAATCCAGGATTTTGTCAAATCCGATAGTTTGTCCAACGCTTCAATGCCCTGTGAATAAACTAATGAGGCATACCGTCGTGGGATATTGGTGGCAACCAATTTGAGTCCCTTGGATTTACCAAACTCAACCAATGGTTTGTAATCGGTCTTATAATTATTCCATAATCTTGCTTCACGTTCGAAATTAGCCATCGACAGAAGCCCTGCAGCATACTCATCCATTAACACCTGCTGATCGGCCTCAAACATTTCAAATCCCAGACGGAGTACTTTAGAAGTATCTGCATTGTATACATCACGTGTCAGCTCAAATTGAAGCCAGTGAGCAATTGGATTATTGTGGAGTTCACCGAAGAAAGTCAGTTCATGATCAAGTGATGCATTCAGCAAATCAGTGTATTCAACTTCATTACCAGACCGATCAAATAATTTATATGCAGATTTGGATTGGGCTTGAAGTGTCAATAAACTTAGACACGATATTAAAAAGCACAGTAGTATTTTCTTCATGATCAAAGAGTATTAGGATCTTTGTTGTTTGAGTGGCAAAGTACTAATTTAGTTCCAAGAAAGAATATTTTTTAAAAGAAAGTACATGTTTTCCGATATTGAATTACGCTACGAAGGAACACTGCACATTCGGGCAAGACAACTCGACTCCGGTCAAGAATGGTCCTGGCGTGCCAAGGATATCGTTGCAACTGCAAGTACAATAAAATATCCAATTCTCATGCACGCGGTGCAATGCGTGCATGATGGATACCTTACATGGGAAACACCTGTCACACTTAACGAGTCTGACAAAGTTGGCGGCATGGGTGTTATGCAACATTTCATCACACCCCATGAGTTTACACTACGTGATACTTGTTACTTAATGACTGCAGTGTCTGACAACACTGCCACTAATCTTGTCATCGATTTGCTCGGGATTGAGAATATAAATCAATATATCCGATCATTAGGGATTTCAAACACTCGGTTGAACCGTAAGGCCTTTTCACCAGATACCGATGCATCTCGCAAATACGGTCTTGGTCAGACTACCGCAGAAGATATGTTCAAACTTCTGATGAAAGTGTATCAGCCTACCCTATTGACAGAAGACGTAGTAACCGACATAAAGTGGATGCTTGCTCGCCAGACTGACCATGTTTCAATCCCCAGAGTACTACCTCAGGGGTGGTTTTACGCAGGAAAAACTGGACGCGTGATGGATGTCCGTGGTGATATTGGATATGTTAAAGCACCTGATGGGCGAGAATGGGTGCTATCGATGTTCAGCTATGGTCTGACTACCGAAAACTGGACAATCGAAAATGAAGGATTACTTGCCATAGCCGAATCAACAAAACGTATAGTAGGATTAGAGTCATGAGAAAAATTTCACTACCCGGTACGGATCTACAGACATCGGTTCTCTCCTACGGATGCATGAACATCGGAGGAAACTGGAACGCTCCTGAAGTCACTCACGAGACACGAAGCATGGCATACAATGCCATAAACGCAGCATTAGACGAGGGTATTAACCTTTTTGATCACGCTGATATCTATGTCCGCGGTCGTTCAGAAATCCTGTTTGGAGAACTGCTTCGACAGGATCCAGGATTGCGAAAAGATATGATCTTGCAATCGAAATGTGGTATTCGATTCGGAGGAGATCCCCATCCCCATTCACCGGGTCGTTACGATTTTAACTACGATCACATCGTCGGATCCGTCGAGGGAATCCTTGAGCGTCTGAACACTGATTATCTCGATATTCTGTTGCTGCACCGCCCTGACGCTCTCGTTGAACCCGAGGAAGTTGCACGTGCTTTTGATCATCTTCATAGTACTGGTAAAGTACGCTGGTTCGGACTCAGTAATCATACCTGGGCTCAAATCGATCTGCTGAAATCTGCAGTTGATCAACCAATTGTAATCAATCAAGTTGAAATCAGCTTACTACATCGCTCTATAATCGAAGAAGGTACTGTATTCAATCAAAAAGTCACCGGGATCGCCGGATCCAGTTTCACTCTTGATTACTGTAGAAAACACAAAATCCTGATGCAAGCCTGGTCACCTGTTGCCGCAGGGAAACTGTTTGTGCATGGCAAAGGAGCACCTGATGGTCTGATTAACCTGATCAACGATCTGGCGCGTGCTTATCACACCAGTGTTGAAGCGGTAGCTTTGGCCTGGTTATTGCGTCATCCGGCTGGCATCCAGCCAATCATTGGAACCGTAAATCCGGATCGGATCAAAGCCTCAGCTCTGGCTGCCAATGTAGAATTATCGCATGAGGATTGGTATCGACTCCTCGTCGCAGCCCGTGGAGAATCCATGCCATGAACCGTATCATTAATGATTTGAATAGACTTGCCAATCCACAGAAAGCAGCTTTTTTGCAGGGATTCTTCAAAACTGGTCTAGGACAATACGGAGAAGGTGATGTATTCATGGGGATTACCATGCCTCAGATTCGAGCAACAGCAAAGAAACATCGGGGAACTGCGATTTCTGAGTGCGTTGAAATGCTGTACGATGAAAGGCATGAGGTACGCATGACCGCACTTATTCTCATGGTGGATGCATTCAAAAAGGGTCAGGCTGCGAATGCCGAGCAAATCTATAAACAGTACATTGACAATCGCGTGCAGGTCAACAACTGGGACCTCGTCGACCTTAGTGCTCCTTACATTCCGGGAGTTTGGTTACTAAATCGCGATCGCGGAATTCTCCACGAACTTATGAAATCGGAGTATCTCTGGGACCGCCGGATTGCGGTTGTCGCAACACAGCATTTCATCCGGAACAACGATTTTGGCGATACACTGTGTCTGTGTAGTGGTCTGTTGAACGATTCTGAAGACCTCATGCATAAAGCCTGCGGATGGATGCTTCGGGAGGTTGGGAAGAAAAACATGGATGTTTTGCGGGTTTTTCTGAAAGATTTCGCCCCTCGAATGCCCCGAACCATGCTTCGATACGCCATTGAGCGGTTCCCAGAGCCAGAACGAAAAGAGTGGCTATCGGTCAAGAAAGTCGATTGAATTCCACTAAAGTCGACACGTTTACCCTCAAACTCCTGTCGAAGAAAGACTCAAGGTTGTTAAAACTTTGTGAAGTCAGTTTTTTGGGTTTCGTGTTTAGGTCAGACTTAGTATACTGTCTAAAGTCAGTCATTTTATCATCTACAGCATATGAAAAAGAATTCTACATCTGAGGCGGACCAGTCACGCCGTGATTTCATTAAAAAATTAACCCTTGGTGCCGGAGGAATCGGAGTTTTTACATCTGTCGCAAAGGCCGCTTCGACCAATCTTGGGGTTCAGATTCCGGAATTATCTGACGAGAACACGGCTTTTTACGTTGCACATCTCACCGACATGCACGTACGTAGACAGCGCAAGGGACACATCGGCTATGCAGCCTGCATCGAATCTGTGAATGCACTCGATACCAAACCCGATCTCGTTCTTATGGGTGGAGATATGCCGTTTGATGGTCTCTACACCGAAAAAGATGCATTTATTGACTCCATCGCCCTGTTTAAAGAAGCATCCGATAAACTCGATATGCCCTGGTATGGATGCATCGGGAATCATGATGTTTTGGGATTATCTTCCAGGAGAAAAGTGCCAGTAGATGATCCGGATATTGGTAAAAAACTGATTATGGAAGCATGCAGGATGCCCGGGAGTTACTTCAGTTTCAATCACAAAGGATGGCACTTCGTGGTTTTAGACACCATCCACGAGGAAGACACTCCATCAGGCCCCAGTTATTCTGCAAAAATTGGTGAAAAACAACTCGAATGGCTTCGATTTGACCTAGGTGAGCACAAAGAGGTGCCAACTGTGGTCGTGATGCACATTGCGGCGTTCTGCAACATTGGACAAATTAACGGAGACTCTGAAGCTCTGGCGATGTCGCATATGGTGGTGCACGACAATCGAGATCTACGAGAAATTCTGGAACGCCACAATGTCAAAGCCGTCATGCAAGGTCATTCGCACCAGATCGAAGATTATTATTACAATGGCATTTGGTATATAACATCACAAAGTGTAAGTGCGGCATGGTGGGGAGGTAACTGGCGCGGATTCAATCCGGGCTACACGGTGTTACAACTCGGAAACGACGGTCAGATTGCCTGGAAACGATACGAGTTTGAATGGGAACATCAGCTTGAGCCCGAAGACGCACTCGAGCGTGATCGTATCCGCGAGCGCGAAGACTGGCTCCAGCGCCAGCGAGAGTTATACGAGGAAGAGATTGGTAGATTGGTAGA
>CAZJZI010000017.1:0-22109 GCA_964550435.1 uncultured Chitinophagales bacterium | reverse complement strand
ACTGGCTCCAGCGCCAGCGAGAGTTATACGAGGAAGAGATTGGTAGATTGGTAGAGCGGTAGAGCGGAACCTGACCACACCCGCTTGCGAAAGCAAGCTCCACCTTTGCGAAGCAACCCCACCGCTCACAAAGTGAGCACCACCGCACCCATCTGTTGCGAAGCAACCAATACTCACCTTGCTCTGAGAACAAGACCCGGCCGCGCACCGGTCGGACCACCCTCGCGTTGAACCGGAATCCCGTTTACAAACACATAGTCAAATCCGGTAGCATACTGATGTGGATTCTCGAATGTCGCCCTATCTACCACCCTCTCCGGATCAAACACCACAACATCTGCCGCATACCCCGCCCGGAGGAATCCCCGCTTCACATAGTGCAGATCACTTAGCACACCCTCCTCAGTCGGAACACGGTTCTTGTCAAGTCCAATTAATGCCGCAGTTTGTCCAGTCATTTTGTTGATAAGTTCTTCAATAGATAATAGTTGCTCTTCAACCCCAAAATGACGAATAATCTTGGCAAAACTCCCGTATCCACGTGGATGAAGCATTGTTGGGGACCCGTCCGTCGATACAACAACATGATCATCCTGCAAAAATCGTCGCATAACGTCTTCATTCATGACGAAATAAGCCGCACTTGCCGATCCCGGTGGCATGAAATCGATCAGTACATCTTCAAAAGGTAAACCCAGCGAGTCGGCAATCTGCTCAAGCGTTCGTCCACTCCATTCTCCGGTACCCAATAGCGTGGCCGCCGGACCATTACGCATCAGAACACGATTCCTCAAGTATTCCTCAAGCTCTGTCCTGCGTTGTATTTTGACAACCTCAAATTCATTCGGCGGAAGGGCCCATTCTGGATACAGTATACCAATACCTGTGTAGCTGGCGATATACGGATACACATCAGCTGTAATTTGCTGACCAGCAGATCTGGCACTGTCCATAACAGCCAGAACACCCTCAGCATCTGAAATCTCGTTCCCGTACACGACTTTGATATGCGAGACATGAACCCGTGCCCTACTATCATTTCCCATCTGCACTAATTCACGAACCGAATTCCGAACCTGATCCCGATCTTCATTTCGCAGGTGGCTCATGACCACTCCATCGTAGTTCGCAACTACTCGTCCAACAGCGGCTAACTCATCTCGATCGGCAAACCGTCCAGGGATATATTCTATACCTGTAGATATGCCGAACGAACCTTGTTGCATCATGGTATCTATGATTGCAGCTAAACGTGCCAATTCCAGTGAATCCGGATCACTTTTAAGGCCGATTCCAGACGCATGTCGTGCTGATCCATGGCCGGTCATTGGTACAATATTTAATCCGGGACGAACCTGTTCGACCTTGGACATCCATTCACCTAAATTGGGCACCCCATCGCTGCTCCCATCCATACCCAGTAAAATTGTCGTAACCCCCATCGCCCAGAAATTGCGAAATTCTGAGTTTGAAACAGCGTTGCCATGTGCATGAGCATCAATGAACCCAGGTGCTACAATCCTGCCTTGTGCATCAATTGTTTCTGTTGCTTCAAAACCGTTCAAAGGATTCTTCCCAACATACCTGATGATACCGTCTTCAATGAGAACTGACCCATCATAAGAGCCTAATCCTGAACCATCTACAATACGTGCGTTTTGGATAAGTACATCATATGTCATGTCTCTTGGTGGCAAGTTTTCCATCGAACACGACAACAATCCTCCCGATATCAGGAGTATACTAATAAGCTTTCTGACCCACATGGTTTCTTTGGTTAATCTTTGGCTACCGATTCTCTCAACACTGTTCGATCATAGCCATCGGGTACATAATCTTCACGAGCATACAAATACAATGCAGCCTGAAATATGGACAATAAGGTTGAATGTATCAGGGACACCAGTGTAATGTAGATCACTAACACTGAAAACCCAATGAAATACCAGACCACATTATCGAACGCTACCAACATAGGAATTATCACAAACATCGGAAGTAAAATTAAGCTAAAAAATACGCCAAATCCGATGTTTCCGACGACCTGTTCTCCCCAGGTTTTCCGTACCAGTTGACCAGACTCTTTTAACGCATCTATTGGACCCATCTTCTCCATAACCATAATTGGAATAACCAGATAGCTGGCAACAGACCAGGCAATCCCAGCTACCGATGTGATAATAGTCCCTATACTGTTACTCTTAGATTGAATATGTTTGAGTATGATTCCAACTGTTGCCGAAATTAGAGCCCATCCCAAAATCTGACGGATACGTGCGGTAGCAGCTCTGAATCCCCCTTTTAGATCCGGATCACCGCCTTTCATCCGGTAAATTGCACATGATACAACAGCAGTATTGAAATAATAGGTGATGGCATAGCTAACCAGATAGAAAACAAATAATCCAAAATATGCAAACCATCCGTTTCCAGATGATTCTGCGACTGTTTCTGTTGAAACCCAGATCAATGGAATTACAAAAGTCGCGATAATCGTTAGGGTGGCTAAACCAGATAAGAGTGGAAAAACAAGTAGCTCTCGGTCTTGATTCAACACATGAAGTGAGGCACGAAATAGATACCAGGAACGTTTAAAACGGGAAAACATGACGGCTTTTTTACTTGGGTGAGAATGACTTTATTGAATATATTCAAAATCTTGTATCCAACAACTCTAAATTTATCCTGAAATCGTGTATGTACACACTAAACGATTTTGATTTTCATCTACCAGAAGAACTTATAGCACAGAGACCTGTAAATCCACGCGATCATGCTCGACTATTGGTCTATGACCGGATTTCGAAGAAAATTTCAGATGATTATTTTTATAATTTGGGAAAATACCTGATCCCGGATACTACACTAGTACTGAATAACAGCCGGGTTGAGAAAGCCCGAATTCTGATTAGAAATACGGAGATCTTTGTCTTACGTCAGCTGGATACTAACCGCGCCGAAGTGCTGGTCCGCCCTGGAAAGAAATTCCGTCCTGGGAAGGTGTTCGAAGTAGCTCATGGCGTTGAAGTTGAGACCATAGCAGTACAGCACGACGGAGTACGTATCGTAAAAGCTACACCTGGATTCGATGATCCTGTCTGGGATGAGTGGAAACTAACACCATTCCCTCCCTACATCAAACAAGATGAATCCCTTGCTGAGGAGTATCAGACTGTATACGCTAAGGACGAAGGAAGCAAGGCAGCCCCAACTGCAGGACTTCATTTTACCGAGCGGTTGCTCCATGAACTGAGATCTTCAGGATTCGGGATACAAGAACTTACACTGCATGTTGGAATGGGGACATTTGCTCCGGTAAAAGTTGACAATATTGATGATCACATCATGCACAGCGAGTGGTTTTCTATTCATGGAAATACGGCTCAGGCCCTTAGTAAAGCCAAACACATTACCGCTGTTGGAACAACATCCGCCCGAACACTGGAATCCATTGTCAGTGGCGGACACACGTCAAAAACAGCTTTTATAAGTAAAGAAAACCGAACATTTGAAGCCGGAAGTGGGAGTACAGACATTTTCATCAAGCCAGGATATGAATTCAAAGGAGTCGATTCGCTCATCACGAACTTTCACTTACCGAAAAGTACGTTACTTATGATGATTTCAGCACTTATTGGCATAGATGAAATGCATCGTATTTACGACCATGCGATTCGGGAGGAATATCGATTCTTTAGTTTTGGTGATGGCATGTTGATTAAATAAAAAAAGGCGCACAGAATGAATCCATGCGCCTTGATTTAAGTCTTAAACAATTAGAACAATTTTATCGCAATCCCAAGGCTAAGTAATGGCCATAAGTTAATTTTGTCTGCCTCATCCTGGATTTCAGATGGATCATAATCTACCACATCCGCCAGAGGTCCAAATGTTCTGGAAGTAACCGTTGGTTTACCGGAAAATATCACACCTGCATCTAGTGATAGTGTTACGGTATTCTTGAAGACTGAATTTCCAAAACCAATACCTAAATATGGGCTAAGTTTTTCCTCAAATTCGAGGTCAAGCTGAATAGAACCCATTTGATCAGGTGGAATTGTGACACCCGACCCTGGATCCGTGTAACTTTCAACTGGTGTCCCTACTCCTTTGAAACTTGGACCTTGGTAAACAAATCCCCCTGTCAGTCGCAGAAATCGTTTAAAAGGCAAATAGTCAACAAACACATGGATTGCCTGATTATCCGAATCTAGATCAAATTTTACGTCTGGATCATTATCTTCTGTTGTATAACTCAATGAAAAATCATAAAGAGCGATACCTCCACGAAGATTTACATGCTCAGTCAAGCCATAAGTGACCTCTCCACCAATGCCCGTAGTTCCGATTTTTGCACCAACGGAGAATCCACCCTGCGCTGATGCGTTGGAAGTAACAAAACCAACGACACACAAAACTGTTGTTAAAATGTATATGTATTTTTTCATAATGTTTTATTCTTGAAAAGAGATGAGAGACAAGCGATGAGAGAGTCTCTGTTCCCTCATCCCTTGTCTCTATTCTGTGTACCGTGTGTTACTAAATATACAATTCAAAGAAGTTAGTCACCTAATATCTTTTAGATTCACAGCCTTCTGATTCGAATATTTCTGAATTTCAAGGAGTCTCCGTGATCCTGAAGTCCAATATGCCCCTCTACAGCTGCTCCAAATTCAGGGTGATCACGGAATTTGCTGTTATACAACAATGTGTCCCATGCTTCAGAAAATCGATCGTATTCGAGTACTTTTTCGCCGTTCATCCAATGTTCAATAACAGAGCCATTTGATATTATTTTTATTGAATTCCATTGGTCAAAAGGATTAGCATTCTGTGGATTCGCAGGAATCAGGTCATATAACGACCCTGCTTTTCGGTTTCCGTCAACACCTTGGTTTGAATCAGGGTGATTTTCATTGTCCAAAATCTGCATTTCAAGCCCTGACCAATAAATGGCTTTCTGCGGTTGCTCGATTGCGAAATAGAAAATTCCACTGTTACCTCCTTCAGATACCGACCACTCCATTTCGAGTTCAAAGTCTCTGAATTGCTCACGTGTAATGATATCCAGCCCGGACGTCCAGTCTTCAGTGTCTTGCGGTTGGAACAACAATTCTCCATCAAAAAAACTCCACCCACGATCAGGAAAAACATCGGTGTTATACTGCTTCCAGTGGTCAACGGACATTAAGTCAATCCATTCAGAGGCTGTTCCATTTTCCATTTCGCTTGATTCTGAATCGGAATTAGCTCCACATCCGGTGATTAATAGTAGAGATGCTACAACAAGAGTACTGTATTTCATGACAATCCAAGAATTTTTCGGTTTAAGGTTGTGTCCGGTTTTTGCCCGGCGAAATCATCAAAGGCATTATCGGTTACCCGTATGATGTTGTCTTCAATAAATGTGGCACCTTCAGCCGCACCCTGTTCTGGATGCTTGATACAGCACTCCCACTCGAGAACCGCCCATCCGTCGTAACCATATTGCGCTAATTTACTGAAAATTCCGACGAAGTCGACTTGCCCGTCTCCTAAAGACCTGAATCGACCCGGACGATCGGTCCAATTTTGATACCCTCCATAAACACCACTACGTCCTGTTGGATTGAATTCGGCATCTTTGACATGAAACATCCGGATTCGTTCATGGTAAATATCAATAAACTTCAGATAATCGAGCTGTTGCAGCAAAAAATGGCTTGGATCATACAAAATATTGGCGCGCTTGTGTCCATCAGTTGCGTCCAAAAAACGCTCGAAAGTGATTCCATCATGGATATCTTCTCCAGGGTGAATTTCATAACACACATCCACCCCAGCGTTGTCAAATGCATCCAAAATCGGTAGCCATCGTTTGGCCAGTTCGGTAAATCCTTCCTCAACGAGACCAGATGGTCGCTGAGGCCATGGGTACATGGTGTGCCACATCAATGCTCCAGAAAACGTTGCGTGGGCCGATAATCCCAGGTTTTGACTGGCTTTTGCGGCCAATTTGAGCTGCTGTATCGCCCAATCTGTACGTGCCTTGGCATTTCCGTGCACGGATTCGGGGGCAAAAGCATCGAACATGAGGTCATAGGCAGGATGCACAGCAACCAACTGTCCCTGTAAATGGGTAGACAATTCCGAAATCACCAATCCGTGTTCGGCGATTCGTCCTTTGTACTCGTCGGCGTAAGTCTTACTGGATGCAACTTTTTCGAGGTCAATAAGTCGTTTATCCCAGGTCGGAATCTGCACGCCTTTGTATCCAAGAGAAGATACCCATTTTGAGATTGAATCAATTGAATTAAACGGTTTGGTATCGGATGCGAACTGTGCCAGAAAAATAGCCGGTCCTTGAATGGTTTTCATAATCAGATGGTCAAAGTTTAAAATTAGTCCATTTTTGGGAAGATCTGGACGATTCGATCATGGCTTCAATGAAAGCCATGCCTCGGATTCCCTCGGTTAAGGACGGAAAGTCGTAGGACTCCGCTCCCCGATATTTTCCTTGCTCGGCATCGGAAACCGCACGACCGAATGCCGAATAAATATTGGCAAAGGCCTCAATGTAGCCTTCAGGATGTCCGGCAGGTAATCGTGAATTCGAAGATGCAGACTCTGATAAATACCCGGTTCCGGCACGAAGTACCTGCACCGGACCATCGATGGGTTTAAAATACAAGGTATTCGGTTCCGCATGGCACCATTCAAGTCCGCCTTTTTCGCCATAAACGCGGATTTTAACCGCATTTTCTTCGCCGGCAGCGACCTGCGTGGCGATCAATACTCCAGTTGCACCCTGATCGAAACGAAGTAGAGCAGCCGCATCGTCATCGAGCAACCTCCCCGAGACCACGGTATTCAGCTCTGCACACACCTGTGTGATACGCTGTCCTGTCACATACTCGGCCAGATGCGCTGCATGGGTCCCGATGTCCCCCACAGATCCCCCTGCCCCAGAGCGTGTTGGATCAGTGCGCCAACTGGCCTGACGATTGCCCTCAGATTCCAAAAACGTCGACAACCACCCTTGTGGATACTCTACAAAAATCTTCCTGATGTTTCCCAGATCACCCCGTCGCACGCGCTCACGCGCCTCTTTGACCATTGGATAACCTGCATAGGTGTGAGTGAGCGCCAGTACCTTGCCCGTGCGGCTCGCCACGTGCTCAATCTCGCGAGCCTCAGCCAACGAAATCGCTAACGGTTTGTCCACAATCACGTGAAATCCCATTTCCATAGCCATGATCGCTGGTGACGCATGCATATGATTCGGGGTCACAATCGATACCGCCTGAATCCGCTTCTCGCCCTTGACCTCAACCTCTGCGCGGAGCAGCGCTTCAAAACTCCCATGAACACGGTCCTGAGCCAAACCAAGTTCGGATCCAGTTGCCCCAGATCGGTCCGGATCACTACTAAACGCTCCACCAACCAGCTCAAATCTTCCATCCAGCCAGGCCGCCTTCCGATGCACCGCACCTATAAACGACCCCGGACCTCCGCCAATCATGCTGTATCTTATCTTCATAACGACTGATAGTTTAAAATTTGTCCCGAAATCTATTGAACATGGTTCAAGTAAACAAGAGGAAAACCTAACCCGCGACGAAGTCGCTCATCAGCAGCACAAGCTGCACATACGTGGCTCAGCCACACAAACGCAGCAAAGATGCGTAAATTATTTATTTTTTTTCATCACAGTTTATTATGTTGGCAACCGTCTCTAGATGTTAACCCTTAGTCAAATTGTATGAGTACACAACGTGCTATTGTAGTGCGCTTAAGCGTAATGATGTTCCTTCAGTTTTTTATCTGGGGCGGTTTCTTCGTCACCATGGGTAGCTATCTTCTTCAGGTATTTCAAGGTTCAGAGGGATTAAATTCCATCATTGGATCAGCCTATGCAACACATAACTGGGCTGCCTTGCTGGCACCATTATTCGTCGGACTCATCGCTGACCGATACATGAACGCTGAACGGGTGAATGCTATTTGCCACCTACTTGGAGCCGGATTGCTCTGGTATGCAGCATCAATTACAGACCCTGGTACATTCATATGGGTCATGTTCGCATATTTTATGGTTTACATGCCAACGTTAGCACTTGTAAATGCAATTGCTTTTGCAAATATCACTGAACCGGATAAAGAGTTTCCTGCGATCAGGGTGTGGGGAACCATAGGCTGGATCGCCGCCGGATTCGTAGTGGCTCAGACCGTTCTGGGTTTCATCGACATCCCACTACTGAAATCCATTACCGGACTCGAGAACGTTCAGGCTACAAATATCCCTCTTAAAATGGGTGCTCTGATATCGGTTATATATGGGCTCTATTCCCTCACACTACCGGCAGCTCCGCCTCAGGCCAAGGGCGAGGCGTTCAATCTGGGCAAAGCACTCGGACTCGATGCCATCAAGCTTATGGGTGAAAAAAACTTTGGGATTTTTGCTCTTTCCAGTTTCCTGATCAGTATTCCTCTTGCATTTTATTACGCCAGAACTAATGATTTCATCGCGGCAATGGCTTTCGGTGAACAATCTGCGTCTTTTATGGCTATCGGACAAATGAGTGAGGTATTTTTTATGCTGCTCGTACCGTTTTTCCTAGTCCGCTTAGGTGTTAAATGGATGCTCGTGGTTGGGATGTTAGCCTGGGCATTGCGCTACCTGGTTTTCGCAACGTTTCCAGAATCTGCCGCGATGTTGATATTGGGAGTTGCTCTACACGGAGTGTGCTACGACTTTTTCTTCGTGACCGGACAACTTTATGTAGATCGTAAAGCTCCGAAACCAATCCGTGCCAGTGCGCAGGGACTCTTTACGCTGCTTACCTATGGAATCGGGATGCTGATCGGTAACTACGTGCTTGGATGGTGGGGTGACAACATCGGACTCGATGGCTCCACTCAGGCCGGATGGCTCGACGGCGCGTTTTCATTCTGGTTCATGCCAGCATTGGTTGCCGCTGCAGTAATGCTACTGTTCGTAGTGACCTTCAAAAACGAAAAATCTGTTACGGATACAGTTTAATATAGATTTCAAGCTCAATTGGTAATGAATAGCCCCATGAATCGCAGGGAAATGCTCAAAAAAAGTGCTCTGGCAGCCGGATTGGCAACCGCTGGATTGGCTGCTTTTGTCCCAGATTCTATTGCTAAGTCACGTCATTTGACCTGGAATGAGCCGCTCAAAGGTAACATCAGACACTCGGTATGTCGATGGACCATGGGATTTTTGTCGCTGCCCGAGTTGTGTCAAACTGCAAAATCCATCGGATTCTCGGTCATTGATCTTGTGGGTCCGGCAGATTGGGACACGCTGAAATCTCACGGAATTGATTCATCGATGTGTAACGGAGCAGAAATCAGCCTTACGGAAGGCTGGAATGATCCGCAGTACCATGATGAACTGACCAAAAGGTATACTGAACACATTATTCTGGTTGCCGATGCGGGGTACACTAATTTGATCTGTTTCAGTGGCAATCGTCGTGGAATGGACGACGAAACCGGGCTTCAGAACTGCCTTAACGGGCTTAAATCGGTTCTGTCGTTGGCAGAAAAGCGTGGCGTGGTGTTACAGATGGAGTTGTTTAACAGCAAAGTAGATCATCCCGATTACATGTGCGATAATTCCGCCTGGGGAATTGAATTGTGCAAACGGCTCGATTCGCCGAATTTCAAACTATTGTACGACATTTATCACATGCAGATAAGCGAAGGCGATATTATCCGTACAATACGTGATAATTACACTTGGTTCGGACACTATCACACAGCGGGAGTGCCCGGCAGAAACGAAATCGAGGAAAACCAGGAACTCAATTATCCGGCGATCATGCGGGCGATCCATGAAACCGGTTTTGAAGGATTCGTCGCTCAGGAATTTATGTCGAAAGCATCCGATTCGGCCGGCAAAATAGCGGCATTATCCCGTGCTATATCGATATGTGATATTTAGGCAGCAGAGCTGCAGACAAAAGAAGAGAGATAAGGGAAAAGAGACGAGAGTACTCCTTTTCACTTTTTCTCTCAAAAATAATTAAATCTAGAATTAAACTGTGGAAAGAGGTTCTCTTATCTCTTGTCACTTTTCTGAAATCCAAAATTATGTACGATGCAATAGTTGTAGGGTCAGGAATCAGTGGTGGCTGGGCCGCCAAAGAACTCACCGAAAAAGGACTCAAAGTATTGATGCTTGAGCGTGGTCGAAACATCGAACACATCAAGGACTACGTCAACGAACATAAGGAAATCTGGGAATTTCCCCATCGCAATCAGGATACACGTGAGATGATAGAACAACATCCCGTCCTGAAACGTGATTATCCGTTGAATGAGGAAACCTATGGTATGTGGGTGAATGACATGGAGTCGCCCTACACCGAGATCAAGCGTTTTGACTGGTTCCGAGGATACCATGTGGGTGGACGCTCATTGCTTTGGGGTCGACAAAGCTATCGTTTCAACAAGTGGGACTTCGAGGCTAACCTAAAAGAGGGTATAGCGATCGATTGGCCCATCCGCTATGACGATATTGCTCCCTGGTACGATTATGTAGAAGGATTCGCAGGCATCAGCGGGTCAAGAGAAGGACTCGAAGTGCTGCCTGATGGCAATTTTCTTCCACCCGTAGATCTGAATATCGTTGAAAAAGACGTCGCCGAGCGAGTGAAGAAGCATTATAACGGATCACGGAGAATCATTATCGGGCGTTGTGCGAACATAACCCAGCCTATGCCAGAGCAAAATCGTGCCGCTTGTCAGTACAGAAACCGATGCTGGCGTGGATGTTCATTTGGAGCCTATTTCAGTACTCAATCAGCTACGCTCCCGGCCGCTGTGAAAACTGGAAACCTGACTGTGCGTCCTTGGTCTATTGTAACCCGGGTGCTGTACGACAAAGATACCCAGCGTGCAACCGGCGTTGAAGTGCTCGACGCCGAAACCAACATGACATATGAATTCAAAGCAAAAATTGTGTTCCTGAATGCCTCTGCATTCAATTCGACATGGATGCTGATGAATTCCGCGACTGATATTTGGCCGGATGGACTCGGTAGTAGCTCCGGAGAACTAGGCCACAATGTGATGGATCATCACTTTAGAATTGGCGCCTGGGCACGGATTGAGGGATATAAAGACAAATACTACTACGGAAGAAGGCCAACTGGATTCTACGTCCCCCGATTCAGAAACATCTATGATGATAAACGAGACTATTTGCGTGGATTCGGTTATCAGGGTTCTGCTTCACGTGATGGATGGGGTCGTGATATTACAGAGTTGGGCGTCGGAGGTTCTTTGAAGGATGCCTTAAGCCAGCCTGGGGACTGGACCATTGGAATGTCCGCTTTTGGTGAAATTCTTCCTTATCATAAAAATAAAATTAGTCTCGATCGTTCCAAAACTGATAAATGGGGGCTCCCAGTTCTGGCAATGGATGTCGAGCTAGGTGAAAATGAGCTTCGAATGCGTCGTGACATGAAACAGGATGCCATCGAGATGTTCGAATCAGCTGGAATCAAGGAAGTTGGTGGCTGGGAAAGTGACTACGCTCCTGGAATGGGAATCCACGAAATGGGTACAGCTCGCATGGGGCACGATCCCAAAACATCCGTTCTCAACGCGTACAATCAAATTTGGGACTGCAAGAACGTGTTCGTGACTGATGGAGCCTGTATGACCTCAGGTTCTTGTGTGAATCCATCGCTGACCTACATGGCGTTGACTGCGCGAGCTGCAGACTTTGCTGTAAGTGAACTCAAAAAAGGTAATTTGTAAGGAGTTACGAAGTATGAATCGAAGAGACTTGTTGAAACTTATCACCTTGGCTACCGGAAGCGCGTTGATTGGAGGAGAGTTGTTGTTTACGGCATGCACTCCAGATCGACGCGGTTACAAAAGTCCGCATTTCACAAAATCAGATGTCGACCTGCTCAACGAAATAGGAGAAACCATTCTTCCCAGAACGGCCACTCCAGGAGCTAAAGACGCTAATGTGGGCGAGTTCATGACCAAAGTAGTCGATAATTGTTATTTCGAACAGGATTCTACCACATTTCATGGTGGACTCAAAGAAATTGAGACCCAGGCTCAGTCACGTTACAAGGCTGGATTCATGAAGCTTTCCCCCGAACAACGCACCGAGATGCTTACCCAAATCGATGCCGAAGCTCGCTCTTATGAGCGTCCAGAGGGTGGGCCACCCCATTACTTCACATTGATCAAACAGCTGACCCTCTTCTCCTTCTTCACTTCCGAAATCGGACAAACCAAGGTACTCCGTCATGTGGCCATTCCCGGCAGATACGACGGCAACATGGATTACACTCCTGGTGATCCAGCCTGGGCAGTTAACTAATTCCACATCAAATCATGCATCCCATGACACGCAAGACATTCCTCAAACTCTCCGGAAATATCACTGCTGCCGCCCTTGCCGTAGGTGCTCTCCCGGCAATTTCTTCCTGCGCCCGTACCTCAACATCTGCGCCTGACCCAACCTTTGGAATCCAACTGTACTCGCTGCGCGACAACATGCCCGGCGACCCGCGCGGAGTCCTGCGACAAGTCGCGGAATTCGGATACAAACATATTGAGAGCTATGAGGGTCCAGCGGGCATGTTTTGGGGGATGACACCAGCTGAATTCAAATCCTACATGGACGAACTGGGCACAAAACTCATTGCCAGTAATTGTAATATCAACGAAAAATTTGAGCAAAAAGCGGCCGATGCTGCTTCGATTGGCATGGAATACCTAATTTGTCCGTGGATCGGACCACAGCCATCGCTCGATGAGTACAAGATCTTTGCCGATCAGTTTAACCGATGCGGAGAAATCTGCAACGCTAACGGTATCAAATTCGCCTATCACAACCATGCATACACGTTCGAGTTAATTGATGGAGTGTATCCACAGGATCTGCTGATGACCGAGACTGATCCGAATCTTGTTGAGTACGAACTTGATATCTTCTGGCTCGTTGTAGCGGGACTAGATCCAGCCGAATGGCTACAAAAATACCCCGGCCGGTTTACGTTGTCCCACATTAAAGACCGCGAGCCAGGTACCGAAGTTGGAAATGGCGACTCGAGTACGACACTGGGTTCAGGCGACATCGACTACACGTCGATCATCAAAGTCGCTCAGGCCAATGGTATGAAACACCTCATTGTGGAGCAGGAAAAGTATGCAGGAACTACCCCGCTCGACAGTGCACGCGACAACGCCCTATTTATGAAAAATCTGCTCGCCGGTTAATCGAGCTTGAATCGGTTAAAATATCCGTCTCGTCGATTCTGTCCGTTGGTACTGATCTGGACACTCCCACGTGTGTCTTTGATTTCGCCACCAAGAATGGCTCGCATCACCTGACGTGTGACCCAGTTCAGGTCTGTGAAAATTGAGGTTTCGTCCTGAACCAGATGCTTTTCAATCGACATCTTGGTCCCATCATTTAATGTGATTAAATATCGGTTATTTCTGATCTCATCCGGATCAGACTGCTTTATATCGGTAATGGTCTGCAGTTGAACTGAGCCCCCATTTGTTCTTGAAATACGATATCCTACAGGCTTGATACCGTTGTCGGTCTTACCTTCCATGAAATAAATACTTTCCCAGTTTAATTCGCTGTTGAGCCGTACAAATCGGTATCCTTGGGTCAGTTTCTTTGACGAATTCTGGTATTGCCAGGTATGGTCCATATAGGCAACCCCCGAAACAGTCTTCACGTTATCGTTTATCCCGACCGTTCCAGAAACCCGCGCATACGGTACATGGGTCTGCATGCCAAGACGGTGATCATCCAGTGTAAATTCAGGGTCTTGCAAGCGAATACCTTGCACCATGTCATTCAAATTCACATCGATTTTGAATCGACTACCATGTTTCTGCGTGTTGATGTAAATCTGATGTGACTCGGGCAAGGCTCCTTTGAACCAGATGTTCATCTGGCGTGTATTTATATTAAACTCGTGGATCGCTGGATCCTGACGCAGATCTTCAATCGGATACTCCCGGTTGATATGATAATCTTGTCCGTCGAGTCCATACATCGACACACGGATTCCACTCACCGATGATTTCAAACGACCAAAATTTGACACTGAAAACTGAATATACAATGACATTCCGTTGTCAAAATACATCTGATAGTTCCAGTACTCATTGTATTGGTCGGAATTGAGTGTTTTGGAAAACACTTCGTCTGCCGTTAAATCTACAACTGATTGTCCCTGAGCATATAATGGTCCCACGCTCACACCGAAATGTAGTGCAATCAGAACGCCTGCAATAACGATATTTCGGTAATTCATAATTGGATCAGCTTGAGTTTGGTTAATTTATATATTGAATTCACTATGGGTATAACGTTTGATACCTCCCATCACGTCTATCGCATAAATTAGCTATTAATTTACTACATCGTTGACAGATTTTATTAAAAAGTTCGTAGCAATCTTGGTGCCGGAAACCTGTATATTGTGTCAATTATTAGTGGTTAAACCAAATTATTTCAGTCAGTAAACACGCTCAAAGCTATGATTCAGACATTCTTGAGACGGCTCATCGATTTCATCGTCAAAAATTATATTGTTGTACTCGTTCTTGCACTTGCTATGTCCGCCGTCGGGCTTAACTATGCCATGAAACTAGACATCGAGTCGGATTATTCTAAGCTCATTCCAGATGATTATGACAGTGTAATTGCACTTGAAAAAGTTCGGGATCGTGTAGGCGGTGAAGGTAGTGATGTTGCCGTTGGGATTGTGAGTCCTGACTTTGAGGCATCCAGACGTTTTGCAGAAGATCTTATTCCCCGTGCTTTTGAGCTTAAAAGGGCCGGCTACGAAGATCCTTATCTGGCTACTGTAGAGTATAAACGTGAGACCGAGTTCCTGAAAGACAATGCGCTATACTTTGCCACCGGCGACGAGATTGACACTATTCTCACGTTTCTGGATGAGCAGATCGAGGAGAATTCACTGGAAGTAAATCCGTTTTTCATCGATTTTGAGGAGGATTTTGAGGATTCAACGGACACCTCTAATGCTGACGAAGAAGTCGAGGAATTCCGTGAACTGTACGATTGGCTGGTGGGAGAAGAGTATCCGGTTCACAATGACGGTACTTCAATGACACTTAGATTTTTCCCGGCTGGATCTCAGACCAATGTTCGTTACATTAAAGACCTGTATGCCGATTTGGAGGCATTGATCGCAGAACTGGATCCAAAGTCCTATCATCCAGATATGGAAATCGTACTTGCCGGCCGACTTATGCACCGTGTGGTTCAGGTTGAAGCCATCCGCGAGGACGTTGCCAAAACATTCGGAGCCGGTGTAGGAGCCGTTCTCCTTATTACAGTTCTGTTCTTCTTGTATAAATCCTACAAGGCCCGGCATGGAAAAGAGTTCAGAATTTCATATCTCTTACCCGAATTACTTCGATTACCAGTATTACTACTTGTAATCGGTCTTCCATTGGCAATGAGTCTCACCTGGACTTTCGGGCTTACCTATCTTGTTATTGGAAACTTAAACTTAATGACGTCCACCCTGGCGTTATTACTCTTCGGACTCGGAATAGATTTTGGAATCCACTTTTATGGACGGTATACAGAAGAGCGTGGTAATGGTAAACCTATTAACGAAGCCATGACCGAAACGTTCATCAGTACCGGAAAAGCAATCATGATTGGTGCTGCGACCACCTCAATTGCACTTTTTGTCATGATATTCGCTGATTTTCGGGGATTCAGCGAGTTTGGTGTTATTGCCGGATCGGGTATCATATTCGGGGTGATTGCAATGATCCTGGTTCAGCCAGCAGTTTTGGTGGCATTTGAAAAGACCCCTCTTCTCGATCTTGAAGCAACTAAATCCAAGGATATTGAAGAGGTTAAAGGAGGTAGAATGCCATTTGCCAAGACCATTCTGGTGTTCGGATCTTTAGTCATGGTGATGGCTGTTGTATTCATCGGAAGGATTTCGTTTGAATACAACTTCAACAACCTGGATCCACAGTATCCGGAGTATGCTGCGAAAAAGGCCATTGTTGATGGACAGTCCAGCTCACGAATCGGATCGAATCCAGCATACATTGTGGCTGACACCCAGGAAGAAGCATTGATGATAGCCGCTGCCATTCGTCATCGAGTAGAATCTGATACGACCATACAGACCGTGAAGGATATCATAACGCTTCAGGATCGTTTCCCATTAGACGAAGCCAGTGTTCAACACCGTCTGGATCGGATCTCTGAGGTTCGTGAAAGACTTCAAAATACATTCATTCGTGAAAGTGACGATCCGGATGTGGAGCGTCTGCGTAGAGCATCACGAACCACCGAACAAGTCAACATCGACGATGTACCAGACTATCTGAAAGATCTGTTTACCGACAAAGAAGGTCATGTTGGAACCTTTGTAATCATTTATCCTTCTGTGAGTTTGTCTGATGGACGAGTATCCATGCAGTTTGCTAAAGACATTGGAAATATCGAGACAGAAGACGGAAACGTATATCACCCTGGATCTACTTCCATTGTGGCTGCCGACATGATGCGATTGATGCTGGAAGAGTCTCCTTATATGATCGTGGCTGTAATTGTATTGGTAACTATAGTAGTATTGGGATACTTCCATTCAATTCCTTGGGCATTACTGGCTATGTTACCATTGATTGTAGGAATGAGTTGGCTGTTGTTTATAATGGAAATGTGGGGGCTGAAACTCAATTTCTTCAACATTGTAGTACTTCCGGCCATGCTTGGAATTGCAAATGACGACGGCATCCACATGGTACATCGCTATCAGGAATTAGGCAAAGGCTCCATCATGAAAGTCGTGCGAACTACAGGAGAGGCCTGTACCATCGGGACTCTCACCACCATGATCGGATTTATTGGATTATTGCTCAGTTTCCACCCAGGTTTACGAAGTATTGGTGAAGTCGCGTTTATTGGATTAGTAACCACACTGTTTGCTTCGATTATCCTTCTTCCGGCTCTGATTCAAGTTTTAGAAGATTGGGAAATAATTAAGCATTAAATGTAAAATTTGATTTAAACAGATTTTGTAACGTACTTTAAAGAAAAATAGATATTTTTGACGGCTAAGATCTTAGTCTACTAAACAAAAATTAACAACACACTCTCAACCATTAAATCTTAGGACAATGAAAACTCAATTAAGCTCAAAATTATGGCGTACGATTGGACTGATGGGAATAATGACACTCCTCTCTTTCACAGTTGCAAACGCGCAGTGGGAAAACATCCCTGGTAAAGCCTGGGAAATCGGCGCCGCTGGTGACTCCACATTTGCAGTATGGTCAATCGGTGAGTCCGGTGCCGTATACAAATGGAGTGAGCAATCATTTGCATGGGAAAACTACGGTGGAAAAGCTGATAAAATCGCTGTTGAAAGCTCTGGAACTCCATGGGTAATCAACGATGGACAAATCTATCGCCTTCGTGGTCGTACCTGGCAGAGTATGCCTGGTAAAGCAGTCGCTATTGGCGCAGGTGGTGGAACAGTATGGACCATCGGTGAGTCTGGTGCTGTGTACAAATGGAGCGAAGACTCCTTCACATGGGAAAACTATGGTGGAAAAGCTTCTGAAATCGCCGTTGAAAAAAACGGGACTCCATGGGTAATCAATAATCAACAGATTTATCGTCTCCGTGGCCGTACCTGGCAAAGCATGCCTGGTAAAGCAGTCGCTATCGGTGCCGGTGGTGACGCTGTATGGGCTGTTGGTGACAGTGAAGCTGTTTTCAAGTGGGACGAAAACGCCTTCGCATGGATGAACCGTGGTGGTAAAGCAAGTCGAATTGCTGTATCCGGTAACGGACTTCCATACGTAATCCAGTCAGGTGCTGGAGGAACGCTCATTTACCGTCTGAGAAACTAATCAGAACCTTAAAAAGAACGTTAACTAATCCAACTGAAGAACCTTGAAGTTATTTTCACCAGTTTCACGATTAGTACATAAGCTTTATCAAATATCTTTGGTATCAGCCCGGTTGGGTAGTGGAGTCAAATCCACTACCCAATTGTTTTTTTGGGGTAGTTTTAAAGCAGTACTCGATAGTCCACGGATATCACCCCGCAATCCGATTCTAATTCAGTTTCGCGACAAGCAGTACTTCTATCACTTTCGAAACTATTCCGATTTCGGACTCGCTTACGAGATTCTAATCCAGAATTCCTATCAGCTACACAGCGAATTCTGTGAAGACCCCAAACATGTCGTGGATTTAGGTGCCAACTCCGGAATTTCGGCAATCTATCTAAACTCATTGTTTCCAGATGCGACGGTACACTGTTACGAACCCGATCCGCACACTTTCTCACAACTACAACTTAATACTTCGGGTATATCCAATATCTTTGGTCATCAGGAATTAGTTAGTGACACCAAAGGACACATCGAATTTCTTGCTGATCCCAAAAGCAACGTCACATCTTCCATTATTCGACGGAACAGTCGTCAGGTCCCGATATCCGTCAAAAGTCGATGCCTTTACTCAGTTCTAGACAAAATCGGAGCTCCCATCGATTTACTCAAAGTAGACATCGAAGGATCCGAAGAAATCGTCTTCAGAGGTTTTGACGACTTTGGCAAAATCAAAAACCTCATCGGAGAACTCCACTTCGATTTGTGCAATGCACAGATTGTATTAGAAAAGCTCCAGCAGAACTACGAAAACATCCAGATCTATCCCATGAATTCTGACCGATGCTATGTTATAGCATCAAATCCTGTCGACCGTCTTCCTCTCGACCTTGGAGATGAAATAGAACGAACCACCGCTGATTACCTTATCGATCAGGCTGTTTAACACCATGATGGCCGCGAGTTCAGAGGTTGAGATATCGAGATAATTGGTTAATTCGATACTGCCTGAAATAAAGATCAAATCTTTAGCAGGAAGAATTGGTATTCGACTAAGGACCATCTGAACCGACAAGATGACAAACAATTCCCAAACAGATATGCCGGTGATTGCCAAATACCACTGCAATATCTGTACTGCACTTACGAACAATATGCGAGTCGAATGAACCCAGGTCAGATACCAGGTGTCACGCATGTTCAAAGAGTAAATGTTGGTCCTTGCCATAACAATGACCACGGTGACCAACAACAATATGTACCCCATGACATATCCCGTAATCAACAAGTAATCCCGCACATCATCACTGCTGTAATACATGATCATCAGTACAAGTAGCAACGCCGATATCAACACAATTGAGGCTACACTCGATATGATGTTATTGTCTTTGACGATGTCAAATACACGCCTTTTCGATTGATCCGGTTCTTTCTGGGTCAGCCACAGATAGAAATCGAATTCTCCGACATAACTCATCAGGTTCTTGTTGAAGACCCGCTTTTTAATGAGCATGGGTACGCTCTCAGAGGCTTTGAATTGAAAGAACCGGCGATAGGCAAAGTGCTCTGCTATGGGTAACACAAAGAAAATAACCACGGCTAAAACATATACAAGCGGATTCTTGGGGACAGACCTTAGGATATCTACAAATCCGATTTCGTAGAGCTGATAGACAAGGATGCCTAGTATGATTGAATACAAAAAGTACCGAAGCGGACCTTTCATTACCTTTGTGGCATTATCCACAAACGTCCGCATCTTATCCCGAAATGTAGACATCTAATCTTGTCTGATTCTGTTCAAAAGTTCCTGAATCGCAGGTTCAGTCGAGTGTTTATGCCAGTTTTTTGTTGCATAATCCCTGGCAGCTAATCCCATTTCCTGAAGTCGCTCAGTCTGAACCAATAAGTTACGAAGTTCCTCGCGATAGTTCATTCTACTTAATAAGATTCCGAACTCAGGACGTACAACATCTTTCGATATACTGATATTAAACGCAGCGACTGGAAGTCCCGTAGAGACAGCCTCGGATATCGCTCGAGGAAAAAAGTCCCGGATACTCGGATAAAACAGCATTTTGGCACGCTTAAGATAGCCTGGAACTTCATTATATGGAATGTGCCCAAGCCAGTCGATCTTTGGATACTTGACCCGGAATTCATCTAGCAACGGACCTCCTCCGATTACTGCTATTTTGTACTCATCGGCCAGACAAATGAGTGAGGAGTAGTTTTTGTAGTACGGGATGAGTCGGCCAATGGTGATAAGATCGTATTTTTTTACTTCAGGTTCCGGGACATTAAAAAGCTTCGTATCGACCGATTTAGGAAGTTTGATAAGTTTTTCAGGGGATACTCCAGGTAAAATCCCCCATCTCTTTGTCGTTAAATGTTCATACTGTCGGTCGGATTCATAAAAGATCATGTTTGCATCCTTGTGGTATGACGACTCACATTTACCGCCAATAATGAATGAAAACTCTTTCTTCACAGGACGCAGATAGTTCTTGATAAGTCGGACTCCAACTCCCCCGTCAACGCCTTTGATAATATAATGATCAGCTGGATTTTCCATGGCCTGACTCACAAGATCATCGCTATAGTGAAACTTGGTCCGTTTGCCTTTGGAGGTGCTTTTGAACAATCGAATGGTAATAGATGAACCCTCCATTACATAGTGAATGTCTTGACGGGTGGCTCCGACAGCCCATAACTCCACTTCTGCACCTGCTTTGGCAGTCAAGACCGGCATCCACTTATCTCTGTTTTCAAGCCGCAACCAAGCCTCATCCGACAAATTGTCGTGATACACGGGATAGGATTGAACAAAGATAATTTTCATGTTCAGTGTGTCAGCAGATCAAGCGTCCGCGAGTCGTCCAGATAAAGTTGCATTGCTTGAGCCGCATCTGGTTTGAGGCGAAATTTTGGGTTCTTACGCATATCACGAACAATGAATTTATACCACATGAACACGATCATATCTTTGATAGAGTTTTTTGACCTGCGATAAAAGTGATTCTCATCCCAGGTATTGGAGCCGTGATAACAGCGAATAAATAAATGACTGCAGGTCTCAGGAAGTTTCTTCCATTTCAGCTTCATCCACTCTTTTTGGTACACGGTATCTTCACCTTTTACGATATTCGGATACCGAATGCTGCGAGAATTTACATGCATTATGGTACCTGGAACACCGTCGGGTAGTCCACCAATAAAAGGTAAGTGGGTGTGTTCCTTTGTATCGATATGCATTAATGTAGATGACAACCAGCAAGCATCGAATCCTTTTTGCAGGTACTCGGCCTGAATGAGTATTCGGTCAGGATGATACCAATCATCGTCGTCCCACTGTGCCAGATAATCACCGGTCGCCCGGTCCAGAAGCATATTTCTCAATCCACCCAGGTAGGTTCCGTCTTGTTTTTGGATGCGAAAGTAATGGATGTCTCCGTCTGGAATCTCACTAAAGATTTCGGAATAATCCTCATTCCCATCGTCCAGAACGACCAATTCCTTGTTTGGGTACGTTTGGTCAAGAAAACATTTGACTGCCCGTCGTGCGATTCGTTTACGGTTTCCGGTTACCATCAAGCAGCTCACACGGGGTAAATTGCTCGTATCTAAGTTATTTTTCTGGTTACTCATGTGGGTAAGTATACCACTATTCGTTATTTATGAAAAACTACATTGAACCGAAAATATCGCTTCAGTTTAAAAAAAAAGCCGCAGAAATCAAGATCTCTGCGGCTCTGCTTGTACGCCCATAGGGACTCGAACCCCAAACCTTTTGATCCGAAGTCAAACGCTCTATCCAATTGAGCTATGGGCGCACTTGGATTCGGCCACACATTGCTGTGTAGATTTTAAATATCGGAAAATTTCAGAGCAATAGCACGAGATTCCAGACAGATTTTTTCGGAAACATTTTATGATAAGTAAATTCCCAAGATTTCACTCTTCAAATCTCAGGCGATTCAGGAAACCATCTTCTTTGTACAAGGTTGATCTCACGGCATGTATCCATACATTCTTTTGTGCAACGACGCTCACCGCTTCACTCGCGCGGGTTACTGCGGTGTATAACAGTTCACGCGACAGGACAGGTGATTCATAGTCAGGCAGTATCAACATTACTTCTTTATATTCGGATCCTTGTGATTTATGCACAGTTAAAGCCCATGCAGATTCTACTCTCGACAACT
>CAZJZI010000016.1:0-42880 GCA_964550435.1 uncultured Chitinophagales bacterium | reverse complement strand
GCGACCCCAACCTTGGCAAGGTTGTGCTCTACCAGCTGAGCTATTCTCGCGTAGACGTTAAATATAAGGACGATTCAACCCAACTGTCAAGGCAAAATCAATACTAAATCACATCTTTTCATCCAAAAATCAAGGCAACGGGTACACCGCCGGAGACGCAAACCCATCATTATCCACGGCCTGTACCCCAAATAAATAATTATCCTTCGATAACCCCTCCATACGAGCCTCCGTCACATTCCCCATGTCCCGACTCCACTGCCATACCGGAGACGTCGTTTCACGCCAAACAACACGGTAGCCAGCCAAATCGGGTTCTGTATTTGCATCCCAAGATAACACAGTATCATTGGTCAATCCACGCAAAACCATCCGCACATTCGATGGTTGAGCCGGAGCCCATGCCAAGGTCGCCAATGCCGCCCCATTTACCTGCGCAACCCGACGAATATAATTGAAATCCACAAACTCCGGTAAATCACCGTACTGAACCCCGTCCTCCTCACGAACGTAGGCATGCTGATGTCGATAGTCCTCATTCGGCTCACTGAAGCGAACTGCAGCAAAACCACGCTGGACAAACGCCATATGATCACCGCCCCGAAGATACCTGTCCTGACGATAGATCATCTTCACTTTCATACCTTCAACATACCGTTCACCAACCTCCTTAATATGACGTGCCAATTGACGTATCGGCATATCGTTCTCCCCACCGGTACGCAAATAGGCCTGCACTTCGGACGAATTTTCTCGATACGCCGGAATTCCGGCTGCAAACAACCGAACCTCATCATCCACTTTTGTTCCATCATCAGCGGTCGATGATCCAATAATATCATTTGTGATCATTCCCGCAATATTCAATTCCTGTTCAACTGCATCCTGAGCCCAACGGGCGGCCCCATAAAGCCCTTGCTCTTCTCCGGCAACCGTCATAAAAATAATCGTAGCATCGAACTCGTATTTCGACATAACGCGTGCCAACTCCATCACCGCAACAGTACCAGACGCATCATCCGTGGCACCAGGAGCATAACACTCAATGTCAGATTGATCCCCACAAATCGAATCGTAATGCCCACTTACCACGTAAATCCTGTCAGCCGACTCGGGTTGTGTTCCATGAAGCGTCGCAACCACATTCACTATTTCGGTCGGGACTGGTATCCGTCGCGCTAGTTCCTGAATAAACCGATGATATTCCACTTGAAGTCGACCTCCACTCTCTGATGCATACTTCTGCATTTCGGAGTATATCCATCGACGAGCCGCGCCAATGCCTCGTGTATCACTTACCGTATCCGATCCAGTATGCCTCGTATGAAACGACACCAGTTTCAACAGATTCTCTTCCATTCTGGAAGTATCCAATTCCTCAATCATGGATTTCAGCAGAACATGCTTATCTGCCGAATCCTGCGCAAATACACTTCCAAAGCTCAAAATCAAAACACCCACACCTAGTAAAATTCTCTTCATAAAATGACCTTGGATTATGATTATACACACTATCACTTAGTGGTGAAAGAGAGTAAGTTTTCAACTCGAAGCGGATTCGCTTGCCCGCTTGCCCGCTTGCCCGCTTGCCCGCTTGCCCGCTTGAGAGAATATCCAACATTCAACACTTCGATACAATATCCAGCCGGTTCACAGGTTAACATCTAACAAAATATTACGTTATCACTAGATGGCCGGAAACTTCAAAATCCGGTATATTGTTCTATCAATTATGCTGCATCATACTATATACCATCTTTCTGACCAAGCCGACTGGGTCGTGTTCGTACACGGTGCCGGAGGTAGCTCTGCGGTGTGGTTCAAGCAGATAAAATCCTACCGAAAGCATTTCAACCTGCTGCTGGTCGACCTTCGTGGACACGGAAAATCGGCTCAGGGACCCGAGATGGGTCGTCCCGATTACTCATTTGAGTCTATCGCTCAGGACATTATCGAAGTTCTCGATCATCAAAACATCGAATCCGGACACTTTGTTGGAGTTTCACTCGGCACGATCATCATTCGTCAACTTGCAGATTTGAGTCCACAACATGTCAAAAGCATGATATTAGTCGGTGCAGTGACCAAATTGTCACTCAAGTCTCGCTTTTTGGTCCGAATGGGACGCACATTCCGTTCCATCATTCCCTATATGTGGCTGTACAAGTTTTTTGCTTTTGTTATCATGCCTCTCGACGGACACCAGGAATCCCGCAATATTTTCGTGCGTGAAGCTCAGAAACTCGCCCAAAAAGAATTCATCCGGTGGTTTAATCTGACCCGACACTTCGGCGAGAAAATGCGCATCTTCACCGAAGTCGATCCGGGCAAGCCCGTTTTATATGTCATGGGTGACCAAGACCACCTCTTTCTACAACCCGTTCGCAAACTTGTCTCCCAATTCAAAAACCACAGTCTCAACGTCGTTGAACAGTGCGGACACGTCGTTAACATCGAAAAAGCCCACATCTTCAACGAAGTATCGATTCGTTTTCTGAAATCAAGGGCAGCTATTTAGTTCCGTTTAATTTGTTGAATCAAAAGGATTGACGAACTGAAGTTGTTTGACTTTTTTAAAGTCTCTACAGTTTCTTGAGACGAGTGTTAGATCGTTTGCAATTGCGGTAGCTGCAATAATCGCATCGGGCAGTTTGAGTTTGTATCTTCTCCGAATATCAACTGTGTAAATTTTAGTCAAATCATCAAGTTCCAAAACATTGCAATCGTCTACAAATCTTTGAATAGTAAAAATATCACTGTGTGTTTTAGGGTTCCAGGATAATAGTTCTAATTCGGAAATAACCGATAATTTTGCTGAATCTACTTTTATAGTATTATCTACAAACTCAGAAGCAATCTCATCAAACTGATCGTTCAAAAAGTAAATTGCTACATTAGTATCACAAAGAAAACTCATCCCCATTCCGACCGAAGTTCATTTAATTGATTATCGAGTGAATGATGGTCTTCCTTGGATATTGCACCGCGATATTTCTTTAAATCTGAAGATGAACGCTTTCTTTTCTTAGTCGGAACATCAAAACGTATCATATTCTTCTCCTCCATATCCTTGAGCTTTGACATGGCCGAAGTATTCAATATTTCTATTTCAATTTTTGGCATCAATTGGTGTATTAGTTGATTGCTTACAATTAAGTATAACATTATCTATCAATAATAGCATCAAGTTCTTGTCCTAAATTTGTGTAGTCCCACATCGCATGATTTGACTATTTCAGACTTGTAGGATTTGCATAATTTAGACTCGAACCTAACTACTAACCTTTGCGGGTCATTGAGTCATAAAATTACTTAGATGTATCTTACTTTTGCTTTTTGTTGTCTCCTGTAGCAATTCAGACAGCCCAAAATCCTCGAATCCATTTGCCGATTTACCCATCTGGACACTTGAGCAGGATTTACTGATTGAAGAAACCGATGAGTTGATTTTTGGTTTTACAATGGAAACTGAATACAACTGGGTAATTATGAACATGGAAGGGGAATTACTCGCAAAAATGAGTTATCCAGAGGATGTGAGTCTGGCAAACATCCAAAATAATAAGGCGTATGGATCTTCGCGAAACTCCGAAACAGGAACAAGTATACACAGATATCGCATCATCAAATAGTAATTCTCATCGAATCCTTACCGCATTCAAAATCGCCAGTAGCGCCACCCCCACATCCGCAAAGACCGCCTCCCAGAGCGTAGCGATGCCAAACGCTCCCAAAATCATGACCAACGCCTTGACGCCGAGCGCCAATCCGATGTTCTGCCACACCACGTTCCGTGTCTGACGTGCAACTCCAAGTGCGTCGCTCAACGCCCCCAACCGGTCCGTTTGCAGCACTACATCTGCCGTTTCAATCGCCGCGTCGCTCCCGAGTCCGCCCATGGCAATGCCCACATCGGCCATAGCAATCGAAGGTGCATCGTTGATCCCATCCCCCACGAACGCCACTTTCCCTTTGCTATGCCGACGCAAATCAGCCAGATAATCCGCTTTGCCCCCCGGCAACAACGCCCCAACCCATTCGTCAACCCCTGCCTCCCGCGACACCCTCTCCACCACCGACTCCCGATCCCCCGACAACACCACCAGCTTCGAAATCCCGCGTCCCCGCAACGCCTCCAAATCCCTCGAAACGCCTTCACGCATCCGATCACCCAGATAAAACACCGCCACCAACACGCCATCCACCCCCACCCCGGCAACGCTCCACGACCCATCGTCAACCCCTGCACCATACTCCGCTCCATCTCTCTTTCCAACCCATTCCACACGTCCGACCCGCACCACCGCTCCGTCCCCAAACCTACCTTCGACCCCACTCCCACCTATCTCCGCAACCTCTACTCCCTCACCCTCTCCCACGATCCCAAGCCCCTCCAAATGACGAACCATCGCCCTGGCTATGGGATGCGTCGAGTGGCGCTGTACCGCGAGTACGCGTTGTAGCCAGTCTTTCCTCGCTCCACCCGACTGCCACACGTGATCAACCTCAAACACCCCGTGTGTAAGCGTTCCGGTCTTGTCAAAAACCACCGTGTCAACTTCGAGTAGTGCGTCGAGGAAATTCCCGCCTTTGACCAATACTCCATGTCGCGATGCAGCTCCGATGCCACCGAAGTATCCAAGTGGAATAGAAATCACCAGTGCACACGGACACGAAATGACCAAAAATACTAGTCCACGATACAGCCATTCATCAAAGTTGTAAGCCGGATCCCAAAACCAAGGCAAACCAATGACCATGGCAGCCAACACGGTCACCATCGGAGTATAGACTCGTGCAAATCGACGTATAAAAAGCTCTGTCCGTGCTTTTCTTGTCTGAGCTTCTTGGACAAGTTCCAGTATCCGCGACAACGCACTGTGCGACTCATCTCTCGTGACTTTAATTTCGACCACAAGATCCTGAATCACCATGCCCGACAACACTTCTTCGCCTCTCGACTTTCCTACCGGACGACTCTCTCCAGATAAGGCAGATGCATCAACTACCGTTTTTTCACTAACTATTTCCCCATCCAATGGTACCCGCTCTCCAACCAAAACCCGAATTGTTTCACCTACAGACACACTGTTCGGACTCACTTCGATATACTCGTTGTTTCTTAATACTCTGGCATAAGCCGGACGCAAATCCAACAGTGAACGGATATTGGCCCTGGCCCTGCGTACCGCTGCCCCCTGAAAGAGCTCACCAATAGTATAAAACAACATCACAGCTACACCTTCGGCATACTCACCAATATAAAAAGCCCCCACCGAAGCCATACTCATAAGTAAAAATTCAGTAAAGACGTCTCCTGCACGAATTCGTCTCCAGGCTTGGGTCATAACTGGGTATCCAACCGGAAAGAATGCTATTGCATAGAAAAGGAGTTCAATCCATCCATCAAACCAGACCGGTTGGACAAATTCCTTCAGCCAGAAGCCTGTAAGAAGAAGTAGAAGCGTGATTATCGGATGGACATATAACTTAAAGTCATTGAATAGTTCAGCCAGCGGCGAGCGGCGAGCAGAACCTGTTACCTTTTTCTCTTCATCGACATTGGAATCACAACATGAGGAAGTAGAATCAGAAACTTTTGAATCTGGTATACAACATGTATCGGTGTGTTCATGGGGCTTACGGTCAAAAGTTACGATCTCATCTGAGCAACATCCACAACCTGTCTCCGAATCTTCAAGCTGAGCTTTGTGATCGTGATCATGATCGTGATAAGTATTGTGAGAGGATTTCATTTCGTTGCGATACCATAATCGGGTGAAAAACACGTATTCTTCACACAATGTACCAACTCAAATCATGCAACGGTACTGCATTTAGCCTTTTTTAGCGTCTGTCACGCATGGTAAGAGAGAAGACACTGGCAATGACCAGAAAAACAGTAAGCAGATTGGACGCAGTTTTTCCCAGACGGGCAAAGTGATTCCAGAAAATACTAAATACTGCTTCCTTGGTATCAGGCTCATATGATGATGTCACGTCTTCGATTCCCTCACGTACCCTGTAGCGGTCGCGGATCATTGACGGACAAGCCAGTAATGTACTGTATGTTGCTTTCAACCTTGAAACGACAAGTTTGAACCGAAACTGAAGTAGATTTCCTGGAACGTACATCAGTTCTAGCAAGATCCACATCATAGCGACAAGTACCCAAGGTCCATCATTATGTCGGATAACAAAGTTAACTGTTGGATACAGTTTCGAACTGATATCTGATTTGGGGGATACTGAAATTGAAGCTGGATAACTCACTACAACACTGGAATAACAATCAATACGATATCCCAAACGACGAAGTCTGGCACCTAGGTCCATCCAGGCCATTTGTCCCGAAAACGATGTATCTATTCCACATGCAAGCTGAAAAGATTCTCGACGAATAAGCATCACAGGAGCATAGATCCAGTCCGGATCATCATTGAGTGTATCATATTGACCGGTATCTGTTTCTGAATCTCCAAACGCTGCACCACGTGTATATCCAACACCGAGGCGATCTGTGAACCCGCCAACTCCACCAAACGGATGAAATTTTTGTGTATCCCCAACAACAATTTTAGGCTGGACCATAGCGATCTGAGCATCGCGTTTCAGAATATTCAAAAGCTCAGAAATTTCGGATACTAGAAGATGAATCCGTTGGTCTGCAACCAATACGAAGGGTGTTTTTGAGGCAGATATCTGCTCATTCAGTAAAGTTATCGACCATTGATCGAAACGTATATGGGTAAGATCCGTCATTATATGTTCAAGTCAGAACGTTTAAGAGGCTCTCATAATCAGTGTTACCCTGGTCCCATTTCGATCGTAATTGACCTCATCACAGTAGGTTTTCATGAGAAACACACCACGACCACTGGGTTTTAAAAGATTTGCCTCATCGAGCGGGTCAGGAACGGCATCTGGGTCAAATCCAGCACCCTGATCTTGCACTGTAACGATAACTTCTCCCTTTTCAGCTTTAGCAGTTAGATGGACTGTTTTCGACTCGTCCATTTTGTTCCCGTGTAACATCCCGTTAGTAACGGCCTCAGATACACACAACATGAGCCCGGAAGATTGTTCTTCGTCCAGTCCGGCCTCTTCAGATAGTGAGGAAACAATCTCATCGAGATGCTCGAGCTCTTCGAAATCGGTTTTCAAAACTTTATCAAATGATACTGCCATAGTTCTTACCTATTGTGCAAGGGTGTTGGAATATCCGAACAAAAGGTCATGCTACCAAAAAAAATCCGCTCCATTCACATGGAGCGGAATTTCTTACGTGATTATTCTAAAAAAGTAAGGATTTTTACTCCAATTTCAGAAATCACCCGTAAATTCCTCGCATTTTAAGCGTACGGGCTACTTTGTCGATAGCATACACATAGGCAGCCTGACGTAAAGTTATGTTGTACTGCTCTTTTACAGCGTAGAGATTATTAAATGCTTCACGCATCATGCGGGTAAGTCGTCGGTTTACACGTTCTTCGGTCCAGAAGTATCCCTGACGGTCCTGCACCCACTCGAAGTAAGAAACAGTAACCCCTCCTGCGTTAGCAAGAATATCAGGAATCACCAAAATACCTTTTTCGTCTAGAATTGAGTCAGCGGAAGCGGTAACAGGTCCGTTTGCACCTTCAGCAATGATACGAGCTTTGATATTCGGAGCATTATATTTGTTGATCTGATCTTCTTTTGCTGCTGGAATCAAGACATCCACATTAAGCTCTAGCAAATCAGCATTCGAAATTTTTTCACCACCGGTGAATCCTTCTAGTGTACCTTTATTATTCTTTGTGTACTCAATGGCTTCAGGAATATTGATTCCATCTGCGTTAAAGTAGGCACCGGAGACATCGCTGATTCCAACAATTTTGGCACCTTGTTCGTGCATGAGAAGTGCCGAAATAGATCCAACGTTACCGAATCCCTGAACTGCAACTGTGCTTGCGTTTGCCATCATACCAAGTTTACTCATCGCAGAAAGCACAGTAGTAACTACTCCACGTCCAGTCGCTTCTTTACGACCTCGGGATCCACCTAACAATAAAGGTTTGCCAGTTACAACAGCAGTAACGGTTTTGCGAGCATGCATTGAAAAAGTATCCATAATCCATGCCATGGTCTGTTCGTTGGTGTTCATATCAGGTGCAGGGATATCCTCGTCAGGACCGAAAACACCGATCATGTTGGAAGTATATCGACGGGTAATACGTTCCAGTTCACCCTGTGACAAATGTCTTGGATCGCACACTACACCACCTTTAGCACCACCAAAAGGCACGTTCACAATAGCACACTTCCAGGTCATCCATGCAGCCAAAGCTTTGACCTCATCGAGGGTCACGTCGGGAGCATAACGAATACCACCTTTACCAGGGCCAAGAACGTTATCATGGATAACGCGATAGCCTTCAAAGACTTCAATTCGACCATCATCCATGAGGATTGGGATAGATACCGTCACGGTTTTCACCGGAGAAGCCAGATATTTAAACATTCCTTCATCAATTTTGAGCAAATCAGTAGCGTGTCTGAAACGCTCCATCATTGACTCGAAGGGGCTCTCTTTGTCGAGAATAGGACCTGGTTCTTTATAGTACGGGGAGCTCAGTTGATCCTTTTTTGTAGACATATAAAAATGTGAGTAAAATTCTTTGGGTTGTAGCCGCACCTAAGCGGTTGTGGACTACGGTGCGGTTAATCGAACTGGTTCGAATGCCTAAACCGGGTTTACTTTGAAAGACGCAAGCCTCTTATCGAAATCAAACCGGCACAAAGTTATGGACTATTTTGCTCATTTATTCATAATTTTTTAGCGATTTTTGATCAAAAAAGCGCTTTTATAGAATTGACTTAAAAACTTAACCTACACTATTAAAGACTTCAATATCTTAGTCGGAATTCAGATTATCCACTATTTTTTTTGCATAACAATTCCTTAACATTAGACCCGTAATTTTGAATTGGAATCTTACTCTAACCGTGTCTGATACAATAAATTATGTCATCTAAACCAGCTGAAAATGGCCAAAAATCTCTTCTTGACTCCTTTGGTAGCGGTTTTGTGGACATTATTCGCCAGGAAAGAGTATTTCTGATTTTTATAGGATTTTGCTTCTTTATCACCGGAGTTGTCTTCAATAACCCGAGTCTTGCTATGTGGCTTGGATTTATGTTCGCCGGATACTCTGCCATCGCGAATGATTCTATACAGACCATCGGAACATTTTTAGCATCCAATTCCCAACGTAAATGGTGGATACTTTGGCTTTTCATCGGTGGTATATTTATAGCTACCGTTTCAGTAAGTTGGTTCTTATATAGCGGGGATGTCTCCTACCAACGACTAACTTCAAAAGGATTTGAACAAGCTCCGACTTCATTCACATTCCTGCAAGTTGCGGCACCTATATTCTTGCTGATTATTACCCGGCTGAGAATGCCTGTTTCTACCACATTCCTTATTCTGAGCTGTTTTTCTTCAGATCTGGGTGGGATTCAGGATATGCTTGTAAAGTCTGTTTCTGGATATTTTGTTGCATTCTTTGTGGCAATATTGGTTTGGAGTCTTGTTTCTCGTACGATTAAGCGTGTTTTTACCGGGGAAGCATCCAAAATCTGGACCGTATTACAATGGATTACCAGTGGTGCTCTGTGGTCGGTTTGGTTAATGCAAGATGCAGCTAATATTGCGGTCTACTTACCTCGCCAATTGAGTATCGGCGAGTTCGCATTCTTTACAGGCTTCATTTTCTTCGGTCTTGGATTACTTTTCTACCTAAAAGGCGACAGAATCCAGGAAATAGTCACAGAAAAATCATTTATCACCGATGTGAGATCAGCTACCATCGTTGATTTTGTATACGCGTTTATTCTGTTCTATTTCAAAGTGGTAAGTGTGGTTCCGATGTCCACAACCTGGGTATTTATTGGATTGCTCGCTGGACGGGAACTGGCTATGAGTCTGACCGATAGCGATGGACATGGAAAGCCGTTCAAAAAGACCTTTAAGCTTATTGCAAAGGATGTCACATATGCGGGTATTGGGTTAATCGTATCAATTGCACTTGCAGTCGCGATAAATCCAGTGATTAGAGACGAGATCCTAGCAATGATCATGTAACGAATTTACATGGAGTCACTGGTCCGGATCACTCATTAGTGGTTCGGACCTTTTTATTTTAGCGTTTTGGTAACACAAAATTCGCGTTCAAGAGTTATATTCGTCAGCATGAATACCGAGACAAAAATTTACGCATACGCATCATCTGGCATTGTTCCAATGCGGAAAGACCCATCTGACACTTCAGAAATGGTAAATCAGATTCTTTTGGGTGAAACCATGACGATTTTCGAGTCAAAAGAACGCTGGCATCGTGTAAAATCTGATTTTGATCAGTATGAAGGCTGGGTCAGTGTTGCTCAAGTGCAGATTTTCCCTGAGGATGAGTATCTTGAATGGATAAATCATCCTGAACGTGTTCGATCACCCTTTTTTACATTCCGAATTCATCGAGGTGCTAAAACATTTTTAATGGTCCCAACAGGAGCTCCAGTTATTCAATCTGGATTCTACATAGAACTGCCCGATGGCCCATGGCACATATCCGGTGAACCAGTTCAGCTTAAAGAACACGCTATGATGGACACTGCTTTACATCTATTGGGAGTTCCGTATTTATGGGGTGGACGCACAGATAGCGGGATTGATTGTTCTGGATTCGTACAGTTGGTATATGGCCTTCACAAATATCGGCTGCCCAGAGATGCCTCACAACAGCACGATTTTGCAAAATTAAAATCCAAAAACCTCAAAAATGCTGAGTTTAGTGATATCATCTATTTCAGTAGTAACGGTAAAAGTGTAACCCACACCGGTTTCTATCTTGGTGAAGGAAATCTACTCCACGCATCTGGAAATGTTCAGATTCAATGCATTGATCCAGCGAAACGAAATTCGACTCGATTTGTGTTTAATGAGCGATTAGCTGAGACAATAATTGGTGTTCAAAGCTCAGCTGATCTAAAGTCCGCAGCCATTTCAAACGCTAAAAAACCAAAATGACCCCATAGTCTAACGAACGCTTATGGACAAACTGACTGGTAACGTGCTTATCTTAAATCAGGATTATCAGCCACTTAGCGTCTGTAATGTAAAGCGCTCGTTAATGTTATTGTTTCTGGAAAAAGCAGAAATGCTTCATGACAGACCAGATCGCAAAATTCATACAATCAGTAATCAGTTCGAGTATCCATCTGTCATCCGATTGCGCAAGTATGCCCGGACTCCATTCAAAAGTATCGTTTTAACCCGTAAAAACATCATGAAACGGGATGGGAACAAATGTCAGTATTGTGGCTCTGGCAGAGATCTGACTATCGATCATGTACTACCCCGAAGTCGAAATGGTAAAGACACATGGGAAAATCTTGTTACTGCCTGCACATCTTGTAACAACAAAAAAGGCAACCGTACGCCTCCTGAAGCTGGTATGCCTTTGAAAAGAGAACCATTTCGACCAAATCATATCATATTCCTGCGTGATTATCACGGTCGCATTGAAGAACATTGGAAACCGTATCTGTACATGTAGTAGCAGTGGAGCAGTGGAGCAGTGGAGCAGTGGAGCAGAATGTAACTATTGTCCAAAAATGAAGTTAAACTGACTTTACTGCTCTTACGCTTAACCGCTCAACCGCTAACCTGCTTATCTATATTCCTCTACAGACTTCACCTGGTTGTTTTCGTCGGTGAAGACTACGAGTGGAATAAATGCCTCGAGTTCATTGTCAGGAACTGACACAAACGTCAGAATGTGGACGGTATCACCTACTTTTGCATGTAACGCGGCACCTCCATTCATACATACTTCGCCGCTCCCACGTCGACCAGGCAGGACATACGTCATAATGCGTGAACCATTAGACGCATTGTTAATCCACACTTGTTCGTATTTCTTGATATTTGCCGCATCCAGAATATCAGCGTCAATAGTTATCGATCCGTTATATTTTAGATTGGCTTCCGTTACTTTAACGGTATGAATTTTAGACTTCAGTATGTTGTAATTCATGTTTTGCTTCTGTCTTTAATTGGTTGGGGGTTGAGTCGGTAGTCTGTATAAAGTTAATCGTTGATTCTAAATGTATCGTAATTCGATGATCATGCTGTAAAATCGTTAGCTTGGATGCGTGAGTATCATAGTCGACTTTAAAGGGTAGTGTCCAGTCTACTTCGGTTGGGTCAACGATACGTTCATACTCAACGTTTCCATAAAGGTCATATTTTACGAGTTTTTTTATATCAGTTGCTAACATAACCTGAAACCAGGCCCCCTCACCAATTCCGCCTAGCCATTGAGCATCCTTTGGAACTGTAGTTGGACGAACAGGTTCGTGTGTGTATCCAGGATTGTTATCATCGGGGAGCTCCGCCGCCCCATCTCTTCTGAAATTTGCCAACGTCTGACGTACAAAATACGCCCTGGAATCGGCCCTTGTCATTGGTTTCGAGCTTATTTTTCCTTGATCAACAACGAATACATGTCGATTACAAGATCCATTCACTACATTTGATATCGGACTAGAGACGATGGTTTCGTGTACAATGAGACGTTTTCTTTGAACTGAATCAGGTCTCAGACCCGCAATCAACACCGATTCAACAAACCGGGAACAATTACTGTTACCAGGCATAAACGCACTGTAAATAATGGATCCGCGGTGCACAAAGTCCAATGCACAGGCGTATCCTTTTTGGAACTCGAAATCCAGACAAACCGAAGCATATAGTACTCCGTTTCCATGAGAATACTGTTTCATGGACTCTAGTTCGAAGAGGATGTCATCCAGATTTGAAATAGGAACCTGATTGTTGGTAGGATCCAGATCAGCATGCGTATTAATTTTTAAACATGGGTCCGTATCAACTGATCGAGCTCTGCCGAATCCTCTTGGAGTCACATATCTTCCAAAATCAAAATAATGAATACTTCCATCCACGCCGTTAATCAGCATAACTGCAGCATGACCAACTTTAAAATTCTGATTTTTTAAAATTCCAAATCTCTTTAACACAGTACACCAGGTATGGTCCCCTCTAGCTGTGGTATCTGGCCATGCTAGGATTATAGCAGCGTCTTTATACGTTTGTTTAGGATTACTCATCATTGGACCAATAGTGATTGAATCAAGTCCGGATTAAAATTGAAATTGTGTTCTGTGAGCCACTCCTCATTATACAACTTGCTTTGATATTTTGAACCATGATCTGCAAATAGTATAACTATATGATCATTTTCTCTAAATCCAGGTGCAATTTTCTGCAACGCGGCAAGTACAGCAGCACTTGAAAAACCTGGAAGGAAAGGACTGAATTCTATATAGTCATATGCAGCTTTAACCGCTTCATCTCGCGATATCTGGATTATTTCATCGATATAGGACATATCAAGGGCACCGGGTATAAATTTTCTACCAATACCCTCAATTTCGCATTTTTTTGAGTGATCTACTTCAAAAGATCCCTTATAGAAATAATCATGAAGAATAGATCCAACTGAATCAACACCAATCATCGTGACTGTAGGATTCATTTGTTTGAGATACTTTCCTACACCAGAAATGGTTCCTCCTGTACCAATACCGCATATGAAATGTGTAATACTTCCATTGGTTTGTTCCCACAGTTCCGGACCGGTAGTTTCGAAATGAGATTGTTGGTTGGCGAGATTGAAATATTGATTACAAAAGTATGACTCTGGATGCTCCTCACACCATTTGATTGCACGATTAATGGTAGAATCCGGATCATCAGGCCCTCCAGATGTGCAGCAAATTGTAATTTGGGCTCCTAGTCCCCTTAAACATTCAATTTTCTCGTCAGATGCGCTTTTACTCAGAAAAAAGTGGCATTTATACCCAAGTTCATTGCACAACATGGCCAGACCGATAGCCGTATTGCCACTACTGGCATCCACTACAGTGAATCCGGATTTGAGTAATCCACGGCGTTCAGCATCACGGATCATGAACAATGCGGGCCTGTCTTTCGAAGACTTTCCGGGATTTTGGAACTCAGCCTTGACGTAAATATTGCTTAAACAGATATTCGAAAGATGGTACTCTCTGAATAACTCAGTGTTGCCAATCCGTTCGATCATACACACTCAATAGCCTTTGGTTTATATCAGGGGCAATTGTTGACAAAAAAAATGGCGAAACGGCTACGTCGGTAACCCGAACGAAGCCGCCCGCCTCTACCCCCGTTCACGTAACATAAACACAGAATCTGTAGAGAATTTGGAGAAACAGAGATTTTTTTTGAGGTGCGTTTAATGTACGGTAGTATCCAGGTCTATTTGAATTTCGTGGGTCGATTCCTGAATAGTGTATCTGAGTTTGAATCCATATAGATCGCATATTTGGTCAACTATGGCCAAGCCCAATCCCAATCCACCATCCGGTCCAACCATAAATCTGTTCAGTAGATCTGAAGGATCACCTTCAAACTTCAAACCAGAATTGGTTACAATCAATCTTTTTTGATTCAGCTTAATCTGAATAAAACCACTATGAATATTATGCTTAACGGAATTCTTAATAAGATTTATAATCATTACATGGGCAAGCCCATCATCCATTTGAACGACTACAGATTCAAGTTCATGCCTAACAACAATACCACGCATATCTGTTACCTCTTGAAAGTCGGTTAGAGTAGATTTAATAATTCGTTCAAGATCTACCGACGCCTTTTCAGCAAACTCTTTATTGCCGATTTTTGATAATAAAAGTAAGGATTTCTGGATGTGTGCAAGTTTGGATGCTGCGGAATGTGCTTTACCGGCTTCCTGAATCCATAAGGACTCTGAGGGTAGTGAATTCAGGAGCTCTTCGTGGGCAGAGCGGATGAGTGCCAATTGTGTTTGCAATTCATGTGCTGCATTTTCGTTGAATTCTTTGGTCCTTTGGTAATCTCCAACGAGTTTACTGATCATTCTGGATACCGTCTTGTTCAATAGATAAAACTCGTCGATATCGGTCTCAGAAAACTCCGGCACTTTCTGCTGCACATCAAACCCCCGAATTTTATTCAATGTATCGAAAAAAGGTTGCCAAATACGCCCTGTCACTATGTTCATTACTATCAGGACCGATACAGAAAACATTGCCAGTATTCCCAGAACGATATAAATCGAGCTTCTTACAAGATCTTCCCTACCTATCAAGGCCTGTCTTAGCGATAAAGTCAGTACGCTATCAGCCTGAATTCTGTTAGAAAGCGAGAACTGAAGTTCACGATACTCAATCTCATCACCACTCAATGGATCAGTTACAGTGGTATCTGAAAACGTAGGTTGAGTGAACACCGTATCAGCATAGATCCGGTTGATTTTGAACATCTCAGGTAGTTCCTGATTCAATCCATAATAACGTTGTATACGCTGCATTTCGAAAGTCAGATACTCATCAGCTTCAGAATAAGAAACACTGGAAAGTACCACATAGATTAGTAGTCCACCGAGTAATGTGACAGGAAATAGCGCCAGTCCCGTCCATCGTATGGTCTTTCGGATCAGTTTCATGTTTCTCCGGATGTTACAAGTTTATATCCGACGCCATATACCACCTTTATTGGATCTGGAACACCCACATCCCTGATTTTTTTTCTAAGATTCTTGATATGTGAATAAATGAAATCGAAAGAATCTGCCAAGTCCATGTGATCTCCCCAAACGTGCTCGGCCATTCCCTCGCGTGTTAGTACACGCCCCGGATTAGAGAAAAAAAACAACAGAATCTTGTATTCTGTGCGGGTCAGATCCAAAATTACCCCAGCGGCAGTTACTATTTGCTTATCAGGATCAAGAACAATATCACCAAATTGTATATTTGATTCCCCTTTAAAGAAATATCTACGCAATACAGACTTTACCCGGGCTAATAATTCGGCCATTTCGAATGGTTTCGTGATATAATCGTCAGCACCCAGATCAAGCCCCTCGACTTTGTTTGCAAGAGAATCTCGAGCTGAAATTACAATCACTGCAGTTTTCGGTTGTTCTTTTTTGACATAACGAATCAATTCTAGTCCAGACCCACCTGGAAGGTTTACATCTACGACCAGCAAATCGTAGTTGTGCACGCCAATTTTGTCGCGTGCCGACTGAAATGTATTGGATGTTTCACAGACATATCCTTCGGCCTCCATAAGTTTGGAAATCTGCCGAAGTAATGGTAACTGATCTTCAACAATAAGAATCTTCATACACAAATCTACAAAGTTTCAAACTCTCCTCGAAGCCCCACCGCGCAAGCCCCACCGCGCAAGCCAATATAATATAAGTTTCATCTGGTTCAGGGTTTTCGTAATTTTAGAGCTCACTGCAGCGAAACCCATTTATCCGTTCCATGCCAGACAAACCACACGATTATTGCGGTATTTTCGGAGCTTTTAACCACCCCGAAGCCGCCGTGCTCACCTATTATGGCCTTCACGCGCTCCAGCACAGAGGTCAGGAATCTGCCGGAATCGTCACTACCTATTGTGACACCAAACGCAAGGCACAAATCATGCCCATGCACAAGGATTTCGGACTGGTTCTGAACGTTTTCGATGATAAATCTCTGTTCACGAACAAACTTCTTGGGACTTCAGCAATCGGACACAACCGGTATTCCACGTCCGGTTCCTCCAAGAATCCCATGAACATCCAACCGTTCCGCGTGCATTATCGAGACGGTAACCTGGCCCTTGCACACAATGGAAACCTGACGAATGCTCGTCAGCTACGACATAAATTTACCGACGAAGGTGTGATCTTCCAGAGTACTTCAGATACTGAGATGATTCTGCACCTGATTTCTCATTCGCGAAAATCTAACCAGGTCGAGCAAATTGTAGAAGCTGTATCTCAAGTTACCGGAGCCTATTGCCTGGTTATCCTGACCGACGACAAACTCATCGCCGTACGCGACCCAAACGGATTCCGTCCTCTGGCTCTCGGCAAAAAAGATGGCGCCTATTTCGTGGCCAGTGAAACGTGTGCGTTCGATATCACAGACATTGAGTACATCCGAGATGTCGAACCCGGTGAAATCCTGGTCATCGACCAGGAAGGTGTGGATTCTGGCGAACTTAAATCATTTTTCATACCTCGACAGCCTGAAACGCCAGTTGCCGGATGTATCTTCGAATACGTGTATTTTTCACGTCCCGACAGTCGTATTTTTGGCGAAAATGTAGACAAAGTGCGTCGTCGTATCGGTCGACAATTAGCCATGGAACACCCTATCAGCAGCTTTGTGAAAGGAGGCTCCGATAAACAACCCATCGTTATCTCCGTGCCAGACTCCAGCAACACTGCTGCCCTGGGATATGCAAGTGAATGTCAGAAAATGGGTGAAAATTGCCGATTTGAAATCGGTCTGATCCGAAATCACTATGTAGGACGCACATTCATCTCCCCCGGACAGGAATCTCGTGAAATCAAGGTCAAAACCAAGTTCAACACTGTCCGTGGTGTACTTGAAGGCCGACCAGTAATTATCGTTGATGATTCTATCGTTCGAGGTACTACTTCACGCCACTTGGTAGACATGATTCGCAAAGCAAATCCGTCTGAAGTTCACTTTCTGGCAAGTTCACCCCCAATTACCGAACCGTGCTATTATGGCATGGACTTCCCATCGCCTGAAGAACTCATTGCCAATCAATACGACCGGAATGTCCATAAAATAGCACAAAGCCTGGGAGTTGACTCCCTGCATTATTTATCCCCCCAGGGATTGGTACATGCAGTCAAATCGGCCAATCCAACTGATATGAATTATTGTACTGCCTGCTTCACCGGGAAATACCCCGTTCCTGTCGAATCGGGGGTCGAAAAAGAGGAGAACGAGTTAATCTGATGATTCCTCAATCGGCCACCTTCGTACTAAGCGCTCCAAATTATGCCACCTGTCCGCCCGAAGGACTACCGGAAATCTGTTTTGCTGGTCGATCGAATGTTGGGAAGTCATCCATGATAAATGCGGTAGTAAATCGCAAGAAACTGGTTAAAACCAGTAACATGCCTGGCAAAACCCGTGGGTTTAACTATTTCAACATCGACGAAAAATGGCTGTTGGTCGATCTGCCGGGATATGGATACGCTAAAGTTTCAAAAAAAGACAGGGAATTGTGGGATAAAGAGGCCCAAAAGTACTACACTCAGCGAGGTACACTCCGTCTAATTTTACTGATTGTGGACTCCCGCCACGATCCAGGTCAACTCGATACGGATCAGATTTTCTGGCTGGCTGAAAAACAACTCCCATTTGCTATACTTTTATCAAAATCTGATAAACTCACAAACAATCAGAAAGTTTCAACGCTCGCACGTATGAAACGCCACCTGAAAAACATGAACATCGACGTTCCTGTTATTCTTACATCAGCCGAAACGAAAGACGGGATCGAAGAGGTTAGGACATTAATCCGGGATTTTATCAACGACAATTACGACATCTCATAAACAGACATATCAAAAATTAGGGTAATATGGCTTACAAAGTATTATTGTTGGACGGCATTGAGTCCATTTGCAAGACAATCTTGAATGAGCGCGGCATTGAAGCCGTGGAAGCGCCAAAATTAGCTGGCGAAGAGTTGCTACAGGCAATCAAAGAGTACGACGGTGTAGTGGTAAGAAGTGCTACCAAAGTAAACGAAATCCTGCTTAAAGCTGCCCCAAATCTTAAGGTAGTCGGTAGAGCAGGTGTTGGTGTAGACAACATCGACATCCCAACCGCTACGAAAATGGGTGTTTTGGTGATGAACACACCTGACGGAAACACAATCTCTACGGCTGAACACACTTGTGGGCTTATTCTATCATTGGCACGAAGCATTCCAAATGCGGTTAACTCGCTCAAGAACGGGGCTTGGGACCGTAAAAAGTACACAGGATCAGAGCTCCACAATAAAACATTAGGCGTAATCGGACTCGGTAAAATAGGTTCAGGCGTAGCCACACGCATGACCGCTTTCGGAATGAATGTGATCGCTTATGATCCGTTTACTACCCACGAAAAAGCACATGAATTGGGTGTAGAGCTGGCTGATATCGACGAGGTTCTGGCCAAAGCAGATTTTCTTACCGTACACACACCTCTAACTGAAAAAACCCGTGGACTCGTATCCAAGGCCAATGCAGGAAAGCTTAAAAAAGGCGTGAGATTAGTCAATTGTGCTCGTGGAGGTATCTTTGAGGAAGCCGATCTGGTCGAACTCCTTGATACTGGTGTTGTCGGTGGTGTTGCGCTCGATGTATACTCAGTTGAACCACCGGACGCTTCATTCGACGCATTACTGAAACATCCGAAAGTTGTATGTACTCCTCACTTGGGTGCATCCACCGAAGAGGCACAAGAAAAAGTCGCCGAGCAAATCGCTGCACAAATTGCCGACACCCTCGAACTCAAGAGTTTCAAAGGTACTCTAAACGGAAAAGCTATTGCATTGAGTACAAACAAAGAAGTTCAGCCATACCTGCAATTGGCCGAAAAACTGGGTGACTTCGTGGCTCAGGTTGTTCCAGACAACACCGATCATCTGGAAGTCGAATACTATGGTAAATGTGCGACTCATTCAGAGGTTCTCACCGATTCAATGCTCAAAGGATATCTCAAGAATTATTCGGATGAGGCCGTAAACCTGATCAATGCACGTTACTTAGCCGATTTCCGAGGACTTAAAGTCAAAGAAGTCATCAGCAAAGAGTCTAAGACCTACTCTGACCTTATCCGCATTCGTATCCAAGGTAAATCCATTTTCAAGGACTTCGCTGCCACTCAATTCGGCGAAGGAGACTACAGAATCGTTGAAATCGATGGATTTGGTATTGAATTGACACTCGACGGAATCGTTGTTTTATACAAAAACATCGACAAACCGGGTATGCTCGCTGCAGTAAGCTCAGCAATGGCTGCTCGCGATATCAACATCGCAGCATTGAGTCTGGGCCGAAATACCAAAGGTTCAGAAGCCATCACTGCATTCCGCGTCGACCGTAAGCTCACAAAGGATGAACTTCAGGTCATTGATGATGTGGAAGGTGTAGATTTTGCACATTATATTGAAATGGCCGTATAATCCGGTCGAAGTTATAGTAGGGAGAGGATTTTGTCGCCTCTCCCCTTAGTTTTATCAATCATCTACAGAAACAACTACAGAAACCTTTACTACAATGGCCTTAAAAGCGATACAATCAGAAAAGACCATGTTTGAGCGGGTTCCTACTCTCACTTTCGATAGTGCTCTGGACGCCTCTAAAGCAGTAGCCCGCGAAATCGCAGATCTTATTCGTCAGCGTCAGGCTGAAAACAAAAATGTGGTACTCGGTCTGGCAACAGGCTCCACACCCACTCGTGTATACGACGAGCTTGTTCGTATCCACAAAAAAGAAGGACTTAGTTTCCGAAACGTAATTACGTTCAACCTGGACGAGTATTTCCCGATGCAACCCGACTCTCTGCAGAGTTACGTGCGTTTTATGGGCGAACAATTGTTCAATCACGTAGATATTCCACGTGAGAATATACACATTCCGGATGGGACTCTGACTCGTGAGGATGTGTTCGAATATTGCCAGGAGTATGAACGAAAAATAGAGGAAGCCGGTGGACTCGATATCCAGATTCTTGGTATCGGACGTACAGGTCACATCGGATTCAACGAACCTGGTTCTACGAAAGACTCCCGAACTCGTATGGTTACGTTAGATATTATGACCCGTCGGGACGCTTCAGGAGACTTCTTTGGACTCGAAAACGTGCCACGCCGTGCCATCACAATGGGTGTTGGAACCATTATGAAAGCCAAAAAGATTATTCTCATGGCTTGGGGAGATGGAAAATCTGATATTATTCGTAAAACGGTAGAAGGCCCGATTCTGGATCAGGTACCGGCGACCTTCTTGCAAGAACATACGAATACACTGTTCGTCCTGGACACCGCTGCGGCATCACAATTGACCAAGAATCGCACACCATGGTTGGTCGATTCCATTACTTGGGATCGTTTCAATGTGCGTCGCTCTGTTGTCTGGTTATGTAAAAAGATCGACAAACCGTTGCTCAAACTTACTGACGAGGACTACAACGAAAACGGTCTTGGAGAACTCCTCACAGAACAAGGTCCGGCTTACAATATCAATATTCGAGTATTCAACGAACTACAGCACACTATCACAGGTTGGCCGGGTGGAAAGCCAAATGCCGACGACACGAATCGTCCAGAGCGCGCAACTCCATTCCCGAAACGCGTGCTTCTGTTTTCTCCACACCCTGACGACGATGTGATCTCGATGGGTGGAACCTTCATTCGCCTTGTAGACCAAGGCCATGATGTTCACGTCGCCTATCAAACCTCAGGAAACATTGCAGTATTCGACGAGGAAGCCCTGCGTTTTGCAGATTTCATGAGCGATATGGCCGACAAGTTCGATCTGAGCGATCCGATTTCGAAAAAACTGTTCGAGGAAGTACGTGATACCATTCGTGACAAGAAAATCGACTCTGTTGACACTCCTGCAGTTCGGAACATCAAAGGAATCATTCGTCGTGGCGAGGCCAAAGCTGCCTGCCGTTACGTGGGCATTCCTGACGATAATGTACACTTCCTGGACATGCCTTTCTATGAAACCGGTCGTGTAAAAAAAGCTCCACTCGGACCTGCAGACATCAAAATCATTGAAGATATAATTCGTGAAGTCAAGCCACACCAGATTTACGCTGCCGGGGATCTGGCTGATCCACACGGCACCCATCGTGTGTGTCTTGATGCCATTATGCAAGCTGTCACTAACCTGAAAGAAGAATCCTGGATGCAGGATTGCTGGGTTTGGCTATACCGAGGTGCATGGCACGAGTGGGACATAGAAGAAATCGAAATGGCTGTACCAATCAGTCCTGAAGAATTACTTCGTAAACGTCGTGCAATCTTTAAGCACCAGTCTCAGAAGGACAATGTTATGTTCCAGGGCAATGACAAACGTGAATTCTGGGAACGAGTAGAAGACAGAAATCAAAGTACTGCCCAGATGTACGACAATCTCGGTCTGGCCGAATATGAAGCCATCGAAGCATTCGTTCGCTGGAAGTACTAATACGATAAATTGACGAGCATAACTTCGAATCCGATAAATAAACTCATTGGATTGACACTTAAGACGGCGCCCTGACTCGGGGCGCCTTTACTTTATGAACCCGTTTTTCTTGTGGGTTTCGGACATAGTTGAGCCAGCGTTAGTTTGAAAAAGTACGTTAGATGTAAATTTGATTTGATTAATCGTTCGATTTCACTTTTTCAATAGCTTCATTTGCTTCATTTTTATCACCGGATTCAGGCTGGGGCTCATCATTACCCTGTGATACGTTTGGAAGGTAATCGAGTACCACAAGAAACGGAAAGTGATCAGATCCAATGTCAGGCAGGCGTTTTAGGTCAACAAGCAAAAAATGCTTAGTAGCGAATACATGATCTAACGGATACCGCATTAATCGACTCCTGGTATCAAAAGTAGTAAATAACCCACGTCCCACTCGGGGATCAAGTAACCCCCAAATCCGCTGAAACAAGTGTGTTGTGTGCGACCATGCAACATCGTTAAAATCACCAGCAACAATGACGGGCTCATCTTTGATTTCACCGATTTCTTTAGCCACGATCATCAACTCCGCATCACGTTTGTCTGTGTCTTCGCGCTCACCATCTTCCTGATCTTCAGTATCGTATCTCGTATTATGAACTTCATTTGATTTTGGTTTTAGTCCTGGTGGACGCGGATGCACACCATACAATGTAATAATCTCATCTGAGAGGAGACGGATTTGAACCCGAACCGAGGGAATTCCTGGTTCAACCAAAAAACGTATCTCTGGATTTGATAACTCAAATCTGGAGTATAGAATCATACCGTATTGATTTTCCTGTGGCTGAGAAACCGTGAATGGATATTGCTTTTCAAGAATCTCAAGTTGCTCAAACCACCACTGGTTTGGTTCACTTAATAGAATTGCATCTGGATTATGTTCTTCAATAAGATTCAAAAGTGCTTGGACATCCCGATTTTCGCTTAGAACATTATAAACCAGTAGTGATAATCGATTTCGATTGTCCGTAGCAGGACTATCGACCATTTCTCTGGGATAAATAGCTGTGTATGGAATAATTAGCAGTAACTGCCACATTAATGATAACCCCATTCCTAGGATGATAACATATTCCAAAGGGCGTAATCGTCCAAATAAGCGCAATATCACGTAGGCCATCAATGCGAGCAAAATTAATACTGCGATTTGTATGCGTGGAAAATCGAAGATCCGAATCCACCAAGCATCACTCTTAAGCAGAGGAATAGCAGTTGTGTATATCAAAACCGATGAAATCAGTCCAATTGCTAACCGACATAATAAACGTAATGTCTTTCTTCTGTTCACCCTGATTACCTTTTCTTATCTGCTAATCTGACGTTATGCGAATCCAAAGAATCAGCTTAAATAGTGGGATCGCTATTCAATGTTGCCGAAAACTTTCTTATTGATCACTTCATAATTGGACTATTGAGGTATCCACACAGAAACGGAACCGGCCTTACAATGAAATTCGGCCCAGCCCTCCTTGTTGGTACATATCTTTTCTTTTACATTCTCAGTTATATCATAATAACTTGTATCAGGTGATCCTGTTTCCATAAACTTATATCCATCATTTCCATTACTCAATAGTACCGCCATTCCCCGCTTATCGTTATCCTTTCCCATTCGTGTCCATCCAATACAGTTAGAGTGATCAAAATAATCGTATTGCTCAGAATGGGCATATTCTTTGCGTACGTATAACAACTTGTCGATGAACTCTTTGTGCGATTCCATCCAAATTTCATACTCGTTCCCATCATTACCATAATCTTTGTAATGAGCTCCATAGTAATCTGCCCCAAAAATACACGGATACCCATCTTTTCTGAGTAAAATCAGTGCGTACGCCATAGGTGCAAACCAGGGCTCAACGAACGACTCTAACGACTGCAATGGCTGGGTGTCATGATTATTCACCATGGTAACAGCATGGGTCGGGCGATCTTTGACTAGTGTGTTGTCGAATATAGATTTTAAATCGAAGTTTTTACCCTGTTTACCTGCTTGCACAAAATTATAAAGCAACGCGACATCAAAAAGCATAATACTTTTATCTGTAACGCTCAGAAAGTGCTCTAATGCAGAAGTATTACGGGACCAGTATTCGCCAACTGCAAACAAATCCCGACCACTAAATTCACGCATTCGTTTCAACCAATTCAGAATAAAATGTGCCTCTACATGTTTGGTCGCATCAAAACGAAATCCATCAATCCCCGTCGTTTCCAAATACCATTCACCCCAATAAAAAAGCTCTTTTTGAACTTCGTCATTGGTGAAGTCTAAGTTACAACCCATGAGATAATCAAAATTACCCTTCTCCTGGTCCACATTTGAATTGAATGTTTTCCCTTCAAAAAGATAAATAGCATTGGGATCTCCTTCTAATGCATTAAAATCAGCAGCATTAAAGTGCCACCAATGCCACTTGAATTCTGAATAGGCATTATTCCGCCCAGCAAAGTTGAAATGAGTCCAGGCCTTGGTTTTTTGCGCATCTCCTAATGCTTCTAATCTGTTACCTGGATTAATTGGAGTTGCGTTGAATTCTTCTGGTTCATCACCCCCAAGTTTGTGATTGAAAACAACATCTGCATATACCTGGATTCCAGCCTCATGTGCCGCATTGATGCAGTTTAAATACTCTTCCCTAGTACCATATTTAGTCCGGACAGAACCTTTTTGGTCAAATTCCCCCAAATCGAACAGGTCATAAACACCATACCCCACATCATATCCACCAGCTGCGCCTTTATAAGCTGGAGGTAACCAAACCGCGGTAATTCCAGCATCTGCCAGAGATTGGGCATTCTCTGACAATTGTTTCCACAAAGTACCATCACCGGGAGTGTACCAGTGGAAATATTGCATCATTACTCCATTACTTGCTGCCATAGTTGGGAATATGTAGTTCTATCATGGGATGAAACTTAGGACTGTTTTTTAAAATTTTTAAACCATGAAGGTGTCTGGTTACTTAATCCGAACCATAGAAAAGTATTATCCGGAAATCATTATTGTGTTACACTCATATTTATTTGTTTACATGATTCACACATGATTGGTGAGGAAATCTGGTCAATAATCCATCCTACGAGTTGAGACCAACTCAGAAGATCAATTCTTGGTGCGATATATACATGATACTTGAGTAACGATAGTATTACATCGCAAAAGTGATTCTTGCAACTCTTACCAGCCCTGTTGTAACAGTTGGGACCCGATTGGGAGCTACTTTGATGTAGTTAATTATCTCAAAAAACGACTACTAAGGTAACCCATATTATATGTATACAACTTATTTCTCCAAGACCATGATAATGGCCACATTTCTTCTGACTACACTCGTGGTTGGATGTGAAGATGACAGTACCGGACCGGATATTGATCCAGACGCACCCATAGTTTTTTCAACAAGCCCAGAGCACGACGATGATAACGTTGCTCGAAATAAGATTGTGGATATTGTCTTCGACCAGGCCATGAATCCAACAACAATCAACACCACAACAATCACCTTGCGTCAAGGGTCCACTACCATCAACGGTACCATTGAATATTCCGGTACTACTGCAAAATTTGTTCCCGAAAATGTGCTGGCAGCCCAAACTGACTATACAGTTCGAGTTTCAACTGGTGCCATAAGTGCCACAGGTGTCGCACTCGCGAACGATAAAGTTTGGAACTTTAAAACAGGTGGAACAAGCGGACAGTTGGAAGCTATCAATTTGAGAACCGCTGAAAACTATGTGGTTCTCGCGCGAACAGCTATTAATAATACCCCAACATCAGTATTTACCGGGGATTTAGGTTTAAGTCCGATGGCTGAAAGCTTTCTAACAGGATTTTCTCAGATCGAATCAACTGGATATTCTACTTCAGATCAGGTGACTGGTCGAATCTATGCAGCAGATATGAGCGCACCAACTCCAGTTAACTTGACCACGGCTGTTGAACACATGATCACGGCATATAACAGTGCCGAAGGGCTCTCAGATCCAGATTTCGTGGAACTCCATGGTGGACAAATCGGTGGCAAAACACTTACTCCGGGTTTGTACAAATGGAACAACTCCGTACTGATAACAAGTGCTGTAACCTTCTCAGGTTCTGCAACTGACGTCTGGGTATTGCAAATCAATGAGAATGTCACGATGAGAGATGATGTGACCATCAATCTAAGTGGAGGTGCACTTGCAAGTAACATCTACTGGCAAGTAGGTGGCAATGCTTCAATAGGAAAAAACTCACATTTAGAAGGAATTATACTCTTGATGAATGGAATCACTATGGATACAGGCGCATCCCTCAACGGTAGAGTGTTGACTCGTGCAGCGGCCATATTCGATGCGAATACGGTCACTGAACCACAGTAGATTTTAAGTATCCGTACTTAATTCAGACCTTTGTAATCGGGCTTTCTGTTAGCTAGTCAGCTACCAGGATGCCCGATTTTTACATTGCACGATTTTCATTACTTTGTGTCCATATTTACCGTCATTAGATAATTTCAACAATGATTCCTGGGACACACAACGCAGTTGATGATCCTCGTAATAGCGAGGTAAAGATTTTTATTAACGGAACACTGTATCCGAGGCACGAAGCACGTATTTCGGTGTTCGATAGCGGATACCTGGTCGGGGATGGCGTCTGGGAGGGCATTCGGACTCATGGTGGGACGCTCTTGTTTGTCCGCAAACACCTGGATCGCCTCTGGCAAGCGGCCAAAGTCGTTGGGATACACCTCCCCTTCACTCAAGATGACCTCATTGCTGACATCCACAGCGTTTTGAAAGCCAATTCCATGCAAGACCACATCCATGTGAGGGTAATGATAACACGCGGCATCAAAAAAACGCCATCTCAGGATCCAAGACTCACTATTTCCGGACCGAACGTGGTGATCATTGCCGAGCACAAACAGGCGTCCCCGGAGACCAGAGACAAAGGAGTCACCCTGTTCACCTCAACGTATCGTCGGGGATCACCAGACTATCTGGATCCGCGATTGAACTGTCACAGCAAACTGCACGAAGTCCAGGCACTCATTCAGGCCCTGGAAGCGGGCGCTGATGAAGCCTTGATGCTGGATCCACATGGATTCGTAGCCACCTGTAACGCAACCAACTTCTTCATGGTCAAAGGCGACGAAGTATGGACATCCACCGGACAATACTGCATGAATGGCATTACACGGGGACACGTCATCGAGCTTTGCGAGGCTAATCACATCATATGCCGACAGAAAAATTTCTCCCTTTTCGACGTCTATGGATCAGACGAAGCCTTCGTAACCGGAACCTTCGGTGGACTCACCCCAGTAACCAAAATCGACGGTAAACCCATGAACAAGGCAATTCCTGGCCCACTTACGCAGCGACTATCCGCACTTTATGCCCAACTTATCGATAAAGAAATCAGACGGTCATGAGTAGTGAATCACCAATCAAGCGGATTTCTCTGTGGTCGGGACCTCGGAACATCTCCACGGCGCTCATGTATTCTTTTGCGCAGCGCAGTGACGCCAAAGTGGTTGATGAGCCATTGTATGCTCACTTTTTGAGCCGGAATATTCAAGCCAGAGCTTATCATCCAGGTGCCGAAGAAGTGCTGAGTACCATGGAAAACGACGGTGAAAAGGTCGTTGAAATGATGATTCATGCCTCAGACAAACTCGTCATGTTTTACAAAAACATGACTCATCACCTACCCGGACTCGACACAGCGTTTCTATCCCAACTCACCAACGTGATTCTGACCCGTGATCCAGTCGAAATGCTTCCTTCCTACGCCGACGTCGTTGAAACTCCCACGCTTGAGGATGTCGGATACCGCATGCAGGTTGAGCTATTGGAGGAATTACAGCAGCGAGGTCTTCCGGTTGTTGTTGTAGACTCAGCTGATATACTCAGGAATCCGAAGCAACATCTTAAAAAGCTGTGTGATGCCGTGGGAATAGCATTTCAGTCATCTATGCTAAATTGGGAGGCCGGTCCGCGTCCCGAAGACGGCTGCTGGGCGCCCTACTGGTACAAAAACGTACATCAATCCACCGAATTTCAGCCCTACACTCCCAAAACGGCTCCATTTCCAGACAGACTCAAACCACTTCTGAAGCAATGCCTACCATACTATGAGAGATTGGTAGAGAATAAGTTGTGAGAGTGACTGAGTATTAGTTCATTATCGAATCGACCAATAAATTCCCCAAAAGTCACCATACTGTCTTTACGTGTATGTATGACTGAATTTTTCTATCAGCAGTTACCACTAAGACATTTTTTGTTAATGCAGTTGCACAGATAATTCTGTCCGCTGGATCCCCATGGAATTCTCCTGGAAGTCTGGCTGCAAGAACTGCAGTTTCAGGTGTTAAAGAGATCCACTTTACTTTTGGTAATTGGTAGGTTAATCTTATCCATTCCTCAAGATCAATTGCCAAAGCAAGACGCTCTTTTTCAACTAACATACCAATTTCCCATGCACTAATTGCGCATACCAAGACGCTTTCTGCCGCATTTATTTGTTCTTTGGCAGATGTAGATAATTTTGGCGAATCCGATGCATACCATATCAATGCATGAGTATCAAGCAACACTGTCATACATCAGACTCCCAAGTCTCATCGATTGGCGATATCAAATCTGACTCGAACAACACTGAATTTTTAAGAGGATTATCTAAGGCTTGAGCTTTAGATGGACTCACTTCAGCAACAACTTTATTATGTTTTGTGATTACGTAAGTCACCTGCTCTTCTTGTACTTCACGCAATATTTCCAAGCACTTAGATTTAAATTCAGTGACTGATATAGTTGTTTTTATTTTATCCATGCATAAATATAGCTAAAAACTCTAAAAATGACTATTAATTATAGTCATTTTTACGCCATTCATCATTTACTACCTACCCTTTAAATGAAAACAGTGTAGTGGCAATTCGAATCCACGTTTCAGAATTACCCAGAGGAATGATGAGATATACACTTATGTGTCCTATTATCACGGATACCATTGCCGGATGCCAACGCTTAAGTTTGTACATGATAATAAAAGCCGTGAGTAGTATTGCTGGGGTAGTGACCATGGCTAAATAGGCGAAACTGACGGGTTCTCCGCCTGTAATCATGACAAAAGTTAAAGCAAAACGAGCCAATGCGGGCATTAGAGCCCATAAAACCGTTGATATCATCCAGATGGCGTGTTCATCGATATCTTTGGATCTAATGACACCAATTACAACACTTACTCCGAATCCAATTATTGCTACAAAATCAAACAATGAAACTCCATAAAGGAAATAGTCTGGAGCCACTACTGGATTAATATCGTTTTGAGCAAATCGTATGTTCTCTGGGATCATTACCATCGCGGAAGCAAAAACTGCACCCGCAAGAAATGTCCCAATTCGGCCAATAACTTTGTGCCGCTTAATCTGTCCATGTGTAGCTAAATAAGGCTGAATGACTACAAAAATAAACCAAATTGTGGCAGTCATTCCATGAACGTGATTCCCAAATGACACATTCAGAAAATTCAGATAATAGCTATGCATGAACCCAAGCACAGCTATAGAAAAGGGTATTAATAACCACAAATGTACATTCTTATACTTTTCCATAGTGAAGACTAAGTTATTAAATGACTTAAGGACACTTGGAAAAGTTAATCATGATCATTCTACTTACCAATATGTAAAACTCATTCAGAGGCCCAATTTTCTCCGATTATTATACATATTCGGAGATTTAATTCCCCAAATGTATATGATATTTGGGGAATACGTGAATCACATTCTAAGATTAACCGACAAAAACGGGAATAATGGAGTCTGATCGACACGGGTCAATGTATTGACATCATAGTTGTAGATGTTCTTGCGGTTGTACGCATTCAACACACCAGCAGAGATTCGTAGTTCGTTCGACTGACCCACCTTGAATGTGCGCTGAATGGATATGTCCAATTGATGAAAGGTCGGTAGTCTTTCGGTGTATGGTGAATCATATAACAAGCGAGCAGTACCCGTGTCGACCTGGGGTTCTTCAAAGGGAACACCAACGTAAAAATCGTATCCATAAATCTGGGTGTACGGACCTCCAGTGCCGAATTTCCAGCTCGTCGACAGCGTAAATTCACCAAGATTAAAGGTGTTTATGATCGAAAGTTTGTGTCGCTGATCGTGCGATGGAGAGTACCTGAGCAACTCCTGATTATTCCAGAATCCCAACTCTCCAACTGATCCAGAGTATTCCACCTTGCTATAACCATAGTTTATCGCCAGGTAAGCTTTTCCGAAGTCGAATTCCAGTTGTGCGTCCAATCCAAGCGTTTCACCATCTACATTAGCTGTTTCGATTTCAGTGCTGGCAACCGTGCTCCACTTCGATACCGGTATCTGTGTATGATCCTTCTTATAAGCTTCAAGTTTAACGGATATCCGGTTGGTAAACTTTCTGGATAATGCCACAATGAAGTGATCAGCTCTGGGCAATGACTCACCAGTACCTATAGGTTTCAGGATCGTGAATACACTTCCTATGTCTCGTTCATCGGAAATTCCAGTGTAAAACTGATAGTATCTTCCGACAGCGGTACTCAGTTCGAGTTTATCGTCAAACGAGGGATACCAGGATACTCTGAATCTTGGTTCCAATGTGACCGGAGTATCAACGGAAATTTGTGATACAAGTCCCGCCTGTAGCTCTAGACCTCTGGCTGGCATCCACTGATTTCGAACAAATAGATTCAACAAGGGGACAGATGTATTAATGTCAGTTTGGCCTGAAAAATTGACAAATTGCTCGTTCAGGTTAATGGTATATCTCCTGATTTGCATTCCAAATCCATAGTCAATGGTGGATCCTAAGATGTTCTGCTGCAGTTTAGTATTGAAATAAAACTGAGAAATCGCAGAGTATCGCTCTCTACGCAGGTCCGACGTCTCGCTGTTATCGAAAAATGTGTATCCAACAGAGATGTCCAGTGGATAATTAAAGTCCTCAGAAAATGCCAAACACCGTGTTCCAAGCACAAAATTACGCCATTGTTGTTCCAGATTTCTGACTGGGACAATTTCCCCACGGTCAAAGGTCATGAGTCCGGTAACGTTACAATTGATATCCCTTTCGGTTATGGTGTATCTGGCCATAAGATCCGAAAATTGAATTGGAAATCCACTGCTCGAAATAAGTGGTGCAGTTTGCTCAATCAACGAGGTTCGCGCTGAAAACAAAAAGCTACGCCGATCTTCTTTCACAGGACCTTCCAATCGAATCGAGGCAATGTGTGGACTAAGCGATACGCTTGATTCGAAGTATTTCATGTTGCCCTGGCGTAACCGAATATCGATTACGGCATTGGTTACCCCACTGTAGGTGGCATCATATCCACCTGCGTACACCTCTGCTGAATTGACAACTTCATCTGAAAATGGTGAAAACAAATTCGAAATATGAAATGGCTTAATCACCGGTAATTTGTCGATGAGTATCAGGTTCTGATCTGGGGTTCCACCTCGAATGAACAACTCCCCGCCACGATCACTTGTTGTTACAACGCCTGGTAACGTTTGAAGATATTGCGTCAGGTCACCCATTCCGGTTGGACTAAGTATTCTTGTCAGATCCATCTGATTGATCCGCCTTAAACCGGCCTCCCCCGTGGTGATGTATCGCTGATCTTCAACAATGATATCAGCTATCTGCTGGATGTCAAACTTTAGAGCTACCTGGACAATCCTTCGCTCACCAGACACAAAACTTAATGAACGTTGTAAAGTGGTATGTCCAACATAGGATGCAAAAAGTATATAAGGGTAAGATGGGTCAATCCCACGAATTTCACAGAATCCGTCTCCATTTGTGACACAAAATTTGTCGGGATCGTTTTCAAAATCCAGCCGATTGGCATTGTATAGCCGAATCAAACTACTTGCTAGTGGTCCACCATCTGCGTCAGAGGTCACCATAACCCTGAGTACAGCCTCATCTTGTGCCTGGGACACATCAACAACAAATAGAATCGACATCAAAGCCAAAACGGGAACCAGTTTTAGCATGTTTCGTTTTTGCAAAACATTCAATGACTGGGGGTATTTGTATATCCAAAAATAGTTCATGATACCCTACCACCCACTGTAAGTCGTGTCGATTGGGATCACGAGGGTGTCTTTTCTGATCGCTCCAAAACGGTGAATACTGTTCAATGGATCAGTTTCTGCGTGGTCAGGTTCCCTGTAAAAGTCCTTGGCCCAATGAAAGGTTGAAATATACAATCTCCCGGTCTTGATATACTCTCCACAAACAGGCTCGTGATCACCATGACGATTAAGTCTGGCAACTTCTGTGTTTGGTATAAATGTATATTCCGCTTGATTTTCACTAACAGAGTCTTTGTTGAGAATAATTGGAATACCGTTAATTCTTCTACTTGTGCCAAATTCGATGACTATCACCCCTCCGTTTAGTGGACTGATATGTAAGGTTACGGGATCATAGCAATTGATGCTGATACGCTCAAACTCAAATTCCGTAACTGGTGGTACTAAAGTCTTCAATTCAAGTTGTTCACCATTTGAATGTTTAACGGTCAATTTGTACTCAGTATCGGCTTCAACTTCGGCATTGTGTACAAAATTGTGCTGAAATACTCCATCGATCTCTCTTCTTTCGGATTCAAGAGTGAATAGTTCTCCACTTTTCAGATTCTGAAGTGTTACTTCTGCATCAATTGTTGAGGTAGCCTCGCTGGTAAACGGTTTAGACATGTCATAAACACGTATGTAATGTGATGATTTCCCTAGTTCAAGAAATCCATACACTGCATACTGACTCGCACTCTCATCTATTGGATCTATGCTATTTGAGCACGAAACAATTAACAAAAGAGCAATGCTACTTAATAGAATTTTATTCACTGTTGAATTCAAAATCACGTTTAATTCCAAAGAAATATAGGTTTTGCTTGCCGAAAAAGAAATGTCATTCACTTCTAAACGCAAAAAGCCGGCGCCCCATTCGGAACACCGGCTTTTTTGCCAATGAAATCTGCGTGAAACGACTTCTTAGAAGTCCATTCCACCCATACCGCCCATGCCTGGATTCGGCATTGGCATATCATCTTTTTCTTTTGGCTTCTCAGAGATCACAGCCTCGGTAGTCAGGAGCAATCCAGCTACAGATGCAGCGTTCTCAAGCGCTGTACGGGTTACTTTGGTAGGATCGATAACACCGGCTTTAACCAGGTCTTCGTACACTTCGGTACGAGCGTTGTATCCAAAGTTACCTTTGCCTTCTTTAACTTTTTGAACCACGATGGATCCCTCAACACCCGCGTTTGCAGCGATGATGCGAAGTGGAGCTTCGATGGCACGACGAATGATGTCGAATCCGACTTTCTCGTCAGCAGTGTCCGCTTTGAGGGTATCAAGCACGTGAGCGGTACGCAGCAACGCAACACCACCACCTGGAACGATACCTTCTTCTACAGCCGCACGGGTTGCATGAAGGGCGTCATCCACACGGTCTTTCTTCTCTTTCATTTCAACTTCAGATGCAGCACCAATGTACAGTACAGCAACTCCACCACTCAACTTGGCAAGACGCTCCTGGAGCTTCTCACGGTCGTAGTCAGAGGTAGTGTTTTCGATCTGAGCTTTGATCTGATTGACACGTGCTTTGATGTCGTCTGATTTACCTTTACCATCAACAAGTACCGTGTTGTCTTTATCGATGGTGATACGGGCAGCTTGTCCGAGGTAATCCAGAGTAGCGTTTTCGAGTTTGTATCCACGCTCTTCAGAAATTACAGTACCGCCAGTCAGGATTGCGATATCTTCGAGCATCGCCTTACGACGATCACCGAATCCTGGAGCCTTAACAGCTGCGATTTTCAGAGTACCACGGAGTTTGTTTACAACCAAAGTTGCAAGAGCTTCACCTTCAACGTCTTCAGCGATGATCAAAAGCGGACGACCGGTTTGGATCACTTTTTCCAATACTGGAAGCAGATCTTTCATCGAGCTGACTTTCTTGTCGTAAATCAGGATGAACGGATTGTCCATTTCGGTGGTCATGTGTTCGCTATTGGTTACGAAGTATGGTGACAGATAACCACGATCGAACTGCATACCTTCAACAGTGTCGAGGTACGTTTCGGTACCTTTGGCTTCTTCAACAGTGATCACACCATCTTTACCCACTTTTTCCATCGCATCAGCAATAAGACTTCCGATGGCTTCGTCATTGTTCGCTGAAATAGTACCAACCTGAGCGATTTCGTTACGGTCGTCGATGTCGCGGCTAATAGCTTTAAGTTCAGCAACGATTGCGTTAACCGCTTTTTCGATACCTCGTTTGATTTCCATTGGATTCGCACCAGCAGTAACGTTTTTGAGTCCCGCAGCTACGATAGCCTGAGCAAGTACAGTTGCAGTGGTGGTACCATCACCGGCGTTGTCACTGGTTTTGGAAGCCACTTCGCGCACCATCTGTGCACCCATGTTCTCAACTTTGTCCTCAAGCTCGATTTCTTTAGCAACGGTAACACCGTCTTTGGTTACCATTGGAGCACCGAAAGATTTTTCGATGACCACATTACGTCCACGTGGACCCAGGGTCACTTTAACAGCGTTAGCAAGCTTATCTACACCTCTTTTGAGGGCATCACGAGCTTCAACGTTATAATTGATATTCTTAGCCATAATAATAGAATTATTTTTTGTGTGATTATTTAAAACAATCGATAGAAAACGATGCAGAGCTCAGAACATTAAAACGAGACTGCATCAAAAAAGCACTGAATTAGACAATACCCAGGATGTCGCTTTCACGCATGATCAGGAAGTCTTCTCCATCCAGATTCAACTCTGTACCTGAATATTTGCCATAAAGGACTTTGTCACCAGCTTTAACGGTCATATCGATTTTAGAACCGTTTTCAACTTTACCTGGACCCACAGCAACTACGGTTCCACGTTGTGGTTTCTCTTTAGCTGTGTCAGGAATGATGATTCCGGAAGCTGTTTTTTCTTCAGCAACGTCCGGACGAACGAGAACGCGATCTCCCAAAGGTTTGATCGATGCCATATTTGTATCTCCTATTTGTGTTATTGTTTAATTATTTGATGAAAGTCTGGCACTCCAACGAAATGAGTGCTAAAAAATTTTGTGGCGTAAAATTAAAAAGTGGAACTGACTGTGTCAATACTTTCAGACCCACAATTTAGCAATAAATCATGAGGAGTGCTAATGGTAGCTCGCTTTGCGAGAGTAACCTTTTAGAAGTAAACTGTAAACGGTAAACGGTAAACCGCCCAGCCAACTTTTGCCTTTTTTTAAGAATCCTCTGTTATTACTTGGTTTAATACACCTAGTCTTTTTAGACTTGGGAATCGTAGGGCTGTTTTCTGTTTTCCGTTTACAGATTCTTATCCCTCATAAACATAGCCAATACTGCCGAAATGATGCTCCCTGAAATGAGTCCACCAACGATACTTTGCTGGATGTAACTTTGCTGATTAAAATAGGCTTTGGCCATATCCTCAGTCATTCGCATCGATGAAACAGATTCGCGTATCATCGTATCGAAGAACTCAGGATTGATATAGCTGTGAAAGATATAACTCACAACCGGACTCAATAACGTTGCTATGACTGTAATGTTGAATCCACTCATGAACGCCATAAAATAGTTGAAAGGCGCCTGTCGTTCATGCACAATGACACGATGGGATTTCATACCTCTATACAAGATATAAACGGCCGGAATCAGAAATAATAGTGTAACAAATGGCTGTATGTCGGCATATTTCGTCTGAAATCCGAGTGCGTACTCCATGCTTATCCACAGCAAAGATGCCAAGGCATAGATAATTCCGTAAGTAATCGTGACTTTAGTCATATGAAGACAGGATTTATAGTTTTACCGGCACTAAAGATAAAAAAATATCGAAGTACTAACCTATTCACATTTTCCGCGCACAAAGTATCCGAAGTACAGAAAGTGCAGTTTTTGAATAGTGATGAGGGACGAGGGATAAGCGATCCTCTTTTCTCTTCTCTCTTCTCTCTTCTCACTTCTCATCTGGCATAGCCAGTACTAAATCGAAGTGATAAAATTTTGGACGCCTATTTTTTTCTTTCTTACTTGCAAAGCAAACCAACGAGAGCGAAGCGAACACCACCGATTGCAAAGTAAGCCCCAACAGTGAACAACGTGAACGCTCTCCGGCCAGTAGAATCTGAGCACCTTGCGCTCAGATCCTACTGGCCATAAGCATATCAATTTCCCTGAACGGCATGGCGAACTGCTTCGATAGTATCGACTGGGTCAAATGACGATGGTACACATATATCCCATTTCGAAGCGCATGTAAAGTCCACAATGCCTTCTCAATACCACCGGCATCCCCAATACTTACTAAAAAAGGGACCATGACATTATTCAACGCATATGTCGCAGAACGAGCCACATTCGAGGGGACATTCGGCACGCAATAATGGATTACATCGTGTTTACGGAATACTGGATTAGAGTGCGATGTCGCCCGGCTGGTTTCGATGCATCCACCCTGATCAATCACAGCATCTACAACCACAGACCCCGGTTTCATCGTTGTGATCATCTGTTCGGTTACCAGACAAGGAGCCTTGTGTCCCTCTTCAAGAGCTGCTCCGATTAGCACATCGGCCGACTTAACCGCGGCGGTCAAATACTGATGATTTGCCATAGCCGTAATGATTCGACGATCCAGTGCATTCTCGAGTCGTCGCAAAGCAGTCAGATCGTTGTCCATCACAAATACTTGAGCACCATATCCGAGAGCCGTTCGGGCTGCATATTCGCCAATGATTCCAGCACCCAGGATCACTACAGTGGCCGGTGGAACTCCCGATACACCTCCGATTATCAATCCAGGACCCGATACATTGGTTTCCATGTAATGACTGGCAATCTGCACCGACATAATTCCTGTAATCTCGTGCATCATTCGAACAATTGGATAACTGCCATCCACAGATTTCAGGAACTCAAACCCTATTCCTGTAATGTTCTTTTCTATCATGTGACGAAAAAACGTCTCATTCGCACCACCCAAGTGAACAGCCGACATTAGTGTCTGTCCGGTTTGCATGAACTGAAGTTCAGCTTCGGTCGGAGGTGCTACTTTAACAATAAACTCAGCCTTGCGAAACAACTCTTCTGTAGAATAGCAGATTTCGGCCCCAGCATCAGAATACTCCTGATCGGTAAAATGAGCATCCTGACCAGCGTTACGTTCAATGACAACTTCGTGTCCGTTAGCTATGAGTACAGAAACACCAGCTGGCGTCAAGCACACTCGTTTTTCATCGTTTGACCGCTCTTTTGGTACCCCAAAGTTCAGTTTTGCAGTGTTTTGACCCGTTTTCGAAAGCTTTTCGAGGGTTTTGGGACTGTATTGCGACTGTAAATGCGTAGGATTCAAAATTTCCACGATGTCTATGCCTGTAAATGATCAATTTCAACCTAAATGAATTAGGACCATATAAACTAATATATTCAATTTATCGATTGATTTCGGTATGGATTTACGCACTTATTGGGTAGTTTTGACGTATTCAACCCTAAATATCAAAAACGTGTCGATTACCCCTAAGAAAAGCCTTGGACAACATTTCCTGACCGATGGGAATATTATCCGAAAAATTGCCGGAGCGGTAAATAGACTGCCAAGCGGACGTGTCATCGAAATCGGCCCGGGTACAGGCGCTGTTACACGCGAATTGATCCAGCGACACGCAGATCTTGAGGTCATCGAGATAGACCAGCGTGCAATTGAAGTACTCAAAAAAGAATTCCCTAAACTCATTATCCATCATCAGGATGTTCTAGATACCCAATGGGATGGATTCAATTCCGTGTCTAATGGACTGATTTCAGTTGTCGGAAACCTCCCCTATTACATCACTAGCCCGATTTTATTTTCTGTGCTTGACAGACGAGAATTGTTTCATGAAGCAGTATTCATGATGCAGAAAGAGGTAGCCGATCGCCTTGTCGCTCCACCAGGATCCAAAACCTACGGTATTTTGAGTGTGCAGACCCAACTGTTATGCCGACCCGAGTATTTGTTTACTGTTTCCCGACATGTGTTCAATCCGAAACCGAACGTGGAAAGTGCTGTAGTAAAACTGCATTTTGACAATCCTGCACCCGAATGTGACCTAAAATCACTAAAAACTGTCGTTAGAACTGCATTTAATCAGCGCAGAAAAACACTGTCGAATGCACTTAAACCTGTCTTGAAAGAACAAATCCCTGACGACGATCACAGAGAGAACATCATCAAGGATTTTGATCTTTCCCGAAGGGCCGAAGTATTGACTCCTCAGGAGTTTGTCGGACTGACCCGTGCCCTGTTCAACCACTAAAACAGGCTTCCCCACAAGACCAGTCCGAAAATCAAATTAAGACTCTTCCGATACCGCAGGTCCGGTAAACTTCACTACAGGATTGTGTATTGGTTGGAGAGATTGTAGGTAGGTATAAATCGCGCTTAAATCTTCCTCAGTCATTCCAGCATACATCGTCCATGGCATGACAGAGTTAAACTGCCCCGGCTCTACAGGTTGATATGGCTGAGTAGCAGGATCATGCATTTTAAATCGATATATAAAGTACTCTTCTGACCAGTTACCGATTCCAGTTTCGGGATCAGGAGTCAAATTGCCAGATCGAACAGTTATACCACCAGGTAGCTCAAATTCGAGTCCACCGGCAAATGGTCTTGAAAAATCGGGTGCACTCAGCGTCCCCGGATTATGACATTCCTGGCAGGCAGCAATTTGTGTCACATACTTTCCATAGGCCAGTTTATCACTTGGAGATGGAGGTGAATCTGGTCCATTATACTCTTTTGCCATTGTATTGATCAAGAAATTGACCGGAAAGTCCAGTTCTTTTTGAGGGAACTCCCCTTCTTTAGGCTCCAGGCTTCGTAAATATGCAATCAATGCGTACACATCCTCTTTTGCTAGGCCTGAATAGTAAGCAAAAGGCATAATCGGAAAAAGTACATCATTGTGGCGGTCTACTCCAGTTGTAATAACCCTGAAGAGTTCCCCATCGGAATATTGGGACAGGTTTGTTGGTGTCAGGTTTTTGGCGTAAACATTTCCAGGTAGCCCCATATCGCGCGTGAATTTATCGCCACCTGCTCCAATTGTTTCTGGAAAGGGTGGTGCAGAAAAGAACGACCAGTCTCGAACCGCATGGCAGTCCATACAGACAGACACGTTATTAGCAAGGTAGTTACCACGTTGAACCCGTTCTGCCGTGAGTTCAACGGTAATATTCTCGGGTTCGGGGGCATTTGGCAACACGTTATTCAAATACCAGAATCCAGCACCAATAACAATAACCAATACCAGCACTATAGCCAGCATAATTTTCTTAAACATATATATATATCCTCCTGGAGTAATTATTTCGTAGATGATCGGAGCCTTCTACGATTCAGACTAAGTTTTTGATTCGCAGCAATATGCAAATTTTTTACATTTACAACAATACCCCAAAATACCCTAACCTGCTGACAATCAATCAGATATAAACTTAGCTATTCAGTTCCCTTTTAAGTTCTGTCAGAAGCAAGAGTGCTTCTATGGGAGTCATACGATTGGGTTCAACACCTTCGAGCCGGGTTTTGATGGAATCCCAGCGTGGATCTGTCATTCCGGCAAACAGGGACAACTGCGGGATTTCGGGTTGCTTTTCGATCGACTTGAGGGCTGTCCGGGAAGATTGAGTGAACGGCGCAGACGTTGGCGCGTTGGTTGGAGCGTGCCCATTGGTTGGGGATTCTTCGGGAGTAGATACGGAGATTGAGTTCTCGTTGCCGTTTTTGTTTGTTATATCAAGACTGTGTTTCTCCAGATTGTGCAGGATTTCACGGGCCCGGGAGATAACTACCTCCGGAAGTCCTGCCATAGATGCTACCTGGATTCCATAACTATGGTCTGCACCGCCTTCAATAAGTTTTCGCAGAAATATCACTTTCCCTTTGTGCTCTTGAACCTGCACGTTACAATTGAATATCCGGTCGTACATAGATGCAAGTTCATTCAATTCGTGATAATGCGTCGCAAAAAGTGTTTTAGCTGCAACATCGGCCTGATTGTGTAAATACTCAGCAAGTGACCAGGCTATACTTAGCCCGTCAAAAGTTGATGTTCCGCGACCCACTTCATCTAGAAGTATCAACGAGCGCGGAGTGGCATTATTCAGGATATTAGCAGCCTCATTCATTTCAACCAGGAAAGTACTTTCTCCTGCCGCCAGGTTATCCGATGCACCGACCCGGGTAAAAATCTTGTCAACGAGACCGATAGTGGCTTTTGTTGCCGGAACGAAGCTTCCAACTTGAGCAAGTAGCACAATAAGCCCGGTTTGACGCAGAATCACACTTTTACCGGCCATGTTAGGTCCCGTGATGATCATAATCTGTCGGGCATCGTTGTCCAATCGGATGTCATTGGGTATGAACGGTTCGCCCATTGGAAGAAGTCTCTCAACTACTGGGTGTCGCCCGGCACGGATGTAGAGTTCGGTGCCGTCGTTTACTTCCGGCTTGACATACTGATTTCGAACTGCAACCTCTGCAAGTCCCTGGATCACATCCAAACGGGCAATAGACGATGCATTTTGCTGGATTCGGTCAGAAAATATAGCTACCTGCTCACATAGTTCGGCAAAAAGCTGTTGTTCGAGTGTGATCATGCGCTCTTCGGCCGATAAAACCTTCTCCTCTATTTCCTTCAACTCGGGTGTGATATACCGCTCGGCATTCACCAACGTTTGCTTGCGGATGAAATCCTCGGGAATACGCTCTTTATGCGAGTTTGTGACCTCTATGTAATACCCAAATACTTTGTTATAGCCGAGTTTTAAAGAATTTATTCCGGTCCTGGTTACCAATTCTTTCTGGATTCGGGCAATATACTGCTTACCGTTTCTCGAAATATCCCTTAGTTCGTCCAGTTCTGCATGATATCCATCCCGCATTACTCCACCATCACGCAAATTAGCTGGAGGATCATCATGAAGTGCGTTACCAATAAGCGACCTAACCTCATGAATGGGATCCAATTTCTCATGGATATCGGATATTAACAGGCTATTATAGGGTTGTAAAAAACCTTTGAGAGGATCTACGACATCAAGAGAGTTGAGAAGTGCCTCAAGGTCCCTTGGGCTACTCCTGCCGACCATGATTCTGGAGAGCAGTCTTTCTACATCACTAACCCTCGCTAAACCTTCTCGAAGCTCTGAGCGTCCTGAATGTTCTTTGGCAAACTCATCAACTGCTTCAAGACGTTCTTGAATTCCAGTTAAATCACGTAGTGGTTGCATTAACCAGCGGCGCAATAAACGGGCACCCATAGGAGTTCGGGTTTCATCGAGTATTGAAATCAATGTCCCTTCCTGCCGGCCATCATGCATACTGGAAGTGAGTTCAAGATTTCGTTTGGTGGAAGCATCCAGAACCATAAATCCAGCTACATCATGCCGGTAAATCCGGCGAATGTGAGCCATAGTAGACTTTTGATTCTCACGAACATAATGAAGCAACGCTCCTGCTGCGACCAAAGCAACAGATTGCTCCTCTACGCCAAATCCTTTGAGTGAATGCGTCCGGAAGTGTTCTTTAAGCAACTCATACCCATACTCCCCCTCATAAACCCAATCTTCAATCCATGTTTTAGTGACCCCATCGAGCAATCGATCAGAAAAAGTGTTTTTGTGTTTGCGCGATGTGATGATTTCAGAGGGTAGAATAGTACTTAAAAAAGAGCTCAATCCGTGCGAAGGAATCTCGGTCACGCCCAACTCACCTGTTGAAACATCGCAAAAAGCCACACCCAGCAAATCAGCCTGAACATGAAGACTAACCAGATAGTTATTTCGATTATGGTCGAGCAGCTTGTCACTCAGAGTCACACCGGGTGTAGTGATTTCAGTCACTTCACGTTCGACCACTTTGCTTTTCCTTGCTTTGGCCTCGGCCGGATCCTCTGTCTGTTCACAAACTGCAACACGATGCCCCTTCCTGATAAGTTTTGGCAAATAAGTATCAAGTGCATGAAATGGGAACCCGGCCAATGGAGTCATATCTCCGCCATTATTCCGCTTTGTAAGGGTGATTCCCAGTTCTTTACTGACCAGTACCGCATCCTCAGAAAACGTTTCGTAAAAATCCCCCACCCTGAACAACAGGATCGTACCAGGATGCTTTTCCTTGATCTCGTTATACTGCCGCATCAGCGGTGTTTCAATCTTTTGCTTTGCCATGGCGGAAGTTAATAAAAATTTTACATGAACACGGAACTCTTTAGATTCCCCTTGTGTTTACTTGTTTAAACAACTATATTTTATTGTTGCAACAATTATCTTTTCCAACCCAAAAACACTACAACCATGACAACCACTTTTGCACTTATATTCGCGCTTTTAATCGGATTCGTATCGAATGATGCTCCGGTAAAGACAGATCACCACGAAGCTCCTTCCTGGTCTATCGATGCTAATCACAGCGCTGTAAACTTCAACATCCGTCACTTTTTCACTCCAGTCCCAGGGACCTTCACACAGTGGAGTGGCACATTAAAATTTGATGCAAACAACCTTGAAGGTTCAAGTATGG
>CAZJZI010000015.1:38207-45453 GCA_964550435.1 uncultured Chitinophagales bacterium | reverse complement strand
AAGCTCTTATCAAGAAAGGCGGAGGGACAGGCCCTGTGATGCCTTAGCAACCGCCCCGGTAAAACGGGGGTCAGGTGCTAAATCCTGCTTTGGGAAACCGAAGAGAGATGAGAGAAGCTGGTTTTTATCTGAACACTATTTATTTAGTTTCTGTTATAGCCTCTTCTGTCATCGTCGCGGAAGAGGCTTTTTTTTTGAAAAAAAAAACAGAATTATTAACCATAAAAATCGGATGAAAACAACGTTTAATAGCTGGTACGACACTAAAATGTATGCAACTCCGGAGCTGGAGGCAGAAACGAATCGCATTGAAGAGTTACTGCCAAACGTGAAGGTGATAGCCATTGTCGGGATTTCAAAAAATCCACAAAAAGACTCCCATTATGTGGGCAGGTACCTGAAAAATGCCGGCTACCAGATTGTCCCTGTGAATCCAACAGCGACTGAAATCCTGGACGAAACATGTTATCCCGATCTCAAAAGCATCCCCTTCCCAGTGGATGTGGTCGATATCTTTCGCAATCCGGATGACGTTCCCGCAGCTGTCGACGAAGCCCTTGAAATCGGGGCCAAAATCATCTGGCTGCAGCTCGGAACCGGCACGCACGAGGAGCTGAAGGCTAAAGTAACAGAACGTGGGGCAGAATTGATCCAGAATCGATGTATAAAAGTCGATCATCAATTTCTAATCCGTCCAAAACTCGATAAAAACAAAAACTAATAGGTGGGAATGTAATTCATGGCTAAGCCTAAAAAATATCAGTTCGAAACACTGCAACTTCACGCCGGACAAGCTCCAGATTCAGCTACTAACGCGCGCGCAGTGCCGATTTATCAGACGACATCATATACCTTCGACGACACTGAGCACGCAGCTACCCTTTTCGCGCTCAAAGAATTCGGAAATATTTACACCCGGATTATGAATCCGACAACGGATGTGTTCGAGAAACGTGTGGCAGCGCTCGAAGGCGGCGTCGCGGCTGTAGCAACTGCTTCCGGACAAGCAGCACAGTTCCTGGCCATCGCGACAATCGCACAGGCTGGCGACAACATCGTTTCTACAAGCTTCCTGTATGGAGGGACCTACAATCAGTTCAAAGTTTCCCTTCCAAGACTTGGAATCAATGTTAAATTCGTTGCAGAAGATTCCATCGCCGCATATGAAGCACAGATCGATGAAAACACAAAAGGGATTTATGTCGAGTCCATCGGAAATCCACGAAATAACATCCCGGATTTCGAAGGACTGTCTGCACTGGCAAAGAAACACGGAATCCCATTGATCGTTGACAATACATTCGGAGCGGGTGGAGCTATCGTTCGTCCGATCAAGTGGGGAGCCAACATCGTGGTAGAATCAGCTACCAAATGGATTGGCGGACACGGAACTTCGATTGGAGGAATCGTGGTGGATGCTGGTAATTTCAACTGGGGCAATGGTAAGTTTCCGTTGTTTACGCAACCAGCACCCGGATACCATGGACTCAATTTCTGGGAAGTGTTCGGCGAGCAGGGTCCATTTGGAAACATCGCATTTGCAATCCGTGCCCGTGTTGAAGTACTGCGTGATTTCGGTCAGGCTATCTCTCCGTTTAACAGCTTTTTATTGCTTCAGGGACTCGAAACCTTGTCACTTCGCGTGGAAAGACATGCCGAAAACGCCCTCAAACTGGCTAATTGGCTGAAATCCAACGAAAAAGTGGCCTGGGTCAGCTACGCCGGACTCGAAGACCATCCATACCACGAAACTGCCAAGAAATACGTCGAAAAAGGACGTTTTGGGGCCGTATTGACATTTGGTGTCAAAGGCGGCTACGAAGCAGCGAAGAAGTTCATCGAGTCAGTTGAGCTTGCTTCTCACGTTGCGAATGTGGGTGACGGAAAAACCCTGGTTATCCATCCATCTTCAACCACACACCAGCAGTTGACCGATGCCGAGCAGCGTTCATCGGGCGTGTCAGCGGATCTGATCCGTGTGTCGGTTGGTATTGAGCATATCGATGATATCATCGCAGATTTCGAGCAAGCGCTCGGATGAATTGTTTAGGGTAAAGGGGTGCTGAAATCCACTTGGATCTTCATCCCTTCCCTACTTTTTTAATGGTTCAATTTTTAAAACTGAAACACAGAATTAGTGAGCAAAACTTTCACCATTACGGACGGATTCACTACTGAGTCCGGGTACACGCTACCTGAGGTCCAGGTTAGGTATAAAACCTGGGGTGCATTGAATGCCGATGGAAGCAATGCCGTACTCGTGTGCCATGCCCTGACTGGAAATGCCGATGCCGACGAGTGGTTTCCGGGACTTTTCGGAGAGGATGGCATCCTGGATCCTTCGCGTCAGTTTATCGTGTGCTCGAATGTGTTGGGCGGATGTTATGGCACCACGGGGCCATCGTCGGTGAATCCAAAAATAGGAAAAGCGTATCAGGCTGACTTCCCGACGGTCACCATACGGGACATGGTACGGGTACAGCAGGCGTTGTTCGACCATCTCGGCGTAGAGTCAATCGAACTGGCCGTAGGCGGATCCATGGGCGGAATGCAGGTGCTGGAATGGCTGATTATGGATCATCGGGTTCAAAAAGCGATGGTTATCGCTATGGGGAAAGCGCATTCGGCATGGACCATCGGCGTGAGTGAGGCTCAACGTATGGCTATCCGGGCAGACAAACTTTGGAATGGTGGGTTCTACGATCCATCCAAACCTCCGGCCGAAGGACTTGCCGCCGCACGCGCGATGGGCATGATCATGTATCGAAGTCAGCCGGCGTTCGAGCGCAAGTTTGCCCGCCAGATTCAGACCGGACACAATGACCTGTTTCAGGTCAGTTCCTACCTGCGTTATCAGGGTGAAAAGCTGGTGAAACGCTTCGATGCGAACACCTATATGCGTCTGACCGGAGCCATGGACACCCACGACGTGTACCGCGATCGCGAAATCTATGGCGACATCCTGGCCGATGTTCAGGTTCCGGTGCTGGTTGTTGGCATCACATCCGATGTATTGTATCCAATCGTGGAACAACAGGAGCTTGCTACGTTGTTACCCAATGGGGTGTACAAAGAAATTGATTCAGACGAAGGCCATGACGCCTTTCTGATAGAGTTTCCGAAAATGGTCCGCATTTTCAAAGAGTTTGATAAAAAATATATTACCAGTTAGTTAGGGAAATCAGAATACATGTTACACGTTTTAAAGTTTGGAGGCAGCTCGGTTGCCAATGCTGAGCGTATCAAAAATTCCGTAGAAATCGTGCGTCGACGATTGGCCGAAGCCAAGGTGGCAGTGGTCGTGTCGGCACTTGGAGGCGTAACGGATGAACTGATCGCGATCATGGATTTGTCATGTAATCGGGATACTGCATGGAAGCAGCGATTTGAAAATCTCAAAAAGCGTCATTATGACACGATTTCCCAGCTTTTTGATGGAAATACTGAGAAAAGTACGGCGTTGACCGTCTCTATCGATGAATTACTGGGACTATTGAACGATCAATACACCACCATCGAGACTGCCGGAAAGATTTCTGCCAGCCAGCGCGACACCGTGTTGTCGTTTGGAGAGCGATTGTCCTGCCGGATTTTCGCCGCTGCGCTGGACTCCCGTGGAATCAAAGCAAAAGCCTTCGAATCGCAGCATTTTGTGCGCACCAATGACCGTTTTGGCGATGCGGATGTGGATTATGAAACGACCAAAAAACTGGTCAACAAGCTACTGAATCCGATCAACGGCACGGTTCCAGTCATCACCGGATTCATTGGAGCCACCGCACAGAATGAAATCACCACCCTGGGACGATCAGGATCGGATTTTACCGCCGGTCTCATGGGCGAGGCGCTGAATGCACAGTTTGTTGAGATCTGGACCGACGTAAACGGCGTACTGACTGCTGACCCCAACATCACCGAAACCGCGGTGACAATCCCGAAACTCCACTACAGTGAGATCGCTGAAATGGCTCACTTCGGCACCAAAGTGTTACATCCACGTACCGTATTGCCTCTGGAAGAAGTCAATATTCCGATCGGAATCTACAACTCATTTGATCCATTCGGCGAAGGCACCATTATCACTCAGGAATACAGCAAGACCAACGGCACCCTGAAATCTGTGTCCCTGCGCAAGGACATCGTGCTGATCGGAGTCAAGAGCAAAGGATTAGATCGTATCCATGATTTATTGCCACGCGCGATGTCTGCGTTGCTCGCTGCTGGCGTTCAGATCCTGTTCAACAGCGCTGCATCGGCAGAATTCGGGATCAGCTTTGCCATTGACAAAACCAACCTGAAAACAGTACTTGATACCGTCAGACGTACATTTCAGGCCGAATATGCGATCGGACTCATCGACGAACCCATTGTGATGAACGAAGTGAGCATGGTAACGGTCATTGGCGATCGTCTTGTCCACGACCTTGGACTAAGCGGTGCCGTGTTATCCGTACTCGGAGAAAACAACATTGCTCCGTATGCGGCGGCAAAAGGAGTCGCAAACCGCCATTTCAGCATGATTCTGAGAAATGATCAGGCGTTTACAGCCGTCAGACTCCTCAACGATCACTTTTGTGTCCATTCAGAACGGGTTCGACTGTTCATTGCCGGCACCGGAACCATTGGAAGTGCCCTTTTGGATCAACTTCGGGATGTGGAATCAGAAGAATACGATCTGTCCATCATCGGTGTGTGCGGCTCTCAGACAACTGTGTGGAACGCCAGTGGAATCGAACCGGATGATGTTCCCGGCCTTTTGGCTGATTCATCGTTGGTAACCGATTGGGACGAAATCGTCAAGACACTGGTCGAAGACTTTCCCTACCGCACGGTATTCATCGATATGACAGGAAGCGCAGAAGTTGCGCGGCGTTATGAAGAGCTACTCAAAGCGGGCATCCACATTGCGACACCCAGCAAACGAGCAAACACCTTCGAACAGGCCTATTTTGACCGCCTGATGTCGTACACCAAAAACAAACAGACCCATTACCTGTTCGAAACCACCGCAGGAGCTGGCCTTCCGATATTTCAGACCATACATGATCTGATACGATCCGGAGACCAGGTGCTGAAAATCAGCGGTGTTTTGAGTGGAACAATGACCTATGTGTTCGACCAGTTGCAACAGGGAGTTCCGTTCTCGGAAGTCATCCGTGAGGCACGCAAAAACGGGTACTCGGAGCCGGATCCACGCGATGATTTGTCCGGAGAAGACGTGGCACGCAAATTTTTAAGTCTGGCGAGAGCAGCTGGCTATCGCATAGAACGCGAAGAACTTGAAGTCGAATCATTGGTGCCAGAATCCCTGCGATACACCTCTGTGGATGTATTTCTGAACGAAGTACACAAATTTGATAATGAATGGTCAGACCGCATCCAAACTGCCGCCGAAAACGGTCATGTACTGCGATACACCGGAGTATTTGATCAGGGAAAAATCCGAATCGGCGTAGAATCCGTTCCAGAACACTCCCCACTGGGATCCTTGCGGGGCACCGATAATCAGGTAGCGATTCACTCAAAGCGCTATAGCATCTCGCCGATCATCATACAGGGACCTGGCGCTGGCGCTGAAGTCACTGCAGCTGGTGTCCTTGCCGATGTACAGAAGATTGCGATACGACTTATACGGTGAAAGGCGCTTGCGCGCGAGAAAGATGGCTAAACCATGAGAAGGTTGCTTTAGCAACTTTCACTCGCGAAGCGCCATACTCACGGCAAAGCCGTCTTTCTATTGCCCCAGTAACATTCACTCGCAAAGCGACTTTCTCTGCAAACGAAGTTTGCACTTTCATTTTGTATTTTTCTTTACTAATTTAAGACTAAAGACTCTTTATTCTTAAATACTCATTATCCAGGAGATTATATATGTTTTCAAAAGATCAAACTGTGGCAGAAATTGTCGCTACAGACTTCCGGGCAGCCGGGGTATTCAAAAAACATGGCATGGACTTCTGCTGCGGCGGGAAAAAACCAGTGGTTGAAGCGTGTCTAAAGCATGGCGTTGAGGTGGACAACCTGATGGAGGAGCTGAACTACGTTACAGCGCCAGGATCCAATGCCAATATCGATTACACCAAATGGACTCCGGAGCTTCTGGTGACGTACATCGAAGAAATGCATCACAATTATGTGAAGGAGGCGATTCCCCGTATCGGAATGTTTACAGAAAAAGTTGCCATTCGTCATGGTGATACACAACCTGAACTTGTTGCAGTGTATCAAACATTTGCTGAACTGGCAAAAGAGATGCTTTCACATTTACAAGATGAAGAAGGTAGGGTTTTCCCGGCTATAACAACTTTCGCTAAGACTGATAATCCAGATCCAGATAAAATGAATGAAATGCTGGCTGAACTCGAACAAGAACACGAACATGCTGGTGCGCTTATGGCAAAACTTCGTGCACTAACAAACGGATTCAACCCACCTGATTGGGCTTGTAATACTTATCGAGTGGCGTTTGCTGAGCTGGAAGCTTTCGAAACAGACCTTCATAAGCATGTCCACCTTGAAAACAACATTCTGTTCCCTAAAATCGAACGATTAGTGCAAAAAATGACCATAAATTCGCATTAGGATATAAGACTCTTTTATGCGTATTTTCGTTTTCATTTTCACACTAATTAGTCCGATATGGTATTATCCAAGGCATGCACGTATGGTGTTCTGGCATCATTCTACGTAGCTAGAGAGCAGAATTCTGGTTATGTTTCGATTCGCGAAATGAGCGAAGATCTTAACATTTCGTTTCACTTCCTGACCAAAATTTTGCAGAAACTGACTGCCTACGGATTAATGACCTCACACAAGGGGCCAAAAGGTGGAATTTCACTGGCGAAACAACCAGATAAAATCACTCTCCTTGAAATCATAGCAGCTATCGACGGAGACGAAATCTTTCATGAATGTATCCTGGGTCTTCCAGGATGCGGACATGAACGTCCTTGCCCTATTCATGACTATTGGGCAAAAGTTCGTTCCGATATGGAAGAAATGTTCGCTGGACGCACACTTGCCGATACCGCAGAGGGTCTGGAACAGATCGAATACCGCCTCAAACTCCCGGTTATGAGTACTCGTCCGCCTCGCGGATAAACCGTCCGGACCGACACCCATCTTTACGTCTCCCTTACCCCAAATCCCGAGTCCCCAATTCCTGCTTTTCTTGTCGGGGGATTATAGTAGTGATTGGGCTAATAGGCCATTGGGATAGCGGTTGAGCGGGATAGCGGTTGAGCGG
>CAZJZI010000015.1:0-38107 GCA_964550435.1 uncultured Chitinophagales bacterium | reverse complement strand
TGATTGGGCTAATAGGCCATTGGGATAGCGGTTGAGCGGGATAGCGGTTGAGCGGTGTAGCGGTTGAGCGGTTGAGCGGTGTAGCGGTTGAGCGGTGTAGCGGTATCTGCTCAAAACCTCAGCTCCCTACACCATCTTCACCACTGCCCCTTCTGAACCCACTGCCCCTTCTGAACCCACTGCCCCTTCTGAACCCACTGCACCTTCTGCAGCTTCTGTAACTATTCCTCATCCCCCTGCTCTACCTGCTTCCTCTTCTCTCTAAGACTGCATGGCCGTTTACAGTTTACTCTTTTCTGTTTACGTCAAGTAAATATTTTCTTCGCCCGAAGGCCAAAGAAAATATTTACTTGACAAATGGGGTTGATTTACCCTACTTTGTGGGTTAAAGTGGGAGAAAGTGGTAGAAGTACCCAAAAACTGCTTTTAATTAGCAATTTCAACGATTTTCGACAATAGCAATCCATCGTGCCAAGCTTTAAAGGGACATACGAGCATTCTATCGACAGCAAAGGTCGCGTAAGCTTCCCGGCTAAGGTGCGTAAATATTTGAATCCGGCATACCAGGAAAACTTCACCGTTCTAAGAGGTATCCAGCGCTGTCTGTTCTTATATCCCGAAGATCGTTGGCTAGCAGTAGAAGAAAAACTGAATAAAGTTAGCAACCTTAGGGTCGACGGTGCGAACGTCATCCGGAATTTCCTTCGAAATGCCGAAGACATTACCATCGACGGCCAAAATCGGCTGACACTGCCCGCATCTCTGATGCAATGGGCCGGAATCCAGCAAAAAGTTACCATCATCGGGGTCGGAGATCGCCTCGAATTGTGGTCCCCAGAGGAACTGCAAAAAGTGGATGAGTCCATCACCGAAGATGAATACGCAAAACTCTTTGAACAAGTAATGGGAGATGTTCAGCAATAATGCAACCCATATCGTATCACGAACCGGTCCTGTTAGCGGAGGCGGTTGAGGTTCTGATTTCAGACCCCAATGGCGTCTATATAGACGGCACTTTAGGTGGCGGCGGACACTCTGCCGCAATTTTAAAAGCCCTCGCTCCTTCAGGAACATTGTTCGGAATCGATCAGGACGATGATGCATTAAAGACTGCAACAACCCGAATCAACGATAAACGCTTTCACGCCGTGAAGGGAAACTTCGCATATATGGATGTGCTCATCCCCCCAACTTACAGGGGACGTGTTTCCGGGATCCTACTGGATCTTGGCGTGTCGAGTTACCAAATCGATGAGGGATCCCGGGGATTCAGTTTTCGCGAGGATGGTCCGCTGGATATGCGCATGGACTCCCGCACTTCACGTTCGGCCAAAGCTGTTGTTAACGATTATGCCGAAGCCGACCTCGTTCGCATCCTGTTTGAATACGGAGAAGAGCGTTTCAGCCGAAAGATTGCAAATGCAATTATCAACCGTCGTCCACTCGAAACGACTTCCGATCTTAGAAAAGCAGTTGAGGCAGCGGTAAAAGGTCCACATGTAGTTAAATCGTTAGCCAGAGTTTTCCAAGCCATCCGAATTGAGGTGAATCGCGAAATAGAGGTGCTGCATCAAGTTCTACAGAAAAGCGTGAGCATGTTGGGTCCAAACGGACGCCTGGTTGTGATTTCCTATCACTCACTCGAGGACCGTCCGGTGAAGCATTTCATGCGTTCAGGAAACCTTGAGGGTGTTATCGAAAAAGATTTTTATGGACACGATATCCGACCGCTGGAGCCGTTCAAACCTGCGATGGTCACTCCATCAGAGGCCGAAGTTCAGCGTAATCCACGTGCCAGAAGCGCAAAAATGAGGATTGCTTACAAACCGGAGGTTGCGTCATGACAGTAGGAAGATCATTTAACCCGGATCAGGAAATGAAGGTTGCTCCAACGAGTATGGGCAAACGGATCAAGAAACCATTGTTACAGGAAAAACTTAACGATCCGAAACTTATTCCCGGACTTACAGGCGAAGATGCAGCACTAAAAAAAGCACTAGCCAGTATTACTCCAGCAAAAATGATAGTTGGTTCCCTGATCATAGGAGTTTTGGGTTATTTGTACATCAGTCATGTGTTTTATATGCAAAACCTAAATGCTGAAGTACTCCGACTCCGAACTCAATATGAACAGGTAAGACTGGATCAACATAATACTCAGCTCACTTACGAGCGTATGACAGGCCCGGCTGATGTATATCAGCGTGCACGACAAATTGGACTCGTTGACGGCGGACCCGCCGACAATCTTTTAACCAGAAACCCATAAGTAAACAGTTAGCAACCCTTTAACTCACGCGTCAATACGATGTCAGATTCCACCAAACAGACCAAAAAGCGAATACTATTCGTGCTGGGCATGGCGATATTGCTTCCGGTTGCTATTGGTGCGCAATTGATTCGGGTTCAATTGGTAGAAGGTGCAAAACTTAGGGCTCTTTTTGACGATCAGGCTATTGATGTGATACCGATAGAAGCGCAACGCGGATCGATCATGGATACCAAGGGACGGATTCTGGTAAGTAACAATGTTTCCTACACAGTTGCCATCGACCCCCGAGTTCCTAATACCAAAGCAGAAGATATTGGTAAAATCTTGACGACACTTGCAAAACATACTCGACAGCCGGAAAGAGAGTATCGTCAAAAAATTCAACAAGCTGGTCGTCAGGCAAGATATATTGTTCTTGAACGAGCTGTTAGCAGGGATGCATATAACGATCTTAAATCACTTGGACTAAGAAATGTGATTCTGGAAGATCATTACAAGCGTCGATACAATTACGATCAGCTGGCCGCACATGTGATTGGTTATGTTAATCACGAAGTACGTGGTATGATGGGCCTGGAAGCGAAGTATGATGCTTTACTACGTGGACAAGACGGTCAACAGCAGGTTCAGCGCGACCGAATGGGAAGAATTCGTGCCATGGTGGGTTCTCCACGAAAACTTCCAAGTAATGGGTACTCGCTAAAAACTACTATTGATGCTCACATCCAGTCAATAGTCGAAGAAGAGCTCAGAGCAGGTGTTGAGAAGTCACTTGCTAAACATGGTACTGCTATTGTTATGGATCCACGCACAGGCGCTATCAAGGCGATGGCAAATTACCCGACGTATGATCCAAACTCTCCGGCATCAAACGACTCCGAAAACCGACGGAATTTTGCTATTTCAGACATGATTGAACCGGGATCTACCTTCAAAATGGTTACAGCAGTTGCTGCGATTGAACAAGGTGCGGTCAAAATGGACGAGATCTTCAACACCCCGGACAATGGAGTTAAAATCATATACGGCCAGGCCATGCGTGATCACGATCCGCTTGGAACATTGGATTTCAGCAATGTTATAAAAAAATCGTCGAATATCGCAACTTCTGAGGTCGCCATGCGCCTGAAAAAGGACACGTTTTATCAGTACACGCGCAATTTTGGTTTTGGCACACCGAGTGGAATCGATTTGACCAGTGAAGAAGAAGGACGGGTTCAGCGTCCTCACAACTGGTCAAATGTAACTCTTCCTTGGATGTCTATCGGATATGAAGTTCAGGTCACTCCGCTTCAAATGGTCATGGCATATGGGGCTTTTGCCAATGATGGGTACCTGATGCGTCCCTACATCGTGGATGAAATCATTGATGAATATGGTAATGTGGTCGAGAAAACACAGCCAACCCGCATCCGTCGTGCAATCAAACCAGAGACCATCCAGACACTGATGCCTGCTTTTGAAGGCGTTGTGACTGAAGACGGTACAGCAGAATTCGCCAGAATCGAGGGCATCGCTATCGGTGGGAAAACGGGTACTGCGCAGAAATACATCGACGGTCAATATAGAGCCCGATACCGTGCATCTTTCATTGGATTTTATCCGACTACACAGCCGCGATATGTAGTTATGGTGTTGTTGGATGAACCACGTACAAGTATATATGGTGGATACGTCTCAGGACCTGTGTTCCGTCAGATTACATCCAGAATCATGAGCCTTGACGAAAATATGCAACGAGATATCGTTGAACCTGTATTGACCCAACAAGTACGCAGAGTCCCACTTCTTGCCGGTCTGCAATATGATGCTGCACGAAAGTTGCTCGACGAAGTCGGAATTGACTACTCTACTAAAGGTACTGGGTCACTGGTTGTTGGTCAGGACAAAACTCCTGGTACGGGCGTTGAACGAGGATCTGAGGTTATTTTAACGCTCGGCGGAAATGTTGTTGCTGAAGATATTTCTGAGATTCAGTCAGTTCCAGATCTGACTGGACTAAGCATGCGCCAGGCGTTAGCCACCCTCACCGAATATGGGTTTATTCCTAACATGATTGGTTCGGGAACAGTGTACGCTCAATTCCCGAGAGCTGGTGAGAGATTGCGTCGAGGTCAGGAAGTTACCATTCGTGGTCGTGCCCGATCCATGCAAGAATTAGCCACTGCAACTGTGGGGACGCCATGACGATTGAAAGACTCATAGCTTTCGTACAGCCAGAAAAAGTCTACGGTCCGATGGCTGGAGTGCTGCACCGATTGATCGATGACTCAAGAATTGCGGGCCCAAACGATGCTTTCATAGCGGTCCATGGATCCGAAGCAGATGGTCACGCCTTTATCGCGTCTGTCTTGCAGGCTGGAGTTACCGTTATTGTTGCCGAGCGATCTCCCACTGACGAAGAACTTGAGATTCTGAAAAACAGATCCATAGTTGACAATAGTGGGGTAGAATCTGGTGAAAGCCTGGGCAAAGGATCAGATTTCCACGAATTATTTGAAATTCTTGGCATTACCTGGCTGGTTTGCGACGATACCCGAGAAATCCTTGCTCCATTGGCTTTCGAATTCGTTGGAAATCCACAACATGAGCTCAAACTCATCGGAGTGACCGGTACAAACGGCAAAACTACTGTTACCACGCTGATCTGGCAGGTTTTAGATCATCTCGGGATTCCAGCTGCACTTTTGGGCACTGTACTCAAACGCATCGGTTCTAAAGAGATTTCAAGCAAACTGACCACTCCGGGCGCAATAGAGTTGGCCAATGATATGAAACTGGCTGTAGAGTCCGGATGTACCCATTTCATCATGGAAGTCTCATCACACGCACTTGAACAAGGACGTACTCGTGGACTGAATTTCGACGTGGCAGTATTCACGAACTTAACGCACGACCATCTTGATTATCACAAAACCCTCGAGCGGTATGCTGATGCCAAGAAGATTTTGTTTGATGAATTGTCTTCAGAAGCGACTGCAATTGTGAACGTTGATGATCCACAAGCTACCCACATGGTCAAGGATTGTCAGGCTACAGTTTGGGACTTAACGCTGAATTCCCACGATTACTACATCCATACTATGGATCAGAATGGACTCTTGGTCCACATGGATGGTATCTACCTGGAGTCACCGTTAACTGGAAAATTCAATGCTTACAACGTAGCAGAGGCATTTTTGGCTTTGGTAGCAACCGGAGTTTCAGCTCGGGATGCAGCCAAAGGTCTGGCTAAAGCAACCGGAGCAGCTGGCCGACTTGAAAGAATGGTTATCGATGAAGGTGACAACCTTCCTGCAGTATTTGTAGACTATGCTCACACCCCAAATGCATTACAGAATGTACTTGAGACCTTAGCTGAAATTCGTTCTGAGGATCAAGAGATTATTTGTGTATTCGGTTGCGGCGGAAATCGTGATCGCACCAAGCGTCCGGTTATGGCCGGAATCTCGGAGAAAATCGCCGACCGAACCATCGTAACCTCTGATAACCCACGTTTTGAAGATCCGGACGCAATTATAGCCGAAGTTTGCACCGGATTCACTCCCGGGTATCCGTTTGAAGTTGAAGTCGACCGGGCTGAGGCTATAAGAAAAGCGATTCTTACAGCTCCATCCAATAGTCTGGTACTTATTGCAGGAAAAGGTCATGAACCTTACCAGGAAATCCGTGGAATCAGACATCATCTCGACGATCGTGAACTTGCCCGTGAAGCTCTTCTTTCCAGAAAATATGCAACCATTAATCCGGAGGGGCACTGATGTTATACTGGTTACTTGATTTACTTGAAAGAACCTTCGAACCGCCCGGATTCGGAATCTTTGGTTATATCTCTGTTCGGAGTGCATTGGCAGCAATTACCGCTCTGTTTATGAGTCTGGTCTTTGGTAAACGTATCATCCGGTGGTTACAACGCATGCAACTTGGTGAAACCATCCGGACTGGAATCGGGCTGGATAATCATTTATCCAAAGCCGGAACACCAAGTATGGGTGGAATAATAATCATATTGAGTACTGTGGTCCCCGCTTTATTGTGGATGAACCCGATGAACCCATACATGATTCCGATTGTCTTCGTTACCGTTGCACTTGGAATGGTAGGCTTTATAGATGATTATCTGAAAATCATCAAAAAAGACAAACGAGGCCTCGCAGGTCGATTGAAAATTGCCGGACAGGTAATTGTGGGTCTTGTAGTAGCCACATTCCTGTATTTTCACCCGGATTTCGAATCCTACAATACGCTCAGTACAGTTCCATTCCTGAAAGACACTAATATCGATTATGCTTTTTGGGGAGAATCTCTGGGATGGGTATTCTTTTTCCCATTTGTGATTTTTGTGATAACGGGAGTCAGTAATGCAGCCAATTTAACCGATGGTCTCGACGGACTTGCGGCGGGGACTTCTGCTATTGCTGCCGTAGCATTGGCTGTTTTGGCCTATGTGTCCGGTCGTATTGACTTCTCTGTCTTCCTAGACATCATGTATCTGCCCGGAACCGGAGAACTTACCATATTCTGTTCAGCCCTGGTCGGTGCCTGTTTTGGATTTCTCTGGTATAACACCTATCCGGCGGAAGTTTTTATGGGTGACACCGGCTCACTCGCACTTGGTGGCTCAATTGCAGCCGTTGCCCTGATGGTCCACAAAGAATTGTTACTACCAATTTTGTGTGGAGTATTTTTTGTCGAAACCATGTCTGTGATACTTCAGACCTCCTATTTCAAGGCCACTAAGCGCTTCAGTGGCGAAGGCAAAAGACTGTTTCTGATGGCTCCGATTCATCACCATTTCGAGAAAAAAGGTTGGTCTGAGCCTAAAATTGTAGTCCGATTCTGGATTATTGCAATCCTGCTTGCACTCTTTACCATTATTACCCTCAAACTTCGATGATCGACGTCACTGGCAAACATATCACCATTATTGGAGCCGCTAAAAGTGGGGTCGCCGCCGCATTGTTGCTAAATGAGCGAGGGGCTAAGGTGTTTGTATCCGATAACGGTGCCATATCCTCGGTTACCCAGGATATCTTGCGTGAAGCAGGCATCGAATTTGAACATCAGGGACATTCAGACAAAGCCAAACAATCAGATTTTGCTGTGGTAAGCCCTGGTGTTCCAGACGAAGCACCTTTGGTACAGTACTTCAGCTCTCCAGATAAAGGGGTCTACTCAGAAATAGAAGCCACAAGCTGGTATTCCAATAAACCAATCGTTGCTGTAACAGGCAGTAATGGGAAAACAACGGTTACATCCTGGCTTGGACATCTATGGCAAACAGCTGGTATTCTTGCTGATGTAGGTGGAAATATTGGTGTGGCTTATGCTGATCTGGTGCGTAGATCGAACAATATCGATTGGTCAATTCTGGAAGTCAGCAGTTTTCAACTCGATCACATCCACAGTTTCAGGCCAACAATCAGCTTGTTACTGAACATCACTCCTGACCACCTCAACCGATATCAGTACAATTTTGAGAATTATGCCAAGTCGAAAATGCGCATTGGTATGAATCAGAAAAACCAAGATGTCTTCATTTATTGGAATGAAGATCCAGTAGTTCAGCGACTTATTCCAACTCATTTTGATCGTTCTGACAAACCTCGTCTTTGGGCTTTTTCTTCTACCAACGAGGTATCAGAAGGCATTTTTGTACAAGACAACAAGATTTATTTCAACACCGATAACCACAAGGAGTATCTCATGCATATTGAAGAAATCGGACTAAAAGGCCGCCATAATCTACACAATGGACTGGCGACTGCATTAGCAGCTCGGGCCGCCGAAATCCGAATCGAATCCATTCGAGATAGCTTGATGGGATTTGAAGGCGTTGAGCATCGTCTTGAATTTGTCCGCGAGTTGGAAGGTGTTCGATTCGTAAATGATAGCAAAGCCACGAATGTAAATGCTGTTTGGTATGCATTGGAAAGCATGAAGGTACCGGTGGTTTTGATTCTTGGTGGACGCGACAAAGGTAATGATTACTCGGAGTTGGTTGAACAAATCCGTCAGAAAGTCCACACCATCGTAGCAATCGGAGAGGGCAAGCAAGCTGTCATCAATCAGCTCGGTGAGCATGTTCCATATCTGATTGAAGCTGGTTCTATGGAAGAAGCGGTCAGGGTATCCAAAAAAGCTGCCAAACGAGGAGAAACTGTGCTTTTAAGTCCTGCATGTGCCTCATTCGATATGTTCGAGAACTACGAGCACCGCGGTTCTGAATTTAAAAAATTCGTTAATCAACTTTAAGGTACCCTACCAATCATGGTTCTCCCATCAATTACAGATCCAACGAAACTGATTGTCGACACCTCGGGTGACGAAGTTCAGGGACGCTCCGGTTATAGTGACCGTTGGATTCTTGTCAGCGTTGTGATGCTGGCTATTGGAGGTGTATTGGCTGTGTTTTCGTCTATTGCTTACTTCGCTGAACTCAAGGACACCACCGCACAAAGCCTGGTACTTGGTCACCTGGTCAAGTTACTGATTGCATTCTTTGTGATGGTGATTTTCTCGAAGATCAACTATCGAATCGTAATGAAACTGAGTTTCCCTCTGCTTTTAATTAGTTGGGTACTACTAATAGTTGTTGCTGTCTCGGGAGCTGAAGTTTGGGGCGCAAGAAGGTTTATAAACGTCGGAGGATTCTCGTTTCAGCCATCGTCAATGGCGTTGGTTGCTTTGCTCATACACTTAACCGTGATGGTTGAGCGAAAAGTAATGGCTGGAACCATCAAGTCCTTTTCGAAAGCGTTTGTCCCGATGATGGTGTATATAGTGATCACCTGTGGATTAATTGGTATTGAGGACTTTTCGAGCGCAGGCGTACTCATGATGTTGTGTGTGGTTCTGATGTTTATTGGTGGCGTGAGTAAACTTCACTTGGGAACCATGGTGCTAATCGGAGTTCTTGGCGGATCAGCGCTTGTAATGACATCAGATGCTAGGGTTTCAAGGATAACCAACTACGTGGATCAGGTGATTAAGATAAACAGTGACGAACTCGATGCAGGTGCCGGATATCAGTCGCAACAGGCACATATTGCGATTGCTCGTGGACAGATTTTCGGAGTAGGAATCGGCAAGTCTGCTCAGCGTGATTTCCTTCCGGCACCCTATAACGATTTCATTTATGCTATTATCGCCGAAGAATATGGTCTCGTGGGGGCAGGTCTCATTCTGATATTGTACACCCTGATTTTGATCCGTGGAATTGTCTACGTGGCCAGAAATGCGGGCACATTATCAGCTCAACTACTAGCTACCATTTTTACACTGGCGTTTGTCAGTTACGGATTTGTGAACGCTGCAGTAGCCACTGGACTGTTTCCTGTGACCGGGCTTCCGATGCCATTTGTGAGCTACGGTGGTTCAAGCATGCTGTTTTCAGGACTCATGATCGGTACGGTACTCAATATTTCAAAGAAGAACGCAACACCTAAGAAGAATCTGTTCTAATGGGTAACACCACAACATATCGTGTTTTGATTGCTGCTGGCGGAACAGGTGGACACGTCTACCCTGCTATCGCTATTGCCGATGCCATCAGACGTCAGGTGCCCCAATGCGAGATTACATTTGTAGGAACACGCGATCATATGGAATGGGATGCTGTTCCAAGGGCGGGTTACCAGATTCTGCCTATTTGGATCAGTGGATTCCATCGCAAGTTTACAGTAAAGAATCTATTGTTCCCGGTCAAATTAATTACCGCAATTGGACAAAGCATGCGGATAATCAGGAAAATGAATCCACACGTGGTGATCTGTTGTGGCGGTTACGTATCGGGTCCGATTGGACGAATTGCGGGCTGGAGAGGCAAGCCATTGATGCTTCAGGAACAGAACAGCTACCCAGGTGTGACCAATCGCTTGTTGGGGCAAAAAGCTACCCGAATATTCACGGCATTCGAAGATGCTGCAAATCATTTTCCGATTAAAAAAGTCCGGCTGTTTGGAAATCCGGTCAGAAATGACATTGGCAGGGGAAATACAACGGCTGCAGTTTCAGTCTACAATTTCAGAACTGACAGAAAAACTGTGCTGGTAATGGGGGGAAGTGGCGGTGCCAAAGCTATTAATGAAGCGATGGTTAAGCATATCGATTACCTACATAATGAACTTCACTTACAAATCATCTGGCAATGTGGTAAGCGATATTTGGGCGACATCATGACCAGAATTGACCAATCCCGATATCCAAACCTAAGATTGATGGCTTTCATCGATTCGATGCCCGACACCTACGCATTGTCAGATCTGGTCGTATGTCGATCTGGTGCCGGTACCATTGCCGAGCTATTGGTCCTCGGTAAACCAAGCATTCTGGTTCCATCTCCACACGTTGCCGGAGATCATCAGCGTCACAACGCCGAGTCCATCTCCAAAAACGGAGCCGCTGAAGTACTTGGCGATGCCGAATTGGATGGAAAACTGTCCAAATCCATTGCAAGTGTCATTAACGATGACCAAAAACTAACCGAAATGAGTCAGAAAGCTTTACAAATGGCTCATCCAAACGCAGACGAACAAATTGCTACCGAAATTATAACCCTCACGCATCCAGAATCTACTTCCCATGTCTAAGCAAATACAATCACAACCACTTTTTGGCGCTACCAAACACCTGCATATGGTGGGAATTGGAGGTATTGGAATGAGCGGTATGGCCGAGATTCTGTTGCTGCGTGGATTCAAAGTGTCGGGGTCTGACGGTGCCCTCAGTGAAACGACTGAGCGTCTTGAAAAACTGGGTGCAACAATATACCAAGGTCATAAAGCTGAAAATATTGAAGGTGCAGATGTGGTGGTGTATACATCAGCTGTTAAAGCCGAAGAAAACGTCGAAACAGCGGCAGCATTGGAGAGAAAGATTCCTGTTATCAAGCGTTCTGAAATGCTTTCAGAACTTATGCGCATGAAATACGGAATTGCTATTGCAGGTACTCACGGGAAAACGACGACAACCACTATGACCGGGCTCGTTGTGCAATCAGGTGAGTTCGACCCGACCATTATTGTAGGTGGACGTGTGCACAGCTTCGACAAGACCAATGCAGTTGTAGGCACCGGGGACATTTTCATAGTTGAAGCAGATGAGTATGACAGAACCTTCCTGAGGCTGTCCCCATCGATAACTGTAATCACAAATATTGACGTCGAGCACCTGGATATTTATCGTGATGAAGATGACATTAAGGACACCTTCGTAGAATTCGCAAATAAGATCCCGTTCTACGGTGCTGCTATCGTGTGCCTAGATGATCCAAACGTTCGGAGTGTGATTCCAAGGATCAAGAAAAGAATCCTCACGTATGGATTAACACCTCAAGCTGTACTTCGAGCAGTAAAAATCGACAGTTCAGCGATGAAATCCGAGTTTACAGTGGTTTTTGGAGAAACCGTTCTGGGTCAGGTAACACTTAACGCCCCAGGTGAGCACAACGTCAGAAATGCCCTCGCTGCTATCGGAGTCGGGCTCGAACTTGGTATGCCTTTTGAGAGAATCCGTGAAGGAATCGCACGCTTCTCGGGTGTATTCCGTCGTTTCCAGGTCAAGTACGATACCGATAAACTAATGGTGGTAGATGATTATGCACATCATCCGACCGAAGTCAAAGCAACACTTCAGGCAGCCAGGAAAGGGTGGCCCGATCGCAGGATTGTGGCAGTATTTCAGCCACACTTGTATTCCAGAACACAGCAACTCCATGAGGAGTTTGGTATGTCGTTCTTTGATGCAGATGTTCTGGTGGTCACAGATGTGTATCCATCCAGAGAAAAACCAATTGAAGGAGTTGACGGCAATCTGATTGCCAAAGATGCATCATCATTTGGTCATAAAACAGTACAGTACATCTCCAATAAAAACGAACTGCCCGAGAAATTGAGCCACTTGGTTCAGTCGGGTGATATTGTGATCACAATGGGTGCCGGAGATATATACAAGTACGGTGAAGCGTTCACCGCCATCATGTCTGGCACTAATGAAGGGAAATAGTCATGAAACCGTGGATTAACAAGGCAAATGCAGTATCAGACACCTATTCGGGTGCAACTAATAACACCACACAGATACCAACAAATGGTCGTGGTGGTACATTCTTTGCTGTGCTTCTGTTGGTAGCTGTTATCGGGGGAATCAGTTTAGGATGGTACTTCAATCGTATGGCTCATATCAAGAGTATCGTTGTGGAGGGGAATTTCTATACAGATACCGGAGCGATATTAGACCAGGCAGCTATACCAATGGATGTATCACCTGACAGTGTATCATTTTTGGAAGCCATTGTCCGTATCGAGACACTTCCTTACATCAAAGAAGCGATGATGAGTAAACGTCCGTCCGGAAGACTGGAAGTCGAAGTCATAGAACGTCAACCTATTGGAATGCTGATCAATGGTTCGTCAAGACGGTATTTTGACGAAGATGGTGTAGTATTACCCGTTGTTACTGGAAAAACCATTGATGTTCCTTTGGTTTATGGAATCGGAATCAAAGCCATTGCAGACACGCTCGAATCAATCGCTTTTTCTGAAGTTAGAGACTTTCTATTGATTGCAAGAAACGACCCTGTTGCAGCATCAACACTCTCAGAAATTGCCTGGAGTCCGGAAGAAGGTATCGTAGCCCTTAGCACCGAAAATGGTATCCGTATTGTTTTCGGATCATTGAATCTAGCTGAGGGAATCAGAAACTGGAATTTATTCTACACGCAAGTTATAGCCATCCGAGGTGCATCTGAATTCAGTTCGATTGACTTGCGATTTAATGGACAAATAGTCACAAAAGAATCTTAATAAGCATCCATAACACCAAAAGAGTACAATCATGAGTGAGCGAATAATAGTAGGATTAGATATTGGAACCACAAAAGTATGCGCTGTAGTGGCTTCAGTAACATCTGGCGATAAGGTGAACATCCTGGGTATAGGAAAAGCTCCCAGTGATGGATTAAACCGTGGTGTTGTGGTAAACATCGAGAAAACCGTTGCCGCGATAAAATCTGCCGTACATCAAGCTGAATTGGCATCTGGCATCCAGGTCCAATCGGTGAATGTAGGTATTGCAGGAGACCATATACGTAGCAATCGAAGTAAAGGTGTAATCACGATCAACAATCGCGACAATGAAATCCGTCGTGAAGACGTAAATCGACTGATTCTGGATTGCCAGAACATCGCACTTCCAAGTGATTACAAGATCATACACGTCATACCGCAGGAGTATATCGTAGACGGACAAGACGGTATTATCGATCCGATTGGTATGAGTGGCATGCGTATGGAAGCAGAAGTTCACATCATTACCGGACTGGTATCGGCTATAAAGAATATGCACAGATGCGTCGAAAGAGCTGGATATGAAACAGCAGATTTGATCCTTGAACCTTTAGCTTCTTCCTACGCTGTACTGGACAACGAAGAGCGAGAAGCAGGTGTTGTTTTGGTCGACATTGGAGGTGGAACGACCGATGTGGCCATATTCCAGGACAACACCATCCGTCATTCAGCAGTAATAGCCATCGCAGGACAAAAAGTAACAGATGACATCCGTATCGGGCTTTCGGTTCTCGAAGATCAGGCTGAGCGCCTCAAGCAAGAGCATGGAGTGGCATTTACAGATCTAATCTATGAGGACAGCATCTTGACAATCCCTGGTATATCAGGACGTCCGCCAAAAGAGATCAAGAAAAGTGTGCTTTCCAAGATTATTCAGGCACGCATGGAAGAAATCCTGGAAATCGTTGCCATCGAGATCAAGCGTAGTGGATTCGCATCACAGCTTAGCGCAGGTGTGGTCATTACAGGTGGCGGATCGCTACTGAAAGGTGTTCCACAACTAGCAAACGAAATCCTGGGTATGGACGCCAAGATCGGGGTTCCGATCGGACTAACAGATGGACTTGTAAACGAAGTTCGTAGTCCGATTTACTCCACTGGAGTCGGTCTGGTTCGATATGCCATTGAAAATGGTTCCAGACAGGCCAACAATAATACAATCAGCAATCCAAAATCAGGTAAATCAGGTAAATCAGAAGATTTGGTAGAGAAAATCACCAATCGTATGAAAGACTGGTTCAAAGAATTTTAAATCAAACATAGCAATCAGTACAAATCAGAGGAGACATCATGCCTATCGATAAAATATCAACCCGATTCAAATATGACGAAATGAGTCATGACAATGCCAGGATCAAAGTCATTGGTGTTGGTGGCGGCGGTGGAAACGCAGTTGCCAATATGATTAAAAAAGGACTCAACAATGTTGAGTACATAGTAATTAACACAGACGCACAAGCGCTGAAAAACAATCCGTCTGAACACGCCATTCAGGTTGGAATGTCCCTCACATCTGGTCTTGGGGCTGGTGCGCGCCCTGAAATTGGTCGTGAAGCGGTGGAGGAAAATCGCCACGAAATCGAAGAATCGATTGAAGGTGCAGATATGATTTTTGTTACCGCAGGTATGGGCGGTGGTACCGGTACCGGTGGAGCACCTGTCGTTGCAGGCATAGCAAAACGTAAGGGAATATTAACTGTGGGTATTGTCACTACGCCTTTCCTTTGTGAAGGACGAGTTCGTCAACGATTTGCTCACGATGGAATCAGTGAACTCAAGAAAAACTGTGACACTGTTATTGTGATCCCAAACGAGAAACTACTCGAAGTGTGTAGCGAAAACGCTTCTTTGATGGAAGCATTTGATGTTGCTAATGAGGTACTATACAATGCAACAAAGGGAATTTCTGACCTGATCTTGCTGCCAGGACTCATCAACCTAGACTTCGCCGACGTTCGTACAACCATGCAGGATGGCGGCGCGGCAATTATGGGATCCGCTTCAGCATCAGGTACCGACCGTGCCGAAATCGCCGCCCGTGCAGCAATCAATTCACCACTTCTGGATGGTGTAAGTATCCGTGGAGCTCGCAACGTACTCGTTAACATCTCTGCAGATATGTCACTGGGAATGCGCGAAGTAACCATGGCAACGAGTATCATCCAAAGCGAAGCCGGTGACGATGCCGAAATCATCATGGGTACTGTTACCGATCCTTCAATGGGTGATGAACTACGCATGACCGTTATTGCAACTGGATTCGAAATTGCAGATGAACGTCGCGCCGGTTCATCAATTAATATCAAAGTTGGAAATGAACCAAAACCAAGAGCTACCACTTCCGAATCTACAGAGCGGGTAGTAAGAGTGGCAACCGACCAAATGACAGGAAAACCTGCCTTACCCCGAACTCAGGACATTCACCGAATCTTTACCGGAAACGCAAACACTATCGAAGGTAAAGAACCATATAAAGGTGAATCAAACCTGAAAGGTCTGGATACGCCGGCTATCCATCGTCGTGGATTGACCATGCATAACTTGTCAAAAAGAGATGGAGTCCAGGCTGACACTGAGTCTACACGTGAAGTACAGCCAAGCGATAAATCGCGGCAGTATGGAACTGGTAATACATTGCTAAACGATCGCGAAGAACGCATCAATAAGGGCGATTCGGAGCAACCTGCATTCTTGCGTCGTGCAATGGACTAACCCTAAGTAAGTCACCAATTCCCTGAGCTAAATTTTTCCGCTCGGGGTAAGGTGCGGAATGTTTGATTTGTAAGATTGCTAACAGGGGGAGCTTCCTTGATTGGGGGCTCCTCTTCTTTTTTAAACCCTCTCTACTTAATGAGCATAGACATATTCGCCCCATGTCTACCTAATGCACAGCCAGTGCCTAAAGCATCGATCTTCGCTTATTCAGGAACGACAAAAGTCCGAGCTCAATATCAGATTCAGTATCGATTTCTACATAATCAATACGATTTTCTCTACAAACCTTTTTGAAAGTCTCAGAATACTCTGAAATCTTCTTTTTGTAGTCTTCTTTAATTTGAGCTGGAATCAAGTCGAGCTGACTACCTGTCTCTAGATCTTCAAATACAAAGCGCTGATCCGGAAAATCTAGCTCACGTTCACTTCGTTTTTCCAAAACATGAAATAGAATCACCTCATGATTCTTATGCTTAAAGTGTTTCAGGGATGATAATAACGCATCCTGCTGCTGGACATTTTCAAACAAATCAGTGATCACTATCACTAAACTTCTTCGGTGTAATCGCTCAGCGATTTCGTGAAGCACTTGTGATGAGGCTGTCTTGCGCTTTTTTACGGTTTCTATCCCCTTTTGAATTGATTCTAGTTGGGAAAATATATGTCTGAGATGCGCATAGGACGATTTAGCAGGGATAAATTGACGCAAAGAATCGTCAAAAGTAATGAGTCCACATGCATCTCGTTGACGATGCATCATGTAAAGTAAAGCAGCTCCGAACGTGATGGCATACTCCAGTTTTGTGAACTCAGCGAAATGCTTGAATTGCATCGAACTACTGGTATCCAGAATCAAATGACATCGAAGATTGGTCTCCTCTTCGTACTGTTTGACATAGAACCGTTCAGATTTTCCATAAACTTTCCAGTCAATGTGGCGGATTTCATCCCCGGGATAGTAACTTCTATGTTCAGCGAACTCAACACTGAACCCATAAAATGGACTCTTATGGAGACCAGCAATAAAGCCCTCGACTATCTGTCGGGCCTTGAGCTCCAGTGGGCCTAATCGTGATATCAACTCAGGAGATAACATCATACCTATCTCCTATTGTAGCCTTTCATATTCGGTTAATCGGCTTGAATCCAACTCAGATAAGAGCATATAGGCGTTCAAACGCTGGGTAGCATCTGCATCCAGAAAAACCGATGTCAGTTCCCGGGACTTTGAAGAGAAGAAAATATCGAACAAATAGTCATCGGTGGTCTGCCGACGTGATTCCTGAATCAATTCAAGAGCCTGCATGATGTTCTGCCGTGACGATCGTGGATCTGTAGTGAATGTATCCAAACCTTGTCTGTGATATCGATAAACCGCTCTTCTAAACGGTTCCGATGGACCACTCACAAGTCCATTTATCAGATAATATCGGTTTCTTCGGCTACCAGTACCACTTGTCCATCCAGTTGCACCTGTAGACTGCGCCACATCGAGTACCTGCTGAGCCTGACGATAAAAATCAGTCCCACCCAATTCGCTGAACGAATCAGAATCCCACCCTAAAACGAGATATGCGTAGTAGTCGAGCATGGAAGCAATGTCATCAAACTGGTACAGATCATGGATCAGTGTTCGTCCACGATTAAAGTTGAATCGCCATGCATTATCACTAATGACCATCAGCTGAGTTGTCTGAAGTGTGTTATAAATCGGTCTTTCAGCGGTTACAATAATCGAAGCATCAAAATTATTATTCGATTCCTGTGCCAAGATAATCTGAATATTCATTCTGATGCGTTCATGCTCCTCAAAACGCAGATCGGTCCAGGTATGATCATTGATATACCCTTCGATCAAGGGGACAATCTCATCCAGAAAGTCCAGTGAGGAGTTCTGAATCTGCGATTTATTCAAAGAAACACGCGCATTGAACTCTTGGGCAACTAACGTGCTGGCAGTAAGAAAGAGAGCAAGAAAAAGATAGATGACTTTTTTCACGGATGAAATAAAAACAATATTCGTAAGGAATTCGATTTTCTGGACACTAAGATACATGAGCACATGCAAACAAGCTATAAAAAATCAAAGGTCCAGACACAGAACAATCCCGTCTGGCAAGAAACTGTCCTGCAGTTATAACACGGTTAGAGCTACCGTTTATTGCCTGCTACTAGGCAGCATTTTGGCACTAAACCCGGCAGTAGGACGGTCGCAGTGGGCTGTTGATTCGGAATTTCGTTTCGGATTGGCAACTGCTGTGGCCGGCCCTACTAATCCGCCCGGAACCGCAATGAATCCGGCGCTGATGCAGGGAACATCGTTTTCAATAACTATTTCGGATGAATATGGACTCAGAGAATTACGATCTGCATTCATTGAACTTGTACACAGTAGAAAAAAAGCTTCATATGGTATCCAAATGGGATCATTTGGCTATTCACTATATCGGGAGTGGCATGGGGCCGGATCAATCGCATTTCAACTTAATAGTACAGGGTTCGGGGTTTCAATACTCTCAGACCGTGTTTCGATACCAGGTTATGGCGTTGGAATTGCAGCTATGCTTCGACTTGGAACATTCGTAAATCTGTCTGAGTCAATTGAGGTTGGTGTTGCAGTTGATAGAATTTTACTAAAACGAACCGGGAGCATTAAAACACATATACCCACCAGCTGGATAGCTGCGGTTAAGTGGAAATGGATAAGTCAAGCATCTGTTTCATTTGGTATGCAAACCGAAGTTGGTTATCCCCCAACAGGAGCAATGCGTGTACAATGGAGCCCGGTTCGACTGGTGAACCTAAGTCTGGCTCACGAGCCTACAAGCGGTATTTGGGTTGCTGGAGTTCGTGTTCAACGCAGGAATTGGTCGATTCCCTTCGGAGGAACTTTTCACAGCGATTTGGGATGGTCACGGCACATTGGCGTCGGGTGGAGTAAAGGAGTGGATTGATGCGATTATTGATGGTTGTCGTTCTATTTAGTTTATTTTATTCGCCTGCTCACGCACAATCTGCAGACACCGATCAATGGTTGGTCTGGATGATGGATCGATTCGGAGAAGACCTGGATGAAGAATCTCTTCTCGAGCGTCTTAACGCATTGGAGGCGTATCTGGTAGCTCCAAGCCATATTTCTAATCTGGACGGACCCACATTGTATGCACTACAATTGCTCACAGAAAACGAAATTCGGTTGATTCTGGAGTGGATGACTCGTGCAGATACTGAAATTCTATCTGAAGTTTCATTCAGAACAAATGTCAAGGTGGACGAGATGGTTACTGAACTCATTGTTGCACTTACGATTTTCGAGAATGAGGAAACTGAGCGAGTTGAGCGGAGATGGTGGGGATCAAGACTTGGAGTGTTGCGCGGAATGGCAGATTTAAAAACCGGAAGAACCTTCCCAAAACAAAATGGATATCGAATCGGAGGTCAGTATCTGGGTCCGGAATTTACACTTAGAGAACAATATGTTTTGCAATCGGAAGCTATCTCATTGAGATTTTCGCGATATAAAATGGCGGGTGAACCAATAAACTATCCGAAAAAACTAGGTCCCTGGACCGGATCAATTGTATATCAAAGTAACAAGTCGGAGTCATCTACTGCATTCAAAGTCCGAACTTTCATATTGGGCGACCACCGATTTCGAAGTGGACACGGGCTCATTGCATCGACCGGAACCATGCGCGTTGAAGGAAATAAAAACCGCGCATCCAGCATGTCCTCAGCTCCGGTGACCCCCAATGGGGCGTCACCGTCGGGAAAATTCCATCGTGGACTCGGAATCTGGGCCACAGCCGGCAATAACGATATTGCAATCAGTTATTCGTTCCGCCGGCTGTCGGCCTCCATCACCGACACACTGCTGTATGCGCCGGGCTGGAGCACCCACATCCGGACCGCACACGACCTGAACAAGCACCACAACGTCACCCTCAGCAGTGTGTCGGTCATGGCCCGCCGCCACGGCCAGATTGGTCCAATCAACGTCAATTTGGGCGCGTCGGCGGTGGGCTACCGATGGAGCGACCAAGTACATCGTAGACCCGGGTTTTCATACGAAGGGGACGCGACTGGACTCGATGGTTTTGAGTGGAGTGCATTTGGTTCAGTGGTATATCGTGAGTTCACTTATACGAACGAAATCGGACGAGCGAATGCAAAGACTGGTTGGATTCAGGGATTTCAGATTCACACTGCACAACTGGATCTGGGATTATGGTCACGAAAGTATCCATTCGGATTTGAAACAAGATTTGGAAATTCAGCTTCAGCATATGGCGGCACGAATGAATTGGGTTTTGGGGCTTGGGTAAGGGTTAAGCCTGTGCAACTAGTAAATTTGATGGCTTGGACAGATTCATATAGTTCTTTGGGACCCAGATTTGGAACCAGGCTTCCGGTGAAGGGACGAGAGTGGGGCACCAGGGTAGAATGGAAAGTTGGACACGGTCGGCGGATTGAGGTTTCTGTGAGAAACCGTAACAGACTCGAAAACGAAGCACTGCCCGATGAGTTCAACCGAAAGTATGATTTCAGAATATGGATCGAAAGATTTTCCGCAAAAATTGCTTTTCAGAACACATTAACTGACTTCTTGAGACTCAAACTTCAGATATCCTACGCTGACATAAGCAAAGCAAATGACAGGTTTGTTGGTTGGGGTTCGCTGGCATTATTGAATCTCAACTTCAACCACGTGAAGCTATTCGTACAAACAAGCATGTTCGCGTCAGATGACCACGAGTCCAGAGCTTATTTTTATGAATATGATATGCTGGGTAGTTTCCGAATACCATCATTCTCCGGTTATGGGCATCGAAGCTATTTGATGGGGCAGTTCGAAGTGATTAAAAGGCTTATTATTCGAATAAAATTCGGAGTAACTGAATACTTCGACAGGCAAGTCATAGGCACAGGTGCTGACGCATCAGTTGGGGCGCGCCGATGGAATGGGGAAGCACAACTCAGATTGACATTCTAGTATGATTTCTCATTTTGCGGTTAGCATGAACCAGAATTTAGTCCCCACTCCTAACTTACTGTCCACATTGATATCAGAGCCATGTGCATCCAGAATACTTTTCACAACAGATAACCCAAGCCCAGTACCGCCGGAGTCACGTGACCGAGCTTTATCGGTTCTAAAAAAACGATCAAATAAGTTCTCCAGGTGCTCATCGTCTATACCTATTCCAGTGTCTCTTACCGAAACCGTGACCTTTTTATCCTCCACCAGATAGTCCACGCGTACCCCTCCAGTACTTGTGTATTTAATTGCGTTCGAAATCAGATTATCCAATACTTGTTCAATCTTCGGGGCGTCAGCCAATACTCTGCATGGCGACTTTTCTACGTAAAGCGTCAAACCCTTTTCCAAGGCCTGATCCATATACACCTCTTCAAGATGGGCGGTGATTCGTTGCAAATCAAACCACTGCGACTGAATGAAATTTTCATCAGAATCATATCTCTGTAGAGTGAGCAAGTCTTTAAACAAATTGCTCATTCGCTGTGCTTGACCTTTTGCATTCTGGATGTAGCGTCTCTGCTTCTCAGTATCTAATTTGCCACTTTCAAGCAATTCCATTGATGCCATAATCGTGTGAAGCGGATTCCGAATTTCGTGGGTGATGTCTTCAAAAAATCTGGACTGTTTTCCGTGAATCGAAGCAAGCCTGTCATTATCCTCACGCAATTGAACTGCCATTGAGTTAATTGATCTGGCTAACTCTCCAAATTCGTCTGACCTGTCAGTAACAGTTACCCTATTTGCTTTGCCTTCAGCTATTTTCTGCGTTGATTCTTTGATTTCGGTAATAGGTCTGGCAAGATATCTGCCCAAAAGGTTACTAACAAGTAAAATAAGTCCGATCGAGATAAACATGCCCGAGTAGATTATCCATCTGATCGTAGTAATAGGTTCGTAAATCAGGTCCTTTTCTCTTGAAATTCGCAAGTATTGTGAGGAACCAGACCCTGACACATACGAGGTAAAGACATAGAGCATTTCGTTTTCACGCTCATCAATAAGTACATATTTATTCAAATCAATCTGAGACCTCAACTCAACACTAAGTTCAGGACCAGGTCTACGCACTTCCGAGCCAAACAGTAAGTCACCATCTTCACCAAATACCATAATAACATACCCAGATGCAGCCTGTATTTCCCGAAGTTTGTCCAGATCAACATCCTCTTCCCAGGCTTCTGATACAGTCAGACTCATCCACTCAGCATGTGCAATTATTGTCTGTCTACCCTCTTCCAGTAAATAATTACGGATGAACATGATTGCGTAACTACTCACAGCGGTAACTCCGAAAATGAGTAACAGTATGAAGGTCAATGATATCTTGTTGCGAATTTTCACAGTTATTTCAGCGATTGTTCTAATTCACGATTAATTCCGTATCCCAGACCACGGTAAGTTTTGATTAGTTCACCCTTTGACCCAAGTTTAAGTCTTAGATTCTTGATGTGCACATCAACGGTCCGGTCAAACACATGTCGTGTGTCATCGGCAATAAACTCCAAAATCTCCTGACGTGAAAAAACACGTTTCGGACTTCTGAAAAACAACTCCAAAATTCTGTACTCTGTGAATGTCAGATCAATCAACTCACTTTCATTGGTCACAGTCCCGGAGTCTGGACTCCACTCAATTCCCCAAATTCTTATAGATTCAGACGCTTTTACACCTCTTCGCCGAAGCAGTGTGTTTACATGTGCCAAAATAAGATTTAGACTTGCGGGTTTTGGGATATAGTCATCAGCTCCCAGATTTAACCCAAGAATTTCATCCTGTTCAGCGTCTTTTGCCGTCAAGAATATAACCGGTTTACTCGAGTGAGTCGGATGTTTTCGTATATACTGGCAAATTTCACGCCCGTCAACACCTGGAACCATAATATCAAGTATAGCCAAATCAAACTGAAAACCAGGGGATCTTAACCGTTGCATGACTTGATGTCCGTCAGGTAATGAAATCACATTAAAATCATTGATTTCAAGAAAAGTAGCCAATATCTCGGCTGCATCAAGTTCATCTTCTACTAAAAGTATGGTAGCTGACATCGCAAAAAGGTTTAATCAAAAAGTCTCAGAACAATATACGGATTACTATCATTCACAATGGACTTACCCGTTCTAAGATGTATATTCACGTTAACCAATGTCAAAACCTCTATGAAATCATTTTATCACAACAAAACCGTCTGGGTTACGGGTGCATCGTCCGGAATCGGCGAATATCTTGTTTACGAGTTGGTAAATATGGGTGCCCGGATAATCCTCTCAGCCCGCAGGGAAGAAGAATTAAGACGGGTGGTCGACCAGTCGGGAGCACATCCTGAACAGACATACATTCTGCCACTTGACCTTGCCAATCATCAGGAATTGTCTTCGAAGGTTGATCAGGCTGTATCCTGGAAAGGTCATATCGACCTTTTAATCAACAATGGTGGTATATCACAACGTGCTTTGGTAACAAGTACAAATCTGGATGTTGAGAAAAAGATTTTTGATGTGAATTATTTCGGGACAGTTGAGCTCTCCCGTCATATGGCCAAGTATATGATAAAACGCGGGTCCGGACATATCAATGTTGTTAGCAGTGTGCTAGGTAAGTTATCTGTACCTGGTAGAAGTTCATATTGCTCGTCTAAGCATGCCTTACATGGATATTTCAACGCTCTTCGTGCGGAATTATATCAATACGGGATAGGTGTTAGTATTGTGACTCCTGGATACATCAAATCACAGGTATCAGTGAATGCCGTAACATCAGACGGAAAATCTCACTCCAAAATGGATATCCAACAGCAAAAAGGAATGGATACTGACATTTTTTCCAGAAAAATGCTAAAGAAAATTGCGAGTGGAAGATTGGAATTCAGTATTGGCGGACCAGAAATCTATGCCATTTATTTAATGAGATGGATGCAGTGGTTCACATTCAGAGTCCAAAGACAGATCAAATTCGAAGAATGATTTCGTAAAAGTATTTTTTTTAGTATTCTGGTGTGATCAAAATTAATTGTTAGGGAAAATATTATGAGCCAGAATGAGTTGAGACTCCACTCTAAAGTGGTCGTAGATGGTGTTGATAGAACCCCAAACCGCTCTATGTTACGGGCTGTTGGATTCAGCTCAGAAGATTTTAAAAAACCACAGATCGGTGTAGCCTCGACCTGGAGCATGGTCACTCCTTGTAATATGCACATTAATGCCCTGGCTGATGAAACCGCAGTAGGCATCAATGCCGCAGGAGGGAAAGCAATAATATTCAACACGATTTCGGTATCCGATGGCATAGCTATGGGCACTCCGGGTATGCGATACTCTCTTGTTTCCAGAGAAGTCATTGCAGACTCAATCGAAACCGTTGTGTCAGGACAGGGTTTTGACGGTTTTGTTGCAATTGGTGGGTGTGATAAAAACATGCCTGGTTGTGTAATGTCCATCGCAAGATTGAACCGTCCAGCTGTTTTCGTGTACGGAGGTACTATCCGACCTGGAAAAAATCGACGTGATATCGTCTCTGTATTTGAAGCAGTTGGGGCACATGCGAAAGGTGATATCACCGATGATGAACTCCTTGACGTAGAATCAACAGCAATCCCCGGACCTGGTTCCTGTGGTGGGATGTATACAGCCAATACGATGGCTTCAGCGATTGAAGCACTTGGACTGAGTCTGCCAAACAGTTCTGCACAGGAAGCAGTATCTGAACAAAAAAAGACCGATTGTCAGCGTGCTGGTGAAGCTGTATTGAATTTGTTACGACTCGGTATCAAGCCATCTGACATTCTATCTAAAGAAGCATTTGAGAACGCAATTACAGTTACAATTGCTCTGGGTGGATCTACAAACGCAGTTCTCCATTTACTTGCAATAGCTCACACTGCCGGAGTTGAGTTATCACTCGATGATTTCACACGGTTAGGAAAGAACGTTCCGGTTTTAGCGGACGTTAAGCCAAGCGGTAATTTTCTAATGTCCGAGCTCATCGCAATTGGAGGCATACAACCATTGATGAAAATACTGTTAGATGCCGGATATTTGCACGGCGACTGCATAACAGTAACTGGTAAAACTCTAACTGAAAACCTAAAAGATGTAGCACCCTACCCTGCTGATCAGCAGATAGTACGACCGTTAACCAATCCAATCAAACCTGACTCACATTTAGTTGTGCTTTATGGTAACCTGGCTCCGGAAGGTAGTGTAGCAAAGATCAGTGGCAAAGAGGGACTCACTTTTACAGGTACTGCACGAACATTTCATTCCGAGGAATCTGCACTGAAAGCGATATTGGATGGTATTGTTACCAAAGGCGACGTTTTGGTCATCAGGTATGAGGGTCCTGTCGGCGGACCCGGAATGCGTGAAATGCTTAGTCCAACATCAGCAATTATGGGTAAAGGTCTGGGTAAAGATGTTGCTCTAATCACAGATGGCCGCTTCTCTGGCGGAAGTCACGGATTTGTAGTCGGGCATATCACACCAGAAGCTGCGGTCGGTGGACCAATTGCATTGGTTGAGGATGGTGATAAAATTACCATTGATGCAACAAATAACATGATGACTCTACATATTAGCGATGAGACGTTACAGAAAAGAAAGCTACAATGGACTCGTCCTGAAATTCCGGATAGAGGTACACTGGCGAAGTATGCAAGAATGGTAACCTCGGCGTCAAAAGGTGCTGTGACCGATAACTTTTAATCGTAAGTGATTACTTCCCGATGACCATAAAAACATTGGCAACTGCACGCTCACCGGTTGGATCGGAAGGTGAGTTCACCACCTGATTTTGATAAATCATTGCGCTGGATCCCCCACCGTCCAGATTCACGGCATCCCATGCACCTAAATCAAGTAGCATATCTGCCATTTCAGAGAAACTCATGCCAAGACTCGAAGCTTGCCTTCCGTCAACAACTATTAACCATGCTTTTGTCCCTTCCCGATTCGTTGCAACTAATGTACGTGGATGTCTGTTAGTCAAAAAGGCCTCTCCAATCCCCTCAAGACGCTGGTTTTCCGCAGTTGCATCAGAACCACTTCTAAGTATACGGCCTCCTCCTCCAACAACCTGGTCTACGTGAGTCAATTCAGTGTTAGTGAAACCCAGGAATACATTCAGTGTGTCGCCTTGTCCAAGATTAGAGTAACGATTGAAGTCCGGGTGCTCGCTGCCAACACTGATTATATACTGAGATTTATTCGCATTCAAATAACCTAATTTAGTCGAATCAATAACGACTGTAGTAGTCGTTCCGGCAACCCATGACTGTCCGTTTATCGGACTTATAACTAGTTCTACACCTGATGAATCATTTCGGGAAATACCATGATAGTACTGATTGTAAAACATTGCCTGGTTATTGGCTCGGTGTCGATTTACACCTGTCAAGCTGATATCTAGACCAGCTGAAGTTGCAACCTGGCCCAGAAAAGAAACTGCTTCAAAATGTACAGTCCCGTCTTTTAATGTTATTACATGAGATCGTTTGGAGTGAATTCCGTAAACGAATTCACCATTCGTAACCTGATTACCGATGGGTAATGTCGATTGAAAACTAAAAAAATCTGCGTTAACTCCACCATAAACCTTATTTCCAGCCCCAATAGCATCACCGAGCTGCCGACTGGAAGTAACTAAACCTCCCGAACGCCAAGCCATGAATCCAACATTATTGTCTTTCAGATCTACTTCTAAAATATGAGCGACAAATGGGCCTTCAAAGGTTTTCGAGTAATACTTTACCGAATCGGTATTAGCAATACTGAATAACGGAGTACTTGCGTTTACATACCACGTTGCTGTGATCAACAAACCGATCATTAGCATTTGGGATATTTTGAAACTACGATTCACATTCATCGCGCTGAAAAAATTTATTCATCGATAATCGCCACTTTTTAGGCGAACAGACAACTTCGTAAATATTTGAATAAAAATGAAACAAATACGACACTATTTGTCAGGTTCAAACAAGTATTAAAAGTTGTATCTTGCATTGCTCAACGAATTGAATTTCAACGACTACAATGACCACTAAAAAAATCTTAATCGCCTTTGGCGGAATTTCTCCTGAACACGAAGTTTCTGTTCTTACTGCAATACAGGCAATGGCCGCTCTGGAAAAGACAAACGCAGTAATTATCCCCCTGTACATAGCAAAAAATGGCAAATGGTACACTGGATCTACACTTAAAGACCTCGATAGATACAACGATATTCCATCACTGCTTGCCTCAAGTACACCATGTACTTTCAAACAGGATGATCTGGGAAGAGTATCATTGATCGAATCAGAGTCTCGTGGTTTTTTTCGCAAGCCGGTTGTATATACATTTGATGTTGTTTTGATCGCTTTCCATGGTAGTGATGGAGAAAATGGTTCTTTTCAGGGTCTTTGCGAAACATTGAACCTTCCTTATACCGGATCCGGAGTACTTGCTTCATCACTCGGAATGGACAAATTTACCGCAAAAACGGTCTGCAGAGCACACGGTATACCAGTAGTACCTGATGTTTGCTTTTATGAGTCGGAATGGGTATCCGATCAGAATGTGCTTATTTCGAATATGGAAGCACTTGGTTACCCCCTATTTGTTAAACCGGTTAGTCTGGGTAGTAGTATCGGGGTTTCTAAAGCGGTAGATCGTAATGAACTTATCAATCGAATTGAAAATGCTTTTAGGTACGATCGCCAGTTAATCGTTGAGCGAAGTGTAGATCCACTAATGGAGATCAACTGTTCGGTGCTCGGAAACGAAGAATCCGCAGAAGCGAGTGTACTTGAACATCCGAAAGCTTCAAAAGATGTTCTGACTTTTGAGGACAAATATCTACAAGGCGATGTAGGTAAAGGTATGGCATCTGCTGATCGAATTATTCCTGCGCCTGTTGATCCGATAGTAACTAAAGAAATCCAACAACTGTCGGTGAACATATTTAAGAAGTTTCACTGCAGTGGACTGGCACGTCTAGATTTTTTAATGAATAGTAGTACCGGTGAAATATTCTTCAATGAAATCAACACAATTCCTGGTTCTTTTTCTTTCTATTTGTGGGATCATAGTGGATTGAATTTTGAACGTCTATTGGTTAGGCTTCTGGACATTGCCATTGAACGACATAGACAGAAAAATGGTCGCGTGCGAATGTACGAAACCAATTTGCTCAGTATCAAAGCAGCAAAAGGATTAAAACAGCTGAAAGGCTTGAAAAAGTAGACGAGATGAAGTTCGGTATCATCACATACAACAGTAATTATCCGGTAAAAGAATATCTGATTCGAGTTGTAGAATGGTGTATAAGTAACAACCATCACGTCATATTATGCAACGAAGTCGCGGAATTGAGTGGCGTAAAGTCTGACAAATCTCCATTACTTGTCATTTCAACTGATGACGAATCCGTAATTCCTGATTCTGATGTTATAATTTCAGTCGGTGGTGATGGAACACTTCTACGAACTGCCAGGCTTGTCGTTGGGGCGAATAAACCCATACTTGGTATAAACGTCGGTCGATTAGGGTTTCTGGCAAACATTCCTAACGATAAGATTGAACATGCTTTAGAGCAAATCGCCGTTGGAAACTTCGAAATTGATAAGAGAAGTCTATTAGAGGCTAAGTTACCAGATGGTAGCATAGATTTTGCTCTGAACGAATTTTTGTTTTCTAAGGGAAGCAAAACATCCATGATTATGCTGGATGCATACTACGACGGTATGTTTATTAACCGATATTGGTCCGATGGACTCATCGTTGCCTCACCAACTGGTTCTACAGCGTATAATATGTCTGCAGGTGGGCCCATTGTAATGCCGGGTACCGATGTGATGGTATTAAACCCTATCAATCCTCACACACTGACTACCCGCCCACTTATTTTACCCTCCGACAAAGAATTATCCATCGTTACCAAGACTTCAGATATAGAGGTAATCTTTTCAAAAGACGGCGAAATTTCAGATATTACAGGACCTGAACTGGTTGTAAAAATCAGACGTTCAGCATTTACTATTGACCTTATAAAACTCCCCGGTCAGACCTACTTTGATACACTTAGAGCAAAGCTCATGTGGGGTATGGATCTCAGGGGAAACAAACCCGATCATTCATAATACTATTAACCAAAAAGAATAATCCCAATGAAAATTACTGTTGTAGGTGCGGGTGGAAATGTGGGCGCAACTGTTGCCCTTACCGTTGCACAAAGAGATTTCGCAAAAGAAGTGGTCCTTGTTGACCTTGAAAGAAAAGAAGGCGACAAAACTTTTTATCCATCGAAAGGACGTGGGCTTGACCAATGGCAAACCAGTTCAATCCACGGTTTCGATACCCGGTTGAAAGGTACTGTTAGCTACGAAGACACCAAGGGTTCAGATATCTGTGTTATTACCGCTGGTATACCAAGAAAACCCGGAATGAGCCGCGACGATTTGCTTAGCATTAATGCTAAAATTGTACAATCTGTTACTGAAGAACTCGTAAAATTTTCTCCGAATACAATCATAATCGTAGTTTCTAATCCCCTCGATGTAATGACCTATGTGGCATGGAAAGCAAGTGGACTACCACATAGTAAAGTTATGGGTATGGCCGGTATTCTGGATACGGCACGTTATCGTGCATTTCTGGCTGATGAACTGGATGTATCTCCAAAAGACATTCAAGCTCTGATTCTTGGTGGTCATGGAGATACTATGGTACCGTTACCACGTTACACTACCATTAGTGGAATTCCGGTTACACAACTTATTGACGCTAAAAAACTGGAAGAAGTTATTGAACGAACCAAAGTCGGTGGTGGTGAACTCGTTGGTTTGATGGGAACTTCAGCTTGGTATGCTCCAGGTGCTGCTGCAGCTCAGATGGTTGAAGCCATTGCATTGGACCAAAATAGAATCTTTCCTTGCGCCGCATGGTTGACCGGTGAGTACGGGATCAACGATTTGTATGTTGGAGTCCCTGTTAAGCTAGGAAAAGGCGGGATCAAAGAAATTATTGAAATCGACCTCAATTCAGATGAAAAAGCACTGCTCGACCAGTCATGTAACGCTGTTCGTGGCGTTTTCAGCGACTTAGAACGAATTATGGGTTAATTTTAAATGCCTTCGCCTATTGAGGGGATTCGGTTTTTACCGTGTCCCCTTCTTTTTTATATCTAATAGAACCCTCTTTCTGATAACAACCGTTTTTACATTTAAATAAAGATATCTCTAATCGATTCGTTAACAATACGTTAACAACTAATTAACACCAGGTTCACACCTGTTCCCGATCTTTCTGCAACCATAATCCTACCCTATGCAGAAACGCAAAATTGATGTAGCTGTTTTGTCCGACATTCACCTCGGAACTTACGGTTGTCACGCCAGAGAAGTAAACCGATATCTCAAAAGCATCGACCCCAAAATACTGATACTTAACGGTGATATAATCGACGCCTGGCAATTCAAAAAGTACTATTTCCCCGAAGATCACATTAAAGTCGTTCGTAGAATTCTGAAAATGATGATGTCGGGAACCGAAATCTACTACCTCACTGGAAATCATGACGAGGTACTACGCAAGTTCTCTGAAACTTCATTCGGTAACTTCCATCTCAAAGACCGGTTGCTACTGGAGATTGATGGCCAGAAAGTTTGGTTCTTTCATGGCGATGTATTTGATGTGACCATGCGCTATTCAAAATTCATTGCCAAGCTTGGTGCTACTGGTTATGATCTCCTGATCTTAATAAATCGTTTCTTCAACTTCATTTCTACAAGCCTTGGAAAAGGCAAGATGTCGCTTTCGAAACGAATCAAGGACAAAGTTAAAAGTGCAGTCACATTTATCTCAGATTTTGAACTCACTGCAACTGAATTGGCAATCGAAAACAAGTATGATGCCGTAGTATGTGGACACATTCATCGACCGAATATCAAAAGATATGCCAATGAATTCGGATCAGTATCATATATGAATTCGGGTGATTGGATTGAAAATCTGACCGCACTGGAGTACAAGAAGGGTGAATGGACTCTGTTTCAATATCGTGAAGAAGAGTTCATACATGTAGACGAACATTTTCCAGAGCCACCGGAAACTGTTGAAATGAACTTTCATGAAACCGTACTGAAACAAGTTTTATTCAGGTAATCAATGAACGTACTATATGCCATCCAGGGAACCGGAAACGGTCACATTTCACGAGCCAGAGAGTTCATTCCAATTCTAAAAGAACATGTAAATCTTGATGTTCTTGTTAGTGGAACTAGTGCGGAGGTAGATCCAGGACATCCTGTCAAGTATCAACTACCTGGTATTAGCTATACATTCGGGAAACATGGTGGCGTTGACTATTTAGATACCCTAATGAACTTTCAACCCGCTGCATTTCTGAATAATGTCATGCAGCTCGATCTCAGCGGTTACGACTTGATTCTAAATGATTATGAACCGGTAACTGCATGGGCTTGTAAACGTGCTGGTATTGACTGCATTGGAATTAGTCATCAGGCAGCTTTCTTATCCAGTTTAACACCCCGTCCGGACAAAAAAAACCTGGCAACTGAGTGGTTGTTCAGAAATTATGCACCTTGTTCTTCAGCAGTCGGATTCCACTACAAACCATATGACACCTTTATTACGACTCCGGTTATTCGCAAGGAAGTAAGAGACCTTAGTCCGGTAGTTACCAACACGATTACAGTGTATTTGCCAGCCTATGGTGAAGAGCTAATGATTCCACACTTCCTTCAAATTAAGAAGTATAACTGGGCTGTATTTTCAAAACATGCCAAAGCAGAACGAACCATTGAGAACGTTAAGATTTACCCAATCAACAATCAGTTGTATTTGAAAAGTCTCGAAGTTTCTGATGGATTACTTTGTGGTGCAGGGTTCGAAGCACCCGCTGAAGCCCTTTTCCTTGGTAAGCGACTTATGGTTATACCGATGACAGGACAATATGAGCAGCAATGTAACGCTGAAGCACTAAAGTCCTTTGGAGTTTCGGTCGCCAAAAGGATTGACGACGGATTCACTGAGATGTTAAAAGTTTGGCTGAATCAATCGCCACAGGAAGCTATCCCTTTTCCCAATGAATCTAAGCAAATCATCGATAGGATACTTAGTGGAGCCCTCAGTAGTACTCCACTAAGCAACAATTCGCGTTAAGGTCTGGATAGTAGTTTAAACAACTCACTATCGGTTGATAATATTACCGTTGTGTTGGTATCTAGTGAGGCTTCCAGTGCTTCAAGTCCTTTTAAAAATGAGTACAACTCTCTGGACTGTGCTGTTCTGTTGTAAGCTGATGCATAGATAGATGTAGCTTCCGCATCTGCACGACCACGGATTTCCTGAGCTTGACGAGCTGCTTCAGACTGAATCGCTGCAAGTTCACGTTCTTTCTCACCCTCAATTCTCTGGGCTTCACCTTGTCCCTCTGACCGGAACAGATCAGCAATCTGGTTTCTTTCTGAAATCATACGCTGGTTGATGCTTTCTCGTACTTCATCAACATAGTTCATTCGCTTAAATCGGAAATCAAGAATTCTGATTCCAAGGTCAGCGGTTCTATCATTTGCACGTTGAAGTACTATTGTTTCGATGGAATCTCTACCTATAGCAATGCTGTCTAGAACATCAAGTTCCTCCAGAAATTCCTCAGTCTGTTCTGGAGTTCGATTTGTGGAACGAACAAGCTCAATCAGGTCATGACTAGCCACTGCATTTCGTGTTTCACCATCCAGAATGTCAGATATCCTTGATTGAGCACCACGTTCATCGCGTAAACGAATGAAAAATTGCAGTGGGTCTGTGATTTCCCAACGTGCGTAACTGTCGACAAATATGAACTTTTTATCTTTGGTTGGAACCTGATTTGCATCGCCGTCCCATTCCAGGTAGCGTTTATCGAAATAACTCACTTTTTGAATAAATGGAATTTTCGCACTGAGTCCCGGCTCACTCTTAGGGTCGCCTACTGGTCGCCCAAACTGTGTAACAATGACCTGCTGAGTCTCTTCTATGACATAAACGGAATCGAAAATGGCTACAACACCAAGGATTCCAAAGATTATTGCAAGTATGGCTATAAAATTTTTCATTAGTTGGATCCCCTGTTTGTGTTATTCTGAGCATTCAACTGAAGCAGCGGTAATAGATTGTTACCTTGTTCGTCTACAATTACTTTATTACCAATTCTTGGCATTACACGTTGCATGGTTTCAAGATATAGCCGCTTTTTAGTAACTTCAGGAGCCTTAATGTACTCTTCATAGAGTGAAATAAATCTGACGGTTTCACCGCGTGCACCATTCACTCTGTTCAGGGCATAGGCTTCGGCCTGTTGAATTGTCTGAAGGGCCTCTCCCCTTGCTCTTGGTATTACTCTGTTAAACTCCGATTGCCCTTGATTTATAAGTGTTTCTCGTTGCTGCTGAGCTTCGTTTACGGCATTAAATGATGGTTTCACGGGATCTGGTGGATTCACATCCTGAAGTACTACTTGGTCTATTGTGATTCCGTTTTCGTATTCATTGCATAATTCCTGAAGAAGCCTTTCAACAGATGTTGCTATTTCAACACGTCCCACCGTTAATACTTCATTTACGGTTCGATCACCAACTACCTTTCGAACTGCCGATTCTGACATATCTCTCAAGGTTTTCTCTGCATTTCTGACTTTAAACAGGAATAGATAAGGATCCGAAATCCGGTACTGAACCACCCATTCAACATCTGCCAGGTTCAAATCTCCTGTTAACATAAGCGACTCGTCTACATAGTCAGCCTTTGCATAAGTTGAACGAACACCTGATGATGTTGTTCGAAATCCGAATTCCTGTTTCAATTGACGTTCGACGGGAATCTTCTCGACAGATTCAACTCCAAATGGCATTTTGAAATTAAGTCCAGGGTCAACAGTTCGTTCATATTTTCCAAACCGTACTACTACACCTACCTCTTCCGGACCAACTGTATAAATTGATGTGAGGAGTCCAATAAGAACCAAAAGTCCTACTAGTATTGGCCTCAAAAATTTCCTGAGTAGCTTTAGCTCAGGTGGGACACTCATCCCTGGAAAATTTGGTTTTGCCATTGTTTTTTTGCTCTAGGGGTTAATAAGCTTTAATACTACAGATTTGAACTTTATATCGTGATTATTACACACGCAAAACAACCACAGTCAAATCATCTGCTAATTCGTAATTGCTGAAGTTCAGCATTCGCTTTTTAATAAACTCACACATTTCATGGGATGTTCTAAAATCTGCTACTGCCTGTTCGCATAATTCAGGTACATTTGAGTAGTCAAAGAGATCACCAGAAGGAGATTTCGCCTCGGGAAGTCCATCTGAATAGAAAAATACCGTGTCACCAGACTCAAGTTGAAGGTGTGAATCGTTGTAATTGACATTTGCCCGTATACCAAGAGGAAACCGGGGTAATGCGGAGCTAAGTAGCTGAGCTTTCCCGCTTCTAACAAGAATTGGTTGACAGTGTCCCGCATTTACATACTCGAGTAATTTGTCATTTATGCTGTACTTCGCCAGAATGCACGTTACAAACATCTGCTTCTCGACGCGTTCATGTAACAAGCCATTCACATCACTGACAATTTTAGCAGGATCACAATCCTGACTTCTAACCCGTGATAGAAGCAATCCACTCGTAAAAATTGCCGAGAGCGCTGCTTTCATACCTTTGCCAGATACATCTACAACCGTTATGAACAACTCGTCGCCGTGACCATGATCATTGCTCCTTATTACATGTTCGTAGAAATCGCCACCAACATCAAATGATGGAATGAAGAAACCTTTTACATCCACGCCTTGAATGTCTGGTGCAGACTTAGGTAACAATGCATACTGAGACTCTTTTGCGATCTGAAATTCTCTTTCTAGTCTCATTTGCTTCTTCAATCGTTGCTCATATTCAGGAATAAACCGATCATCATGTAGTGAGTTCCGTCCGAAATGATGAAGAACCAGACCTAACACGAATGGAATCAGTAGAGAGACCAGAAGAACAAATCCATTCAAGTGGACAGAACCATCCATGGAACCCAAATACACAAACAATCGAACTACCACAAACATAATCCAGACGCTAACTGCAGCAGTGATAATGCCATAATACTTGAACGCTAATACCACTGGTACCATCATCAAGATGTACACTATCCATTTCTCATACCAGAACCCAGTGATGTCGATAAAATTGTAGGCCTGGTCGATAAACAAAGCTGAAATGGCAGATGCCAATCCAACTTGAAGAACGGATCTGTTAATAAAATTCATTAACAATGAAGTAACCAATGCAACAGCCCCGAATGTGGTAAACCAGGTATATAGCCAACTGTTCAACAAAGTTGTTAACCATGGGAATGAGCTGGAAGGATCCATGAATCCGAGCTGACCATCATATTGATAGTAGACTAGTTTGAAAAAATACATTCCTATTGCCCACATGGCCAATGCCAGTCCGGCATAGCCATATCCTGCCAGAATTGCTTTACCAATTTTCTGTTGAAATAAGTTACCTCTCCAGATTGAGTCAATATGCGGGATTTGCTCCTGATTTTGTTTGCGGCCGATTCCCTCCCAAGCAAGGTAGGCAAGGGCAATTAGCGCAGCTCCTATTATGGCTATGAATACATACAAAAGTATATCGATCATGACCATTGAATCAGAAAGTATTTTGTAATACAGGTTCTGGAGTGCCAAAATCCGGTACGATATCAATCCAAAAGCCGTAACTCCAAATAGTATTAACGCCCTTGCCCAAATTACCTCACCTCTGAATAACTGTCGAAGTCCCGTAACAACAATGAGCACAACTAGCAACGCCATACTAACTACTGAAAAAATTATCTCACCGGTTGATACCTCACTGGAAGCGGCTTCGGTTGTATCCATCTCGTGATATGAAGCATAAAATCGTACTATTTGTATGCCGTTTTCAGAATTCCCTAACCCGGTTGTATCAATCGTAGTGCTACTCGCTTTAAGTACTGGTTTGTAGGTCAATGTCAGCTTCATTGGACCAGTACCACGATCAGGTCCGGATTCCCATGTCAAGGTTCTTGATCCATCGTCATCATCACTTTGAAGTTTAGATTCGGGGTTATAAAAATCACGCTGTAGTGTAACAATAGGTATTGTATCGTTTAACACAAATCCGTCAGGGTCATAACCGAAGAATTCAACCACAGTACTCGAAGCACTAATAAGATCTACACCGGAGACAAAACTGTCGTTAAATTCGGGGTTCCCTCTGAATGTTCTGACCCTACCCTGGGTATCAAATGTTAGTATTGCCTTGCCTATTTGGCCGAATAAAACCTCATCACTTGTGATCGACGTCACGTCTTCGTACAAGCCAGCATACATCACACTCCAACCACTCAAAGGTATACCCGATGATCTTATCTCAATCGGATTTTTCAGATTTGACCCCAACTGCTGGGCTGTCTTGTCTTCATAAAGACCTACTCTTTGATAGCGGCGTGGCATTCCGCGGACTCCTGTAGTATCCATACCCAGTGCAAGTAATCGATCAAATCCCAAAGCCTGAACCTGATCTTTATTCAGTTCAATTGGTGTATGAGTGTTGAAATCGATGGATGGCCTGAGCAACAGGAACAGAATTAACCCGATTACACCGAGGTAAACTATGATATAAACAGACCGTAAATACAAAGTTTAATTAAGAGATAAATTGATAGTTAAAATGAATGATAATCATTATCAACTACATACGCACACACTTAAGAATAGTTTAATACTAGCGGAGCAGTTATGACATCAAAAAGTTAGACTGTCTGTGCTCTGTTTGAGTGTACAAATTGCTTTACTATATTGTTATACAAAAGGTTGTAAAAACAAAAAAATCCTGCATAAGCTAGATTCATGCAGGATTTTGAAATATGCTAACCTAAAAATTTCTAACAGAACGCGTTGAATATCATAACCAAATCGTTCGCTACTTCTTGAGCAGATCTTCCCTCGACTCTATGCCTTGGAACCATTGCTTTAATTTCTCCATCTTTGAAAAATGCGAAAGAAGGAGACGATGGAGGAAACTCGCTAAAATAGCCACGGGCGCGCTCTGTTGCTTCGCGATCTTGTCCAGCAAATACTGAATACAGCATGTCCGGTACTTTTGCATTTTGAAGTGCCATAGCTACACCTGGACGTGCGTTTCCAGCAGCACAGCCACAAACAGAGTTAATAACCAATAGCATAGTTCCTGGTTTCTTTTCTGCAAAAACAGCATCTACGTCTTCAGGGGTTTTAAGCTCAGTGATACCTAAATCAGTGAGTTCAGTTCTCATCCAGGTAGTATCTGGGCCGATTCCAAATCCGAATTGCATAAGATTCCTTGTTAATTGTGTTTTTTGTTTATTTTCTGATGGTCAAATATACGAATTTTAAACTAATTTTTGGGAGTACATCCGTCCAATGTCATTATCTGAAAACTTACTATTTACAAAATTTTTTGTCTTTGTCACAACATTGATAATCGTATCAATTTCGGTTTTGGGATGTAGTCGTACTAAGGTCTTGACAAGCACTTCAGTTGAAAGACCAATCTCAATAGATGGTAACGCATCAGACTGGTCTATGAATCGGGTCCAACTTAATTCCGATGGTGATTATGATCTGTATTTTAGTAATGATGATGAATTTCTATACGTGTTTCTGGGACTTAAAAACAATGCATTATTTCAAAGTATTCAAAAGTACGGGTTGTATTTGTACTTTGATTCTGATAAGGATCTTCGAAGGTCATTCGGCATAATGTACCCTGTTGGCGTCCTGACTGTTCTTAGTGAGATTCCAGGAGCTCGTAAAGAGTATCTCGAAAATCCAGGATGGTCTAATGCTCCAGAAAATGAACGTTTGATAAAATCAATTGAAGATTCGATGGATGAAAGAGTGATGATTGTCCAGCGAGTCAATAAAAGAGACCCCGTTCGCCCAGTTCCCATCGATATTCCAGCCTTGAAGGCCCAGTCACTGGAATTGGCTATGGACAGAAGTGCGAGTGTGATGTACATTGAAATGAAAATTCCACTAAGTTCATCCAGAACACGCCAATTTGCCATAGATGCCAAACCTGGAGCAGATATTCATTTCGGATTTGAAGTAATTCCACCAACTCTTGAGGAAATTCTTGGGGAAGACTTTCGCTCAGAACAGATGAATCCAACAGCAAGAGACCCTTACGGAAATCGGGT
>CAZJZI010000014.1:0-50815 GCA_964550435.1 uncultured Chitinophagales bacterium | reverse complement strand
CTGTTTCAGTCTATGAAACTGTGGGTCCAGTGTTAGATGAAATGCGAGAGCAATTTCCAGGTGTTGATATTCAGGTGTTGCAGGAAAGTGCCAGTTATATCAGTAATTCGATATCAAACTTGCTTCAAACACTCGCTTATGGTGGTATTCTTGCCTTTTTGATATTGTTTTTGTTTCTGAATGATCCCAGAATGCCATTTACTATCGGAATAGCAATTCCCGTGAGTATTTTTTTGACTTTTTTTGTGATGTATTTGGGTGGCGTTCAATTGAATATAATATCACTCAGTGGACTCACTCTGGGTATTGGTCTTTTGGTAGATAATGCCATCGTAGTGCTTGAAAACATTAATCGTTACAGAGACCAGGGATTGGAGCTGTTCGAGTCTGCGAAACAGGGTACCAAAGAAATCGCATTAGCAATTACGGCATCAACATTCACAACAATTTCGGTCTTTCTTCCATTACTATTTCTCGGTGGATTTGAAGGTGCATTTTTTAGAGACCAGGCATTTACACTATCCATTAGTTTACTTGCTTCATTGCTGGTTGCAATTGGAATCCTGCCTGTATTGGTTGTAACAATCCAGAAAAGAACGAGGTCAACATCTAACATCAAAGAAGTAGTTTCGGAATCCGCATCTCAAAAACGATTCACCAGAATATTCGACGGTGTATTGAATAAGTACGAATCTATGTTGGAATGGTCACTCAAAAGGCCTGTTTTGGTTTTCGGAATCGTTCTTGTACTTGCTTCAATTGCAGTGGCTACTTTTTACGCTCTACCTAAGGGTGTTTTGCCAGAAACGGAACCTCAAAGCGTTGAGTACCGTGTGAGTCTACCAGGGAACACATCTCTAACTACAACTCGAAGTGCCGCAGCAGAGTTGGTCAGGACCGTTGCAAGCGGGACTTCGAGTAGCGGAATTCTTACAATGGGAGGATATACTGATCAAACTAACTTGGGTCGAATCTCCAAAGAAGGGCTCAATAAGTTCACTATTCGTATTCCGGTTAGTGGTTCTGAACAGGCAAATAAGGTCAATGAGGTCATTGGTAGTTATGTGGGAACCCGATCTGGATGGAACCTGGAGTCATTGGGTGGAGGAAATATCTTTTCCACCTTCTTTGGAGAATCATCTACTCCTGTTGTAATGCGTTTGGTTGGGACTGACAGAGAATTCTCAGAAAAGGCAGCCTTTGCATTGGATGAGTATTTAACAGGGAAAGGTTTTGAGGCATCATTGATCAAGCAGTACCCTGAAATTGTTAATACTTACCAGATTCGATTCAATAACAGTCAATTACTAAGATATGGGCTAAGTGAACAAAGTGTTACTGAGTATCTGGAGTCCAGAGCCCGCGGGAGTATGGTCACAGAATGGAATCGTGAAGATGAAAGCATAGCGATTCGACTGTTTAGCGATGGGACATCCCAATTTGACCCCACCCAGGTAGTGTTATCAGTAAGTGGACGAAATATTCCGATTTCAGAAGTCGCTGAAATCACTATCGTCCAGGAACCCGAGCAACTTGAGCGAATCAATCAAACTCCTGTGCTTAGTTATATTACAGCATTTACACTTACCGACTGGTGGTGGGACAAATATAAAATTCAGGCTATAATTTCTGATTTTACTAGGCAAACTGGAGTTCAAGTCAGAACAGGTGGGTCTGCATTACAGGTAGATAGTCTGTTAAGTGATATGTTCATCCTCCTGGGAATAAGCTTAATCCTGATTTATATCATTCTGTCGGTCCAGTATGAAAGCTTAAGGTATCCTGCATTGATTTTATTCGCAATACCATTTGCGTGGATTGGCTCATTAATTATGCTTTGGTTAGTAGATAATAGTCTGAACACATTATCGTTCATGGGAATTTTGATACTGACAGGTATAGCCGTAAATGATGCCATTTTGAAGGTCGATTTCATGCGTAGGTATTATGAAGAAACGGGCGATCTGGATCAGGCAATACGCCTGGCGGGCAAGCATAGGTTTCGTCCGGTCGTAATGACTACCCTCACAACTATACTGGGTCTGGTTCCTATGTTGATTCCATTCGGGGAAGGATACGAATTCAGATTTGCCCTGGCAGCAGCTTTGATCGGAGGAATGTTGACATCCACTTTGCTCACATTATTTGTGATTCCACAACTTTTCAGACTTACCCATAGCAATAAAATTGCATCCAGTTCAGAAATTAACAGCTAATTATCATGCACATATCATCCCAAAATTCACCACTTAAAAGCATGAAAGATCTCAAATACCAATTAACTGCGCATAAAGTACTTTTGTTGAGCTTGATTTCGGTAGGGCTCTTATTCAATGCTTGTACGGAACCTGAAGAAGAGACTGAAAAACCGGATACTTCATCTATTGAAATCCGTCCGGATGTAATTTTTGCTTCTACAAGCGATGAACCATTGCAGGTCTTTCTTGAAAGCCAGGGAACCGTTGAACCAGCACGGGATCTAACTATTCAACCCCGAATAAGTGGATTCATTGACTGGCACCAAATTACAGATGGTAGAAGAGTTGAAAAAGGAGATACACTTCTTCTGTTTGTCGCTGACGAATGGAGATTGCGGGTAGCAGAGGCAAAAAATACCCTCGATGAAGCAGCTCAGAAGCTGGAAATAGAGCAACAACTACGGTCAAGAGATCCAAACCGTTCTCCCATGACTGATGCTGAAATGAGGAACATGGAGCAACAATTCGGACTGGCTCAAGCCAGACTAGCTCTTGAAAGAGCAGAACTGGAGTACAATTATACCGTTTTAACGGCACCTTACGGCGGAGTCATTCATACAACTTTAAATTTATCAAGCGGGGCATATATTAATGCAGGAACTCAACTGGGACAATTACTCGATCACGATCGTGTCCGAGTCAGGCTAGATGTGCTTGAGTCTGAATTAGCCAAATTACGGACAGGTATGGACGTTCAAATTTCAACTCCCACTGGATATTCTACCACCGGACGGATTTCCACTATTTCCCCTCTTATTAATCGTGAGCGCAAAACCGGGCAAATCATAGTGGAAGTATCTAACGAGTCGCAACGTTTAAAGACAGGTATGACAGTAAACGGAAGAATCATTACTGAAGTCCATACTGGTAGACTCAGAGCTCCACGAGCAGCATTATTAGAACGTGATGGAAGAACACTCGTATTTAAATTGAATGAAGACGAAGAAATGGTCGAGTGGGTTTATGTGGAACCCGCAATTGTAACCCCTGAACATATTATTCTCAATGAAGATGTACTTAATCCAGGTGACTTGCTTGCAGTAGATCGTCATTTTGCGCTCTCACATCAGCAAAAAGTCAATGTTTTAATTCGCGATTGATTTCATGAACATCTTCCGCCGCAGATATCTCATTTCGTTGTTCTACCTTTTGGTTCTCACAATCGGTGTAACCGCGTGGATGAGTATCCCGATGGAGTTAGCCCCTAATATTCAACTTCCGACCATTACTATTACGCATAACTGGGGAAGTACCTCACCAGAGGTAATGGAACAGGAAGTTACACGGAAGGTAGAACAAGTTGCGTCCCGGCTCAGAGATGTTGAGAAAATTAGTTCAATAACCTCTGAAGGGCTCTCTCGGGTGACAATTACTTTTCGTAAAGACGCTCCGGTCGAATTCAGAACAGTTGAAATCCAGGAATATTTGTTTGCAATCAGAGATGCATTGCCACAAAGTCTGGTACAATCCCCTATTTCCAGGTCTGTTCCTCAGGAACTATCGGATATGACCACATTTATGACCTGGTCGGTTCATGCTGATTTACCGCCCCGTGCACTGTTAGAACTGGCCGACAGATCCATACGACTCCCATTAATGGGTTTAGATGGGTTGTCTGAAATTAACTTACAAGGTGTAAGAGAGCCCGCTTTGAGTGTGGTGTTCGATATGTACATGATTGAGCAGCTAAACTTGTCGCCACAACTATTACTTGGTCAAATCAGACAGAACTTGCAATGGCGATCAGCGGGATTTAGCGACACTGGCGCTGGCCGGTTCACCATCATGGTACCACCCCAATTCGTCCATACTCAGGATGTTGAGCAAATGCCAATCAAACTGGCGAACTCTGAACGACAGATTAGACTGGGTGATGTTGCAAATGTTGAGTTACAGGACTATCCAGACCGCCAGATCAAACGCATAAATGGGAACACCGCGTTGACGGTCATTTTCGAGAAAGAAAGTGGCGCTGATGCACTTATTCTGGCAAACGAAATCCGCGAAAGAATGGCTGTGATTCAGACTGAACTTTCAGAAGGAGTGGAACTGCGAATGGAGCAGGACAATACCGAAAGGCTTCGAAAACAACTCGACGAGCTCCAATTACAGTCCATTTACTCGATTTTGAGTGTTTTTATCGTTCTTTTAGCATTTATTCGACGATTCAGGGCTCCATTTATCATTTTGGGTAGTATTGTCTTTTCGATTTTGATCAGTATTACCATCCTGTTTTTAATGGATATTACAATAAATGTGCTTACTCTGGCAGGTATTACGGTAGCAATCGGTATGATTATCGATAATGCAGTTGTTGTATTTGAGTATGTAAATCCAGGACTTCCAGCTGGACGGGATGAGCGGATACTTCACATGAAAGAGAATCTGGTAAAAGCAGTGGTTCCAGTATTGGGAAGTACTTTGACAACGGTTGGAATATTCATCCCCCTTCTGTTTGCGATGGAAGAGGTTCGTATGTTTCTGGTTCCGCTGGCTCAATCACTATCTTTTACCTTGTTGGCATCTGTTCTGGTTTCACTCACCTGGATTCCTTATTCCATAATCTGGCTGGTTCCACCATCTGTGAAAGAGAAACGAAACAGCACGGTTAGACTTCCAGTTTGGGCCAGAAAAATTGTTCGTAGATTTAGTTTGGTCCGGATTTTTCATTATCGCAAAAAACTACGATGGATATTCACAATTGCTTTGTTTGTTGCCATTGGACTACCGACGTTCACTATCACCGAACCTGTTTGGGAAGGTGATTCCTGGGTTCGGACAGTGACCAAACCATACTTTGAAAATAAACGGGAAATCGACAAATGGATCGGTGGAATTACCTACCAATTCTTTAATAAAACCTACTTTGGAGAACCTTGGGGCGGATCACAGGGTGAGCGTATTTTTGTTTCAATCAATACGCCACAAGGAACACCTTTAGAAGAAATCGATAAAATTGCCCGTAATTTCGAACTCATTTCCGAACCCTATCGAGAAGCGTTTGAGTACTTTGAAACCACGATATCTGAACAATTTGGTGCGAGGATGATCTTTCATATCAAAGATGATCAACTTACACAGCCCGAGCCGTATATTTTATATGCTGAGTTGGCATACCTGGCAGCAAGAACCGGCAACTCGAGAATTTCGGTTTCGGGTTTGGGAGAAAGTTACTTTTCCGGAGGAGGAAGTTTTTCACAAGGAAACATCCGGCTGAAAGGGTATTCATACACTGGATTGGAAGAAACAGCCCGAATGATTCAGGCTCGTCTGGAGCGTAATCGAAGAGTTGAAAATGTAGACATTAATCAGACAGGCTTTTTTAGTCGTGGAGACCTCCAGCAGTATTTTCTTCAATTGGATGAATCCCAAATCGTCTCTAAGGGAATGAATCGGAGAAACGTGCTCGATGTACTACAAGTGGATATAAATCCGGAGAACATCCAGGGACGTGTGGAGTTCCAAGGGCAAAGAATGTACCTGATGGGTGTGGGAGAACGGAAGAATCAGTATTGGATGGATTTTAGAGATCGTCCGCGAAACTACGAAAACACGTTTTTTACCATGGCTGAAATCGCTGAGTTGGAAAAGCGAGATATTTTAAGTGAAATCAGACGAGAAGATCAGTCATACAGTCGTACAATTGCATATGATTTCATGGGACCGCCTCAAATGGCGACCACATTCAGAGACAACCTGCTCGAGCAGTTCCCGTTTCCGATCGGAATTACCTATGAAGATGATAATTTTTGGTCATTTGGACAGACCGAGCAACGTCAGAATATGCTTTTTATCATGCTCATGGCACTTTTGAGCGTCTGGATGATTGTTTCTGCACTTTTAGAGCGGTGGAGAGATCCATTTGTAGTCATTATGGCTGTTCCTTTAGCACTTTTAGGTGTGATGAGCGGGATTTTGTTTCATGAACTCAATTTCGGACAGGGAGCCATTGCCGGCACCTTGCTTAGCGTTGGAGTTGTTGTGAACAATGCAATTTTACTTATCCACGACAAAGATGAATTGCGCAAGCTTGGGGTATGGGGTATAAGAAGCTGGGTCCATGTGTACAAAAACAGATTCAGAGCCATCCTGATAACATCACTTACTACCATAGCAGGGTTGATCCCACTTATTCTTGTGGGTACGGATCCATTTTGGAATGATTTAGCTGTGGTCGTGGTCTGGGGATTAGGTTTTAGTACGATACTGATTTTAACATTTGCGGGGATGTGGGGGAAATAACCGTTTAGTATATTGGCATATCACTATCGTGACCCAAAAAAATCTTTGGTTCACATTTAACGTCAATTCAAGATGTGTCACACATGAAAAACCTATTCGCAGTTGTGATGTTGTTGCTTGTATGGGCAACTACAAACCTGTACGCACAAACCAATTATCAAATGCCTCCACCCGAGGTCGCAGATCTTGTTGATGCGCCTGCAAACCCGGGAATGAGCCTATCTCCAGACCGATCAACCGCATTGTTGCTCCACGGTCGGGGTGTCCCAACTATTTCTGATTTGGCTCAGCCAGAGTACAGACTAGCAGGAATCCGAATTAACCCTCGAACCAATGGTCCAAGTCGATCAGGTTATACTACCCGAATTGTGATCAAGAATCTCGCTGATTTATCAGAACGTGATCTTGCTGGACTACCATCTGATCCGATCATTCAGAATATCAGTTTTTCACCTGATGGGGAAAATATTGCATTCACATTGACTATGGATCAACACATTGAGCTTTGGGTTGCAAGCATTGCAAGCGGACAAGCTCGCAGACTTGGGGACTTTGCCGTTAACAACGTGTGGTTTGGTGCCCCATTTGATTGGTATCCCGACAGTCAGCGCTTATTGGTTCGTACCGTTCCGGCAAACAGAGGCCCGGAACCTGTCAGAGCTCTTGCCCCGTCCGGTCCAACAATTCAAGATGCGACGGGTGAAGCAGCACCTGCCCGTACTTATCAGGATTTGCTGAATGACAGTCACGATATTGCTTTGTTTGATCATTTTTTCACTTCTCAGTTGATGGTTGTATCACTCAATGGCAATTCAACTGCTTACGGCAATCCACACGTCTTCTCATCGATTTCAGTATCACCAGATGGTCAATACACTCTGATCAGCTATCTGGAAAAACCGTATTCATACATCGTACCTGCTAGCAGATTTCCTCAAATAACCCAGGTTTGGGACAGTCAGGGTCAAGTATTGAACACCATTGAGGAACTTCCACTACTTGACAAGGTTCCGATTGCGTCTAACTCAACATGGGAAGGTCGAAGAAGCATCGGGTGGCGAGCCGACACCCCTTCTACCCTATTCTTTGTTGAAGCTCAAGATGGGGGAATTCCTTCAAATGACGTGGCAATTCGTGACATTGCTTACCTGCTTGACGCACCCTTTAATGGTACCCCACGCAAAATTGCGGAACTTGGAACCCGTTACGCCGGTGTCGTTTGGGGCAATGATAATCTGGCGTTGATATCAGAAACATGGAGAGCTACCAGAACGACCAAAACGTGGAGGGTGCAACCTGGAAGTGCGTCTGGTCAGCCTACATTGGTGTTCGAACGAAATTACGAAGATCGATACGCCGATCCAGGAAGTCCTGTATCAAAATCTCTGGGTAATGGATTTTCAGCTATGCACCTGATTAACGATGGAACTGAAATTCTTATGACTGGTCAGGGAGCATCACCTGAAGGTCTTCGACCATTTTTAAGAGCTTATAACTTCTCAACCGGTGATTTCCGTGAGCTTTGGAGGTCTGAAGCTCCCTTCTTTGCCACAGTCTCCGCCATAGCTGACGAAAATGCTTCCAAAGTTATTGTTCGCCGTGAATCAAATGACACACCGCCGAACTTTGTAGAGGTTACATTGAATAGTGGATCGGTTCGAACTTTAACCGATTTCCCTCACCCAACACCTGATCTTAAAGATGTCCAATCTGAGTTTGTTACGTATTATCGTGAAGACGGATTGACGTTGACCGGTCAGTTATTGCTTCCTGCAGGATATAAGGCCGAGACCGACGGTCCATTACCTTTGATGTTATGGGCGTATCCGCGCGAGTTTGCCAGTGCTGATGCGGCAGGACAAGTAACCGACAGTCCACATCGATTCAACGCGATCAGCTATTGGGGTCCACATTTCCTTGTCACCCAGGGATATGCTGTTTTGAACAATGCTGCGATGCCAATTGTGGCTCCATCACCAGACGCCGAGCCGAATGATAACTTCATCGAGCAATTGGTCGGTAATGCAAAGGCGGCAATCGATTATTTAGCCGAACGTGGCGTGGCTGATCCTGAACGAGTTGCGGTCGGAGGTCACTCATATGGGGCATTCATGACTGCAAACCTATTGGCTCACTCTGACTTGTTCAAAGCGGGTGTTGCACGCAGTGGTGCTTATAATCGAAGCTTAACTCCATTCGGATTTCAGGCCGAGCCAAGGTCCATTTGGGAAGCACGCGACACCTACATTGAAATGTCACCTTTCTACTATGCTCATCAAATAAAAACTCCGATTTTGTTCATTCACGGCGAAGCAGATAATAATTCCGGAACATTCCCTATCCAAAGTGAGCGTATGTTCGCAGCCGTAAAGGGCAATGGCGGTACAGCAAGATTAGTCATGTTACCTCATGAAAGTCATGGATACTCAGCCCGTGAGTCACTAATGCACATGCTATGGGAAACCATCGAGTGGCTTGACCGTTACGTCAAGTAGCATTCAGATTACATGTAATCTATTCAAAGGCATCCGGTTTTATCGGATGCCTTTTTTTATGTAATTTGACTCTCCGACAATCTTAAGTCCAATTTCAATAAACCTGTTTCGCCACTAATAAGATTATGAAACCAACCGGAATGAAACAGCTGCTACAATTTTTAGTCGCTTTGATAGTGAGCAGCATCTTTATCTACTCATTAAACACCCGAATTTCTTCCGTACCACCTTTGGGGAAATTTTTAGATCCGATAAAAGGAGTCTGGCAAACTGCGTTGATTGAGGATATTCCCACAGAAGAAACCCTGACTATACCCGGACTTTCAGGAACTGTTACCGTGGTTTTCAACGATCGGGGTGTACCACATATCTTTGCCGAAAACGATCGGGACCTGTATCTGGCTCAAGGTTATTTGGTAGCTAGACATCGTATTTGGCAAATGGAATTCTCAACGCATGCCGCATCGGGACGTATTTCGGAACTCATTGGACCACAAGCTCTTGGTTATGACAAACATCAGCGAAAAATCGGCATGATGTACGGTGCTCAGAACACTTTGAATTCAATTATGGAAGACCTCACTTCCCGCGAAATTATAGAGGCATATTCTGAAGGAGTGAATGCATGGATTGATCAAATGGATGAAAGTAATATGCCCTTTGAATACAAATTACTTGATTACCGTCCAGAGCCTTGGTCGCCAATGAAAACTGCAATATTCTTTATGAATATGAACCAAACATTGAGCTTCAGGTCCGATACATATGCCCTGACAAGACTCCGCGAGGCTTTTGGTAGAGAATTAATCGATATTTTGTATCCAAACAGTCCAGAAGTGGGCGAACCCATTGTTAGCAATGATCGTGTTTGGGACTTTGAAGTTGAACTACCAAATGTACCTGAACAGGATTTCATGCCACAAGTAACCAGAAATGAATTCAATGTCCCGGAGCCTAATCCTGATATTGGGAGCAATAATTGGGCAGTAAGTGGATCCAAAACCGCGTCAGGATATCCAATGTTGGCTTCTGATCCCCATCTTACACTCTCGTTACCATCAATTTGGTATGAAATCCAGCTTAGTGCACCGGGAATAAATACCTACGGTGTTACATTACCAGGTGTACCTGGAATCATTATCGGATTCAATCAAGATGTTTCGTGGGGAGTTACAAATACAGGAGGATTCGCTCTTGACCTTTTTGAAGTACAGTTGAATGATGACCGAAGTCAATACTATCACGATGAACAATGGAAACCTGTCAGACAGGAAATCCAAACCTATAAAGTAAGAGGTGCTGAACCAGTTGTTGATACATTATTCTATACACATCACGGCCCGGTTACCTATTTGCCCGAAGAATTCCCAAGTCAAGCTGACTCTTCAAGGATTCAAACCTATTCGGGAGCAACTCCGGTTGGACAAGCCTTGCAGTGGATCGCTCATCAGCCTTCGAATCCACTCAGGACATTTTACTTGTTAAACAGAGCCTCGAATTTTGAAGAGTTCGAAAAGGCCCTGGCCTATTTTGCTTCACCTGCACAAAACTTCGCATTCGCAGCACATGATGGAGACATTGCCATGAAAATCAGTGGCCGACATCCGGTCAGATGGATTGGTCAAGGTAAGTATATTAGTGACGGCAGTGACCCTCGCTATGACTGGAAGGAATATATCCCACATGACCAGGTTCCATGGGAAAGGAATCCGGAACGGGGTTTCATTAGTTCAGCAAATCAGGAACCAGCTGGACCTTCATATCCACATTTTTTAGGTCGTGGTTTCGCTACACCACCAAGAGCGATAATTATTAACCGCACTCTTGAGAATTTCAGTAATGCAACTCATCAGGATATGATTGCCCTTCAGTTAAATTCAGATAATTACTGGGCTAAAACCTGGTTGGATAGAATGGCTGAAGTTGTTCGCAGAGACAGCTTAACTTCTGAACAAAATGTATTGCTTGACAGGCTTCTTACATGGGATAGAGTAAACAGGGCTGAACAAATAGAACCAACTTTGTTCATTAGATGGCTCGAATGGGCACAATACAATGCTTTTTCTAGTAAAATGAGGTCAATCGGACCACCGTATTCCAATCCAACTCTTCTTACCGGGCTCAATGAATTATTCGAATCCAGACCATCAATGGCTTACGAAAAGCTCCACGGTGTTCAACCAGATCTTCATTCGATTTTCACTCAAGCATTTATTCAGGCATATGATGATTTGATTGAGAACAGAGGGCCAAATTTGGAAACTGACTGGCAGTGGTGGAAGCAAAATGGAAGTACCATCAATCACTTGCTCAATGTTCCGGCATTAAACATGAATCGACTTCAGGTTGATGGAAGTAATTATTCGCCCAACGCAATTCGAAATAACAATGGACCATCCTGGAGAATGGTTGTTGAAATGACCAGACCTGTTAAAGCCTGGGGTGTTTATCTAGGTGGTCAATCAGGTAACCCAGCGAGTAAAAACTATAACGCATTCGTTCAGAACTGGGCAGATGGTAATCCATTCGAACTTACTCTATTCCCGGATTCAGAATCTGCTAAAATTGCAACCGGACGTTCAGTCGCTCTAACTTCAAACTAACACTTCTATACTATGGTCGTCATTATAACACTTATTCTGGCTGCAGTCCTTCAATTGTTTCTACCATGGTGGACAGTTGCTATTGCAGCGGCATTACCCGCACTATTGATATCGCAGTCAGGCTGGAAATCATTTCAAAATGGTTTTCTGGGTATTTTTATCCTTTGGGGCGCCTGGTCGGCGTTTATCTATTTACAGGGCGGTGATATATTATCCGATCGATTGGCAACACTCTTAAGCCTCCCAATTGGTTGGTTATCTATTTTGGTAACCGGACTCGTCGGTGGAATAGCCGGTGCATTTTCGGCATTGACTGCGAATAGATTTCGAGCGTGGTTTCGTCCATTTAGCTAAGAGTAATTGGGTAAAATGGCCAGATATATAGAAATGTTGTTTTATTCTTTTTTTAAAATGCTTATCAGATTTAAAGATGATTTAGTGTCGCAATGAAATATCTGCTAAAGGTCAGCAACTTTATTTTTTTTCATTCCTTCGATTACTAACTTGCCCGAACAAAAAATAGATTGATATCATTTGAAGTCAAAGATTGTACATATTCTCTTAGTTGAAGACAATGAGGGTGATATTGTCCTGGTGAAAGATGCATTTGAGGATGCTAAGATTTTTAACACTATATCAGTCGTAAGGGATGGTGAGCAGGCATTAGATTTCTTATATCGGATAAATGGTTTCGAGACAGCAAAAGAACCTGATTTGATTGTTTTGGATGTCAATTTGCCGAAGCTGAACGGTCACGAGGTTTTGAAAAGAATCAAGAGTGATAGCAAACTGTGTCATATACCTGTGATTATGTTAACTACCTCTTCATCCCCCTCTGACATCAAGGATTCCTACAGAAATCATGTTAATTGTTATATCACAAAACCTGTCGATGTTGATGACTTCATAAAAGTAGTATTGAGTATTGAATCGTTTTGGAATAGCATTGTTCAACTCCCTGAAAATAAATAATGAATTATGATCAGTGAGATTCAAACATTTAAAATTTTGATTATAGAAGATAATGAGGGCGATGTACTGCTTATAGAGGAGTACCTTAGTGAATACAACACCAATCATGAATTGGTTCATGCTCGATCTTTGAAGGAAGCTGCAAGCATACTAAGTACCAGCAATGATTTCGATATTATTCTACTCGACTTAACACTTCCAGATGGTACTGGCGAGCACCTCATTGAAAAGGTCATTAAAGTAGCTCCATCTACTCCTGTTATTGTATTGACAGGATATACTAATCGTGAATTTGGTATCCGTGCCGTGAGTATGGGTGTTTCCGACTACCTATTAAAAGACGATCTTACACCATACATACTTATAAAAAGCACCTCTTACAGTATTGAACGTCATAAAATCAACTCGTCATTACGACTCTCCGAAATACAATACCGCGATCTTTTTGATCTGAATCCGGTTCCGATGTGGGTTTATGATATTGATACTTTTCAATTCTTGAATGTAAATGAGGCTGCTTTAAATCATTACGGATATACGAGAGATGAGTTTTTAGCTTTGAATGTAACTCAGATTCGTCCAAATTCTGAAGTAGAAGCCTTCATCAAATCATTCAATGCTCATAATAATCCTGACGTTACTCACTCTGGTGGAATATTTAAGCACCAGAAAAAGAATGGGGACATTATTGATGTAGAAATCAGGGCTACCAAAATCGATTATAACGGATGTAAAGCAGAGCTTGTACTTGCTAATGATACCACTGAAAAACGAATCTTCCAGGAGAATCTACTCAAGTCGTTAAAAGAGAAAGAGACCTTACTTGCTGAAATTCACCACCGTGTAAAGAACAATCTTGCAATTGTATCTGGAATGATGCAACTACAATCCTATCAAGAAGATGATGAATCACTTCAGGCTAAGCTTTTGGATAGTGTGAGTCGAATTCAAACAATGGCGGCGATTCATGAGCACTTGTATCAGGCAAATAGCTTTTCACATATAAATTTCCCTGAGAACCTTCATTCTTTGGTAAACAACATCATCGTTACCTTCCAGTCCGAATTACAGCTTGATCTGGATTTCAATTGTAGCCCAGTCACACTTAATATCAATCAGGCGGTACCGTGTTCTCTGATTGTAAACGAAGTGATCACAAACATACTGAAACATGCGTTTCAAGGGCGTAAACAGGGATTGATACAAGTCAAACTTGACCTTGATGGAACCCAGTTAAAACTGGTCATAAAAGATAATGGAGTTGGTTTACCAGAAGACTTTACTCCCGAGAGTGAGTCCTCCCTTGGGCTTTTGCTCATAAAAATATTGACAGAGCAATTAGGTGGAGTCAGTAACTACTCATCAATCGGAGAAGGGACTACTTTTGAGCTTAAATTTGAAGTAAAACCGGACATTACCGGGGCTGCAAGTGCTTTGGTTTAAGCATGTTTACCCAAAAATCAGTATCTTCTCGACCTTGCTGACATTAAGGGTATGAAAGCCCGGGCAAGATCACAAATCCCCATTTCTAAAGATATTATTTATGCATAATGTAGTTTTGATTCCAGGAGATGGAATCGGTCCTGAAATCACTGAAGCTGTACAGCGAATATTAAAAGCAGCTGACGCCCCAATAAATTGGATTCCAGCTCTGGCCGGTATGACCGCATTTGAACAGACCGGCAATCCACTTCCCGAAGAAACCGTTGAACTAATTGCAGAGCATAAAATAGCGCTTAAAGGGCCACTGGAGACTCCAGTAGGAGCTGGTTTCCGCTCTATCAATGTGGCTTTACGACAACGTTTTGATTTGTTTAGCAACATCCGCCCGGCAAAAAGTTTACCAGGGATTCACTCACCCTTTACACACGTGGATCTCGTGTTATTCCGTGAGAACACACAGGGTATGTATATCGGTCAGGAACGTTGGGTAGATGACAACAAGAAACACGCTGAGTCGATAGCTGTAATTACACGCGAAGCAAGCGAACGGATCATCAGGGCGGCATTTGACTACGCACGTAAACATAACAGAAAACGCCTGCACCTGGTTCACAAGGCCAACATCCTGAAACTGACATCGGGTCTGTTTCTACAAATTGGTCGTGAAATCGCACCCGAATATCCAGATGTGGATTTCCGTGAGATTATTGTAGACAATATGGCTATGCAGATGGTCATGCGACCAGAGCAGTTTGACGTAGTGGTTACTACAAATTTGTTCGGAGATATCTTGAGTGATCTGGCCTCCGGATTAGTAGGCGGATTGGGACTCACAGGTTCTGCGAACATCGGGAATGAACACGCCATGTTTGAAGCGGTACATGGAAGTGCACCCGATATAGCTGGCCAAAAGAAAGCAAATCCAACTGCTTTACTCTTTTCAGCACTTATGATGTTAGAGCACCTTGGCCATGATGATATTGCACAACGCATCCGAAATGCTGTAAAATCGGTACTTAAAGACCAGCAAGCGTGTACTGCTGACATTGGTGGTGAAGGTGATACGTTCACTTATGCCGACGCCATTTGTCTGGCTTTATAAATATGTTGAATATCAGCGGCCAACTGGAATAAATAATTAAGAAAGGCTTGTGTGGAAAACCGCACAAGCCTTTCTTATTAAGTGGCCTAAACTGTTCTGAGATCGATCAGATTCTTTCAATTACCGAGCCACAGTTTAACATTCTTGATCCATGATATGGATTCATGATCTGTTCTTCTTTACTAAGCCAATCAGCTGATCCACCGCGCACCATCGGGCAACGTTGTACATAGACAACATTGTTGAATGGTCCGAAAGATTTAACCATGTCAATGAGTGCATTCGATAAAGGTTCAAAATGCTCTCGTTGTACCTCTACATCGGAATCTGCAGTCAGACTTTCAGCGGCAGTCATAGCATCTTTACCTGCAACCTCCCAAAGCATTGCTGCCTCGGCAGATAGTCCGTTAGTGTCTACTTGCTGCATAGCTGCAAGCAAAGCCTGAGCTTTATTCGATGCTAAAGCAGCATCTGTTTGCACCAAGGCATCTTTTAATTCGAAATAGGCGTCAAGTGTGGTCAAAAAAGAATTCCTAAAACTATCAGGAGTTGGAAGTGCTGCTTCAGCTACTGGGGCTGCTGCAGTAGAATCGGCCGTTGATTGTGATTCGGACTCAGCTCCGCCACAAGAAATTAGCAAAAGCGATAAAGCGATTGCGGATAGATATGTTTTCATAGTTGTATGTATTAGGTTTATGAGTTAAATGTAAAGCTATTAAAATTTATATGTTAGTTAGATAAGTTTGTGTAATCACAGACTGACTCGAGAGAGTACTTCTCCACAACCAGCCATGGTTTCAGGTAAATATGGATTCTCGATTTGCTCACGGCGATTAAGCCAAGTGGCGCCGGTATTATCAAATGCCATCGGACAATATTGGTGCCAGACGACGCCATTCACTCCATAGCGCTCTACCACCTCGAACATCGTTCTGCTAAGATTAAAAAACTGACTCCGTTGCTGTTCAATATCGCCAGATTGCATCCAGGCTTCGATCACGTCCCGAAGCCGTTCGCGATACAATGTCCATTGCTCGCGAGCTTCCCCGCCCAGACCCTCTCCCTGAACCGACCCCAACACCTGCCGTAAACCACGCACCTCACGCATCGAGGCGTTAGCATCTGATGCAAACAGCGCATCCTTTACCTTGAAATATCCATCAAGAAGGCCATCAAGCTCTGACCTGAATGCCGCTCCGGTCTGATCGCGCAACGACGAAAGCTCGTTGCCCTCGGCATCGATCAATGCTCCGGGCCCATCTCCTTCCAGAACGGCGCGACGCACATCCATACCACGATTCAGCATACTGAATTTGTCCCGTAGCTGAAACTCTGCATCGATCTTAAATGCACCGTTCGTGACAACGCGTTGACCAGGCTCCAGGCCCGAGGTGACGATTCTGTTGTCGCCAACTCGGTCGCCGAGAACGACCTCCTTGAATGTGAAAACAGGGTCACCAGAATCATCTGCAGCAGTATAAACAACCGACCGACGACCGGTCCACAGAACCGCCGACTCTGGAACAACAACCTGTTCGCGTCCCATTGGCACTTCGATTATTCCAGACAATAACATGCCCGGAAGCCATCGGCCCTCGCCGTTGTTTACTTCAACACGCACACGTGCGGTTCTCCTGTCTACATCCAATATCGGATCCACCCAACTTACCGTACCACTCAGTCGTTCATCCCCCAATCCCTGCGCACCATATCGGACACGCACTCCTGGACGTACCAATGAGAGATCCTGTTCATAAACTTCGAATTCCAACCAGACTTTCGACAAATCTGCAATCTCATAAAGCACCATTCCTGGACTTATAACATCATCAGGACGTACATTCCGATTTATAATCACACCCGATCGTGGAGCCAGAATGTTGACTTCATTTAAAACAACACCTCCACGTTCAATAGCTGTGATCTGTTCGTCGGTTATCTGCCAGAATCTAAGTTTACTTCTGGCTGCCATCAAGAGGACATCATCCATATTATCCATATTCTCGTGGTCCATGTCTTCCATTCCAGTATGGTCACTCACCTTTGCAGCATCCAATAGTTCTCGTTGTGCTGCAATCAAGTCTGGTGACCAAATCGACAATAACGGCTCGCCTTCTTTGATAATGCGACCTGTGTAATCAGCTTGTTGTGTTACCACTCGTCCAGAGAATTGAGCACTGACCACTGAAAGACGATCCTCGGCTACTCTTACCATTCCAGGTACACGAACTTGCTTTACAGGAGCTTCCGATCTAACCTCGGTTGTTCTAATTTCAGCCAATCGTACTGCCTCTGGAGTCATCGTGAGGGTATATTGGTCTCCCGAATCGGATCCACCCGAGCTTGCCGGAATTAAGTCCATAGCACATATTGGACAAATCCCTGGTTCATTCTGACGTATCTGTGGATGCATTGAGCAAGTCCAGACCGTGTTTTCTTCTGTTGATCCTTCAGCATGTGCATGTCCTGCATGTGGATCTGCAACACCTGATCCTGAAAAAATCAGATATCCTGTTAGCAACCCTACAATAAGGGTAACACCATACGTAATTACTGTTTTGTACTGTTTCATGTTATTCACCAGATGGTTCAAATTCTTTAGCTGTAAGTCGTTCCAATGCAACGACAATCATATTTCGATCAAAAAGCGCGTCTTCAAGATACGTCGCGTACTCAACCGAACGTCGACGTGCCTGAATAACTTCGTCCATTCGGACGCGTCCATTACTATAATCCAGTAACAGCAAATCAGTCAGCTCCCGAGATCTCGGAAGCATCGTATCACGGTAGCGTTTGACGCTTAATTCAGCCTCTTCATAATCTGCCAGGAGCATGGCAACTTCTGACTCAATTTCACGACTCATGGCATCTTTTTCTGAGGCAAACATTCGTTCCTCGGCTTCGGCTTCTCGTACCATAGCACGGTACTTGGATCTCCACACCGGAAGCCTGAGAGTAACTGTAGCATAAATCGGAATCCGGCTTCCATCCATCATCATACTCGAGTTAGAACCCATGATTTCAGCACCCACACCTATCATTGGATATCTTTGCTTATTCGCTAGTTTAACCCTCGAAGCCGCAGCTTTAGTCATAAGTTCAAGTTCGATTATGGCTGGGCTCAAACGCGAGGCAGCACGAGCTGTTTGGGCAAATGGAAGCTCCCAATCCAGTTCGGGTCTACCTGCCGGCAAATCTACTTCTGATTCGGCAGGACGATTTAATAACGCATTCATACGGGCAAGCTCCCCACGATATGACACATCCAGGGCATCTATCATTGATTGAATCTCTGTTCGTTCAATTTCTAATTGAAGCATATCGGCACGGGATGCATACCCAGACTCTACTCGGCTACGAGTCAATCGTTCGAGTCTTCTCACCCACTCAAGATGTTCGGCATAGTGTTCTTTATGTCTGAAAACTAAATTGAGGGTATACCATGCTGATTTAGTTCGTTCATAGACATCCAGTCGGGCGGCTTCGACTTGCTGCCATCGAGCTTGTGCAAGGAGTTCGGCGCCGGTTCTTTCTTCGCCTCGAACGCCAGACCATGGAAACATCTGCACGACACCTATTGAAGCTTGTGCAAAAGGTCCATCGTACGCTTTCGGATTAAGAAAATACCGGAACATGACTTCAGGTTCCGGAAGGAATCCGGCTTGTTCACTTCGACTTCGGACAGCCAGCCAACCATTGAATGCAGCACGTAAGGCATCACTTTGTTCGTAGGCAATCATTAAATATCTGGTCAAAAGTGTGTCATTGGAAACACCTGTGAACTCAGGAAGTTTATAATCACCGGTAATCAGCCTAGACTCTTCATAGGTCATATTTGGAAACTGCTGGGCAAATAGAGATGAAGAACCCAATAGCAACATGTGAACCACGAACAAAAAACGTATGAGGTGTCTTTTGGCATTAATAATTCTCGTTTTCATCATGTCGTCTCCTGGTTTTGAGTAGAGATAGAGTCATTTTGTAGGGCGATAATGGGTGATGAATCAAGATTGCCATACTTTTTCAAGCGTCTTTCTTCTCTCATGGAGTACAATACCGGCACTATGAATAGGGTAACCAACTGAATGGTCATACCACCAAAAGCCGGAATTGCCATGGGAATCATCACATCAGATCCTCGTCCAGTTGAGGTAAGAACGGGTAATAATGCAAGTATCGTGGTCGCAGATGTCATTAAACATGGACGAATACGTTTGTTACCTGCTTCTACGATAGCTTCACGAATCTCCCAAATTTTTGATATTCCATCGGATTGCACTTGTTTTCGGGCAAGCGACTGATCCAAATAGGTTGCAATGACAACCCCATCATCAACTGCAATTCCGAATAATGCGATAAATCCTACCCAGACTGCTATACTCAGGTTTACGGTCCCCATTTGGAATAGATCTCGCATGTTGGTTCCAAAAACACTGAAATCCATAAACCATGGCTGCGCATAAAGCCCAAGCATGATGAATCCACCTGCCCAAGCGACAGCGATTCCGGTAAGTATCATAGCTGTTGTACCTGTTGAACGGAATTGCAAATAAAGCATCAGGAAAATTGATATCAGTACAACGGGTATCAGTAATAACAGGCGCTGTTCCGCTCTAACCTGGTTTTCGAATGTCCCGGTAAACGTATAACTAACTCCTTGTGGTACATTTAGTGATCCATCTGAAATGGCTCGTTGAAGTGCATCTGAGGCATTATTCACGGCTGTTAATTCAGCAACTTCGGGAGTTTTGTCAAACAGGACGTAGCTTATCAAAAAGGTATCCTCGCTCCTGATCTCCATTGGTCCGGGCACATAATTCAAGGTTGCCAGTTGTCCGAGGGGAATCTGGGCTCCGGTTGGACTCATGACAAATACATCCTTAATAGCCTCCGGATTGTCACGTAATTCGCGGGCATAGCGAACTCGTACCGGATAACGCTCACGTCCTTCTACCGTAGTAGTAACTGGGTTCCCGCCAAGTGCGGCCTCTAACGTTTGTTGAGCCATCATGATAGAAATACCATAACGAGCAAGTGCCTGTCTGTCCCAATCGATTTCCAGATAGGGTTTACCAACCACTCGGTCAGCAAAAACAGCTTCAGATTTGACTCCTGGAACCTCTTTAAGAATACGTTCGACCTCGATGCCAAAATCCTGGATAGACTGCAGATCCGGTCCGCTGATTTTAACTCCCATGGGTGCACGCATACCAGTCTGAAGCATGACCAGACGGGTTTCAATGGGCTGCAATTTAGGGGCAGAGGTAACACCAGGGACCGAAGCGGCACTTATGATTTCGGCCCAAATATCATCGGGAGTTCGGATTTCGTCACGCCATTGTCTGAAATATTGTCCCCCCGAATCAGGAATCAGGTTACCATCATCATCGTACATGAACTCACCCATATCATCGACTTTAAAACGCATGCGATGTCCGTTTTCATCGAGTTTGTATTCAGATTTGTAGATTATCAGGTTCTCGAACATGTTAGTTGGTGCTGGATCCAGAGCTGATTCGGCCCTTCCGATCTTACCTACAACTTGTTCGACTTCAGGAATTGAACCCACACGCATATCCATTTTTCTAACCTGATCAATAATTTCCTCCATTCCAGCGTGAGGCATCGTGGTAGGCATAAGCAGGAAAGAACCTTCATCCAGCGAAGGCATAAACTCTTTTCCGATTCCTGGGAATGCATGAAAGAGTCCGCTGTATAGAGACGTCGTTCTTACATTAACTCCAATCGCATCGAACGGTTTGGCTGTCCAACCCAGAACTTTTTCGAATCCTTGCCAATTGAGTATTCCAATGAGTAATATGATTGATGGAATCGACAAAAACTTCCATTTGTTCTCGAGGCACCAACGCAACATTCGGGTATAGAATCTGATGAAAACCTGAAAAAATACCAGTACCAGTAACAAGATGAGAGCGACAAAAATCAGGTTCACGAATGTGCTTCTCTGAGGCCCCAGTGGCATCCATAATGACGCCAATAACCATGCCACAGCGACCAAAATTATTCCGTTGATGACATATCCAACTCGCTTTTCGGCTATCCAGAGTCGGTATATCGTTAAATATCCCCTGAATTTTGCAAAGATCCCGGTAGCATTGGATTCAGATTGGTGTTTTGATCGTGACTTAAACATCCAATGTGCTAAGGGAGGGATAAATAGCAAGGTTACTACTATAGCTGAAATCAATGCAAAAGTCTTAGTGTATGCCAGTGGGCTGAATAACTTCCCTTCGGCAGCCTCCATAAAAAACACAGGCAAGAAACTTATGATAGTAGTACTCACAGCTGTCAGAATAGCCGAACTCACTTCAGAGGCTGCACGGTAGATTACCTCCAGACGGGATTCTTCGGGATCCGCTTCCTCAAGATGTCTGAGCATATTTTCAGTAAGGATGATAGACATATCTACCATCGTTCCAATAGCGATTGCGATTCCAGACAATGCCACAATATTCGCATCGACTCCAAAGTAACGCATGGCGATGAACACCATAAGCACCGCTACCGGGAGCATCGCAGAAATTAAAATGGAGGTTCTGAGGTGCATCACCATAACAATAATTACGATGATGGTAATGAGGACCTGTAGCGTCAGTGCTTCCTCGAGCGTACCTAGAGTTTCACGAATAAGAGTAGATCGATCGTAGAAAGGAACTACAGAAACTTTGCTGATGGTACCGTCCTCAAGTGTAATGGATGGTAGACCAGCTGATACTTCATTGATTCGTTCTTTGACCCGTTCAATGACTTCCATAGGATTAGCACCGTACCTGGCTACGATGACACCACCTACAGCATCAGCACCGGTTTTGTCCAGAGCTCCTCGTCGTTGTGCAGGCCCTAAAGTAACTCTTGCTACATCCATTATTCGAACGGGTGTTGAGCCACGGACCGTGATCACCGATTCTTCAAGATCCTGCATTGACTCAATGAATCCCAGTCCCCTAATCATATACTCAACGCTGTTCATTTCGATGGTACGTGCTCCAACATCAAGATTACTTTCCTGTGCAGCTCGTACTACATCTTGCAAACTGAGGTCGTATCGTACCAGCCTTGTTGGATCTACATCGATCTGATATTCTCGTACGTACCCTCCTATACTTGCCACCTCTGCAACACCATCAACAGAGGCCAGTGAGTATTTAAGATAAAAATCCTGAATCGTTCGAAGTTCATGTGGATCCCAACCACCTGTTGGATTCCCATCAGGATCACGACCTTCAAGGGTGTACCAGAAGACTTGTCCTAATGCCGTAGCATCTGGACCCAAAGCCGGACTTGCATCTTCTGGAAGAAGTCCGGAGGGCAATGAATTAAGCTTTTCGATAATTCTGGCCCGGCTCCAGTAGAACTCTACGTCATCTTCAAAAATCACATAAATGCTCGAAAATCCGAACATAGATGTACTTCTGATGGTTCTTACACCAGGGATTCCCAGCAGAGCTGTTGTAAGTGGATAGGTAATCTGATCGTCGATGTCTTGAGGTGACCGACCGGGCCAATCTGTAAATACGATTTGCTGATTGTCGCCAATGTCCGGTATAGCGTCTACAGCTACCGGATCTGATGGGATGGGTAGATCCCATCGAAATGGAGAAGTTACTAATCCCCAACCCACTAACAACACTAAGAGCAGTATTGCAATGAGTTTGTTCTCCAGGAAAAAACGAATAATTGAATTAATCATACAGTTGAACGTATCAATGTTTATGAAACCATCTTGCACTAGCAAGCATTCATCAGGTACACAATTAATTGTGTACTCTCATTGATTTAATTCAACAATACCTGGTGCAGAATGAAAAGTGGTGGTGAATGTAACTGAGAACATGCTTCTGAGCCTGGCGATTGTAATCTCGAAGGAAGATTATCCCACATAGCAGAATCAGGAAGAAGAGAAGCTACAGCGACTGTACCAGAAGTCTTCCAGGAAGCGATTAGCTCAACGACTTGCGTGCCTACAACAGCGTAGTCCGATTTCTCAATTGGCAGAGTAGATTCATCAGACTGTAAACCACATCCACAACATTCACACCCATGTGGATCTAATACTTCGCCTGGAGCTTGACTTTGAGTCGATGACTCCTCATTGGAATCGCAACACCCTGAAGTCATTTGGGTATGCGATTCAGTCAGATAATCTGATAGCATAGGAATGCACATCCCAATGACCGGGTTACTGGCCAGGAATCCTATAAGCAGTAATAAAACTGAGAATAAACGTGTATTTTTGTGCATAGCTATCATCTACCGGAAATATATGAAATTCCGTTGACAGATACCGAATTGCTGAAAAGTGATTTGAATTCAAAAAAAAGCGAAGTCACCCGGTCAGTAATACAACTACTATGACCAGAACAATCGCAATTTTGAGAACCAATGAGCGCCAGTTTGACATCGCAGACCTGTTGATAAGTTAGTCGCAGAATGTGAACAACTTGTGGAAAGTAAGGCATAGATCGCGTAAAATCAATAGGAAACATCATTTTTCTGTTAATAACTTTTTATCAAGGTTTTTTTATAAATGTGGATATCTGTCATTAGAGTCTTTTGATCCTTAAACTGTTCGAAACTACACTTACTGAACTAAGTGCCATAGCAGCACCAGCAATCATCGGACTCAGGAATCCGAGAGCAGCTAATGGAATACCTAACGTATTATAGGCAAAAGCCCAGAATAGATTTTGACGGATAATTCGAAGTACTCCTTTACTTAAAAACAGGCTTTCCTGTACCAATTGCAACTGTCCATTCATAATAGTTATATCAGCCGATGATACAGCCAGATCTGATCCACTTGACATAGCCACACCTAGATCGGCCTGTGTTAACGCCGCGGCGTCATTGATTCCATCACCTACCATTGCAACCTATTCGCCATTTTCTTGATATCGTTTAACCACATCTGACTTACCAGTTGGACTCACACCCGCTTCTATATGAGTAATACCAAGTTTAACGGCAATAGATTTAGCTGTTGATGGCTGATCCCCAGTCAGCATTACTACTTTGTATCCCCCTTCAATCAAAGATTTCAAAACAATCGGTGCTTCTGGTCTGATAGTGTCCTGAAGAAAGAGGAATCCTGCCGGGCGTTTATCTACCAGAACAACCAATGCTGTCAAGCCATCTTTTTGACGGTTGGATATAGTTTCCATCCAATCAGACATTGATTTTTCATCCAGAAGTGCAACCGATCCGACCTCAACAACTCTTGAATCGTAGATTCCGGAGATTCCGACTCCAGCCCTTGTTTCAATCTGAAGGCCAAGTCCAGGTTTGATTTCACGGCTGGAAGCCATTTTGACGATACTCTTGGCGATCGGGTGGTCTGACCCCTGTTCTATGCCGGCGGTGAATTCGATAAGTTGATTTTCTGTAAAGCCTTCTAATGGAAGTATTTCAGTAATTTGAAGTTCACCAGTAGTGAGAGTCCCTGTTTTATCGAACACTATTGTCGTTATTGACTTGGCTTCTTCCAAAGTTACTGCATCTTTGATCAGAATCCCCTTTGATGCTGCTCGTCCGGATCCAACCATGATTGCCGTTGGAGTAGCTAAGCCAAGGGCACAGGGACATGCGATTACCAAAACCGCAACCATATTTACCAACGCTTGCTGTGTATCACCTATAAAAAAACAAATAGCAAACGTAATAAGTGCTATTACTAGTACAATAGGGACAAATACCGCCGCAATTTTATCGACCAAGCGTTGAATTGGAGCTTTTGATCCCTGAGCCTTTTTTACGGCCTCAATAATTCCGGCCAAAGCGGTCTGAGATCCTACTTTTGTAGCTTTCATCTGAAAACTACCGGATGTATTTCGGGTTCCACCAGTTACTTCGTCCTTTGATTTTTTGAAAACCGGTACAGACTCTCCGGTCATCATACTTTCATCGATACTGGCGCTACCCTGGGTTAGAATACCATCTACTGGCACAGATTCATAGGCTTTGACCAATAGGGTGTCGCCTACTGATACTTGTTTTAGCGGGATTGTAGTTACTGTACCATCTTGCCCAACTTTATGAGCTTGTTTTGGAGACAATTCAAGAAGTCCTTTGAGTGTATCGCGGGTATGGTTCTTAGCCCGTTCTTCCATCCATCGCCCTAAAAGAACTAGTGCTACAATCACAGCTGCAGTATCGAAGTACACATCGGACGGTTTTATAACACCATCCTGTGTTCCAAAGAACATAGCCCATGCAGAGAATCCGAATGCTGCCCCGGTACCTACAGCGACCAGGGTGTTCATGTCGGCTGTTTTATGCATGAGTGCTTTCCAGGCTCGGATAAAAAATGAAGATCCGGCATAAAACAACACAGTGGCAGTCAATGTAAGTTTGATTAGATTTACAGCAAACAGGTTGTCATGAACCCAATGCATGATGGAGCCGCCGGTCAGCATAGGACCCATTTCCAGTATCATGACCACTGCTGCTAAAGGCAGTGCGACCCAGAAACGATATTCAAATTCTGACCGGCTACTCCGCTCAGGATCTTCGTCAGCAGCCTCGTCGTCAGTTTCAACAGAGGCTTTATATCCGGCTGAATCTACGGACGCAATTAGGTCTGCGACGGCATCACGTCCAACTTCTATCCTCGCCTCTTCCGTTGCTAGATTTACCTCGGCATTAGTAACGCCTTCGACTGATTTCAGTGCTTTCTCGACATGACGCACACAAGAGGCACACGTCATTCCTTCAATTCTAAGTGTAACGTTTTTCATAGTGTACTATTTATGGTAGTGGGAAGTAGGTAGTGGGTAGTAGGTTGGGGTGAAAAAACCCACTGCCTACACCCCACTACCTACTTCCTACTTCCTACTTCCTACTTCCTACTTCCTACTTCCTACTTCCTTTTATTCAACAAATATAAATTACTAGTTATACTCCCAGCCACTGTTACATAATCGAGTATCATTTCGTATAATATTCTGTATCCATGGCAACACTAAGTATTAAAAATATGGTATGTGACCGTTGCAAGCAGACGGTCAGGCGAATATTGGAGGATAATAATCTCCATGTTGGTTCGGTGCAGTTGGGAGAGGCAGTGGTCTCAGAGGATGATGCTGATATCCCAAAAGAACGACTGGAATGGCAGCTTAGGGATGTCGGATTTGAGCTGATCTACAACAAAGATGAACAGATGGTAGCTATGACTAAAGCTACTTTGATATACCTTTTGAAGGACTTAGAAGCCGGAAATATACATTTAAAACTCTCTGTCATTTTGGCCCAAAAACTTGGAATCTCCTATCAAACCATTAGTCGGACATTCTCATCCGTAACAGGCGAGACCATTGAAAAATACTTTTTAAAACTAAAAATAGAGAGAGTAAAAGAATTGTTGACCTACGATGAGCTCACTTTAAGTGAGATAGCCTGGAAGTTGGGTTACTCAAGCGTTCAACATATATCTACACAATTCAAGTCTGTTACTGGATTGACAGTTAGTCAGTTCAAAGATTCTGAAGAGTCGAATCGAAAAGAGCTTGATGGATTATAGTAAACAGTAAACTGTAAACGGTAAACAGCGCGAAACAGTACAGAAAGATAAGAAAGTGCAGGAGTGCAGTTTAATATCATTGTTTTAACTGCACTCTTGCACCTTCTGACAAAACTAAATCATTTACAGTCGGATAGGCGGGAATTTTAATCACTTTTCCCGTTTCTGTATTCTCCCGACGAAGTCGGGCAAAAAAAAACTAACCCTCACCGGAGTCCGGCAAGGGTTAGCTTTGAGGTCAATCAGTATAACAGCTACTGTTATCTGATCTTGTGGGGAAATCCAGGTAGGATTAGTTTACATCCCACCATACTTTTGTATCGCCATTGTCAGCTCCCTGGGAAGCTACAGCAGCGTCATAGTTCTCTTTGTTCAGCTGTACTTCTGTAGTTGGATAAGAGTGGCGAACAGGAATAAGTCCACTCGGATTCAAAGCATCTGGGTGCGGGGTTAGTACCGGATAATCCAGTCTTCTCCACTCAGCCCAAGCTTCGAGTCCATTTGGATAGAGTGCTACCCATTTTTGGACACCGATTTTCTCTTTCCAATTTGCAGAAGAGTAAGCAACAGCAGAAGATGACATGTATGCATCAAAGTTTGCTGTATTGAATACTCCCCACTGTCTCCATGAAGCTTCGTTTGCATCACGGTAGTGCATTGCAGCATTACCAGAGATGAAACCACGCTCAATTGCTTCAGCCATCATGAAATGAACTTCTGCCATGGTAAGAATTGGAAGTGGAGAGTTTTGTGAACGAATTGCCATTCCAGGGAATGATACATCTGCGTTCTCAATGTTACCAGGATTCAAAGCGCCATACGGCATTCCTTTAACCTCGTCCATTGTCGTCACCCCATCTCCATTACTGAAGTTAGGAGCAGGATCAGCGAATTTTGTTACACGGAAGTCACCGGTAGCCTGCATGTAATCATTCAGTACATCAGAGATCGCGTAATCAGTACGGGTCTCAAAGCGACCATACCATGGATTCTGGTTCTGAGCTTCAGCAAGATAAGGGTACATCACATCAGTAGTGATGTGTCCTGCAGCAGCTGCGCTTGCAAACTCAGAGGCGGCAAGGTTTGGATTGCGGTCAGCAATACGCAATGCCAGCTTCATACGAAGTGAGTTAGCGAACTGTGCCCAACGAGCCATGTTACCATTCATGATGAAGTCACCACGAAGACCGGCGCCACCGTCCATTTGAGCAACAGCAGCTTTTAGCTCGTTGATCATACTGGTATAGATAGCTTCTTGAGTGTCGTATGCCGGACGCAAATCACCCGTACCCTGAAGTGCTTCAGCGTAAGGAACCATTCCCCAACGATCTGTCAGCATATTGAAATAATATACCTTCATGATGCGAGCGAACGCGATCTGGTTAGCGTTACTTCCACCAGACAAAGCATCGGTAGCAGTAGCTGGATCACTATTCAGATTAATGATGGTTTGAAGATCCATCAAAGGACCTGTATACCATCCATTAAAATCGAAAGTGGTTGTCGAGTAACGTGATGCATCGTTGTATTGAGTTTCAGCAATCTGTTGGGTAAGAATTGTACCCGTAAGAGCAGAACCACCTACAACATCACTGACCGAACGCAGGGTATTCGTGATCAAAAGATCCGTTTTTACCACAGAAGGCGCATTCGGGTTAACGTTAATATCTCCAAAGTCGCAGCTTACCATTACAACAGCAAGCAAGACGGCAAGGATTCGTGAGCTTTTACTAAGCTTCATAGTATTTCTTTGAAATGTGTTCATAATCATTCTCCGTTCGATTAGAGTCCAACATTGATGTTAAATCCGATTGAACGGGTGCCTGGTAGGCCTCCACCTTCCCAGAAGGAGAAACCAGCAGTACCATTCTGAATGATTGATGGATCGACACCACCAGTAGAAGCATACAGAAGAAGTACGTTGTACATATCAAGTGATACGCTAGCTCGTTTCAGAGGAGTTCTACGAAGCATATCAGCTGGAACATTGTATGTCAGCTTGATTTCCTTCAATTTGACATAAGAAGCGTCAAATACCCATGCTTCTTTATTCAAGAAGAGGTTACCATAATATGTTACAGCATCTGTTAGATACTCAACTGGTTGACCTTGCTCGTTTACGCCAGAAACCAGAACACCACCTGAGTTAGGAGCAGCGTTTCCACGAAGAACAGTAGAAACAACATTACCTGCAGCGTTACGCACTGGATCACGAAGTGGGTTACCCAAAACGTTGTTTCCAACAGTTTCTTTGGTCAAACCAGAGTAGGCACCGAACATTTTGGTGATAGAATAGAACTGACCACCTTTTTGGAACTCGATAAATGCACTTAGTGCAAAGTTACGATAGGTCATGTCTGTTCTGAAACCACCTGTCCAGTCTGGAAGTATACCTCCCAAGTCTTTGTTGGATTCACGAGCATACTGTCCGTTAGTTCCTACGATACGTCCACCATTTTCATGAAGTCTGTATCCTCCGTAGCTACCGGTAGTAACCAGTTTACCCCACTCTTCGCCTTCGCGAGCGAAAAGTTGAAGACCGAAGAATGCACCTTCAAGAGCACGAGCAGTCAATCCTTCAGCCAATTCATTCACTTCAGAGTAGCTGGTTGCCCAGTTCAAAGCGAAATCCAAGGTGAAGTCACGTGTTTCAACTGGAGTACCAGCAAGAGACAATTCCCATCCTTTAGTGGTGAATTTACCCGCGTTTACGATCGCAGTAGAGAATCCTGATGAACCAGGTACAGTCAAAGAAAGAATTTCATCTTCCTTGATCGACTGGTAGTATGTCAGGTCTGTACGGATACGACCTTCTAGGAAACGCAAATCAAGTCCGAATTCATAGTCAGAGTTAATCGCTGCTTTGAGATTTGGATTGTTGATTGAGTTAGGAAGGGTTTGAGTAGGCATAGTTCCGTATGAAGTTCCGGAAGCCCATGAACTAAATACGTTGTATGGATTTACATCAGCACCTACTTGAGCGATGGAAGCTCTGACTTTACCGAAGCTCAAGATATCTTGATTTCTGAAGAAATTAAGTTCAGAGAATACAAAGCTTGAAGAAACACCATAATAGAAGTATGAGTTGTTGTCTTCAGGTAAAGCAGATGACCAGTCGTTACGACCAGTAAGGTCAACATAAAGAAGGTCGCGATATCCTAAAGTTACAGTTCCGTATACTGAACCAACTTCTTTTTCACTGATTGAGTTAGATGTGCTAGGACGACCAACTGATGCCGCGATGTTGAAGAAGTTCTGTGATGAGAGTCCTCCAACGGTAGACATTCCTTGAAATGTAAAGCTCTGGGTACGGTAGTTTGCACCGAAGAATCCAGAAAAAGACACATCTTCGAAGTCTTTGTTATAACGCAGACCTAATTCGTAGTTGTTTTCACGGTTGGTACGCTTACTGGTAGAGAACCAGTCTTGCTCAAGACCACCAGTAGCGATACGGTCAGAAATGACCAAATCGTAGGTGTCCAAGTGAACCTTACCGGTAATTTCCATGTTGTCCATCACGCGATAAGAAAGCGCGAAATTACCAAAGAAACGGTTACGATCATCAGTAGAAACGTTTTCGTACACACTGAAGAAAGGGCTATCCCAATACAACGGACGCAAGTCAGTAGCAGAACGAATGTTCCAAGATGCGATAGTACCATCAGATAAACGGTATTGTCTTAGATAATCCATGTTCAGCTGACGCTGGAACCACTGGTTAAAAGACTGTACCCCGTTACCTTGAACCGGAGAGTATCCCTGAGCAGGACGACCACTACCTTGTGTATTTGTGTAGTTAAACGAAATACTAGAGGTGAAACGATCGTTGTGAGCCAATGATCCATTAAAGCTAACGTTAGAACGATCAAGGGAAGAATTAGGCATTACACCTTCTTGTGTAGAATTACCTACACCCAGACGGAAGGTTGCGTTACTTGATCCACCACTGATAGACAAGTTGTTTGCAACTCGAACACCAGTTTCGAAGAAGTCACGAACGTTATCAGGTTGTGGAGAAAGCGGAACGGTTTTACCATAATCACTTTGACCATCGCCATCAAAATCGTGATCATACCATGACCACCAAGGACGATATAGTCTACCATCCATTTTTGGACCCCAGCTCTCATCAGCGGCATAGTTCAGACGGTTGTAAGTCTGACCATCACGTGGATCCACTTGCTGAATGAAGTTTTGGGTGTAACCACCAGCATACTCATTCTGATACTCAGGTAAAATGTACACGTTATCGAAATGAGTAGAGTTGCTGAAATCTACACGGAAGCTTGATCCACCAGCAGCTGATGTTCCTTTTTTAGTGTTAATGATAATAACACCTGCAGAAGCACGGTTTCCGTAGAGAGCTGCAGCTGCAGCACCTTTAAGTACTGAAATTGACTCAACATCCTGAAGGTTCAAGTCAGAGATCAGGTTACCAAAGTCACGTCCTCGCGCAGCGTCAGAAAATGTTGAGTTACTGACAGGTGTCCCATCAATGACGAACAATGGTTGTGAGTCAGAAAGACCATTAGCACCACGAATACGAATCTTTTCAGATCCACCGATGTTTGCACCGGCAGAACCGATTACTTGAACACCCGCAATTTTACCAGCAAGTGCACCAACCAGGTTACCCTGATCGATTCCGGCAACATCCTGAGAAGAAACCTGTTGAATAGAATAACCAACTGATTTTTCTTCACGGGCGATACCATAAGCGGTAACAACCAAGTCGTCAAGATTCAGTAAATCGGCTGACATGGTTAAGTTTAACGTAGCAGTTTGTCCGCCAACGACGGTAACTGACGTATTAACTGTTTGGTAACCAACGAAGGTTACACGAACAGAGTAAGTTCCAGCAGGAACGTTGGGAATGGTATAATTACCTTCCAAATCAGTGACAGCACCTACACTTAGTTGCTGTATGAACACATTGGCACCTGTTAATTCAGCACCGGAAGTAGCATCTGTTATCTTACCTGCAACTGATCCTGTCTGAGCAGACAGGGCAGCAGGTACAGCCAACATAGCAACCAGTACTGCCATAAGCAGTTTTTTGACCATAAAGTGACCTCAATTATTGTTTCTGGAAATAAACATGACTTGAATATGTAGAGAAGCTATGACGATTCAAGATTCGTGAGAGCTCAAAACACCTTCCGATCTAAAATGACCTGTAGCACTTATCCCAAATTCAAGACACATCCGTTGATTTATCGTTGTTTGTTCACTTATAAAGTGATTGTGTTAAAGTGTGTAACATTTTTTGCAAATGCAAGTCCGAAATGCACTTTTTTTTAACACAACGATAACATTTACTACAAACCAAGATTAAACTTTTATTAAGTATAAATACGTACCAATATCGTTAATTATATAGTTATTTTACTGAAACCCCTTCCAGTCCAGGTGAAAAAAGTGTCTTTTTAGCTCTTTTTTTCCCTTTTTGACGGAAATTTTCTTGTAAGAGTCTTATGTATTAGGTATTGTTACACAGCTACAATATTGTGTGTGCATAATAATGATGTATAACACAGTTGAGGTGTGATTAGAGATACTATCGTGTCGATCAATTAAAAACCAAAACAATACTATATGAAAAGGAAAATCTATACCATACTGTTGGCGCTACTGTGCTTGTCAGTTGGAGAAGTATTTGCCCAGGGCTTTACATTGTCCGGACAAGTAACCGATGCTTCTTCCGGCGAGGCACTCGTTGGAGTTAACGTTGCCATCCCATCATTGAACCGAGGTTCAGTGACCGACGTTGATGGACGCTACTCCCTTAATCTCGCGCCAGGTAATTACACAGTTATCACTACATACGTCGGGTACTCACGTGTCACTCGTGAAGTAACAATCACAAATGCGAATGCTACTCTGGATATAGAACTACAACAGGACGTTGTTGGTCTGGACCAGGTAGTCGTAGTTGGATACGGTGAGGTCTCAAGGAGATCTGTCACTGGTGCCATCACCTCTGTACGAGGCGATGAAATTCAATTCGCTCCAGTTAACACTGTCGAAAACGCGATCCAAGGTCGGGTTTCTGGTGTGTTCATCCAACAGAACAACGGTAAATTGGGCCAGGGTATTCAAATGCGTGTACGTGGATCTTCTTCTGTATCAGCAAGTAACCAACCATTGTACGTAATTGACGGTGTACCAGTGGTAATGGATGACTTCTCATTGTCTTCCGCAGCCACGAACCCAATGTCTCAATTCAACTTCAACGATGTAGAATCTATCCAGATTCTCAAAGATGCTTCTGCTGCCGCCATTTATGGATCACGTGCTGCAAACGGAGTTGTACTTATCACTACCAAACAAGGCCGTGCCGGAAAAACGAACTTCAATTATACGTACCAGTTCGGAACCAGCGAACCGACCAACACGGTCGAAATGATGGACGCAAAGCAGTACGTGAATTTCATGTATCAGGCGGCCAAGAATACCGACCGCATTCGTGCATCACAAGGTCTTTCACAAAACCGTGTATTCATTCTCGAAGATACCTTCGATTGGCTCGCACAGGGTACTGACTGGAGACGTTGCTTAAATACAGAATTCGGTGGAGCAGGTGCTGCTGAATGTGCTGTGGATACTGACTGGCAGTCTTATGCTTTTCAGGATGCTGGCATGTTCTCTCACGACCTGTCTGCTTCAGGTGGAACTGACGCAACCCGTTTCTTCGTGAGTGGTCACTACAGCGATCAGGATGGTATTTTGATCAAAGATCGTTTCCAAAGAATTTCAGCTCGTGTAAATTTGGACCACCGTGCAGGTGACAACATTACACTTGGAATGAACCTGACTACTGGTCGAACTTTCCATCAGCGTCTTTCTAATGATAACGCGTTCTCTACACCAATCCAGTTGATTGCACAAATGCCGATCAGCCCGGTGTTTTATCCGGAACCGAGTGCATTACCAAATTATGTACCATCATCGACTTTCAACAACGATACATACTATTATAATGGTGTAATCCATCGTGATTTCTCGAAGTATCTGGTGACAACGATGAGAACAACCGGTAAAGCGTATGCTACATATAGTATCCTGCCACAACTGGAGTTTCGTTCAGAGTTCTCAGCTGACATTGTGACTGGTCAAGATGATCAATGGTACAGTCAGGAAACAGCCGTTGGATTCGCAAGTGCCGGTAATGGCGGATATGCTTCTATCGCGTGGCAGCAGTCTGCTTCTTATGTAACCTCCCAGTATTTTAATTTCAATACAAATCTGGGTGTTAATCATAGCATTAATGCTACTGCTGGTATGACCTATCAGTACAACGATTACAATTATGCATTAGCTGCTGCTTCTGGATTCCCTAACGACTCCTTCCAGCGACTGACAAGTGCAGCTAACGTACTCGACGGTACTTCTACTGGGTCAGAGTATAGCTTCCTTTCTTACTTTGCTCGTGCAAATTATGAGTTCAAAGAGCGTTACCTGTTGTCTGTTAGTACACGTGTTGACGGATCATCACGATTCGGTTCTGACAATCGTTATGGATTCTTCCCTGCCGCTTCTGTAGGTTGGATTCTTACCGAAGAAAGCTTTATGTCTGGATTAAACGAATATCTGCCATACTTCAAGTTTCGTGCCAGCTATGGTATCACGGGTAACGCAGGTATCGGTAACTTTGGGTCACTCGGACTCTGGGGTGGAACATCTTATGGAGGTCAATCTGGTATTGCCCCATCACAAATTCCAAACCCAAACCTGACATGGGAAACTACTGCTCAGACAGATATTGGATTTGATTTCGGATTGCTAAATAACAGAATCAGTGGAGAATTTGATTACTACATCAAAAACACCGATGATTTGCTGTTAAGTGTACAAATCCCAGCTACCTCTGGTTTCACTACTTCCCTACGTAACGTAGGTAAAATGGAGAACAAAGGATGGGAACTTGGTCTTAACACGATCAATTTGAACGGTGACTTGCGTTGGACTTCTAACTTCAACATCTCTAACAACCAAAACAAAGTAACCAATCTTGATGGTCAGGTACTTACAGGTGGACAAGTTAACCGCGCTATTGAAGGTCAACCAATCGGGGTGTTTTTTGCACCGGAATTTGCCGGAGTAGATCCTGCTAATGGTAATGCACTATTCAATATCTACAACGATGAAGCATGTTCTGACTTCAAAGAAACAACTACGAGCTATAACTCTGCAACTCGTTGCGTGATTGGTAATCCAAACCCTGACTTCATTGGTGGTTTCGGTAATACCCTTACCTACAAAGGATTCGAACTTAATGTTCTGTTCCAATTTGTACAGGGTAACGAAGCATACATCGGAGGTAGTGGACGTTGGAGCCGTGGTAACGGTGTATTCGAGGATAACTCGTATGTAGACCAGTTGAACTTCTGGACTCCTCAAAATCCGAATACCCGTGTCCCTGAGGCACGCTATTTGATTACAAACGGTAACCAGCACTCCAGCCGATACATCACTGATGCATCCTATGTCCGACTCAAAAATCTTACGTTTGGCTACTCAGTTCCTTCAGCACGTCTGAATGCACTTGGATTAACCAAAATGAGAATTTATGTAACTGGGGTTAACCTGATTACCTGGACTGACTACGAAGGATTTGATCCTGAAATGAACACTGACTTCCTTGCCGGTAATATCGGTCTGGGAACAGAGTTCTATACAGCTCCACAATCCAGAACCATCACTTTTGGTTTTGACATCGGATTCTAACCAGAGCTCAATCGTTAACAAGGAATTAATACATGAATATGAAAACATTGAATAAAATTTTCATGGCTCTTCTGATAGGCGTTATGGCTACTGGTTGTGACGACCTCTTGGAACTTGAGCCACAGGCATCGATCTCTGATGTCGTGGCATTATCTACCCCAGGCAACGTGCAAACGGCAATTGTGGGTGGTTATGCAGCTCTTACTGGAGCAAATACCTGGGCAGGTAGTTATGTCTACCTGACCGACATCTACGCGGTTCCGGTTAATGAAGTGTACTTTAACGGTACGTTCATACAACCACGTGAAGTAAACGATAAAGCAATTCTAACCACGAATAGCTTCATTTCTGCTTATTGGAGTTCATCCTATAACGTAATCAACCGCGCAAACAATGTTCTGGATGCACTCGATGTATTCGGAAACGATGCTGCAGGTGCCGCAAGAGCTGAAGCTGAGGCGAAATTCCTTCGTGCAGCAGCCTATTACAACCTGATTACTGTATTCGGTAAAGCATACAATGATGGCAACCCAGGCAGTAATCCAGGTGTTCCTGTTGTTCTTACACCAACTCGTGTAGTTGATGAAACCTTACAGGTACCACGTAATTCGGTTGCCGAGGTATATTCTCAAATCGTTTCTGACTTACAAGACGCTAAAGCAGGTTTACCTGCTAATAATGGTTTCTTTGCAAATACATATGTTGCAAGTGCTATGTTGGCACGTGTTCATCTGGTTATGGGTAACTATCCTGCGGCAGGCGCGGAAGCAGATCGTGTAATCTCATCAGGCAGATACGCATTGTTTGATGATATTCGTGATAACTATACCCGTTCTATTAACGGTGCTGAAACAATTTTTGCTGTTCAAAACACAGCAACTGCATTCAGTAATAACATGGCCGTATTTTATGCACCTACTCCATTTGGTCGAGCTGATATTCAAGTTTTGGATGCTCATTTGACCAATTACGAGTCTGGTGACGAACGTGCTACCCTGTTCGCCGCTACAGGGCGTGGACGCATGACTATGAAGTATGCATCTGCTGATCCGTCTATTGATCCACGTCGAACCAATATCACACTGATACGTCTGGCAGAGATGCACCTTATCAGAGCTGAAGCTAGTGTTCGTACCGGATCAAGTATTGGTGGTGTCGCACCAGTAGACGAAATCAATGCCATTAGAGCCCGTGTTGGTCTTACTCCACTTGCCAGTGTAACACTTGCTGACGTTTTAAAAGAACGTCGTAATGAGTTGATGTTCGAGGGTCTGTTGCTTACTGACTTAAAACGTCTGCAAGGAACAACTCAATCCCTGACACGTCAATCAATTCCATGGAATGATAACGCGCTTGTATTCCCGATCCCAGATCGTGAAATGAATGTCAATACCAACCTTGCCCAGAATCCAGGTTACGGTAGTTGATCAGGCAAAATGCCTTATAATAAAAAGGCCGGCTCCCCAAGGAGTCGGCCTTTTTTTGTGCTACTAATTTGTACTGAAGAATGGTCAATCCGGAGATTTACTGCCCTTCAAGATCACGCTGACGCTGGATTTCATCACCTTTTAGGTGTCTGCTAAACCATTCCATAGCACGGATATTGTAGTCGTATCGCGAGGTACTTCGTGTGTTACCATGTCCTTCACCTGGATAATAAACCAAACGTAGTGGCAACTCAGGTTTACGGACTTTAATGTGGCGATACAATTCCATGGATTGAGCTGGATGCACACGGGTGTCTTCCTTACCATGCATGATCAAAAGCGGAGTCTGGGCACGATCTACGTAATAGATTGGAGATGATTTCAGTTTACCTTCCCAGTCGTCCCAAATACGTTTGCGAGCATGTACATGGTATAACTCCTCTGGAATGTCACTCGTCCCCCACTTGGACAGGTTGTTACTGATTCCAACGAACATGACTCCAGCAGCAAAGCGATCTGAATAATAAGTACTCATCCACGCAGTTGCATATCCACCGTAGGATCCGCCGGTTACCCCTACTTTATCACGATCAACAAAGCCCTGATCGATCAAATAATCGACACCATCAACGATGTCATCGAATTCTTTTCCTGCCATATCAGCTTGAGAAGAATAGGCGAACTCCATTCCGCGCCCTGTGCTACCACGATAGTTTGGATAGAACACAAAATAGCCTTCTCCTGCTCCCTGGTGTCCAGCAGTCGAATATCCTGTCAACCAGCCATTACTGTAATGCGCTTCTGGTCCACCATGTACCACAGTGATCAATGGATAACGCTGTCCTTCAGTGTAATTCAACGGATAGTACAGCATGCCTTCGATTTCATACTCATTATCTCTCGCAGCATACCGTACTACTTCAACACGAGCCATCTGAACATTGTTTAACTCAGGATTTGATTGAGTAGCGCGTACCAATTGACGATCGGTTCTGGTTACTTCACGGTACAGATATAACTCAGCAGGATGAGTAGGTGTATTTACAGTAAATGCAATCAATCCATTTTCGGCAACCGTAAATCTGGTCAAAATCGGTCCACCTGGCTCGATAATACGAGTAAATGCAGATCCATCTGGACGAATGGTTCCAAATGTGCTCCAGACACCTTCACTTGCTAAGAAATGTATTGCATTTGCCTCGATCCAACGAAGTTGTTCGAATTTCCCCTCAAATTCAGGTGCAATATTTACTGGTGTTCCACCTGATGCTGATACAATCATCAGTCGACCATCTGTCGGGTCATTAAGATCATTTGCCGCGCGTAATGCCAATTGGTTTCCATCTGGACTCCAATGAATTTCTCCGAGCTTTCCCGCATTGTCAATGGTCGCTATCACTTCGCGGGACTGATAATCCAGAATATGAATTCGCTGAGACATGTACTGATCATCAACATTCGGAGTCGGTGCAACAGAAACTGCTATTTTAGTCTTGTCTGGACTGAAAACTGCCATATAAACAGAGCCAGGTAAATCCACACGGTGCGGTGGATGATCGTCCATATTCACATTGGTGATAAACAACTTACGATTCGGGATGAATTCCTCATAGATCTCAGGTTCATAAGGGAGTCCTGTAGTTGGTTTTTCAACGATTTCATTGGCTATATACAGTATGTGATTCCCATCAGCTGCCCAGTTGTATGAAATAATGTTGGTTTCATGAGAATGTAGACGTACAGGTTCTCCTCCTGTCACCGGAATTTCATAAAGCGATGTGGTTTCATCACCTTCGCGACGTGAAGTATATGATATTGTGCCTTTTTCAGGTCTGAACTGGATATTTCCTGCTCCACCTGAAGTAATTAAGGCTGTACTCTCTCCTGATGCTACGTTGTATACATACAAATGGCTGGAGGCGGATCTATTTTCAACTTTTGGGTCTGCCGGGACCACTAATGTGTACGCAACATTCTGCCCATCCGGAGAAATTTGGGTGAACCCGACATTCTTGACTGCCGCAATATCATCGGCCGTCATGGGTCGTTGCGCAGAAGCCGGAACTACGACAAGTGCCAAAAGCACCAGCATAGGAACCAGACTCCTTAGGGATTTTAGGATTAGTTTCATACTAGTATAGGTTAGTTATATGTTACAGTTGGTCAAAATTTTTGGAAGTGGGGAGTGGGAAGTGAGGAGTGGGCAAAACACGATTACCCTGTTTCCTTTCACAATATCACTACCAATATATACACTCTTAATATCAGTAAAATTTCAAGAACTAGAAAACCATTCCAACCACCCACTCCCTACTTCCGACTTCCTACTCCCGATTTACAACCGCTCGCCGATCCCTGCTTATTAATAATACCTAACTTTTGACCCTGGGGGTGGATCAAGCAGCGGAGAATCAGGACTTAAAATTTCATCGGAAGGAATAAATGACGGTCGGTTGACACATAGAATAGTTCTGGCGATTTCGGTCGGATTTTTATACTCATGAACGAACTTTTGCGGCCAAAAATGTGCTAATCCGGCTGAAAGCGGCTTATTTTGTAGTAAAAGTCCATCACTCATAGCCAGCTCCCCTTCCGACATGATCTCATGATAGTGAGCAGGAATGGATCCTCCAGCTGGAATCTTGAGTCTATAAATCCCACAATCATTGCTTTCGTGAATGATATCAACTTCACCAAAATGATTGACTTCATATCCCGGTTTGAAATCACCGGATTCACGGTAGACGGTCAGACTTGGTACCGCCTCAGACTTTAGAGCACTTGGTTTGCTCAAAGTAAGTTTAACTGCATTTATAACTGCTTGCGGGCGATCGGATAATACCGGGGCCAATAAATACGCGCACAACGCCTGAGCAGCCGTTTCCAAGAGTCTGAATTGAGACGCTTCGAGTAGAAATTTGAGTTCACCGTAAATTTTGGAATAATCGACCGAATTGGTCAACATAATCTTATCGGTACCTTTTACAGAATCAATATGCATCTCTACATCAACGAGAAGCGTCTGTCGCTCATGACGTTCATGGCGATGTATTCCTATGTAACACTGAACGTGCATGTTCTGGATGCGGATGATATCCTGGTTCATATGCTTTAGCTCAACAATTCAAACAGACTTTGATAACAACGTGTCGCTGGAGAGAATCCAGCCAACTTTTCATACTTCGAAATAATGCCTAGTGCCTGATCAATATTTTCAGTGCCCAGGGCTTCAAATTCAAAACAGCGTACGGATTTAGTCCCGTTAGTTGCCTCATAATACACGCATTCGCAATCTGGGAAATCAATAACTTGAATGGATTTTCGGATACTGAGTTCCTTGAACTCACCCAGCGTTTCCATAAAACGAACCACGGCCTCGTACTGATTCTCGTCATTCAAAAAGTGCAGATTGATCTCGGTTCGTTCACGGGCATCAATACCCAGGGATTTCACCGTTAGCTGTTGAATTTCGATATCCCTTCGATGTCGGTATACGAACTTAGGTGAGGTTCCCTGGGAAAAATAGGTATCCGTTACCTCCAAAGACTTCTCCTCCCCCCCACTCACGCTCCTGAGCGACTCGAATATCGATTCCACCGACTCTGACCCATTCAACAGGTACTTGTGCTCAAATTCTTTAAACTTTGCTTCAGACATACGCTACTTTTTACTCACAAGATACCGGACAAACAGCAGATCTCCATGCGTCTCAACCGATTTCAATGTTAATTTGGTAACTTCCACCAATCCCGGTTCAATCAGTGGCACTCCATTCGGGTTGGCAACCACCAAGGGACACAGAGTCAAATAAAGTTCATCAACTGCACCCGCCTCATAAAACATCCTGTTAATCGTCCCTCCCCCAAATAACAACACCTGCGCCATACCCCGTTCATCCAACACACGTTTCAAAAACACTACAGGGTCTTCATCATAATAAACCAGATTCTCAACCTGATCGTCATGCATTTTAAGCCGACTCCTTGATACGATAACCCTTGGAATATGAGATTGTTTCCAGAACTCGTTATCAGCGGGAATCCCCGAGTTGGTAAACGTGAACCAAATTGGATAAGTCCCATCACCTCGCGGCTGATCGACTGCTCCATTGGCAGTCGACATCGTCTTGGCGCCTAAAATAACCGCATCTGCACTTCTCAAATGTTCCTTGAGTCGCTGCCAGTCGGCATCAGAAGAGAATCCCTGTTCGTGACGTTCGGCGTCGGTCTGTCCGCTGTGTGCGGCCACATATCCATCCACCGAAGACGCCATCACATTTATAATCATGTTAAAATCTGCTTGAATTTAGATCAGGTTGTGAGCAACCCACCGTCAACCGGCAATACCACGCCTGTAATCCACGACGATGCCCGACTGGCCAAGAACAATACCGAACGGGCAATATCTTCCGGAGTTCCGACGCGTCCTAGTGGATGCCAAAGCGTTGCCTGGTCAATTGCGTCGCGGTAGGCTTTTTCGGAAGAAAATCTGCCTCGATACATTGGAGTTTCAATAATTCCCGGCGAAACACAATTCACACGTATTCTGCGTGGTCCCAGCTCAAGTGCCAAACTCCTGGTCAGATGGTCAATTGCAGCCTTTGACATATTATATCCGGCTCCCTGGGCAATTGGACGAAGACTGAGAGTACTTCCAATATTGATAACTGACGGATAAGTACTGCGCTCAAGTAAAGGAAGCAGATCGCGTGTTAATGAGAAAACAGAGGCTAGGTTTGTCTGTAAAACCGTGGACAATTCTTCGTCAGTGGTCTCCTCGAATTGAGTGGCATAATACACTCCGGCATTGTTGACCAAAATGTCTAAAGGACCGTTCACAAAGACCTCAGAAACGAGTTCCTGTCTCCATTTAGAATCATTTACATCTCCCGAAGCAATAATAACCTTGGTTTTTGGAGCAAGCGATGATATCATCAAAGCTGTTTCATCCAATTGTTCTTTTCTGCGTCCGGTAATAAATAATCGTAATGCTCCGGCTTCAGCCAGTTGAATTGCACATGCACGACCAATTCCTGATCCAGCACCTGTTACGACAGCAGTTGCGCCGTCTACCCGATTTAGTTCTTCAATTTCCATGGTGGTGTAACGATGGGCTGAAGATAATAAGTTCCACCGACAATGAGATACAGAAACTAAATTTTTCAGCTTTTACACAGGGTTGATAAGATCTCAGGATCTACCTAAGACCAAAACTGTGATATCGTCTGATTGTTCAGCCCCATCGGCAAATTTAAATACATCCTCAAACAAAGCATCCGTGAGTTGCTCGCAACTTCCTGGACCCAAATGCGACAAAAATTGCTCCAATCGTGGTTCTTCGTACATATCCCCCACTGGATTCATAGCTTCGGTCACACCATCGGTGAACACTACAAGCCTGTCCCCTTTTTCGAGCTTCAACTTAGCTGAGTCGTATTCGATGTTAGGTATTTTTCCAAGTAAAAGTCCGTCGGTTGGAGCAAGTTCTTCGACTGTATTGTCTGCCCTTAAAACATACGGCAGATTATGTCCACCGTTGCAGTACCTAACATCGCCAGTTCGAGTATTGTAAACGCCATAGAATACTGTAACAAATGTCGTGAGATCGCTCTCTGGAATCAGCATGTGATTCACACGGCGCAGACATTCAGCTGGATCACCAACCTGAGAGGCTACAGCACGGATCATAGTTCTGCAGACCGCCATATAAATTGCCGCAGGAACGCCTTTACCACTTACGTCACCGACCAAAAAAGCCAAACGATCGTCGTCTATAAAGAAAAAGTCGTATAAATCTCCGCCCACTTCTCGGGCTGCTTCCATTTTGGCAAACAAGTCAAAATCTTTTCGAGTTGGATACGCAGGAAAGCTTCGTTTTAGAATTTTTTGTTGGATTCGTGCTGCGGTCCCGAGTTCATATTGAATCGTGCTCAGCTGCTCTTGGGCTTTGATGGCTTCGCGAATGCGTCCGACTTCGTCAATCGTTTTTAAAATAGTTGTCTCAAGGTCTCCAAAGTCAATTGGCTTGGTAATGAAATCATAAGCGCCTCGATTCATAGCAGTTCGAATGTTTGCCATGTCGCCATAAGCAGACACAACGACGGTCTTTAAATCTGCTCTTTCCTTGCCACGAAGTTCGTCCAAAAGAGTCAATCCATCCATTCGTGGCATGTTGATATCGGTCAAAACCAAAGCGTAATCAGGATTGTCATCAACTTTAATTAAAGCTTCTACTCCATCTCCAGCAAAATCAAATGACAGGTGTCCATCACGGATTTGTTTCCTGAACTTCTGGGTTACCAAAAGTTCGAGGTCTGGTTCATCATCGACCACTAAGATTCTGTTGTTAGTCATGTTTATCAGGAGTGTAATGTATTTTCTGAACTATCGCTTTAGATATCAGCTAGTTTCCGGGCTCTTTAGCAGTTAAAAAAGCATTGATTTCACTTTTTAGATGATCAAAATCGATGGGCTTAGTAAAAAATTCTTTAGCGCCGCTGGCGATAGCATTTTTATAGTTCTCATCGTCACCATAGGCCGAAATCATACTGACATGAATTTTAGGAAACTCTGCTTTTACTTTTTAAAATAATTATAGTCCACACAATCCAGGCATGTTGATGTCTGAAAAAATATAAACAACCTCAGGGGGTTGTTTACTTCTTAGTACATCCAATGCTTCATTGCCAGAAAAAGCAAAGCTTATGTCAATAATGTCGTTCTTGATTTCTTTTCGAAATTTCTGACGAAATAGCATTTCAACATCAGGTTCATCATCTACAACTAAAAATTTTAACATGGCTAGAATTTTTTCAATTTATAAGGGCACATAAGCTAATCAAAATTAGCATTAGTTTTCGGGTAAATTTATTTTAAACAATGTTTTTCCAGTAACAGATTCAATACTCATCGATCCACCGTGAGCTTTTATGATATCATGAGTTATGGAGAGTCCTAATCCGGTGCCTTGTGTCCCTTTTTTTGTAGTAAAAAACGGCTGAAGGATCTTATCTACCAGTTCATCTGGAATCCCTGGTCCATTATCTTGAATCTCCATGCAAATGCCACCATTTCTTTTGAACGTAGACACTATGAGTGAAGGCTTGTACTTGTTACCTTCAGACTCGACCTTGTCACGCATAGCATCAAAAGCGTTGTTACAGATATTCAAAATAACACGAGAAAAATCCTCTGTAATTATGGGCACTTGATTGATTTTCTCATCAGCATTTAGCGTGATATCAACTTGAATCGGATGTTTGCTGGCACGCATCCCATGGTATGCGAGGTTCACATATTCTTTCACGACCGAGTTGAAATCTGCTGGTTCTTTCTTACCACTTCCACCGCGGGAATGCATGAGCATGGATTTCACTATACCATCAGCCCGGCTTCCATGATCGTTGATTTTAATGAGATTCGATTTAATATCGCTGAGGATTGCCAAGGCTTCTTCTAATGATTCTGATGTAGCCTGAGACGGGTCATTTTTGATTTTCAACAACTCTATCTCAACTTCTTCAAGCATTTCAATGGATACAGATGAAAAGTTGTTTACAAAATTCAACGGATTCTTGATTTCATGGGCAATTCCAGCTGTTAATTGTCCCAAACTAGCCAGTTTCTCCTGCTGAATGAGCTGCTCCTGAACTGCTTTCAGGTCTTCGAGGGCAGTACTCAGTTTCTTGTATGAATCTGCGTTTTGAATCGCCACTCCCACGTTTGCGGCAATGGTTGAAAGTAACCGTTGATCGGCAGCATCGAAAACGTCACCTTCCTGGGTACGCTGAACGCTAATGACTCCGATGGCCTGGTCTCCCACTACTATTGGAACCCCCAAAAATGAAGCGACCCAACGACCACGTTTTTCAGCCTGCATTTTCTTGTATGCCGTGTCCAGATCATCGTTGATTAAAACAGGTTGTCGACCCGTAATAATTTTCTCGGTAATTCCATTCCCGAAAGGCCGGGACTGTGCTTCATCTCCGTAATAATATGGGAAATGGATCATATTCTCGGTTGTGTCGTGTAACGCCAGGAATACGATGTCAGCATGAAAGGTCTCACGCATGAGTTCCCCGACCATATTGATTAGCACATCGAATTCAAGTTGAGACACCAGGGCATTACTGATTCTATTTACTGTATCCAGTTCGGTTGCACGTTGATTCGTTTCCTGAAGTAGTCTACTGGTTTCACTGAATAATCGGGCATTTTCGATGGCCACACTCATACTATTGGTCAGTGTCGTAACCAGACGAACATCTGATTCACTAAAGGCGTGCTCTTTATCAACATTCTGAAGACTTACAGATCCAACAACTGTGTTTCCAACGATCATTGGAACAAAAACAGCCGATTTCGGCGCCAGACCCTTAGTAATGGCCGTGCCATCGTACTGGACAGCGGTTAGCTCGTAATTCTCGTTGATAAGCAGATGTTCTTTGGTTTCGATGAGGATCTTGTTCGCCCATATAAATGGACGAGGTTTTACTTCAATAAACTCCCCTTTTTCTACTGCATACTGCCAGTGTTCCAGTCCGGTACTGTATTCGAACGTTCGGATGATCATAGTTTGCGTGTCCAAAACATCGCAGATCCGCTCTCCAACGAGTTTGTAGATGGCAGCCATGTCCATTTCCTGTACCAGTCCATCCTGTACACTATTTATAATGGCCAGTTCGGCATTTCGTTGTGCGGTTTCGGCTAGTAAGCGATTCGTTTCTTCGAATAGACGGGCATTCTCAAGGGCAACACTCATACTATTCGTAAGAGTGTTTAGAAGTCTGACATCAGATTCTGTAAATGCATTCTCCCGATCCAGATTCTGAAGTGTTACATATCCTCTGACAATATCACCAACCCCAAGTGGAACATATACGGCAGATTTCGCTCCTCGGGTCCCAGGAACAGCTTTATGAGGTTCACCGTTAATTTCTGAAATGTATTTATCTACGTTCTCATTAAAAAGTAGCGTCTTCCGTTCTTTAATGAGTTTTTCACGGACCCTATCGTACCTCCTTGGACTCGGGAAAAGCCTGTCACCGTCTTCAAATAAATAGTTGAAATGTTCTTTCTTGTTTTCAAGATCAAATGTGACAATACTGGTAACCTGAGCGTCGAACAACTCTCGAATCCGATCGCCAATTAGATCATAAATCGCCTGAAGATCCATTTCAGCCACAAGGCCATTTTGAACACTGTTTATAACAGCTAATTCTGCATTCCGTTGCTCTGTCTCATTGAAAAGGCGTGCATTCTCGAGGGCAACACTCATACTGTTAGCAAGGGTGCTCAGAAGACGTACATCTGATTCAGAAAACGCATGTTCTTTGTCCAGATTCTGCAGGCTTACATATCCCTGGACTAACTCTCCAATGATCAGTGGTACATAAAGCATTGATTTGGGAAACTTGGTACCGGGCAGTGATTTTGGTGGTTCGCCGGTTATAGTGGTATAAGCTTCAGCTGTATTTTCTGATATGTGAATTAATTTTCGGGTCTTAATTAGTCGTTGACGGATTTTATCAATAGGTCGAGTCATGGAGTTGAACTTCTTACCAGCTTCAAAGCCGTATTTGAACAATTCTTTGTTAGAATCGTGATCAAAGGTTGCAATTACCACTACTTGCGCGTCGAAAATATCACGGATTTGGTCCCCAACCAGATCATAGATGGCCTGAAGGTCCATTTGAGCTACTAGACCTTGCTGAATACTATTGATTACTGCGAGTTCTGCATTTCGTTGTTCAGTCTCGGCAAGTAACCTGGAAGTCTGGTCAAATAATTGTGCACTCTCAAGGGCAAGACCCATTCCGTTTACCAGCGTAGTGAGTAGCTGGATATCCGATTCAGGAAACGCATTCTCGCGGTCCAAATTCTGCAGGCTTACACACCCTTTAACCGTGTTGTTTACAATAATCGGAACAAACACCAATGATTTTGGTAGCCTGGTTCCAGGTATTGCCTTGTGCTCCTCACCTGTGACTTCAAGAATTATATCGTCTGCATTCTCGTTGACCAATAATGTTTTGGCATTATCAATGAGCCACTTTCTGAGCTTATTCAATGGTCTGGATTCTGGATAAATCCGTTCTCCATCCTCGAATAAATACCCAAAATGCTCTAATTGGTTTTCGTGGTCAAACTGATAAATTCCAGTAACCTGTGCGTCGAACAATTCCCGAAGTTTCTCTCCGACGAGCGTATAAATCTGATCTAAATCAGACTGTGAAGACAATGCCTGCTGCACACTATTGATAACAAGTAGCTCTGCCTCTCGCTGCTTTAATTTGTTTTGAAGCTCATCCAATTCCGATTTTTGACTCATATTACATCTGAATTATTATCGACGACTTTGCGACACACTTTAATATAGTATTTTGAATTTGTTTATCTATGAAATATGCACAATTTAATGAAATACAACACTTTATTTTTAAATCGAAAAAATAAATTTTAAAGTTGAAATCTTCGAAACTATTCCAGGTTTACACGATTATTTGTAAATCCCATGTTAAAAAATACTATCTACCTGATTTCAATCGATTTTTGCCTTAGATTCCAAAAACTTGTTCAATTTTTGGTCTTTTAATTTAACCTACTTGTATGATGAAAAAACTAGTACTAACTCTGGTTCTTGTCGCGATGTCATCTGTTGCATTCGCCCAGATTACACCACAATGGATTCGATATCAAACGATATCTCCCGACGGGAATCATATTGTGTTCACGTATATGGGCGATTTGTATCGTGTTGCTGCCAGTGGTGGTGATGCTACACAACTAACTTTCCATGATGCCCACGATTATATGCCGGTTTGGAGTCCGGATGGGTCTAAAATCGCATTCGCTTCCGACAGATATGGCAATTTCGATGTGTATGTGATGGACGCTATGGGGGGACCCGCAACCCGTGTCACTTTTCATTCAGCCGATGAGAGTCCGTACACGTTTTCTGCCGATGGTAGCTCTATCGTTTTTGGTGCTCAGCGCATGGACACTGCGGAACACCGACAATTTCCAACTGGATCACAGCCGGAGCTCTATAGCGTATCGGTAACCGGTGGGCGTGTTGATCAGATTTTCACGATCCCAGCCGAATACGTTCAAACAAGTCGGGATGGTTCAATCATGATCTATCATGACAAAAAAGGTGGTGAAAATGACTGGAGAAAACACCATCGCTCCGATATTACCCGTGATATCTGGATGTACAATGCATCCACTAACCAGCACACCATGCTTACCAGTTGGCTGGGAGAAGATCGCCAACCTGTTTTTAGTCAGGACGAGCAGACGATATACTTTCTGAGTGAAGAAAGTGGCACCTTCAACGTTCACAAAATGCCAGTTTCCAATCCGTCACAACGAACTCAGGTAACCAGTTTCGAAACACATCCCGTGCGCTTTTTGAGCCAGGGAAACGGCGTGCTTGCATTTGGATATGATGGTGATTTATACACCATGCGCGATGGACAGGAACCTCGTAAAGTTGATGTTCGCATCCGTACACAGGACAAAGCAAACACAGACAAATTCATTTCAATTAATGGGGGCGTTCAGGAAATGGCGGTATCTCCTGATGGAAAGGAAATCGCTTTCGTTGCACGTGGCGAAGTGTTTGTTACCTCAGTGGATGGTGCTATGACCAAACGAATCACAAATACTGCTGAACGTGAGCGTTTTGTGACCTTTACACCTGATGGAAAAGGTGTTGTGTATGCCAGTGAACGTGATGGACGCTGGAGCATTTTCAAGACCGAGAAAGTCCGTGCAGAGGAACCGTTTTTCTATGCTTCAACGTTACTTAAAGAGACCAGTGTGGTACAGAATCAGGAAGACAATTACCTGCCCGAATACAGTCCGGATGGCAAGAAACTTGCCTATATCGCAGGACGTCGTACCCTTCGTGTGCTGGATCTCGCATCAGGTAACACAGTCGACCTGTTAACACCTGATGATCTATTTCACATGAGTGATGGTGACAAATACTTCACCTGGAGTCCTGACAGCCGATGGTTGCTTTCTGATTGGAGATCAAGGTTATCTAACAGTGATGTGCTATTGTTAGCAGCCGATGGGTCCCAGCGTATTAACCTAACCGAAAGTGGTTACGATGAAATGCGTCCGAAATGGGTAATGGGTGGAAAACAAATGCTTTGGTTTTCAAACCGTGATGGATTACGAAGCTATGCAACCAGCGGACAATCCGAACGCGATGTCTACAGCATGTTCTTCACTCAAGAGGGATGGGACACCTTCAACCTGAGTGAAGATGAGTTCAAACTCAAAAAAGAACTCGACAAATTGAATGAAAAAGAGAAAAAAGACGACGATAAAAAAGAGGATTCCAAAGAGACTCCGGCACTTCAGTTTGATCTGGATGGAGTCAAGGACCGCAAAGCTCGATTAACCATCCATTCAAGCTCCCTGAGCGATGCTACGTTGTCAAAAGATGGAGAAAAACTGTACTATTTGACCAGTTTTGAAGGTAATTACAATCTTTGGGAGACCAATCTTCGTACGCGCGACACCAAGCAGTTGATCCGTTTGAACACTGGTGGTGGAAGCTTGGTGTGGGACAAAGACATGGAGAATCTATACTTACTCAGCCGTGGAAGTATTTCTAAGCTGAACCTGTCCGCCGGAAGCTCATCCGGAATACGCATCGCTGGTGAAATGACTTACGATGCCTATAAAGAACGGGTAGAAGCATTCGAGCATGTATACATCCGTACTAAAAATATTTTCTATGAGCCGACATTCCATGGTATTGACTGGGATTTCATGGCTCAGGAGTACCGCAAGTTCCTGCCACACATCGGAAACTCATACGAATTCGCTGAAATGTTGTCAGAACTACTCGGTGAGCTCAATGTTTCGCACTCCGGAGCTCGATACAGCACCAGCATTGACAATCCAGATGCAACTGCATCCCTGGGAATCTTCTTCGATTACGGGTATACCGGAAATGGAATCAAGATAACCGAAGTCATCAAGGGTGGTCCATTGGATAAAGCTGGAATGAACATTACAGCGGGTATGGTGATCGAGAAAATAGATGGTGAAACTGTCACCCCTGATCGCGATATGGCCAGTTACTTGAACCGAAAAGCGGACAAATTCGTTCTGTTGGATGTGGTTAGTGCCGATGGCAAAAACCGTCAGCAAGTTACTGTGAAGCCAGTCTCTCTTGGCGCTGAGCGTGGACTATTGTATCAGCGTTACATTCGCATCAACGAGGAAGAAGTCAACCGCTTAAGTGATGGTCGTCTGGGATACGTTCACATCCCAGGCATGGGAGACGGCCCGTTCCGTAACGTCATTGATGCCATGTTGGGTAAATACTACGACCGAGAATCAATGGTCGTAGATGCCAGGTTCAATGGTGGTGGTGACCTGGTTGCCGATCTTGCAATGTTCTTCACTGGTCAGAAATTCAATACCTATGCTACAGCTTCTAAAGATGTAGGTGGTGAACCAACAGCACGCTGGACCAAACCTACAGTAACTTTATTCAATGAGAGTATGTACTCAGATGGACATTGTTATGCTGCTGCATACAATGAACTTCAACTGGGTACATCCATCGGAATGCCGGTTCCGGGAACCTGTAGCTTCGCTGGTTGGGAAGGTCTGCCTGACGGAACCCGTTGGGGTGTTGTTCCCGTTAGTGCCCGAAACTACCACAACGAGTGGATGGAAAACAATCAGACTGAGCCAAATGTAAAAGTTAAAAACATGCCTGGAGTGATTGATTCGGGACGCGACGAACAGCTTGAGCGTGCAGTGCAGGTTGCGATAGAGAATCTACAAGACTAAATCATAGACTCTAGTTCTAGTAACATTAAAGCACTTCGGAGCAGGGATTCACCCGACCTCCGAAGTGCTTTTTAATTTATGGTAACTCGATTTTAAATACAGACTTGCCAGATTCTGTCTGGATTGATAGCGTTCCGCCAGGGGCCTTAATAATATCGTGTGTGATAGAAAGTCCCAACCCTGTCCC
>CAZJZI010000013.1:7724-50911 GCA_964550435.1 uncultured Chitinophagales bacterium | reverse complement strand
CCTGTCCCCATAGTACCTTTTTTAGTGGTAAAAAACGGTTGCAAGATTTTATCCTTCAGATCATCTGGAATTCCAGGGCCATTATCTTCAATCTCAAGAATAAGCTTCGAATCGATATTGAACGTTCGTACAGATAATAACGCGTTGTACGAGGACCCCTCATTCGATTCAATCTTTTCACGCATTGCATCAAAAGCATTGTTACAGATGTTCAGAACAACTCGAGAGAAGTCTTCGGTTATCAATGAATAATTACCCACTTCTGGGCTCAAATGCAGATTTATATCCACATTAATTGGATATTTGCTGGCACGCATTCCGTGATAGGCCAAATTCACATACTCACTTACCAAAGAATTGAAATCCACGTTAAGTTTTTTGCCGGAACCACCTCTTGAGTGTAGTAGCATTGATTTTACGATACCGTCTGCTCTGGAACCATGATCATGAATTTTCGACAGATTGTTCCTTACATCATCGAGTACTTCCAGCACTTCATCCAGGAGTTTTGTACGACCCTCAGAAGCCTTTACATCGCTTTTTAGCGATTTGATATCCTCAATTGCATCGGCAAGCATTTCAATGGAGACTGACGAGAAGTTGTTCACGAAATTCAATGGATTCTTGATTTCATGCGCTATACCAGCGGTTAGCTGACCTAAAGACGCCAGTTTTTCCTGTTGCACAAGTTGAGTTTGGGCAGATTTCAGATTTTCGTGGGCCACTTCCAGGTTTGTATAAGCAATTTTGATCTTTTCGGCTTGTTCGAGTTCTTTTTCACGGGATCTTTCACGTTCCTGGGCCAATACCCGTTTACGTTGAACTCTGTCGACTCCAAAAATTACTCCACCGATAATCAAAGCGAATATCACATATGCAGGGAGGGTTCTATACCAAGGCGGAAGAATGGTGAACTCTTCATGAGCTACAACACTTTCGTAACCTCCAAATTGTTGTGCGGCCTGCACTTCAAATGTGTAATCACCAGGTGGTAGATTTGCTAAATAAACCGATCGCTGAGTACCCACTTCGATCCAATTATCATCGTAACCAACAATTCGGTAACGATAACGAGTCACTTGTGGATTCGAATAGTTAAATGCCAGATAGCTAAATGTAATGTTGTTATCAGAAGAACTAATTTCAACCGGGCCTTGATTTGTGAGGGCGTTGATCATCGTGTTACCAGCCTGAATATCAGTAACATGAATTTGACTTATTTCTGATACCAAAACTTGATTTAACGGATTGAATTCCAAGTACCCCCCTATCCCGGGGACCAAAAGATTACCATTTGATAATTGGACTGGTGTTCTGTGAGCTGACAGCTGAGAACCGGTACGACTTTGCAGATAAGTTAGTGTTTGAGTTACAGGATCAAGTTTTACTAACCCAGTTAGGTTAGCCAGCCATAGATACCCTTCATTATCCTCGAATAAAAGGCTTCCATTTTGTAGGAATATTGATGCATCTGATTGAAATAATATCTGAAATGATTGCGTATTCAAGTCGATTCTGTACAGTCCCTGGTTAGTTGGAAACCAAATCACATTTACATCATTGGGTGATGGAATTGGAAGCCCAAATGAAGTAAATGAACCTGGTAGTCCTAATGGAATAGGGGAAAATTGACCTGATTCCAAATCAAAATCATAAAAGTAGTATGATATCCCATTGGTTGATAACTTGGCATACATTACTGTTACAGATCCGTCACTTTGAATGACCGGAAATGTAGCTTGTTGCTCAAATTTAGTAGAATCTATGGGGGGAACAATGAATTTGGTAATCTCATAGGAACCAGCATTGATATAGTGCAGAGTATTACTGATACTTCCGATCATAAAATTTCCGTCAACAGTATTTCCACTTGTATAAGGTCCTATTTCAAGATCTAAATCCAGCTTGGTGTACGTTTTGGTATCGATATCGAACACATACGTGTTGCCATTATGAGTTTCACCAATAATTTTCTCACCATTTGTAATGATTTCAGAGAACTGGTTCTCTGTATTTCCAACATTTCTATTAGACGGATTAGGTAAATAGCTGGTATACTCGTCAGAGTCTGGTACGTAGTGAATAAGTCCCGCATGCGTAGCGAACCAAAGATCTCCGGAACCCGTTTCAACGATCTGATGAATATCATGCTCAGGCAAGCCTGGAGTTGCACTATCGACGATCCGCTTCAACTCATATCTCCACGACTGATCATAGGCCACTGAAATCCCTGAAAAATGTTGTCCGAACCAAAGATTCCCATCAACATCCCGAAAGAAATAATGCCCATCATCTTCTCGAATTGAGTTCACATTAGACTCATCGTGTTTAAAAATGGTAACCTCTTGAGTATTTTGGTCATAAATGAGTGCTCCAATGTCACCTGAAATCCCAAAATAGAGCGTACCATCATCCGTTTCGGTTATTGATTGTGTGCCCTGCCCTCTGAAATCAAAGGTACTGTTACCTAATGTTGAAACAAGCTCAGGTTCTTGCATATCTACCTCCCATTTCAACAAACCACTTAATGTTGAAATCCAGACCGTTCCCCGTTGATCTTTATGTAATGACCATATCTCATTACCCAATGCTTCGCGTACAGCGGAATCTGAGGGCACTATTTTCGAATATTCACTAGTTACCTTGTTGAACTCAAACAACGCTTCATCAGTACCCAAGTAAAGTGTATTCTCGTCTTTGGAAATAATCGCATTGACACGAGTTAATACTTCCTCAAAGTTTTGCTTACGATAAAAAGTAATCTCCAGGTCCTGTCGGGCATCCCCGATTTGCAGAACTTTGTAGATCCCATGAATGGATGACAACCAAATGCTCCCATCCATATCAATATGAATATCCCTGATAAACTCAAAACTCTGAACAGAATCGGTTAGTTGGACATTGTAAAAGTCATGTGTATCGTGGGAGTAAATGCTCAAACCGCTGCCGTGAGCAACAAGGATGTTTCCACGACTGTCCTGCTCAATATCCAACACAGGCCCGGCGGGCAGAGAGGTACTATCCTCTGCCTGGTACCTGAAATTGTTGAAATTATATCCGTCGAAGCGACTTAGTCCTGAACTTCCCCCAATCCAGATGTATCCGTACGAATCCTGGAACATGTCCCAAACAAAGGCATTTGATAGTCCATCCCTATTTGAGAAGTGATTGAAAGTCAGATTTTCGCTTTGAGCTTTCGCAGTTTGGGCTACTGATATTATAGTAAAAGCGACTAAGATTGAGTTTCTAAGAAAGGATTTCATAGTAAAGCTGATTTAAAATTATTCCGGAACCCTGGTCGCTTGCCAGTTTACAACGCGCCACTCATTGTTTCGTTTAAGGAAAGTCCCACTGTTAAGATACCAGGCAACTGAACTACCCTGGGTGTTCATAGTCTCCCCTTTCATTCGAAATGCGACCACGGCTACATCACCATAGATGTTTATTTGGATATCATGTGCAGTGTATGTAATCGAAGGTGCAGCTTCCTGAAGTTGCTGTGAAACTTCGAATCCAGACATAATCTGTGCTTTCCCGAAACGAAGTCCGGCTGAACTGGTGTAAATCAAATCGTCAGCCCAAAACCGTTCATGAACGTCACGATCATTACGTGAAGCCCCATCCATGAACCAATGAAGTAGTTCAGTAAGTTGCTTCTCATCATCTGCTGTTTGGGTGAAAGCAGAACTTGATGCCAGGCAAAATAGGGTCGTAAGAAGAGTAAACAAAAACGTCATTTTCATACTATTCAATTAGTTAATGAATGAATTACTGGGGTAAAGTAACCAAAAATCGTGTCCATTTACCAACTTCAGATTCGATCTTGAGTTGTCCACCGTGTGCCTTGACGATATCGTTGGTTATCGACAGTCCAAGGCCGGTTCCCTCAGTTCCTTTTTTCGTTGTGAAGAAGGGTTGAAGGATCTTGTCACGGATGTCCTCTGGTATGCCGGACCCGTTGTCTTCGACAATCAACTGCACGAGGTCATCAACTTTTGAGGTAGTAATGGTTACTTTTGCAAGAAAATTCTCATCGCCCGCGTCTTTACTCTTATCCCGAATCGCATCAAATGCATTGTTACACAAGTTTAGAACCACACGACTAAAATCTTCGGTTATCAGATTGATTTTTCCAATGGACTCATCAAAATTAAAGTCAATATCTACAGAAATCGCATTTTTCCCTGCTCGCATTCCATGATAGGCCAGACTTGAATACTCTTGAATCATGGCATTGAAATCTGTGGAATCCATTTTACCACTTCCTCCTCTTGAATGTAAGAGCATCGACTTCACGATGCGGTCGGCTCGTGTACCGTGATCGTGGATTTTGGTTAGGTTACCTTTTACTGATACTAAAATATCTGCGATATCTTCCGAGATATCACTTTTCTCAAGTTTTTCGATTTCTTCAAGGGCTTCATCAATTAATTCCAGAGACACAGAAGAGAAATTGTTCACAAAATTCAATGGATTCTTGATTTCATGGGCAATTCCGGCGGTCAGCTGTCCAAGGGATGCCAGTTTTTCTTGCTGAACAAGCTGCTGCTGGGCGGCTTTAAGGTCTTCTAACGATTTCGTTAAATCAGCAGTTCTGATTTCAACCTCTTTCTCGAGAACCTCTTTTTGCTTTGAAATAAGCACCTGTTTGTCCCGCTCAACTTTGATTTTCTCCTCAGACAATCTTGAGACTTCCTTGAACTTATCCTGCAGCAACTTATAGTTACGGGTGTAACGTACGGCTAGATATATGACCAAAATCAGTGGGAAGAACAGATAAATCACGAAAATGTGGGCATCTGCTGCACCAGTTGTACGATTTGAATTGTAATAGGGCTCCAGAAAGATGAATGTAATAATTATTAGAAGCTCAGCGATGATCGCGAAAAGTAGTATTGTATTCTCACCTTTAATATTTGCCCGACCACGATATATGACCCAAATTGCAGCCAGTGTACAAATAACTAAATAAGCACTTGAGTATACAATAAAATCTCCAAAACTTATTAATAAAGCAGCCGGGAAAGCCAATAAAACTAACCACTTAATCCATGATGGACGGGATCCGAATAGAATTCCACTTAGAATCATTGGTATCCACCCGAATACAAGGTGTAAAGCTATATTCCCAATTTCGGAAACGAGTACATACTGTATGAGATTCTCAAGAAAAGTGACATTCAAAAACTCCGGTACCGCAGTAAGCAACATTATTCCGACAAAAATTGCTGCGTCTCTGAGAACCGGATCAAATCGGTTCAAAGCATAAATCGCGGAGATCAAGATCAAAATAATGATTAGAGCTGCACTTATCGAATAAGCAAATGCTACAGAGAACTGAGACGTTTGTTGAATGTATTTACCGTACGAAGATGAAGTAATTCTGACCCATGGATCGATTCGATAGTCAATACCAAGGTACTCATACAACCAAACCGTATGTCGGTCTTCTAATCGTAGTGCCAGTGTATAGGTTTCGCCAGGCACGAATTCAGTTACGAATTCATCCGGAATCACATTTAGTGGATTGTAATTTAAAAACTCTTTGTCACGGTCACTAACTTGTCCGAAATTACCTTGTAAAACCCCGTTAATATACACTTCAGCGGCACCCCATGTTCCCAATCTTAAGTATAAAGTCTGCGAGGTCAAGGTCGAATCAAGCTGAAAATTGAACCTGAACCATCCCTTTATATAGTCATTGTTGTTCTGGTCTTCTTCTAACGAAAGATCAGCCGGATTTAATTGCTGCCAGTGAGAATCGTCGTAGTCTGGATCTTTGAACGCTACGCTATCTTCCGTAGAATATTTCCATCCGTCAAAATCACTAAGGAAAATCACGCCAATATCGTCGAATAAAGAATCAGAAAGGACAGGGGTGGTATATATGGAGTCTATATTAACTGAAGATGCAAACTGTTCGATAGGGTCTGACTGCGCCATCAGACTGATATGCGTTCCCAACAGCACCACTAAATAAGTGGCGAATATGAAGTTTTTTGAACGTGACTCGATAGTTCTGTTACACATCGGAATTTTCTTGAAGCGTGACGATTAAGTATCCAAAAAACCAATAGATAGTGATTTTTCATTGAAAATACACATGAAATAATTCATCATCGATATTTGTAATGAATTTGGTGAGATATTCAACTGTGACTATATTGTCCGAAATAGGTTTTACAGACCTTGAAAAGAGTATGCACACATAGATAAGGTACTTATGAGCGTCAGAGAAGCAACTCGTAATTCGGCAACGATTCGTTTCGCCGGAGATTCCGGTGATGGAATGCAATTGACCGGATCACAATTCACTAACACAACGGCCCTTGCCGGCAATGATCTTAGTACTCTCCCGGATTTCCCCGCTGAGATTCGCGCTCCTGCAGGAACCGTGGCTGGAGTATCAGGATTCCAGATTCATTTTGGAAGTAAACCGATTCACGCTCCAGGTGATATGTGCGATGTGTTGGTAGTTATGAATGCTGCGGCACTCAAAGCGAATATCAAGCATCTAAAGTCTGGTGGTGTTATCATTGCCAATGTAGATGGTTTTGGTAAGAAAGATTTGAATCTGGCTAAATATGGTCCTGAAGCCGACCCATTAGCTGAAGTTTCTACTCAGGGATTCACAGTTGTTCCGGTTGATGTGACCAAGCTTACCCGTGAGAGTCTGGCCGAAAGCGGTCTATCGGTCAAAGAAATCGATCGAAGTAAGAACATGTTTGTTCTTGGTATTGTATACTGGTTGTACTCAAGATCACTCGACCCAACCATAAGTTTCTTACGGTCTAAGTTCGCAAAGAATCCACAGGTCGCTGAAGCCAATGTTAAAGCACTTCAGGACGGCTACACTTTTGGAGCTGCTACACAAATCTTTACTGAGCGATTTTCTGTAGGACCGGCCCGAATCGAGCCAGGTAACTATCGAAACATCACTGGAAATGAAGCCACTGTCATCGGACTCACTGCAGCTGCACACGTTGCAGGTATTCCAATGTTTCTGGGTTCATATCCAATAACACCTGCATCTGACATTCTGCATGGCCTTGCCTCAATGAAACACTTTAACGTGATTACCTATCAGGCTGAAGACGAAATCGCTGCTATCACATCGGCCATAGGTGCTGCTTTTGGAGGAAGTATTGGGGTAACAAGTAGTTCAGGTCCCGGAATAGCACTTAAGACAGAAGCCATTGCATTGGCAACGATTTATGAATTGCCATTGGTCATTATCAATGTACAGCGAGCAGGCCCATCGACCGGAATGCCAACTAAGACCGAGCAGGCAGACCTGCTTCAGGCAGTTTATGGCCGCGCAGGTGAGTGTCCGGTTGTGGTGGTGGCACCAAAGTCCCCTGCTGATTGCTTTGCATCCATCTATGAAGCCTGCAAAATCGCAACCGAATTCATGATTCCTGTGATGTTTCTGAGCGACGGCTACATTGCCAACGGTGCAGAACCATGGAAATATCCGACTCCCGACTCCCTGGCTCCGATCAACGTCACATTCGCCAAACCACGAACCAACGGCGAAGACGCTCCGTTCAAGCCTTACGCCCGAAACGAAAACCTGGCTCGCCCTTGGGCAATTCCAGGTACCAAAGGACTGGAACATCGAATCGGTGGCATCGAAAAAGAACACGAAACGGGCAACATCTCTTACGATCCCGATAATCACCATTTCATGACCAAAATGCGCGAAAACAAGCGCAATAAAGTCGCTGATATGCTCCCACTTCTAGAAATGGAGGAAGGCGAACAAACTGGAGATTTGCTGGTTGTGGGTTGGGGATCCACGTATGGGTCGATCAAAGAAGCGGTTCAGGAGCTCCTTGAAGAAGGGCACAAGATCTCACAGATACATCTGCGCCATCTGGCTCCATTTCCGAGAAACCTCGAACAAATCCTTCGTGGATTCAAAACAGTACTCGTACCAGAAATTAACAATGGACAACTGGTCCGCCTCATTCGTGACCAATATTTCATCGACGCCAAAGGTTACAATCGGGTTCGGGGTGTACCATTTTCGGTCGAAGAACTTAAAGCCACATTTTTATCGCACTTAAACGTCAGAGGTAACTCATGAGCACAGAATCCACAGTCTTAACAAGCAAAGATTTCTCATCTGACCAGGACGTTCGCTGGTGTCCGGGATGTGGAGATTACACAATCCTGAAACAGGTCCAAAATGTGATGCCTGAACTCGGTATCCCACGTGAGAATATCGTTTTCGTAGCTGGAATCGGATGTTCATCACGGTTTCCATACTACATGAACACTTACGGCATGCATACCATCCATGGAAGGGCACCTGCAGTGGCCAGCGGAATAAAAATCTCTCGTCCAGATCTGAGTGTCTGGCTCATTTCCGGTGATGGTGACAGCCTCTCGATAGGTGGCAATCACCTCATTCATGTACTTCGTCGAAATGTGGATCTGAATATTTTGTTATTCAACAACGAGATATATGGCCTCACCAAGGGACAGTATTCCCCAACCTCAAAAGAAGGTTCAAAAACTAAATCTACACCCTACGGATCGCTGGACCATCCTTTTAATCCGCTTTCACTGGCTTTGGGAGCAGATAGTGGATTCGTAGCCCGTGCCATGGACAGAGATCCGAAGCATCTGAATACCGTTTTACATCGGGCGGCGGCTCACAAAGGCACCTCTTTTGTCGAAATCTATCAAAACTGTATCGTCTTCAACGATGGGGCGTTTGATCTATATACCGATAAAGTGAGTCGGCCGGAAACCGCACTATACCTCGAGCAAGGTAAACCCCTCGTTTTCGGAGACAACAATGATAAGGGTATTCGTCTGGATGGTATGCGACCCGAACTAGTGACACTGGGTGATAAGTACTCGGCTGAGGATCTTTGGATCCACGATGAACATGATCACATGAAGGCTTATTTGTTATCACGATTCTTTGCCGTTGGCAACGAAGATGGGTTCCCACGTCCATTCGGAGTACTTTTCGAACATAAACGTCCATCTTATGAATCATTGGTTCACGAACAAATGGCTTTTGCTAAAAAGAAAAATGGCGCCCCGGATCTGGAATCTCTATTGAGTGGAGATGAAACTTGGGTTGTCGTTTGACCAAAATTCGTATTACATTCCTATCAAATTATCACCATTCAGTTTTAACATTCAACTAACCGTTCATGGAATCTCGCTTCGGTAATATTTCGATCACCGAGACTATTCGTCATATTACCCGCATCTTGCTGAGCGAGAATGATATCAGTAAAGGCATCAATCACTCGCTTGAGGTTTTACAGGGTGCGACTCATGTCGACCGTGTCTACATTTTTGAAATGTGGCAGGATGAAAAACGTGGCAATATGGCCAGGCAGATCTTCGAATTCTGTGCGCCCGGAGTTCCGCCTGAAATTGATAATCCATTGTTGCTTGATCTGGAAATGGACCACTTTTTCATCCGGTGGGTCGACGCTTTTAAAAGAGACTCATGGATAAGCGGGCACATTGATGATTTCCCGGAATTAGAGCGCGAAGTACTGGTGGAACAGGGGATTTTATCCCTGCTGGTCATTCCCATCAAAGTGGAAAATAGCCTCGTAGGATTCATGGGATTCGATTCTACAAGTGTGAAGCGTGACTGGCGACAACAAGAGATTGAGCTATTGATTGAATCTTCAGTACTGATCGGAACCATGTTAATCAGGCGAAAGCAAGAAGCTAAGATTCATGATGAAGAACTAAAGTATACCAACCTGTTTCAGAATATGTCTGACGGCGTTGTGTATCACGATCAATCCGGAGAGATTGTTCAATTTAATACCGCTGCTTGCGAAATACTTGGACTAACAGCCGATCAACTTAGGGGGAGAACTTCAATTGATCCATCCTGGAAAACGCTGCGAGAGGACGGGACTGAACTATCGGGAGAGCATCATCCTGCAATGATAGCACTTAAGACTGGAAAATCAGTCAAAAGTTTCACCATGGGAGTTTTTGATGGAGTCAAAAATGAGTATCGGTGGATTTTAGTCACTGCAATGCCTGAACTTAACAAAGACACAAACAAAGTCGAAGGCGTTTACGCCATTTTCAAAGATATCAGTACTCGCATTCATCACGAAAACGAACTCAAAGAAGCCAAACGAACAGCAGAAGAGGTCAGCAGGCTCAAATCCAGCATTATGGCTAATATTGGCCATGAATTTCGTACTCCGATTACAGGAATTCTAGGGTTTGCCAACCTCATAGCTGAACAATCTGAGAATCAAAAGCTTCAAGATGCTGCCCGTTTTATTGGTATCAGTGCGAATCGTTTGCATCACACACTGGAATCGCTACTTGAGTACTCGTATCTCGACAGTAATGCGATTGAGTTTCGGCCGAAGCATATTGTTTTAAGTGTTGCTTTAAGAACAGTTCTGGAAGAAGCCCGTCAACAAGCTGAAACCAAAAAACTACATTTCAGCTACGACTTCATAGGTGATGACCTTGTCTACTGCGATGAACGCTACTTAAAAACGATTCTTCGCCAGTTGCTGAGTAACGCCCTGAAATTCACTGAAAAGGGAGCAGTGAAATTTGAATTTCGGGTGAATGAAGACGCATTTGTAATGACAGTTAAAGACACAGGAATTGGCATCTCTAACAAGCATTACACACAGATGTTTGAACCTTTTGTTCAGGCGAGTGATGGAATTGGAAGAGGATTTGAAGGGTCGGGACTAGGGTTACCCATTGTCAAAAGGTTAGTAGAAAATCTGAATGGTACCGTAAGAATTGATTCAGACACTCAAATAGGTACTACTATTACCGTAACCATTCCAAGACAACTATCAACCGACTCAGGCAAATCAGACACCTTCAGGCCATTGGAAGTATTGGTAACTACATCGATACTTTACGTTGAAGACAATCCGGTTTTGAGGAAACTGGCCACTACCATGTTAGAAGACTATGACCTGGTTTGTGTCCAAACAGCTGAATCTGCACTGGACTTGATAAATTCGCAGAGTTTTGGGTTATTCTTGATTGATATAAACCTTGGAAAAGGAATGAGCGGAATAGAGTTAGCCAGATCACTCAGAGATCATCCGGATTACAAAAACACAACTCTTGTCGCTATAACCGCATACTCATTAGACCAAATTGATGAAGCAGGTGGAAAAGGCTTGTTTGACCATTATATAAGTAAACCATTCGTCCCCGAAGATCTTTTGACCTTTCTGCAAACAACTGTTGGTTCGCCAGAAAAGAAACTACCCTAAAATAAAAAAGTCCTCGCTATCGATACGATAACAAGGACTTACAGATGGTGCCGAAGGTGGGACTCGAACCCACACGAGGTTGCCCTCACACGCCCCTGAAACGTGCGCGTCTACCAATTCCACCACTTCGGCGAAGACGACAAATATACGGATTTTTGAAATTGCCACGCAACATAGTATAGAGCATTTTATGTGGTAAGCAGGAATTGCGAGTACTCGTGCGCATAGGTCAGGAAGTTCAGAAAGATCAGAGTACAGAGAGGGGAATCTGCTTCCATCCGCTTGCGATAGCAAGCACCACCGTGGTGAAACCTCCCAAACGTTGCAAAACCTTGCGACCCTACTCTAATTCCAGAACCATTAACCAGCATATTTGCTTGCTGTCGTAGACGATGTCGAAGAGGCGCCCCTCGCGGGTCTGGACCACAAAATGCACATGCTGGCTATCACCCACCCGTTCGGTGTAGGTGCGTCGTACCGTGGCTATGACATGTGTGTCCCCTTTCCGGGTCAGAAACCGGTGCGGTACGATGCGGTTCTTCTGCCTGGGCGTGGTGAATCCGGCAAAAGAGGCTATAACATTTATTTTTTCAGGTTGCATTTTACTCACTTCGTTTGCTCATGAGAGAAGGGATGAGGGAACCAGCCTGTTCTTACTCCCTTGTCGCTTATCTCTCTTCCCTTCTCTTTTCTTGAAAGAAATGAGCATACAAGGCATGCTAATTCCTTTCAAGAAAATGCGTTTTCCCCTTTACGTCGTAGTGTTTGGCCGCGGGCAGGACAGAGTCGAGCCCGAAGCGGTTGTTTATGTGATCGATAGCCTGATACAGCCCCGATATCTTCTCATCTTCGCGGAAGAACAGGTCTAGTTGGTTACCTTCGGTAAGAGCTATGGTGTGTAATCCAATACCGCGGATTTTGTGTCCTTCGCGCAAAAATTTGTGTAACAACGGAATTGCCGCTTCCAGACATCCTTGCAGTACATAGTCGTCCAGATTGGTTTCACCCGGTGTGTTAAACACGAACGATATCCCTTTCCAGTCTACGTCCTGAAACCGTATGTAGCCAGCATACTTGGCGGCTTTACGTCGATATCCCCGCATACGGTAACACAATTGGCTCACGGCTTTCGAGATCTCCCCTTCAATGGCTAGTGGATCATCACTCCAATCCGAAAACGTGTGCATATAACTGACTTCCTTGGGTGTGTGTAGCGCAGTATCGGTGACCTTCGCGCGGTCTTGTCCGGTGACCGTTTCGAATAGCATTTTGCCGAAATAGTCGCCGAACAACTCCCGAAACGGACCGTTTCCGCGCTTGATAGCGTCTCCAATGGTATGTAGCCCAAGGGACTGTAGTTTCACATAGCGCCGGCTTCCGATGCCCCAGACTTCTTTCAACGGCAATGGATACAACCGTTCACGAGCCATTTCTTCGTCGAACGCACAGGTGAGTCCGTTGGGTTTCTGCAGGTCCGAGCATAACTTGGCGTAGGTCTTCGAGTACGACACACCCACCGAGCATAAGAGTCCCGTGCCCACATAAACCTCGTTTTTCAGACGCATGGCCATGGCTTCGATCTCGGCACGCGGCCGCCGAAGCATGAAGGTGATATCCATAAAAAATTCATCCATCGAGTAACTTTCGACATCAGGAGAGTAGCGGTCGAGTATAGCCCTAATCTCTTTGGATATCGCCTGATACTTTTCGTAATGCACTTGCATGAACACGATATACGGACAAATCTGCGTGGCTTCAAAGGCGCTCATCGCCGTTTTGATACCCAGCTTCCGGGCCTCGTAGCTGGATGTAGCCACAATGCCTCGCGCCGTGCCGTCTTCCTTGCGCCAACCACCTACAATGACCGGTAACCCGAAAAGCCCATACGAGACCTGTTCAACCTGCGCATAGAAACAGTTCATGTCCAGATGCAAGTACAAGCGAGGACGCACACTGGTATGTTGCTGGTCGGCAGCAATGGTGTTGTACAACGTGATCCGATGTACATTTCGGTTTAAATCATAGGCTAGAGTCATATTATTTTGCACATATTTTATACATATATAATCTCTGTAAAAATCAGGACAGTGGCAAGCATAAAAATGTTCTTTTGACACAAATTGTCGCAGAAGATTGAATCGTTTCTTGCAAGTGATTGGGACACAGTTGACCTGATTTTTTTTCAAATAGTAAACTCTTCGTTATCTTGATGCAGTTGGTACATATGATCGGAAACATCTGGTCAGTCTCACCCCAAGAATGACATTATGGTCTATTTATTCGGAGCCTCTGGACACGGGCTCGTAATTCACGATATCCTTCAGTGCAATGACATTGAATTATATGCATATGTGGATGACAATCCGCAAGAATCTACTCAAAACGGCATCTGGGTGATGCATTCACGTGACTTCGACCCCAAACCAGGCGATAAAATGGTCATCGGAATCGGAGTAAACCGAAATCGCAAACGTGTGGCGGAATCGTGGTTAGTTGAATATCTGACCGCAATCCACCCAAAAAGCGTAGTGTCAAAGAGAGCAGAATTGGGACCAGGAACCGTAGTAATGGCCGGAGCGGTAATCAATATCGGATCAGTAGTCGGGAAACATGCCATAGTGAACACGGGAGCCTGTATAGATCATGAGTGTCATATAAGTGACTACGTCCACGTAGCGCCTAACGCAACTCTGTGCGGAAATGTTACTGTCGGAGAAGGTGCTTACATCGGAGCAGGAGCTGTGGTGATTCAGGGAATCACTCTTGGGAAGTGGTGTACCGTAGGAGCAGGAGCAGTAGTGAGAGAGGATGTTCCAGAAAATGCGGTAGTGGTTGGTAATCCGGCGCGGGTAATCCGCACGGAAGTCAACATTTGACGTTGTAAAATGAATTTAACCAAGGTTATCAACGTCGACGTCTATTTACCCTGCCCGTTTTATGTCATTAAAAAGTTTATCCAATCATTGAACACTTAATCTCTTGTCGTAATGGACAAACAAAAATTTGGCTATGTAGCCTTGATCATCATGATGGCCGTTGTCGGATACGTGTTATGGCTGGAGGATCGTAACAACGAAACGGAGAATACAGAACCCGATCGTCCACGTGCTGAGGAATTACTTCGTGACCCCGGAACAATCGGCCCCGACGCTGCACCCGAAATAGAAGCTGAATCTATGGGTGATATGTCACATGTCACCAGTCGGGAACATATAGCCGATCCGGTTGGATTCGCCATCGAAGGGATTTACACTGGTAAACTTCCGTGTGCAGATTGTGCCGGAATAGACACTGAATTACGTTTACTGACTGACCCTGACACCGGACAGCGTCGTTACGTACTTAAACAGACATATTTGTCCACCCGACAAGGCGACCAGACTTTTTGGGATGCCGGTCCCTGGGAAACCACGAGCGGAAGCAACGGGAATCGAATCATACGACTCAGCCCGTATGAACCAGATAATAAGCGCAGTTTTATGATCACCAGTGAGCGTATCATCCGTTTACTTGATCAACAGGAACGGGAAATCGAATCAGAACTCAATTATTCTCTTTACAGACTACCGAAGTAGGCGATAGCTTACTTTGGTAACAAATACAGTAAAAACAGCCATCCATGGCTTCGCGGTTCCAATTTAAACCCACTCCCTAATCCCCACTGACCACTGCCTAACACCTTTTCAGTTTTCATTCAAAGACTACGTGGCTTTGCCACTTGTGTTTGAACTCCAATTCTGTTTTCAGTTGTAGAATACTAATTGTAACTCAAAGCTTGGAGGTTCGTTTAAGCGCTAGATAACATGCTAACCAAAACTGATGGAGATCCCGATGAAAACTACCCTTTTGTCACTTATGCTGTTGCTCATTGTTGGCCTTGGAGTTGCGTCAGCCCAGGAGCGCGTTACCGAAGCCCGGCTATTAGGTGAATGGCGAATGATGATCAATGTTGAAGAGGAAATCCGTAAAGAGGCTGAACAAGAAGGATTTTTGACCAAAATGTTTCTGGATGGAATTTCCGGCATGGTTCAGAGTATACTGGATGATATCGACATCCAAATGACCTTCAAAAAAGATGGCGTGCTTGAGTTGGTTGCGCTTTACGATGGCAAAGTCGACGATGTTGAAACACTGTCATGGAGTTTAGATGAAAAAGGCCGATTGTTTATTGATGACTACAAAAACGAACGTGTCAGTATCGAAAACGACGGCTATTGGATGTGGGAAAACGGTCGACTCATTTCCTTTGAGGATGATGGTACACGCAATGAAAATGTGTGGATGCAGAGGGATTAATCAAGCTCTAAATTAATTTTATTTTCGACAATTTATGCCGTAATTGTGACATTCATTTTTTACAATTTGGAGTCACAGTTATGGCATTTCATTACAGGTTGTTATTTCAATCCGCCATTGCATTCCTGGCGGTTTTCTTGTCTATTGTTGCGCCAGATTTTACACTGAATACACGTTATCTGGTTCTTGCTCTTGTCATATTATTGGTCGGAATGCCTCATGGTGCAATAGATCATATTATTTCTGAAAAACTAGGAAAATGGGAAGGTGATTCCGGAAAAAAAATATGGTTCTACAGTTGGTATGTCGGACTGGTCGGACTCTACTCTCTTCTGTGGGTATTCTTTCCACTATTTTCTTTCGCCTTGTTTATGGTGATAACCTGGTATCACTTCGGACAAGCCGACACAGAAAGGTATGATCTTGGTGGGTGGAAGAAAATTGTAATGCATTTCTCCCGTGGATTTACAATAGTTGGACTCATTGCTTATGGAGATGTTGATTATGCCTCTGGTGTAATCGAGTCTATCACAAACTTTTCACTGATCAGTTTTACTGAACAGTTTATTTCAACAAAACTCACGGCATATATCATCGCATCATTTTATCCGGTTTGTTTTCTTATCATCGCCATCTTCAATTCTTTTTCGGCAAAAGAATTCATTTCCTCTTTTTTGGATGCGATATCTGTTTCAGTACTATTTCTTTTCGCTGATCCGGTATGGGCTTTTTCAATTTATTTCGGACTCTGGCACTCTTATAATCACGTAAGGGTGATGTTGAACTACTTGAACGTTAATGGAGATAAACTGAATTTCGGTTGGTTCTACAAAGAGTCTTTTATCTATTCATTACTTTCCTACCTTGGAATCTTGTTTGTGTATAATCTAACTAACGCCTTTGGTCAGGAAGAATACCTTGTCTCTCTACTTTTCGCAGCAATCAGTGTATTAACACTCCCTCACATGCTGGTTGTTGAGAAACTCTACTCCGTTTACCACAAATAAAAAAGGGACGACCCGTTGATCGGGCGTCCCTTGATTTCATCTGAAACTAAGGCTTCTTACTTTGATGATGATACCGCGACAGAATAAACTACCAATCCGAATCCGATTTTGTTAATCGCATCCGCAATATTGTAGAATACGTCGATGTTCCCTAATCCAGCAAGCAGGTTGCCATCCATGGTCATATATCCAATTGGATAAATTGACCAGCCAAGGGTAATGAAAATCTTCATCAAGAACATAGCATGCTTCAATGCAGGATTGTCTGAACCTGCTGCTAGTTTTGCTACGCTTCCAGCAAATACTTCATATACGATGTAGAGGTAGAACACTGTTGATACAACACCCCAAAGGATGGTTTGGTCTGGCTGGATTGCCTCACCGATGTAACCTGTTACGAGCATACCGACAGATGCCAGTATCAACGCGAACAAGGTTTTTACCTGTGCACCGTATGGTCTGGTGAGCAAATAGAACTCGATACACATGAGTGGAACAGTAAGGGTCCAGTCAATGTAACGCAATTCAGTCGGGCTGGTACCCATGGTCAAGTAATACTCTCTCATGTAGTAGTAGTGAACAGCAGCAATACCAGTAATAAGACCTGATACAGTTAACGACAATCTCCATTTATCAGATACTGAGTTTCTTTCCAGAAAGAAAAAAACAGTTGCTGCCATCATGGCCATGGTTCCGATAAAGAAAGTAAATCCAACAACATCTCCTGGTTGGATGGTCGATGCTAGAATGACTAATTGGTTCATAGATAATTTAAGTTAATTGAGGTTTTTTGAGGCTTATCAATTAACTCACTCACCAATTCAAACGTTCATTTTGAAAGCGCTTTTCTAATTGTTATTAATATACTTATTAAAAATTTATAACCTGTTGCGCATCAGTAGTATAGAGAAGTGAACCGGTAAAGAAAAACCCATTTTTTGACTGGATAGTTTACAGCCAAGTGAAATTCTTATGTAAATTATTGTAAAATTAAATTACTGTGTAACAGTGTTCACCCGACAACTACACGTACTACAATCCAAAATTTACACACAACGTATTGCGAACCTACGCTCTTCTCAATGACCCGTTTTCACTTTTCTGAATAAAAATCGTTTTATGAGTTTTATTCTACCGTCACACTCTTGGCCAGATTTCTTGGTTGATCTACATCACACTTGCGATTAATGGCAATGTGATAAGACAATAGTTGTAATGGAATCACGGTTAGAAGCGGAGTCAGACAGTCGAGCGTTTCAGGAATCGTTATAGTGAATTCACTCAGATTCGCAACTGCAGTATTGTTCTCGGTTGTAACAGAAATGATACGTCCTTTTCTGGCTCTAACTTCTTCTATGTTGCTGATCATCTTTTCGTTGGTGTGATCGGAAGTTGCCAAAACCACGACGGGCATATGCTGGTCGATCAAGGCGATAGGACCGTGTTTCATTTCAGCAGCGGGATAGCCTTCTGCATGAATATAACTGATTTCCTTAAGCTTCAGAGCTCCCTCCAGTGCGACAGGGAAATTGAAACTCCTTCCCAAATACAAAAAATTCGGAGCGTAAGTGAAAATCTTCGCGATTTCCTTGATACTATCGTTTTGCTTCAGAATCTCTGCTATTTTTTTTGGAATAGCATGCAGTTCGTGGATGAGTCGTGCAATTTCAGACTCAGGTAATGTTTTACGGTATTGAGCCATATGGATTGCAATCATGGTCAGAACCGTAACCTGGGCAGTAAAGGCTTTAGTTGACGCAACTCCTATTTCAGGACCAGCATGGCTGTATACTCCGGCATCGGTTTCCCGCGCTATAGTTGACCCAACTACGTTACAGATTCCAATGACCGTTGCACCACGCTCCCTTGCTTCCCGAAGAGCAGCAAGCGTGTCAGCCGTTTCTCCACTTTGTGAAATTACGATCATAACATCCTGATCGTCAATTATCGGATTGGCATAGCGAAACTCGGAAGCATACTCGACCTCAACAGGGATACGTGCCAGCGATTCAATCAGGTATTGCCCCACAAGACCAGAATGCCAGCTAGTACCACATGCCGCAATAATGATTCTTCGCGCAGCCAATAATTTGTCCATCACCTGGGTCAACCCACCTAAAACCACTCTGTTTTCATCCAGAACAAGCCTACCACGCATACAATCAGACAAAGCCCGGGGCTGTTCGAAGATTTCTTTGAGCATAAAGTGTGGGAACCCACCTTTTTCAATCTGCTCAAGAGACAATGCGATTTTATGCACATCCTTGTGGATGGGGACATTGCGCGTTGTCATTACTTTGTATCCAGATCGGTGAATAACAGCGATTTCGTCATCATCCAGATAGACCACCTTCTGTGTGTATTCAACGATTGGGGATGCATCGGAGGCTACAAAATATTCGCCATCTCCGACTCCAATAAGCAAAGGGGATCCTTTTCTGGCACATATAAGCATATCCGGGAAATCGCGATGTACGATTACAATCCCATAAGTACCTATAACTTGTTGGAGTGCCTGCTGGACGGCATCCACAAAATCCCCTTCAATTACCTTATCGATTTCTTCGATGAGGTGCGCCAGCACTTCTGTGTCTGTCTCTCCTTGAAAAACATGACCTTTCTGGGTCAATTCCGCTCGTAACACATCATAGTTTTCTATGATTCCGTTGTGCACGATGGCAAATTTCCTGTCTCCACCGGTATGAGGATGGGCATTTACATCGTTGGGCTCTCCGTGCGTTGCCCATCGAGTGTGTCCAACTGCCAGAGTAGAGTTTACTGGATTAACATCCATCAACTTCTCCAGTATACTTACTTTCCCTTTGGCCTTTTTTATGTCCAGGGTCCCGTTGATCTGAGCAATTCCTGCCGAATCATACCCACGGTATTCTAGTCTTTTCAGACCTTTGATAATAATCTCTCTTGCGGGTCGCTGCCCGATATATCCTACAATTCCACACATAGTTTATAATTGCTTAAATCCATAAATAACGCTGCAGATATCCTGCATCATCAAAATCGTGCGGAAAAAAGAGTCTCTCACCACTCCATTCCGGTCTTCGAAATATCAAGACCCACAAAAGTAGGTGTTTTTGGGTGTCGCAGCAACAATTTCCACGAAAACCAGCATTTTTACGTATATATACTGATTACACTGAGTTGAATTTAAGCTATCATTTGTGGCGTGAAGAGAGCTAATAGATAAATCATTGCGTTATTATTACATGGGTGTACATTTATGTTTCTTTGAGGACCCCAAAGTGGTCCGTTTTTATCCGCTTGCATTAACTCGACCGCTTGATCAAATGCGGATGGGAATACTGACATTAGCCGAAAAATGGGAGTATATCCTTGATATTCACCATGCCACACGCACGTTGAGACCATGGTTGAATGGACTTTTTGATTCAGATAATCCGCTAGCTGGCGAAGATTATATCTGGATAAATTCAAGGTTTGTCCCTCATTTCAAAATTGCAGCAGATGTTGCGGCATTGAAGCCAGGACAAGGGTTATCGTGTTGCGATGTTCCGGTTGTTGTTCGACTCAGTGGAGATCAAACAATCAGCGAATATGAAAAGATGCAGGAATGGATGCATGGCTTCGAGGAGCATTTAGCTAACGATGGCGCCGAATATCCGATGCAGACTATAAGTTTTGATAACGTTGTGTACGAAACTACCGACCGTGGATTACTATTGGATCATCCCTGGGATATATTTCATCACAATGCCTCTCAGATCGAGGCCGACATCAGATTGATTCGTCCAACAAGGACACTAAACCACTGGCCGCTAAAAAACTTTTTCTATGTTAATGCAGATGATGTTTACGTCGGATCAGGTGCACGTCTGGATCCCGGAATTGTATTGGATGCCAGTGAAGGACCAATTTATATCGGACAAGGCGCACACATCATGGCAGGAGCATTGATCAAGGGTCCGGTGGCGATTTGTGAACACTCATCGGTTCGAATGGGAGCGAAAATCTACTCGGGAACCACTGCAGGACCCCATTGTAAACTTGGTGGCGAAGTCAGTACGGCGATTTTCCAGAGTTACTCGAACAAAGCCCACGATGGATATATCGGGAACTCACTCATCGGCGAATGGGTCAACATTGGTGCTGACACCAACAACTCGAACCTTAAAAACAACTATTCTGCGGTCAAAGTATATGATTGGGAGACTGGAGAGTTGAAAGACTCTGGCCTGCAATTCTGTGGATTATTCATGGCAGATCATTCCAAAACGGCTATAAATTCTATGCTTAATTCCGGGACAGTGTGTGGTGTGAGCAGTTCAATTTTGACCAATAATTTCCCTCCAAAGTATATCCCCTCTTACGCATGGGTCACGGACACTGGTATTGATGTATTTGATTACGAAAAAGCGGTCGATACCGCACGGATTGTTATGGCACGCAGAGGAGTGGAACTGACTGAATCGTACAAAACGATGCTAAAATACCTGTTCAGAGTACGAGATGGCCGTCCGGTCAAGTAAACGAGTCAACACTCACCAAAACCATTACTTCTATAAACAAAAAAAGCCGATGCTACTGCACCGGCTTTTTTATGGAGGACTATGTCAATTTGATTATTTCACAAGCATCATTTTCTGAGTCTGTGTGAAATTACCTGCTTGTAAGCGATAGAGATACATTCCACTGCTAAGATTGGTTGCATCGAAATTTACAGTATAATTTCCTGGTGTTTTAACACCATTGACCAGTGTCGTAATCTGGCGACCCAGCATGTCATACACCGCCAGTTGTACTTCTGAGTTTGATGGTACACTGTAGGAAATCTTTGTAGTTGGATTAAATGGATTCGGATAGTTGCCTTTAAGCTCAAATTGAGTTGGCAACGATGAAGTGCCTTCATCAATACTAGTGCTAACAGGCGCCAGGAATGAAGTCCCATCCGCAAGAACTACCAGCACGCCAAACGCTTCACCATTCTGATTATCGGCCGGCGACAAGAATCCGGAAGCAACCAAAAGTGCTGTTCCGCCTGCCAGACCTGTTACGTCAACGTCATATGTAGCAACGACAGCATCGGGATCACCCGGAAGTGTTACATCGACAGTGTAGGAACCTGCAGGAACATTGATATATCCGCTAAAATCTGTGTAAGCAGCGCTTGGGACCAAAACAGCTCCACCATTCGCCAGTCGAATGTCAACTGCAGGTGCATCGGTCGCACCATGCAAAACTCGGAAATCAACCTCACCGCTTACATTTGCAGTAGTACGGGCACCCGGTAAAATGATAAGTTCAAATCCTGTTGATACACCATCTGGATTCACTGCAAATGCAGTTGGGTCAAGCACACCGTTGGCAACGGCTTGGTAGTTCTCTCCTTCACCCAATGAAGCGGGAATGGTTACCAATGCGTCATCAACTGAAGCACTTGTAGGTGGTGCTACACTGATTGCGTGCGGTAAGTAAGCCGGTAACTCGATAAACGGTGTGGCTGAGCGGAAAGCGAAATCGTCAATCGCCAATGCTCCGTTTACATAAATGTCTACCGCTTCGGCGGCTGGATCGGCAGCATTGTGAACAACCTGGATTTGTGCGGTTTTGGACGGTAACATTGCTGTTGTTCCGTCTGCGAATACTGCAAGTAGGCCAAACTGTGGACCAAACTCGTTATTGGCCACACTCAAAAATCCTGAAGCGAGGACTGTAACCGAAGCACCACCAGCACCTGAGAGTGCAGCGTCAAATGCGGCAGCAACAGTTGAAGTACCAGCGGCATAGATATCGATGGTATAATCTGCTGGATCAACTTCCAGACTGGCACTGGCACCATATGGTGCACCTGGAACAAGTACAATGGGGGTGTCAGCACGAGCAGCTATGTCAACCGCAGGTGCATCGGTTGAGCCGTGGAAAATGTTGAGATTTACCTTGTCGTTTGCACTTGCTTCACGAGCTACGTCAGCAATTACGAAAATATTGAATGCTATTTCTTCGTTGCTCGGATTAGCTGCAAAATCGTCTGGTGAAAGGACACCGTTAGCGACTGCGATGTAGTTGGTATTTGCGGCAAGATTATAAGTAAAGGTTGCAATTCCATCAGCGACTGATGCACTGGTTGGAGGGGCAATAGTTACCTCGATGTCTACTCCTGCGGGGAGTTCAAGAAATGATGTTGCATCACGAAAAGCAAAATTATCAATTGCCAATGCATCGTTCACATAGACGTCTACTAACGCTGCCGCAGGGTCGGCAGAATTGTGGATTACCTGCAAATATGCATTTTGTGCCTGGACGACAGCTGGTGCTGCGATCAGAGCCGCTACTGTAAGCGCTCGAGAAAATAGTTTTTTTAGAAAACTCATGATTACTCCTGGTTAGTGTGTTTCAAACGGTTTGTAGTTGAATCGAACGGGGTGTCGATTACATCTTTCAGTTGCAGTCCAAACCAACAGGAGTTTTCAAAAAGTTTCCGATTTTTTTAGTCCAATGAATCACTTTAGCTCATATAATGTAACCATTTTAGGTATAGTCAGTTGCCAAGCAACAGGTTAGATGAGCTCAAAAAATTCTTAAAATAAGCCCTCCAATTTACAGCTTATTACATTTCGACGGGGATTTTCACGGTAAATGTCGATCCTTCGTTCTGTTTACTTTTCACAGTAACTTCACCATTCAGCAAGTTTATCATGCGCTTGACGATCGATAATCCAAGGCCGGTTCCCTCATATTTACGTGTGTTTCCGGTGCTCTCTTGACGAAACTCATCAAAGATGTATGGCATAAATGTTTCTGAAATTCCAATCCCTGTATCCTTAACATGAATTAAAGCATAGTGATATCGCTCATTCCCATAATGTTCGATACTTTGCTCAACAGTTACGGTGATTGATCCCTTATCTGTAAACTTTATTGCATTTGAAATTAAGTTGTACAAAATCTGAGAGAGTAATCGTCGATCTGTGATTACCTGAGGAGGTTCACTTCGGGCGATAACCTTAATACGGAGATTCTTATCAAATGCAACACCCGTAAGCATTCGCACAACTTGCTGCACGACTTCAGAGACCACCAACGAAGTCGGTTCGACATCAATTTTGTTTGCCTCCATTAATGCAAGATCAATGACCGCTTCCATAGTCTCTAAGAGTCGCTGACCGCTTTTCGAAATACTTTGGGCCATCTCAAAGTGCTCATCTTCGAGTTCTGATTCCAAAATTGATGCAAATCCGAGTATTCCTGTCAATGGAGTACGAAGTTCGTGACTGATGTTAGATAAAAAGACCGATTTGAGTCGGTTCATCTCCTCTGCTTTGACTTTGGCCTGCATTAATTCGGTCTCAAACCGTTTCCGCTCAGTAATATCGCGAGCAGTTAGTACAACAGATACAGGGAGTTCATTAATATCAATTTTGGAGGCCAGTATGTCGGTAAACACAAATCCATTCTCTTTGTGTTTCAAGCGAACTTCTGATCGGAAAATCGGGGTATTCGAATCATTTAATTGAGAAATCAGAGATGAATCAATCCCTAGTAGCGCTTCGCGGAAGCCATTGTTTCTCAACATTGAAACTACGACAGGCAAATCTTCTTTAACAACAATTTCTGAAATTGATTTTCCAGTTAATGAATCTGAACTGTACCCCAAAATCCTTGTTATAGCTGGACTGACAAATAAGATGTTTCCGGATTCATCAATCTGAAAAATTACATCTGAACTGTTCTGAATGAGCGACTTGAACTTTAACTCACTTAATCGAAGTTCGTTTCGGAAAATTGATCTTTGATTCGCAATTTCGATATTCAAAGCGATGTCGCGATCGGTAAAAGGCTTTAGAATGTACCCATCCGGATCCGTATGCTTTGCCCGTTCTATGGTCGCCTGATCACTGTGCGCAGTGAGAAATATATGTGGAATGTGAAGATTACGACGGATAATCTCTGCAGTTTCAATTCCATCTTTATCGCCCTCAATTCTGATGTCCATCAAAACCATGTCAGGCAGATGTTCGGTTGCAAGCCTTAGTGCATCATTCCCATTTGCTACATTACCTACAACCGTATGTCCCATCTTTTCCAGTCTTTTGCGAAGATCCATTGCAACAATCCGCTCGTCTTCTACAATAAGTAATCGCTTGGAATTAGACATTAAAGATGATTATTGAACATGTAATGTTGACTTAAACTGACACTAGCTCGTGTTAACAGACCCTAATATAATAGTATACAAAACGATAATAAATTTTAATTGTCTGGTTGTCAATTTGATATCTGACCCATGACGGTACAAACTTTTAATAGAATGTTAAAATTTATATCTGTCTGAACTTCACCAGACTTCATTCTGTTTGTAGTATTTGTTTAAACATTAAATCGGTCAATACTAAGCTAAAACGTGCTAATAAGCTAGATTTAACTGCTTTTTACACCGACCTGAAACTATTTCAAACGTTTAATCATTAATTTTTAGACAACACCTAATCTCAGGAAATATCGTGCGCAATATTATTATAACCGTATCAACCCTACTCATTCTAGCATCTTGCACTTCAAATAAGAACGATCAACAAGGAAGACGCGACCGTGGTATCCCAACTGTTGAAGCAGTCGTAGCTCAATTTGGATCTCTGCCTCTGGAAGAACGTCTCAGTGGATCAGTAAGAGCTTTTAATCAATCTGAAATCTATCCTGAAGCCGCTGCTCCAGTGGTCGAAATTTTCACAAACAATGGTGAAAGAGTCAGTGCCGGACAACGCTTGATGCGTTTACGTGACAACGAGGCTGCAGAACAGTTATCACAGGCTGAAGCAAGTTTGCGGATAGCAAATGCACAGGTTGAACAAGCACAGGCTAATTTAGCCAGACTTGAAAACCAATTAAACCGGGCTCAGGCACTTCGTGATCGCAACTTATCTAGTGATGCTGAGTTTGAAGAATTGCAAGCAGAAGTAATTAGTGCAAGGGCGGCATTAAATCTTAGTGTGGCTCAGCAATCCTCTGCGCAATCCAGTGTTGAAGAGAGCCGAAACGAACTCAATAAGTACATTATCAAAGCCCCCATTAACGGTGTTGTAGGTGACAGAAATGCGGAAATTGGTCAATATGTGACTGCAAGCACCCGAGTTTTCACAATAGGAAACCTGCAACGCATGAAAGTTGAAGTTTCTTTGACCGAAAGTATGTTGGCCCGAATTCGTGAAGGGATGCGGGTTCAATTGACCACACCCGCCGCGCCAGATACAGTGATCATGGCGACAATTAATAGAATATCCCCGTTTTTAAATCCCACTTCACAAACAGCTGTTGCAGAAATTGAAGTTGAAAATCAGGGAGGTATCCTTCGTCCGGGGATGTTTATAGCCGTCGATATTTTCTACGGAGACAGTCAGCAAGCAACGTTGGTTCCAAATAATGCGATTTATCGTCACCCTCAACAAGGATTTGAGGGAATTTTTATTGCTCCATCACTATCTCAGGAACTCAACTTCCAGACCGAAGATAGCGATGGTAACGAGACACCACAAATTGTGGGCCCGGTCCCTTACGAGTTTCGCAGGATAGAAATCATTGCTCGGGGCCGAGAGGTCACAGCCGTTCGTGGTATAGATCCTCAAACTCACGTCGTTACATTGGGACATAGCTTATTGATTGAAGGAACTGAGGGAACCCGAGTAAAAACAATGGGGTGGAGCCACATTTTAAATCTTCAACAAATGCAAAGCCGCGACCTGATCAAATTGATTCAGGAGCGTACCGGTGTCGATAGTTCATCGACTTTAACAGGCCTGTAACTTCTCTGAGCCGTCAAGTCAATCCAGGATAAACCAAATTAATACGCCCGTGTCACTTACAAGTACTTCCATAAAACGCCCGATTGCTACCACAATGGTCTTTTTGATCATTATCACTTTGGGTACAATCGGATTTAGATATCTACCCGTTGACCTTCTACCTCCAATTGAGTTCCCTCAGTTGACAGTTTATGTCAATTACGACAATGTCGGTCCCGAGGAAATGGAGAAAATCGTCACCGAACAGGTTGAAAACGCTATTGCGACCGTCCCTAACATTGAAAGGGTTACATCCAATTCAAGTGAAGGCAGTACTCGTGTAACCTTGAATTTTGCCCAGGGAACCAATCTCGATGAAGCTAGTAACGACCTCCGTGCCGCTATCGACCGCCTAAGACGTTCTCTACCAGATGAAGTCGATCCTCCTGGCATCTGGAAGTTCGACCCGAATGATGCTCCGATTGTGACCATTGGTGTCCGTTCTCAACGCGATATGGCAGAGGTTACTCGTATCATAGAAAACGATCTGTCGAAGTACTTTGAACAGATTCCTGGCGTAGGATCCATCGACATCTGGGGTGGCGTTTATCGTGAAATCCGTGTTGATCTACTCCGCGATCGCATGGCTTCAAGCAATATCACTGCGCAAGATGTGATATCGGCGATAAACAGTGAAAATGCGAATTTACCTGGCGGAAACGTAAAAGATGGACTTAGTGACCTGTATGTTCGCACTATGGGTGAATACTCGGATGTGGGGCAGATCGGAAATACAATCATTCGCATTGAAAACGGCGCGCCAATCCGCGTTAAAGATGTTGCTTCGGTTACATTCGATTACGAAGACCTTGATAGATATATCGAGGTCGATGGCCTGCCAATGATCCGCTTTGGAGTTAGGAAGCAATCAGGTGCAAATACCGTTCAGGTTGCAGCTGATATTCGCGCTGAAGTTGAACGCTTAAACAGTATCCGTGATGACGTTGATCTTTTGATGATGCGTGATCAGAGTGAGTTTATTCAGGATTCTATCGATAATGTAAGAAACTCGGCCGTCTGGGGTGGTATTTTGGCCATTATTGTCCTTTTTGCGTTCTTGCGAAACGGTTCCACCACCATGATCATAGGAATCGCGATCCCTATATCGATCATAGCCACTTTTGCTCTACTTTATTTCAACGGATTGACGCTGAATCAGATGAGCTTCGGGGGACTAGCACTAGGAGTTGGAATGATTGTCGATAATGCTATCGTAGTACTGGAAAATATTGTCAGAAAACGTCAGAAAGGCATTGAAGCAAAAGAAGCAGCTAATTCAGGTACCCGGGAAGTGACAGGTGCGGTTATAGCGTCAACACTCACTACATCAGTGATCTTTTTGCCGGTGGTGTTCATGAACACTGTGACCGGTGTAATGTTCCAGCAGATGGCACTGGTAATTGTGTTCTCACTGATGTGTTCTTTATTAGTCGCCTTAACCATTGTTCCGATGTTGTCTAGTCGATTCCTTACTGTCAAGAAAATGAACGCGGACGTAAGCAAACAGAAGAGTCACGAGCGATTCTTTTCACGTTTAGAGAGTCGGTATGGTCGTGTAATTGAATTTGTTTTGGGCAGGAAAGCAATCGTGGCAACAATAACTGTTTCGCTTTTGGTTTTCTCTTATTGGGGAGTACAAGACATTCCAATGGAGTTGACCCCTGAGACAGAGTCAGACCAGATAGATATTGACTTACGTATGGATTCAGGGACAAACATTGCGATTGTTGACATGTACATGGATCAACTTGATGCTATTGCTAAACAGGTTATCCCTCAGGAAGACATTTTATTTTATACTCGCGAGGCGAATAACGGACGTGGGGAAATTGAATTAGCGTTAACTCCACCAGAAGAGCGAGATATTAAAACAGCAGATCTCGCGGATGAACTCAGAAAGAAACTGCAAGGATCGGTACCAGGAGCAAGTATTGATGTAAGTGCTCAGTCAGGACTGTGGATTCTTCGCAGAATATTTGGAAGTGGGGACCAAAATACTGCATTGGATATTCAAATTCGTGGTTATAACCTGGATATAGCCGCTGGAATTGCTCAAGACATTGCAACTCGAATCCGGGAGCTTCCAGGCATAGTTGATGTCCGTGTACCTCAACGTGAAGGCAGGCCTGAGCAGCGTGTTCGCATCGACCGGGATAGAATTTCTCAGTTGGGTATCAGCACCAGGGATGTTGCCTCGGCTATACAGACCAACGTTGGTGGGTCCAGAGCTGGATATTTCCGCCGTGATGGTGAAGAGATTCCGATAACAGTGCGCCTTCGTCCAGAAGACCGATTGAGTTCATTAGATATCGATAACATCAGCGTTAGAGCTGCAGACGGAACAATCGTACCCGTTTCTGCACTCGTAACTCTTAATGCTGAGCGGGGTCCAAATAGCATTCGCCGTGAAAATGGTCAGCGCGTAACAAATATCACAGCCAACCTCGAGAAGGGCGTGCCATTGGGACAAGCTGTGGAGTTGATTAATGAAGAACTCACAGGATTCCCTCTTCCAGAAGGATATTCCATCTACTTCGGAGGTGAGTACGAAGAGCAGCAAAAAGCAGCAAGCGATTTCAATATGGCGATATTGATGGCATTGATTTTAATCTACATGGTGATGGCGGCTCAATTCGAGCGATTCCTGGATCCATTGATAGTGATGTTCTCTGTTCCGCTTGCATTAATTGGGGTTGTACCTGTGATGTTGCTGACCGGAACTACGCTTAACCTTCAAAGTTTGATGGGCGTAGTGATGCTTATAGGAATTGTGGTAAATAATGCAATTCTACTTGTCGACTACATAAATATGATGCGACGAGAACAAGGATACGAACTTGTGCAGTCGGTTATCGAGGCAGGTAAACTGCGCCTTCGTCCAATTCTGCTTACAACATCTACAACAGTGCTAGGACTCTTACCAATGAGCTTCGGGATCGGATCTGGCGGCGAAATCCAGGCATCACTGGCACGTGTTGTTATTGGGGGATTAACTGCCTCAACCCTGGTCACATTGGTTTTCATACCCGTAGTTTATGTAAGTGCTAATATAGCTATGGAGCGAGTTAAAGCCTGGATTGCAACATTTAAATCAGAGCAGGAAGAGTCTCCAGCACTCGTCACCAGCGAATAACCAAACAATAGTGCTTTAGAAATACTCCCAGGGGAAACGAGTTTCGTTTCCCCTTTTTTTGTTATCTAATATCGATTTAGAAAACTCGTAAAGGGAATTTCGTATCTTGTGCCGCATGATGAATGAAGGTACTCCACGTTTATCGGTACGGGACGCAATCAAGCGTTTTTTCACGCGACAAGATCGATTTCTGGTCGCCGGGGCAATTGTATCGCTTTTAATAATTATTTCTCTAACACCGATTACCCGTAACCAGTCTGAATTGAACTCACGGGTTGAGGAATCAGTCATTTCCGATCGATCAGACTCGTTTCTCAGACAAATTGGTCATAGTGTAGATAATTATGACAAAAAGATATTCGTTCATCGAAATACCGGACTATTGAATGAGTTAAATTCATCCCACGGACCGAAGTTAATTGATGAAGCAAATATCCGGAACCCTGAATTAACAATACCCCTGTATTATTTTGAAGTGATACATAAACCAGAGGGATCTGGTTCAATCGATTTTGACGATATTGCAAATCTGGTAACCTCAGGGGAGGAAAATATAGACAACGAATTCATCCGGAGTCTCCTCTATCCCTCGGTAAAGTTGTTTTACGGGTTAGATGGCATCTTGTATGGATTTGAAGCCACCACTCCAGAAGAGACTAGCACAATAACTATAAATGAGACCGCATTAAATCAAATTGTTGATGGTGTAATTTCTGATAGCCTGACATCTGAAAGTATTCAATTTGAGAAGGTGGCTTTTGATCGAGCAGACGAGGATCCAAACTACCAGGTACCCCCGATTCTAATAAGTGAAGCGCAGATTCTGGAACTGGTATCGTATTACCTCCGATTTTCGAAATGGTTAAATACTCCATTACATCATGATATCGAACCCACTATCAGTTACAATGAGGAAAAAAGCACGGCAAAAACCAGTGTAGTATCCCGGGACTTAATTTTAGGATACAGACTTCAGATAGAAATTACAGTCGACTACGGCGGAAATTTACACAGCGTCATACCTGTCTACTTAAATGACGAGAATGAAGTTTTAAGTTCAAATTTTGAGCGTCTGGCCTCTACGTTGGGAATTCCCGTTTTTGTAGTCATGGTGCTTTTGGCTCTGGTTGTTCTGGCTCGTCGATTCAGTCGGGGGCTGGTAGATGCTACTCCATCCAAAATTGATGCACTGTTCGGAGCATCAGCTCTTTTTATTTTCCTGGTATTGAACGCCACGGGAGGAATTGCTCGTGGTGAATCATTAGGTGTATTTGATATTGTAACCCCAATACTTGGCACAATATTTGGAACGCTCGGTGGCTGGTTACTCATATTCTTCCTGTCTGTTTATGCCTCATCACTCTCTCAGGAAGTATGGCCCTACAAACTCAAACAGTTAAATCTTATTCGAAAAGGATACCTTATAAATCAGCCGGTTGGGATGACCATGATTCGTTCGGTCCTTTATGGTATCATATTAACTGGTATGCTGACCCTCTTGATCTATATACTGCCCGACTCTGGGATAAAATGGACCTCTGATCAGGTATTTTACTCCGATCAAATAATCTTTAGCGGACTCTACATGATAGCATCAGGCATATTTTCAGTAGTTCTGATTATGTTCTTCCTGTTGCTTGGAATAGCCGCTCTAGTCCACCGGAAATTCAAAAAATCGTGGCTAACTATCGGGATAATCACCATCTTTTGGATACTTAGTGGATTTGTTCCGGCCGATCTGATTGAAACAATCTATACAGTAATACTTTTAGCAGTGTCGGGATCTTTTATTGGATACATTCTGTGGAAGAACGGTCCGGTTCTGGCATCACTAACGTTTCTGATCAGTGAATGGACGTGGATAATCGCAGAAGGCCTCTGGATTTCTCAGAATCCCGATATATTAAATCTGTTGTTTTTAGCGGGTGTACCCGTTGGATTATTCGTTTTTGGACTTTACGGTATTAAAACAGATATAACCAGTGAGGAACTTCCAGATTACACCCCTGCCTACCTACTTGAAATAGCCAACCGTGAAAGAATGGTTCAGGAGCTTAAAATCGCCCGACAGGTTCAGCTATCCTTCTTACCAGAAACAACCCCAACGTTTGATGGACTCGAAATCGCTGCAAACTGTTATGCAGCAAACGAAGTTGGTGGGGACTACTACGACTTTCTACCAGTCGGAGACCATAGAATGGGTGTAATCATTGGTGATGTGAGTGGAAAAGGTATTCAGGCTGCGTTCTTCATGACACTCATCAAAGGATTCACAAAAAGTCTGGTTGATGGATACACCGAACCCAATGCATTTCTGAACAGATTAAATAAGTTATTCTATGAAAACTCAAAACGGGGGACGTTCATATCAATGATCTATGGATTGTATGACAATAGTGATCGAACGTTTCAGTTTGCCCGAGCTGGTCATAATCCACTAATTATTGTGCGTGGAGACAGTCAAACTGTAGAAATGGTAGAAAGTAAAGGCCTGGCTATAGGTATGATTGCCGACAAAAGATTTGAGGACGTCCTCGAATGTAAGTCAGTCAGTTTGAATCCAAACGATTTAATTATTCTCTACACCGACGGCTACACGGAAGCGATGAACTATGGCAGCAGACTTTATGGTGATGAGCGACTCTTGGATGTAGTACAAAATAATGCGGATAAAAGCGCTCAGGAAATGTTAGATGCAATCAATCAGGACATTCGCAGTTTCATTGGCGAAAGACCAGCATCTGATGACATGACTATGATTGTAATGCGAGTCAGGTAGTGATTTTTAGTTGTCATCGGGGTTAAATAGTCTTATTTTTGCAGTCTTGATTCGAAAATACGGGCCCATAGCTCAGCGGTTAGAGCAGTCGACTCATAATCGATTGGTCGGGGGTTCAAATCCCTCTGGGCCCACGAAAGAAAAAAGCCCCTCAGTTAACGCTGAGGGGCTTTTTTTGTTTAAAATCTCTTCGTTATACTGAACTTGATCGACCCATTGTTTTCAATGGGCGAGAACCGGTTCTCGACGTTCCTCCAGTTCCATGTGTACACCAGATACAGATCAGTGCCTGGAGTGACGATCCAGTGGAGTCGTTGATAATACCCCATTAATCGACTCAGGTTGTCGTATTGAACAATGGAGGTCAATGCAAGAAGTGGCGTTATATCAAAGTTACCTCGGAACCTAAATACATCCGCATGGAAGGCGCCATTATCAAGCTTAACATCTTCCCGGTTCCAGTTTCCTATCAAATTAATTCCTGGATGGACTCTTAGCACTAACTGCGACTCATAAGCGGTTCGTGTTCCCGTCCAAAATCCCTCATAAATTACTCCGAGTTCACCTGTGATTCGTCTAAAACTTGCAGTTTCTGCCCCAACTCGAATAAACGGATGTCTGTACTCACCAGCAGGAATAATTATCTGACCATTTCTACGGATGTCGAAATCAGATTTTAAGTTTTCAAAATAAGAACCAGTCTGAAATTCAACACTTTCACCCGACTCGAAGACTAATTCCAGTGGCTGAATCACGAGTTCCATAGTCTCCAGTTTCCAATCCATATCCATCAAGTGTTCATAACGAACTTCTGATGTGAAGGATCTCAGCAACTTATTTGATGATAATATTTTGGTGTACCCGGCTGATGGTTGAAACCTTCTGAATCCAACACGCGGAGCAATACCCACCGCTGGATTGAAATCTGTGCCAAATTCACGATAGGATGCATGCCAAAAAAACGGGAAATTGGGAAAGGACAATCGGAATCCACGGGTGGAACGATCGAAAATATCAGTAGACTCTCCTAGTTGATTTTTAGAGTGAGTCACAAAAAACAGCTGGAATTGGAGGTTTTTATCACCTAAAAACCGTGACGTTCCAAGCTCTAAATCCGCCCCAATGGTCTCTCTGGTGGGAATACTATCGGTATCTAAGGTTGCCCTACGCGTATAAATTACACCTAGTTTACTTTCAGCGAATATATTCTGAGTGACTCTGGCAACCGTAAAATCTTCTTCATTAAGATCACTTTTGGCTGTACGAATCTGATAAAATCCAAAATTTGTGTTGCCTGCTCTTCCGATTGCCCTGGCACCAAATAATATGGGTACCGGAGCACCATCAACCAGTCCAATTCTTCGGCTAAAAAACGGATTCACTCCACTGGATGGTGCAAAATTAAATACGCTTGAACCTTCGATAAAAAATGAACGTTGTTCGGGAAAAACCAACGAAAATCGTGTTAAGTTCACTCGTCTTTCGTCTACCTCCGCTTCTGCAAAATCAGTATTTACAGATAGTGAAGTACGAATACCAGGCGTCAAGCTGTACGAAACATCGAATCCTGCGTCTCCGTCGAAGTCTTCCGATTTATTTGCGCCATTTGACCAACTTCTGGTAAACTTCGTCATGGCATACGGCTTGACTTCAAGTCCTAGTCCCTGACTCAATCCCTCCAGACCAGTAAGCACTCCCGCATTTTGTGGTCGGAAAAGCCCTTGATTCAATCTCCATCCAGACCATAAAATCTCTTCACTCTTGCGGCGTACTGTTCTCTGGAAGTTTATCCCCCATACAGATGCATTGGTATCGAAGTCCAACGTTTTGAACGGAATCCTGATTTCGGCGAACCAACCTTCCCGGGTCTTACTCACCTTAGCCAGCCAAATACCGTTCCAGGCTTTGTTCACGTTTCGTTCCTGGCCTACGGTCAGCAATCCATCGCCCATGAGTCCAGCGGGATTAATCTCGAAGAAATACGCACTACGCTGGTCGTTGAATGTATCCAGGATCCACATAAACCGATCATCGGCCCTAAGTCCCTGATCCCAACGTTTTTGAAAGGCCATAATTCCATCGGGTTCACTATCATATAACCATGCTCCGATGTAAAGATATTCATCATCAAAAAGCATTCTGATTTCAGTGCGCTCACTTGGCGTAGCACCTTCAAGTGGTACCTGCTGACTAAAGTTGGATATTGGAGTTGCGTCCATCCATACCGACTCGTTCAATACACCATCAATTTGAACAACTGTGTTCAATGGAATACGATGTGCTTGAATATGGTATTCACTGGTAAAATCTGTAGAATCTGAAACTGGATACGTAACCGATGTAATCAGACTGAGAATAAACGATAGTAACATGTGTATTAATGGGTTAACCTACCAATAAAAATGAACCTTAAAATCGGCACAAGTTCCCATTTTAGTTATTAAAAGAGATTAAATGTTTGAACATTTTAGTTATAATTTATATTAAAGACTTTATTGTCTGATTATATCGTTATATTTGACCCTTCCAGATGACACACATCAAATACTAAAAGAATGACAGCTACGAACTACCACACATTCCATATTCCGGTGATGGGCACCGGACATTCAATCGACTCACCGATTAGAGTTGCACCTCTTGGGATCACTTCGGTTATTTCAATTGTGGATGACATGCTCGTTGAGCGGATCAGAAAACACTATGCTCATGAGTTTGGACTTGAATTTATCTCTATTGGAAGAAATGTTTTGGATGGTCGTGCCCGACGAATAACGGCCTATCTGGACACTGTTCAGGAAGTGGTAAATCTGAAATTTGGCGCGATTAAATCGCAGGCTTTTGGTACCGACAGTGACAAAGATCGATACTTCAAAATGCTCCCTGATGGGCACGAACTCAGAAATATGTGGAAATCGATCATTGAAATGCCAAAATCTCAACATCGATTGGAAATTGAGTCAAAACTGACCCAAAGTATGGTACCTGGTTCGATCGATGTGAATATTATGTCTAAAGTAGATCATCTGGGTTGGGACAAAAACGACATGCCACTGACTTCAGAGTTCAGTGATGCTTGTGCTGCACTGCGTGGATTTGCCGATAGTGTTGTGGAATCAGCGGTTGTGTTATCGGCCGGATTCAATCCACGATTGTATTCCTACCTCTCAAATTTCAAAAATTTTTATCGTGATGCATCCGGAGACCTCAAAAAACGCATCGTATTGAAAGTGAGTGATTTCAGATCAGCATTGATTCAAGGTAAATTTTTGGCTAAAAACGGACTTGAAGTATCCGAGTATCGAATCGAGTCTGGACTGAACTGCGGAGGACACGCATTCTATTCCGATGGACGACTGCTTCCGACCATCCTGGATGAGTTTAAAACCAGAAAAGATGAGTTGATTGCTCCATTGAAATCATTGGTAAAATCCTACTATGATAAAATGAAATGGGATTATCCAGAGTCTGCTTTGTCAGAAGCACCACGCATTACGGTTCAAGGTGGAATTGGAACTGCCGAAGAACAGGAGTATTTATTGAATGAATACGGAGTCGATGGAACTGGATGGGGTACTCCGTTTCTGGTTGTGCCTGAAGCTACTTGTGTGGATGATCCAACACTACAGTTGTTGATCAATGCCAAGGAAGAAGACCTCTATTTAAGCAAGGTGTCTCCGTTAGGAGTTCCGTTCAATAATATCAGAAAATCGGGATCCGAAAACTGGACAATTGCACGCCAGGACACCGAAAAACCTGGATCTCCGTGTCCAAAAGGCTACCTAAAAAGTAATACCGAGTTCACCGAAAAACCCATTTGCACCGCTTCAACTGAGTATCAGGTGCTTAAAATTGCCAAAATTCGAGAAAGTGAAGTTCCTACGGACCAAAAATCCTTCCAAATTGATGCTGTGTTGGCTAAAACCTGCCTGTGTGACCATCTGGGTAATGGAAGTCTTATCAAACTCGGCATCATTAAAGAAAAACATGGTCCACAGTCAGTTTGTCCAGGGCCAAACCTTGCATGGTTCAATGGGCCATACACGCTAGAGCAGATGACCGATCACATCTATGGACGTGGGAAATCGCTTGTCCCTGTACATCGTCCACACATGTTCATCAAAGAGTTAAAGATGAACATTGATTACTACGAACAACTGTGTCTGATAGCAGATCCCGATGACCAGAAATACCAGAAATATCTGCATGGAGTCAGGGAGAATCTGGAAGCCGGAATTGAAAGACTACGCAATATTCCAGAGCTAGCAGCTCTGCTTGAAGTTGAGGAAGTGGAAAGTATGTAGTAGCAAGCGGACAAGCTTTCTCTTTTTCTCTTGCCTAGCACTTTCACTCTCATAGAGACTTTCTAATGGCGTAGCCATTCTTCTCTTGCGTAGCAACTTTCACTTGGTGAATGGTAGAGGCGAGTAGCAAGTAGGTAGTGGGTTCTGCTCGCTGCTCGCCCGTATTTTCCAACTACCCACTCCCTACTCCCTACTCCCCACTCCCCACTCCCCACTCCCCACTATTTAACCAACATCATCTTTTTGGTTATAATCTGCCCCTCGGTTACCAGCCGGTAGATGTACATTCCGGAAGATAGTCCGCTCGCATTGAACTGAACCTGGTGTTGTCCCGCGGTCATTGGTTTGTCGACCAGAACCGAAACGAGCCGACCAAGACTATCAAATACATCCAGTCTGACGGCCTGATTAGATGGAAGTGAAAAATTGATCATCGATGACGGATTAAACGGATTTGGATAGTTCTGCGCCAAGCTCAAGACTGCCGGAATATCCAAAACGCGATCGGTTGACACGGTTGAGGCCGAAGTTTCTACATTGATTAGGTATCCACCTAATGGAATTCGATCCACCTCAGGATCAAACGTGGGTTCATAGACAAACCAAAATTGATACATGTACTCATGGTCCCAGCCGGTACTGGCTGCAATGGAAGGGTCAGGTTCAGTAGAATACGGGATCTTATGAATACGTATATATTCGCGGGGTAAATTAAATGGATCAAAAGTGCCGGAATCCCACGAGTATCCCGGATCCCACGATCCGTTTTCATCCTGATCTCTGATGGAGATCATGTATTGTTGATTTGAAACCGGATCATAGGCTCTGAATGGGACATCAACATAGTCCTGATAGACGTGATCTTCCAGCGGAATATCACTTATTTTCCCATCAACAGTAAATCGATGTGCTTTTTGCGTTCCAAGGCCAAAAACCAACGCAACATCTACAAGATCCACCACGCTGCGTTGCTCATTAATAACGAGTCCACGACGAAGGTAATCACCCTGAGAACTGTCCATCTCTCGTAAATAAGAACTCATATTCTGTGATTGTACCGTTAGATCATAGTACTGACCCAGATTCTCGGATATTGTGGGGTTATTCAATGATATGTCATCACTCGAGAACTCATTATCCGAGACATCCAACGTGGTAAGATTAGCCATGCCGTTGAGATCAGGCAGCATAGTAAATTGATTGTCATTGAGCCTTAAAGTTCTAAGGTTGCCTAACTGGGATATGGATCCAGGCACAGCTCCGGAAAATTGGTTATTTCCAACATCCAATGTGAGAAGTGACGCTAATTGGCCAATATCTTCTGGCAATTCGCCAGTGAATGCATTGTTATGGACATACAAATACTGTAATGCAGATAAATTAGAAATGCTCGCTGGAAGTGGTCCTTCAAGGTTATTGTTGGATATGTTCAAATCATTGAGCGCAGTAAGTTGACCAATTTTGTCCGAAATCGAACCGCTAAGTTGAGTATTTCGAAGGGACAAATTTCTCAGATTTGTCAGATTGTACAGAGACTCTGGAATTGTCCCTGTCAAATTATTACGACCCAACCACAAAAAAACAAGTCTCGTCGGGTTTCCGATACTTTCAGGAATCGTGCCAGTAAAACTGTTATCAGATAAAGTCAAGGCCTCGAGCTTTGTAAGCGTCCCTAATTCAGATGGAATCTGTCCTTCCAGCGCGTTCGTATTCAGATAAAGAATCACCAGATTAGGTAGTTGGGCGATTTTTGGCGAAAGCTGACCGGTTAATCGATTTTCAAATCCAGTGAATATCAACAGTCTATTTAAATCGTAGATCGATTCGGGTATTTCTCCCGATATTTGATTCTGATGAAAATAGAATACCATTAAATCGGTCAGGTTACCGATGCTTTCAGGTAGAGGCCCTGATAAAAAATTTCGATTTAGGCCGAGAACTTGTAATCTCGTTAAACGTCCGATACTGGATGGTATCTCGCCTGATAAAATGTTAAATCCTACGTCAAAGGAAACCAGATTTTCTAAATTCCCTATCGATTCAGGAAGTGATCCGCTTAGCATGTTTCCAAACAGATTGAGTACTCTCAGCTTTGTAAGATTTCCAATTTCTTGTGGAATGGATTCACTCAATAAATTCAAATGGAGTTGTAAATCAGTCAACTCCGTTAAGTTTCCAATAGAAGAAGGAATCTCGCTCGTGAGATAATTGTTTCTTACGTTTAGAACTCGAAGTGATTCCAATTCCCCGATAGATTGCGGAATAGACCCACTCAATTGGTTATGACGCAGCACTAATGTCTCCAATGAAGTCATATTGCCAATACTGAGTGGGATACTGCCTGAGAGTTGGTTTTGAGCAACATTCAGAGTTTTCAAAGTAGTTAGATTACCAAAAGACTCTGGAATGGAACCCGTAAGTTGGTTTCCGATCAATACAATGTCTACAATTTTGGGTAACTGACTCCACTCACTTGGGATCGAACCTGTGAATCCATTGTAACTCAAATCAAAAAACTCCAGATTTTCCATTTCTCCGAGAGCAGCTGGAAGTGGACCCGTAAATTTGTTTACCTGAGCAGGAAATCCGATGAGATGTGTCAGATTGGTAATATTCTCACTAATTCCACCTGTCAATTCATTTGAATAAATGTACATGTAGCGTAGCTCAGTCAGATTCCACATCGACTCAGGAATATCTCCCGACAACTTGTTGACCCAAAGATCCAGGTTGGTAAGTTTTGAAAGATTGCCAATTGATTCTGGGATGCTGCCGGAAAGTTGATTTCGATCCATAAACAGCACTGAGAGATTCTCAAGATCTCCGATTGATTCAGGTATTGGACCTGTGAGCTGGTTTTGTCCGAAATGAAGGCGTGTGAGTTCACTTAGCTCAGTGATTGATTCGGGGATCTCCCCCACCAAGTTGTTGTTATTCAGCTCAATACTACTAATACGACCATCATCATTCCATGTCAATCCATGCCAGGATGTCGCAGGACCGGTCAACCAGTTACCTTTGTTTGTCCAATTGTCGCCACCCGTAGCCTGATACAACTCTACCAGGCGCAATGAGTCATTTTCATTCACAGTGATTTCAACTGCTCCTGATGATTTGAAAAATTCAACATCATAAGGACTCCCACCGATACTTAATGAATCCGTTTTCTCCATTATTGGAAGCCCAAACTCTATCCGTCTGTCAATTTCAGGAAACTCTTGTTGTCCAATGACTAAGGATGGAAACCAAACAAACGAAATGACTAAAAAAGTCACGAACATCGACACTTTCATACATGCTCCATTAACGCCTAAATGACTATTTTTTCAATATTTTGAACGTGATATAATAACTAAAATTGAAATTAGAAACGCATTTAATTGGTCTTCGGGAGTGGGGAGTGGGGAGTGGGGAGTGGGGAGCGGGGAGCGGGGAGCGGGGAGCGGGGAGCGGGGAGCGGGGAGCGGGGAGCGGGTAATCTTTCTCTTTTTCTCTTGCGAAGCAACTTTCACTCGCTCTTCGACTTTCACATGGCGAAGCCATCATTCACTTGCGAAGCAAAACTACCTGAACATCCATCAAATTTGTGCCGGTCGGACCTGTTTTGATGACACAATCCGATCCCATGAAAAAAGATCCCGAATCGAAGCTGGACAAATAATCTTGTGGATTAGCCTTCTTTTTCACCAGTTCCTGAAACGATTTCCTGTCACAGACAATCCCTGCAGAATCCGTATTCCCATCCATTCCGTCGGTTCCTGCACTTAAAATGGCAAAATCTGCGGTATTAGGTAGTAATTCATTCAATTGTGCTAATAGCAATAGTCCGAGATGATGATTTCGGCCACCAATACCTTCACCGGACACTTTTACAGTACTCTCTCCATGGTACACACTTACAAACGACTGGCCCTTTTGATTGCCCGATAGTTGAAATTGTAATTCATTTACTATCATTTCAGCAACCGAGACGATATCCACAGCGTATGCTTTTTCATAAACATATAATCCACATTCAGGCCTCTTTGCGTTGATATGAGCCCCTAAAGTACCAGCGAATCGAGAGGGTCTATCCAGAAATACTGTCTCTAAGTTTTCGGGAATCCAGGGCTTTGGTGTTGACTTGGTCGCTATGGCCGGACCACTTCCAATGACTGTAGGATCATCTCCTGGAACATCCGAAATCAACAAATTAATCCATCGTTTTGGCTTGGCAAAACTCAGTGTTTTTCCAGATTTGACTTTATCCCATTGCGAGCGGATTCGGTTCATTTCGTAGATGTCTTTTCCAGACCGGAGTAAGTCGTTGGTTTTAGAACGCAATTCTTGCCAATCGAGTCCATCCTCAGGGACACAAAACATCGAGGATGCTCCACCTGTTGTGATAAACAGAACCAAGTCGCGGTGGGAAACTTCCTGAAGTTGATTGATCAACACTTTTGAGCTGGACAGGCTATTGATTCCGGGAAGAGGATGATCCCCGGGTAGAATCTGGATGTTTCCGTATGCATCTGGGGTTTCAACCGTCGAAATGACACATCCACAGGTTATTTTCTCCCCAAATAGATTGTTTAACCCTAAAGCCACTCTTCCAGCCGCTTTTCCGGCTCCAAAAACATAGATTTTCTCAAAATCACTGAGTTTTACAAGGTTTCCATCAAACTCGAGCACGTCATTTTGAAGCTTAAACACAGAATTCACCCTTAAGGCAGGGTCAGAATCCTTTAGAACTCCGAGGAAAGTTACTTTCAGTAGTTTTGCATCCGTGTTCATTATGCAAAGGTATTGATTATGCGCACAAAAATACACGATAGCAGCGAGCGGGAAGCTACCGCTCCCCGCTCGCTGCTGGCCTGCTCGCCCGCTTGTATTACTTGACTAAAAGGAACTTCTTGGTCTGTGTGAACCCATCGGCCTGGAGTCGGTAGATGTAGGTCCCTGAGGCCCAGCTCGTGGCGTCCAGGGTCACCGTGTGCCAGCCCGCTGGCTGTTGCCCTTGCGCCAATACCGCCAGGCGCTGACCCAGCATCGAGTATACTTCCAGCCGCACCTCACTGCTCACCGGCAGCGAGAACCGGATCGTCGTGGCCGGATTGAACGGATTCGGATAGTTCTGCATCAAGGTCACCTGGTCGGGGATCTCCTCGGTCTCGATCGACACCACCACCGGTGGCTCTTCGTTCGGCTCCGAGGCGCCCACCGCGTTCTGCGCCAATACGTCAAAGGCATAGCTCCCACCCGACTCGAATCCCGTCACGATGGCTACCGTGTCGGTCGAGGCTTCACGCTCATAAGCCGTCCAGGTGGTCTCCTCCGCCTTGCGGTACAGGATCTGGTAGTTCACGATCGGTGTACCTCCGTCGAACTCCGGTGGGGTCCACGAGACCTCAAAGGACGCCGTACTCTGCACCGTGTGGGTCTTGCTCACCACCTGCTTGGTCGTGATCTGACGCACACGGATGTCGCGGACCAGACCAGGCGCCGTTGGATTCAACGTCTTGAACTCGAAAAAGTCGTTCCACTCTCCATAACCAAACTCATTCTTCCCTCGTACTCGCCAAAAATAAGTGGTCAATGGATCGAGTATGACCGTATTCTTGTACTCAGTTACAGATAAGTCTGTAAGAGCCACAATTGGCTCCGAGTATTGGTCCGTTTTGGCCAGTTCAAAGTCGTAGGTAACCCCCTCACCCAGATCCAGCCAGTCAAATGTCAGAACCAGTGGAATATCCTTTTCACCCTTCACTGGATAGAATATCGTAGGCTGAATCGGCACAGGTGCATCGAAGGTGGTAAAGCTGAACGCCGTGTTATAATCTCCCGAACCCGTATCGTTGACCCCGGCCACGCGCCAGAAATAGATGGTGGAGTACTCCAGGTCTTTGGTGTACTCATACTCCGTTCCCGCTATTCCTGTAACCTCATCTGCCAGCGTCGCAAACTCCTTGGAGGTCGATATCTGTAACGTATACGTCTTGGCCAACGCGTCAGGCTCCCACTTGAAGGTAGGACGAAGCGTTAGCACTGTACTTAAGTTTGTAGGTGCACTTAGGGTGATCACGGCGGGTAGGGCCGACTCCGTCGTGAAGCTCCACGGCGCACTCCATTCGCCCAGACCGGCCGCGTTGCGCGCACGCACACGCCAGAAATAGGTCGTAGAACCCGGATAGTCCACAAAATTGAGTGTGGTCACGGTCGCTTCAGGAACACGCACGTACGCCCTACTGTTCTCATCGAACGCTTCGCTGGTGTCCATCTCGAACTCGTAGGTCACAGCCCCTTCCACCTCGTTCCAGGTGAGTGCCGGACTGCGGGATACATCTTCGGCCCCGTTGGCTGGTGAACTCAACGTCACTTTCGCAGGCAGAGCTACGATCGTCGTGAAGTCGCTGAGCGCGCTCCATTGCCCGTCTCCGGTCGAGTTCTTCGCCTGTACCTGCCAGAAGTACTTGGTGTTGTTGGCCAGATCCTGGGTCGCCAAATGCCCGACCGTCACTCCGTTAGAGATCTCAACTCCGGCCGACTTGCCGGCCACCACGATCCCGGTCGCCGTGTACACCGGATCACCCGTCATCGCCTGGTTGTTCCATACCCTTAGGTC
>CAZJZI010000013.1:0-7624 GCA_964550435.1 uncultured Chitinophagales bacterium | reverse complement strand
TCGTGAAGCTCCACGGCTCGTCGTTGTAGTTGGTTTCTGTAAAGTCCGGATTCTTCGCCCGAACCCGCCAGTAGTACGTCGTGTTGTTGGCCAGGTCCTGTTCTACCACGTGCTCAAAGGCTACAGCATCCACTTCACCAGTGGATTTTGAGAATCCGCCCAGGTTCGTACGCTCGTACACGATGTCGTCCACGGCAAAGTCCATCGTCGTGGCGATCTGCACGTCGTAGTACACCGTGTTCGTTGCCGGCTGCCAGCTCAGCGTCGGACGCAAAGGCTGTCGATCCGTAGTCCCATCAGCCGGAGAGATCCGAGTCACCACACCAGGTGCCGCCCAGATCGTCTTGAAGTCGCTCAGCGCGCTCCATGCACCGTCGCCGGTGCTGTTCTTCGCCAGCACCTGCCAGTGGTACTCGGTGTTGTTGACAAGATCCTGCGTAGCCAGGTGCCCGACCGTCACGCCGTTGGAGATCTCCGCTCCGGCTGATTTGCCGGGTACCGCGATCCCGCTCGCCGTGTACACCGGATCACCCGTCATCGCCTGGTTGTTCCATACCCTTAGGTCATACTCATCGGCGAAGGCGATGTTCGTCCATGAGAACTCAGGACGGATGGCCACACCCGTCGCACCGTCCTCCGGCGTGATCAGGTTCGTCACCACTCCAGGAGCGGCCACGATGGTCGTGAAGCTCCACGGCTCGTCGTTGTAGTTGGTTTCTGTAAAGTCCGGATTCTTAGCCCGTACTCGCCAGTAGTACGTCGTGTTGTTGGCCAGGTCCGACTCCACCTCGTGCTCGAAGGCGGACGCGTCAACTTCAGCGGTGCCCTTGGCAAATCCGCCTAGATCGGTGCGCTCGTACACGATATCCCCTTCAGCGAAGTTCATCGTCGTGGCAATCTGCACATCGTAGTACACCGCGTTCGAGGTATATTGCCAGCTCAGCGTCGGACGCAAAGGCTGACGATCCGTAGTCCCATCAGTAGGAGAGATCCGAGTCACCACACCAGGTGCCGCCCAGATCGTGGTAAAACTACGTTTAGCGCTGAACGTTCCGGCGCCTGTGTTGTTCTGGCCACGAACCTGCCAATAGTAGGTTGTGTTATTGTTTAAATCTGCATCGATTGTAAACGGAAATGTCGCCACATCAACGGCCACCTCAGAGTCGCCCGCAGACTTGCCCACACTTCTGTTCGGATCAAAGATTTCATCTTTGAAATAAACCGGACTGCCACTCAACGCTTCGTTATCATAGATCTCGAGGTAATACCAGTTCGCGTAGTCTACTGGGTTCCAATTCAAGGTCGGACGGATTGACTGTCCAGTTGCCCCATTATCAGGACTCGTCACTGTAACTTGTGCCGGAAAAGGAACTCGAGTTGTGAACGTTTTGTGTTCGCTGTAATCACCGGTATTAAAGATATCCGTAGCTAGTAGATTAGCAGTTTTAGCCGGTTGGTTAACAATTTCACCACGTACCCTCCAATGATACTGCGTGATGTAGTCCAACTCATTACCTTCTTCAAGCGTGTATTCAAAGAAGCCATTGTTGATATCAGCACCTTTTTGAGGCAGGTTATCATAGACTATTTCTGTTATACTACCCTCTGGAAATGCCTCACTGGTTGAGATCTGGATGCGATATTGGTTGGCTCCGGCGACACTATTCCATTGAAACGTCGGACGTATTGGCTGATTGTTTTGGCCGGTTCCTGGAAGATTTGTAGTTACCTGAGGAAGTTTTGTTAAAAAGGAAATGGTATCACCAAAGACTCCAAAAACCGATGGATCGCCTTTCGCACCCCGAACATTCCAATAATATCTGGTGTTATAGCTCAAATCAACTTCAGCAGGGTAGTTTTGTGATGAAGTCAATTCACCCACTGACTTTCCGGGAACAATAATCTCCCTATCAATTGCTGCTAAAGTCAAATCCTGATTAGGACTCACAAGTAACTGATATTTTTCAGCTCCTTCAGCATGTTCCCACGTAAACTCAGGACGAATAGCAATAGAGTTGGCATTTGCAGCAGGCGTCAACTTGGTAACCGGACCAAGTTGTGTTTCGAAATCCCATGTATCACTCCACGCACCTGGAGTGTTTCCATCATTAAGTGCGCGAACCCGCCAATAATACCCTGTGCTATAATTCAGGTCACTTGAAGGAGTGAAAGAAAAAGTAGTAATTTGAGTCACTTCAGAAACCGATTTGGAATCAACGATTTCATAAGAACCATTAACATCAACAGTCCCGAAAGATTGATCCGTACTTATCTGAATTTCATACGATGAACGTCCGCCATCTGTTTGTTCCCAAGACAACTCTGGACGTACAGAGAGACCAAAGCTACCTGCGGATGGTGAATTCAAACTTACTTTATCAGGTACCCTCTCAAATTCGCGATGATCGCTCCATTCACCTGCAGTCCCTGAAGAATTAAATCCTCTGACACGCCAAAAAATACCAGGTCCGTAACTGAGGTCACTTGTGAGTGTATATTCAGTTTCAGTAATACTACTAACATCGAAAAGTAGTGGATCAGCAAACCCGGTTGTATTCGAAACTTGAATCTGATAAGAAGCTGCATTCGGATCAGCATTCCATGTAAATGTAGGTCTGATTCCGACATCGGTAGCTAAATTCGATGGAGATACCAGAGTGATTTTTGCAGGGATTGGCTCAAAAAGATCATAAATAGCAAAATCGTTAGCTGGTTTGCTACCCGCACTAGTGAAGTTACCTCCAACGTATAATTTATCATCATTGTTTAACAATCCGTACACAAAAGCACTACCACCTGTGATTCCAGAACCGAGTGGCTCCCAGGTGTTCGTTGTGGTTTTGTACCTGGCAATACTATTGGCGTTAATACCACTGATTTGCTCAAAATGTCCTGCAGCGTACAAAAAGTCACCTTCTGATTCCAACGCCCACACAAAATCAGATGGGTAACCGGTTAAATCCACACCGGTGCCAAGAGAAGACCAACTGACGTTTCCGGAATTCGCATTCAAATCGTATTTCGCAATTCCATTTACAGTATTTCCGCCAGCAGTTGTAAAGAATCCAGAAACATACATGTCCCCATTTACGATTTTAATACTCGTTGCCGTACCAGATAAACCATCTCCAAAAGTTTCAAAATCGTTTGATTCAACTGGAACTCTAGCTATTCGATTGGCGGTAATATTTTCTAGTATTGTTGTAAATTCCCCGACGAAGTAAAAATACATTCCATCAAAGTGTATGTCACGAATAGTGCCATTGAACTTGTAATCCGGTCGAAACCATGTCAAGTCAGATTCCATCATTGCAAAATTAGTAGCTGGTCCACTATTTATGTTATCAAAGTTGCCTCCAATTAACATGAAAGATCGATTTTCAATACTAACTGGTTTAACTACATAGACAGGTCCGTCAACCAAACCTACACTTTCCCAACTATCATTTCCGAGATCTGTTGCTAGATTGTAGCGCGCAAAGTAGTTAATCGATTTTCCACCTATGGTTAAGAACTCACCTCCTGCATACAGATAATCACCCATCACAGCAACCGATCTGATGGTTGTATTTGCCCCATCGCCAAGACTGTGCCATGTTTTATTGGTTAGATTGTATCTTACCAATCGATTTGTATTAACACCTCCGGCTTGTGTAACATCCCCAGCTAATATTATATTATCATTGTATTTAGCGAAAGAATAGCTACGACCATTAACTGCATTCGATATTGGATTCCAGGTAGTTTGGTCTGCAGATAATTTTGCCATTCGGAATACTTCCTTGCCGTCGGCATTTGTGAATTCACCTGCAGAGTAGATTACATCACTGACTTTAAGAATTACATGGCCAGTGCCATTTAAGGGGTTGCCATCATCCTGACTATCTCCCAAAGCAGACCAACCTGAATTGTTGTTATCAATTGTCAAATCATACTTAGCAGCCCTGTAGATATCACCAAATGTTAATTGTTGCTGAAAGTCACCGACAACGTACATGGCATTTCCATCGACTAAAATATCATTTACTTGTCCAAGTCGTAGTCCATCTCCAAATCCACTCCAGCTTGGAGTACCCCCATTATCGACGATGTTATAACGAGCGATACCTTGCGAGTTCCCAGGACCATTACCAGTGTTGAAGCTTCCTCCGACATAAAGATAGTTACCACTTAGTTTAAGTGATGTTACAGAACCGTTTGTCCCTGTACCTAATGTCTCAAACGAACCTGGAGTGTTTGGGTCGTGCGCGAATATATTATTTACATCGAAAACACCAAAAAGGTTCAATGTGGTGAAAGACCCACCGATATATAACTTCGAACCATCAGTAGCTAAAGCACTTACAACATTATCTACGGTCACACTAAAATTGGTCCAGCTATCATTACCCCCATTCTGACTTGCATTATACACAGCCATCCTATTACCACTCTGCCCACCAAAAGAAGTAAAAGCACCCCCTACGTATAAACTTGTCCCAATTGCAACCATGTCATAGATATTTGAATTGACCCCATCACCAAGCGGAAACCATTCTTTACTGATAAGGTTATATCGTGCAATGTTGTTTACAGTCTGAGAATCTATCTGGGGAAATAGTCCCCCTACATACAGGTTATCACCAATAATAACCATTGCTTCTACTCTGTTACCTGAGCCACTAAACTGAGTAGTCAACGACTCCCAGATCCCCGTTGAGCTATTGAATCTAGCGACACCTGGTGAATAAACTCCTCCGGCATAAGTAAAACTACCCCCAACATAAACATATCCGTCATGTTCCAACATGGCGAAAACGGTATTATTTGTCCCAGGATAAATGGACGAATCCTGAATCCATTTATCATCACCTGAGCTAGATAAAGTAAATGAACCACTTGATCCGGAATTGATAAGACTACTTGGATCGAATTCGCTGGAAAAGAGGCCTTCAGAATTATCGAAGTCCGAAAGCATTCTGGAATTTTGAGCACTTGCTAAAAAAGTGCTACTTAAAATTAATACAAATGCAAGAACGACTTTAAACAATAACGATGGTTTCATAGAGTGTACCTTGAGTATTGACTGGTGTGATTTGAGGCAGGAATATTGACACAAGATGGCAATTAACCTATTGATAACGATTGATTTAGGTCTGGAATACGAGACACTTACACTTAAACGACGGACTTTCAACCGGCAGACGCTGACATTTTAAGGATTCAAATCCGTTTTAGAAAGTAAAAATATTGAAAGATTGGGGAGCCGTAAGCAGTGAGCGGGTGAGCGAAACCTACTTCCTGACGCTTGCGAAAGTCATTTTAATTTGAATTGCACACATTGTACCCGAAGTACAGAAAAATCATGGGATCGAAAATCCTCATTCCTTGTTAAAAGTGTCGGGATATGAATGGTGGACGCCAATTTTTTTCGAAGAAAAAACTCAGCGTACAACAACATATCCCGTCACGTTTGCCAGCTAGCCTGCTATTCCGCTCACCTGCTTAACTGCTCCCCGCTCCCTGCTCACCCGATTTTCTTACTCCTATTTACTGCTAGACCAAGCACTACAATCCCCATTCCAGCCATGACCAATATCGATTTCCAGACGTGTTCAAGCCCGGCGCCAGTGAGCATAACACGACGCATCAGGTCAATATACCAGGCCATTGGATTAAACCAGGCGGTTTGCTGAGCCCATTCAGGCATACTCTCGATCGGAGTAAACAATCCGCTCATGAGTATGAAAAGTACCATGATGAACCAGGTAATGAACATGGCCTGTTGTTGGGTGTCGCTGATGGTGGAGACAAATAGCCCTATGCCCAATATCACGACCATAAATACAGCAGCGGACCCGAAAATGAGCCAGATACTGCCAACCGGGACCAAATCAAAGACCAATCTGGCTACAAATAGTCCAAATCCGAGCTCGACCAGCGCGATCACCCAAAACGGCAACAGCTTCCCGGCAATGAAGTTCCCACGAGTTATCGGAGTCACATTCAGCTGTTCCATCGTCCCGATTTCCCGCTCCCTAACCACGTTCATTCCGGACAAAAATCCACCGATCATACTGACCAACACTACCAGAATTCCAGGAACCATAAAGGGAATGTATTCCAAATCCGGATTATACCAGTGTTGGGTGGCTACGCCACCGGTGGGGGTAGTAGCACTACCGGAGAGTGTGGCTTCGCCACTGAAAGGGCTCACTTCGTTCGCTAAAAACTGCCCTTCCTGACCCTCGTGCGCAAAAGTCTGCCAACCGCTCGCCGCTCGCTGCTCGCTGCTCGCTATTCCAAGCACTTGTGCGACATAACCCTGAGCTATCCCCGCCGAAAATCCGTCCACTGCATCTATCAGCACTTGTGCCCCGGCAAAGCCATGTCGCACCAGATCCCGTTCAAGTCCCTCTCCCATCACCACAACCACCCGCACCTCGTCCCTTGCCATGGCAGCCAACCCCTGCTCGGTAACCCCGCTCACCCCACGGACCTCAAAAAACTCCGAGCTCTGAAATCCCTGCAAAACTCGCTGACTCACACCAGACCGATCCTGATCCACCACATATACCGGAATCGAGGTCAACTCGAAGGTCGCAGCATTGGCCAGTATTAACAACTGTATTATAGGCATGACAAACAAGATCGGTAGCATCATCTTGTTCCGAAAGATCTGCAAGAACTCCTTATATAGTATAAAACGTAGCATTCGCATGAATTACCCCAATCGAATTTGAAATTTCCTGACACTCAGCCCAACTAAAAACACCAGCATCCCTACCATGATGAGCGTTTCCTGCCACAATAGTTCGATACCACTTCCTTTAATCATGATGCCTTTCACTATGATCAGAAACCATCGTGCCGGCACTACATTACTGAACAACTGAAGTGCATCCGGCATATTCTCAACCGCAAAGATGAAACCGGATAAAAGAATCGCGGGCAACAATAACCCAGCCAGTGCTATCATCATAGCGACTTGCTGCGAATTGGTTATTGTTGAGATTAGTATCCCCAGACTTAAAGAGACCAACGTGAACAGTCCAGCCTGCAAAAAGAAATGCAGGTAATTCCCGATAAACGGTACATCAAATACCAACTGGGCAGTGACCAATACGGTCACTACGTTCAACATCGAGAGCAATAAATAGGGAAGTACTTTCCCCAGTATAATGACCAAAGGATGTAAAGGCGATGCGAGCAATACTTCCATCGTCCCTACTTCCTTCTCTCGGGTAATGGCTATAGAGGTCATTAAGCTCGACACCAACATCAAAATGATGGCAATGAGCCCTGGTACAAACAGGTTTGCACTTCGCAGTGTCGGATTATACATCATCCGAACCACAGGTATAATCCCTGATGGAGGAGACGGGGCCGAATCTCGAAGTATGGCCGTTACATAGCTTTCGGCTAATTGTGCCATATTCGGATTCGATGCATCGGTGATAATCTGAACCTGCGACGCTCCGCCTTCCCCTTGTCCCTGGACATAATCTGGTGCAAATACCAACACCAATCGACTGGTACCACTCTGAAAGACTTCCTCTATTTGACTTTCATGGTCCAGCCATGCGGTAATATCGAAGTATCCAGATGCTGTAAGTTTATCGATAACGAGTGCCGACTGCGTGTC
>CAZJZI010000012.1:0-52971 GCA_964550435.1 uncultured Chitinophagales bacterium | reverse complement strand
TTAATCATATATTAAATTAATTTTTACAGCACCAAATTAAGCGCTGTAATCAGATATGACAAACGATAATTTTCTAAATATATTCCCTCAGTAATCTCTAACTTTAAATTTCCATTCAATAATTGTCATTTATTAATTCATTGTCCAATCATTCCAAATACAACTAACTATTTATTAATTGCAATATAGCGATACAACACAGCATTTTGACAAATATACTCGAAAATAGAGAAGAGGGACGCATAAGAGCCGGATGGAGAGTTAGTTTTTTCCTGATTGGACTAATTATTACTTGGATTCTGGCGGCTCTTTTGAAAGGGTATATAACAGATTTTAGTCCGGCCTGGTTATCAAATTCAATAGCATATATACTGACAGCATTTTTTATCACAATGTTTGTTTATGTCTCGGGACTCGCAGTTGATAAACGATCATTTACATCATTCGGTTTATACATAAATAAACTTTGGGTAAATGATGTAATCGCTGGAGTAATTATTGCCGGTTCGGTTTCTATAATACTTTACATTATTGGACTAACACTAGGATTGTACGATTTTATCGAATTTCGTTTTTATCGAGATGGAATCATTTTTAGTTTAATTGGGAATACAATTATGATGGCTTGTGTAGCCTACTACGAAGAGTTGGTATTCAGGGGATATTTATGTCTTAATATTTACGAAGGATTTAATAAAAAAAACCGTGATCAGCGAATACCCGTTCTTGTTGCAATATTAACTGTATCAACCGTTTTTGGAATTGCTCATGCTATAAATCCAAATTCAACTATCCTGGGCATTTCAAACATAATCTTAGCTGGATTCATGCTTAGCGTACCCTATTTTCTTACCGGAAATCTGGGCATGGTCATTGGAATTCATTTCGCATGGAATTTTTTCCAGGGTCCAATACTCGGACTCCCGGTCAGTGGAATCATTTTTAACAACTCATTGATTCGAACCACATTTACAAACGACCAAATAATCAATGGGGCTAAATTTGGAATGGAAGGTGGACTTATTGGTACCATTGGCATCCTTTTAATCCTGTTAATTTCCTGGTTGTACCTTAGAAAAAGAGTCCCCGGACTCACAACACATCCATCTATACAATCACAGTCAGTTATAATTTCCAATCGCTGGGGACAACACCCTTAATTCGTTTTTTCGAATTTCAACATTCAGATCAGTGATCTCCAGTCCACATTGCTCTCCATCAACATGTAAAGGAATAGGCAAACTTGATTTTAAATTCAGTGATCTACACTTTCGAAATTTTACAGCCTTAAACCAATGCTGTCGACCCAATAAAAACAGTGGCAATAGCGGAAGTAGCCTCCAAACCGGTAAAGGTGCAACTGTAACTATGTCTAAAATTCCATCATCATTAGTAGCCTTCGGTGCAACTTTGAAATTACCCCCTTCAACAGATCCATTCGCTACCGTTAACATTACTATTCTTTCATTTGTCGAATTTCCATCAAATATCATGTCTACCTCGGCTGATACTACACTAAAAACTGATTTCAATGCAGAATAAATGTATATCAAGGGTCCCTTGAGTTTCTTGATTTTAGATGCCTCAAAGTTAATTTGTCCACCTAGACCAATATTCATCGTATTAAACATATACCCACTACCATAATTAGTTGAATACACCACATAATCAATATTGTGAATGAGTGCTGATTTTAATTGTTCGATGGCCACATGTGGTTTGGTAGAAAAATTAACTGATTTAGCAAAATCATTACCAGATCCCATAGGCAACACTGAAAGTACAAGTTTCGGATACTTAGGAAGCAGTTTAACAACTTGCGAAAATACTTCATTCACCGTTCCATCCCCACCACATGCTACTATTACATCATACAACTGTGCGGCTTCAAGCACCTTGATCTGAATATCCAATTTACTGGAGGTAACATAGATTCTGGATCCCGGCCAGTATTTATCAACCATCAACTGTAACCAGGATTCAGCAGATTCGGCCCTGGTGCGATTTGCAGATGGATTTAATATAAACGCATAAGCCATACGTGATATCATCTATTGGTCATGAGTTAGCTGAATTAGAAAGTATACAGATATTGAATTTATTAAATAAATATCTTAATTTAATAAGCTATTTCGGTACCAATCCGGATGCAAGCGAGAGTGGTGAAATTGGTAGACACGCTAGATTTAGGATCTAGTGCCTTAACCGGTGTAGGGGTTCGAGTCCCCTCTCTCGTACAGCTACAATTAACGAATTAAGGAGCAGCAATGCTCCTTTTTATTATAAAAAAAACCATCTGCACACGTGAATATTTCGGTCAATCCCATCAACTCTGTAGATAAAGAGATCGTCGTTACAGCAACCCGCGAAGATCTGAATCCACGTTTCGAAAAAGCTTTAAAAGATATCCGCAAGAAAGCCAACATTCCCGGTTTTCGTATCGGAATGGCTCCGATGGGAATGATTCGCAAGCGTTTCGCCAAGGAGGTTGAGGCCGAAGAGATCAATTCTTATGTTCAGGACACCTTCCGTGACAAAATTTATCCAGAGTATAAACCAGTTGGCGAACCGAAAATCACCGACATCAAGTGGGAGAATGACGTTCTTGAAGTTACCTATGTAATTGGAACCCGCCCTGAATTTGATCTTGTCGACATCAAATCTGTAACGGTAGACAAATTGGTTCATGATGTTACCGAAGAGGAAGTGAATAAGGAAATCGAGCATGCCCGTACGCGTCGTGGTACCTATGCCGACTCAGAAGACGCTATCGAAGAATCTTCAAAAATTACGGCTGATGTTCAGCCAATGGACGATCATGGTCACGAAACTAGCATTGAAGAGGGTCAGGAATTTGACCTGAGCGAGCCGGATAATGCCGAAATCCGCAATCAGGTCATGGGTAAGAAGGTGGGAGATACAGTCGAGGTATCCATTGCACACGGTGACCACAGTCACAACTACAAAATGACTATTACTTCACACAAGAAGTCGACTCCAGCCGAGCTCAATGATGAGTTTATCAAGGATGCTTCACGTGGTGAAGCGACTACCGAAGATGAATACCGTAGTTTCCTGAAAAGCCGTATACAAGAGTACTTTGATAAAACAGCCGTTGATTTCATGAAGGAAGAAATCGCTGATGCACTGGTTGAAGCACACGATTTCGAAGTTCCGCAAACGGTCGTGGATATGGTGATCAATTCTTACCTCGAGGATTACAAGCGTCGTGCAGGAGGGAAACTCCCTGAAGACTTCAACTTCGACGATTTCAAAGCATCTTCGTTCGAACGTGCTCAAAAAGAAACGAAATGGATGTTTATTCAGGATAAACTCGCTGAAATCCATCCAGATATTGAGATCACCGTCGAAGATGTTGATGGTTTCATGGCTGAAGAAGCAGCTAAGTACGGACTGACCGTAGATATGATCAAGCAGTTCTATGCTTCATCAACAGACCAGATCGAAAATCTTCGCCAAAACTTGCGATCTCAGAAGCTCTTTGATAAGTTAGTGAACGAAGTATCCGTGAATGAACTTAGTAAAGATGCATTCCAGAATCGAAACAAGTAATATTTGAGATTTAATATGACAAAGCAACCATTGTATGATCTGACAACGTCGTTGGACTCGCGCGAAACTGCGAATAACCTGATTCCAATGGTTATTGAGACCACTAGTCGTGGTGAGCGTGCCTATGATATCTATTCTCGCTTACTCAAGGACAGAATTATTATTCTGGGCTCACCAATAAATGATGTAGTTGCTTCTGCTATCGTTGCACAGTTATTATTCCTCGAGTCTGAAGATCCAGAGAAGGACATTAACCTGTACATCAATAGTCCGGGTGGAGTCGTAAGTTCAGGAATGGCAATTTACGACACAATGCAGTACATCAAATGCGATGTTGCTACAACGTGTATTGGAATGGCAGCTTCTATGGGTGCCGTCCTGCTTACAGCTGGTGCTAAAGGCAAACGTGCTGTACTTCCAAACTCGCGCGTCATGATCCACCAGCCACTTGGTGGGGTTCAGGGTCAGGCCAGCGATATTGAAATCGAAGCTCGTGAGATTCTTCGTCTTAAAAAGAGCCTGAGTCAAATCATTGCCGACCACTCGGGTAAATCACTCGAGCAGGTAATTGATGATTCTGATCGTAACCGTTGGATGACGGCTGATGAGGCTAAAGAGTACGGATTGGTTGATAAAGTACTCCAGCGTTCTGTTCGTCCTGCAAAGTCTGAGTAATTGTTTTGATTCAGCTGCAGTGAACTGTGGTTCCATCAAAAAACTGAAATTCTGTTAATCCGATAAGGAGATCGATCTGATGAGTGATCGAAATAAAAGTAAAATTACCTGTTCCTTTTGCGGACGTTCAAGTAATGAAGTCAATAGCATGGTCGCCGGTCCAAATGTCTATATTTGTGACCACTGCGTGACAGATGCATCCGGAATCGTAAAATCCGATCTTGCAAACCGCTCTTCAAAACGTGCCGCTAACTACAAACCTGTTCTGAAACCAATCGAAATCGCTCAGAAGCTGGATGAGTACGTCATTGGACAGGAAGCAGCAAAGAAGGCTCTCTCTGTTTCAGTGTACAACCACTACAAACGTATCAGTGCTGACACTCAGGACGAAAGCGGCGAAGAAGTTGACATCGAGAAGAGTAACATTTTACTTTTAGGTCCAACAGGAAGTGGGAAAACACTTCTTGCCAAGACCCTTGCCAGAATCATCGATGTCCCTTTCTGTATCACTGACGCTACTGCTTTGACAGAAGCCGGATATGTTGGCGAAGATGTTGAAAGCATCCTAACGAGCCTGTTACAAGCGGCTGATTACAACGTTGAGCGAGCGGAAAGAGGCATCATCTACATCGATGAGATTGATAAAATCGCGCGTAAAGGCGACAATGCTTCTATTACTCGTGACGTGAGTGGCGAGGGTGTACAACAGGCACTTCTCAAAATTCTCGAGGGAACCGTAGCCAATGTGCCACCAAAAGGTGGACGTAAGCACCCGGAACAGAGCTTTATTCAGATAAACACCAAAAATATTTTGTTTATCTGTGGTGGCGCATTTGATGGTCTGTCTGAAATCGTCTCTCGACGAATGTCTATCACCAATATCGGATTCCATTCCGATCAGATCGTTCGATATGACAAGAATGATCCCGAAATTTTCCTTCATGTAGAACCCGGTGATCTTCAACGCTTTGGTCTAATCCCAGAAATGATAGGCCGTCTACCGGTAATTACCGGACTGCATGAGCTCGACGAAAAAGCTATGATCGATATTCTAATCAAACCCAAAAATGCGCTCATCAAGCAATATCAGCGTCTTTTCCGCATGGAAAATGTGAATTTAGAGTTTGAAGAAGATGCCCTCAAAGCTATCGTCAAAAAAGCCAAACTTCGAAAAACCGGGGCGCGTGGATTAAAGTCAATTCTTGAAAAAGCGATGCTGGATATCATGTTTAACTTACCGTCTTCTAACAACATTGAACGATGTCTGATAACAAGCGAGACTATTCAAGAAAACGCAGCTCCAATCTATGAAAAGCGTAAAGCTAGCGCATAGTAGTCAAGAAATTTAACTCTCAGAAGCCAGGTATCTGAACAGATATCTGGCTTTTTTGTTTTTATGAGTTCCGGTTGAATTGAAAATGTATGCTTACATTACGTAATCGAGTATCCGAACAACTAAAATTACTTCCTCATGAATGTCTTTTTTCTGAGTAACAAGCGCAAAGTACTCTCAATTCTGGTTCTTGGACTTATAGCCCTGGCCTCATTTTTGTACACCCAATTTGTCCTTAACAGCATCCTGGAAAAGGAGAGGGCAGGAGTTGAACTGTGGGCCAAAGCCATTGAATACACCAATCGCGAGCTTTATCCAGAAACTCAGCAGTCGCTTCAGCAGATGATGGACGAATTGAGTTCTAATCCAGCTTTTTCTGCTCAGGAGGTTCGTCGTTATCGCAGAATAATTGAGTTAGCTTCGTCGGATCTTGCAAACGCTGGACTTGATTTCATAGCGACAGAACTCATAATTAACGATAGATTTCAGATACCGTCAATCGTAACAGATGAGAACGGTGCCATTTCAATTTATAAGGATATCGATGAGGATGAAGCTACAACCTCTACCGTTCAAGAATTTGCTGCAATTAATCCACCTATCGAAATCCCGCTCCTGCGTGCTGACGGTTCTTATTCTTCAACCTATGTTTACTATGGACAAAGTGGCGTTGCCAGAAGCCTAAGGTACTTCCCATACATCCAATTTGGACTACTGTCACTATTTTTGGGTCTGGTGTACATAAACATATCTAACTTACGCCGCACTGAACAATCAAATTTGTGGGTTGGAATGGCTAAAGAAGCAGCACATCAACTAGGGACACCACTTTCAAGCATGTTTGGGTGGATTGAGCTGCTCAAGGATTCTACTACTCGTGAATCCTCTCTAAATATTGTGCACGAGCTTGAAGAGGACGTCAAGCGCCTTCAAAATGTCGCTGAACGATTCAATAAGATTGGCTCGGGATCAGAACTATCAGTACAGCGTGTCGAGCCCGTTCTCGAAAAAGTTGTGGACTACATTGAAAGGCGTCTCCCACGTTTCAGTAAGGATGTGCTGATCAGACGATCCATTCAGCACAACCTGAAAGCTAATATCAATGCTGACCTGCTATCCTGGGCAATTGAAAACCTGATGAAAAATGCGATAGACGCCATAGACACTAGCAACGACAACTCATTTGTAGAAATCCGGTGTCATGGCGACAATCAAGAAATTGTTATCGAAATTGAGGATTCCGGTCGAGGGATCGATAAAAAATACTTCAAGGAAGTCTTTCAACCCGGATTTTCAACAAAGAAACGTGGGTGGGGGCTTGGTTTGAGCCTGACCCGTCGCATAATCGAAGAGTATCATAAAGGAAAAATATCCATTATAAAGTCGGCCCCTGGCGAAGGAACCACCTTTAGAATCACACTTCCAAAAAAGGAATCCTGATTTAACTAGTGATTTACTTCGATTGAAGTTGAAGATGTTTTAGTACATACTTACCTAAAATATCAAACTCAATATTCACGCTGTCACCAACTTTTAGTGTATGCATGTTCGTATGTTCGTAAGTAAATGGAATGATAGCAACGACGAACGCTTCACCAAGATCACGTGCAACAGTCAGACTTATCCCATTAACAGCAATACTTCCACGTCCGACAATATAACTTTTGAATGAATCCGGTATTGAAATGGTATACAGCCATCCGGTTTCTTCTTGTTCTATCTGAAGCACTTTCGCAACTGTATCAACGTGTCCTTGTACGATATGACCATCAATTCTGTGCTGAAGTGTAAGTGATCGCTCCAGGTTCACCTTGTCTCCAACTTGAACTGATCCGAAATTGGTTTTACGTAGGGTTTCTTCAACCAATTGTGTAACAAATGAGTTCGTGTTACATGATATTACTGTTTGGCAAACGCCATTGATACTTACACTATCATCAACAGATAATTCATTAGCAAAAGGAGCAGAATAGGTTACCTGACTTGCCTCGCCCAATGATTTGATTTCAGTTACTTTTCCGAGTCCTTCAATAATTCCTGTAAACATATTGTCCTTAGTTATAAATATCCGGTAAATAATATATCCTCACCACAGGTTTCCCAGCTGCATGACCTGAATTCCAAGATTTCCTGCATTCGGTCGATGCCTAATCCCAGAATAGATCTTTTCCCACCGCCCAGAAGCTTTGGTGCAATGAAAACGTGAAGCTTGTCGACCAGGCGTTGCCTGATTAGTGCCGTCGCCAGGGATCCACCACTTTCTACCATAATGGAAGCAATTCCCATTTCTCCCAACTTTGCCAGTGCAAGATCAAGGTCAGCGTGTCCATCCTGTTCAGTAACAGTGATCACATGACCTGCTTGAGTTTTGTTTTCCAACAGCTGAAGCATGTTGTCCCCTGAGGGTGCCAATGTTCTGTTGTACGTGACCCTATAGGTTTTGTCGACGTACTGGTCATTAAAGAAGTTTAAGTGATCTGGTAACTCACCAGGCCCATCTATAACAACGCGTTTAGGTTGACGTCCTTCAACATGACGAACAGTTAACCTCGGATTGTCAAAAATGGCAGTCAACCTGCCCACCATTACTGCATCATATATGCTTCGCCAATAGTGCACTTTTTTACGTGACTCCTCGCAGGATATCCAGTGTGAGTCACCATTTTGAGCAGTAGTGTAGCCGTCTAACGTTTGTGCAATTTTCACCATTACAAACGGTCTTCGAGTTGTGATAAAGTGGATGAATACTTCGTTCAGCTTTTCGGCTTCCTCAGCCATTAATCCCACATCAACCTGAATGGAGTTATTACGGAGTATGGCGATTCCGCGTCCTGATACTTTGGGATTAGGGTCCTCCATGGCAACAACAACCCGTTTAATTGGCAATTCTGACAATTTCAAAGCACATGGTGGGGTTTTCCCATAGTGAGAACACGGTTCCAAGGACACATACACCGTTGCATCGATAAGGTCGTTCTCGTTACGAATTTTTTTCAAAGCATTGATTTCTGCATGATCCAGGCCGTAACGCTCGTGATACCCCTTGGCCAACATCTTGCCTTCTCTGGAAATTATAACACACCCCACCATCGGATTCGGACTGACAAAGCCACGGCCTTTTTCAGCCACTCGTAGTGCCATTTTCATCCATTTATGGTCGTCTTTGGTAAATTTAGCTCGAGGTTGTTTCACGGTTTAAACGTATTAAAAACGTAATCTTTCAGTCCAAAATTAGGGCTTTTGACCGTCATAAACACAAAAAAGGCGAAGTCCGTTGTACCGAACCTCGCCTTTTTTAAAAACTGGCTGCTTACTGATTAAAGATTACAGATTATAGAATCTGCGATAATCTTCAATTTCAGCCTCTTCTTTGAGTCGATCCAACCAGACTTCCTGGAAAGCCTGTGTTTTTTGTTGCTGAAGTCTCTGACGAGCTTGCTCACGGTATGCAGATGTAATTCCACTAAGATCTGCTTCTACCCTGTTTGTAACAACAATTACAAACGCAGCATTGTCACCTTCAATAACACCGGAAACCGTGTTTGGTTCAAGTCCGAAAGCAGCTCCAATCAGTGCCGGCTCACGCCCTGCGCCTGCAACAGTATTCGCGATTTGACGGATACTGGCGGCTTCTTGAACTTCTTTTCCATCAGCGGCAGCCAAAGCCTCAAGGGTGTTGTTGTTCGCCAGCATTTCACGAGTACGAGCGGTAGTTATTTCGCGGCGTTTGTCGTTTCTGAGGGTAGTTTCAATTATCGCTCGAACGTCTTCAAGTGGACGTGTTCCTTCTTCAATAACTTCAGTAACGCGAATGACCAGAATCTTATCGTCGAGTTCAACAGGCTCTAGGATAGTATTTTGATCTTCAACGTCCCGAAGTTCATTCAACAAAAGACGGCTTTGTCCGACGCCTGTGATAAATGGTACATCCACTGTAGCGAATCCAGTTGCAACTATATAGCCATTTCTTTCAGCTTCTTCAGAGTATCCATCAAGAACAGCAAACTCGCGGAAGTCTTCAGCTGCATCAAACTGACGACGAATGGTTTCGCCACCATCAGCTTCAATTCTACGTGAGAATTGCGCTAGTTGCACGTCCTGGTTTGAGCGGTGGACAATCTGATAGATGTAAAAGCTGTTTGCAGATTCGATTGGGGCTGTTACAGAACCTACTCGTCCATTGAATACTGTGTTTCGTGCACTTTCAGGCAGATCTTCACGTGATACATATCCAAGTTCTCCGCCACGATTAGCAGTAGCATCGGCAGAATTTACACGTGCAATGTCCTGAAAAGATTCGCCATTGTTGACCCGCGAAACGATGTCTCGAGCTTGCGCAAGAACTTCGTTTTTGTTCGCTTCGCTGAAATTCAGGCGGATTTGACGCACGCGAGTATACGTTTCTGAACCTGTACGTGAATCTGTTTTCTTGGCAATTGAAATGAGTCCATTATGTTCAACCGGAGTAGTAACATCTCCAACATTAGCTTGAACTGCATCGGCAAGATACCAGTTAACTTCAGACGGATTTAACCATCCACCGAAGTAGGGTGCATCTGAGAAAGAAGCAGCAATAAATAAGGAATCATCTTCTGCAGCTGCAAGTTCGGTAGCAATTTCAGCAACTTCGGAGCGAACACGTGCAGAGTCGGCCGAGGTTGGGAGTTTAGAGAACTCAACAAATTCAAATCTCCAGGATTTTTCCTGTTTGAATTTGTCCGGATTAGCGCGGTAATAGGTATTGATTTCAGAATCAGTGACCGAAATTTCTTCCTCGGCTACAGCAGAGTAAGGGAATCGAACATAGTTGAATGATACAATGCTGTTCTCACGCAGATACTCTTGCTCAATTTCAGCACTACTCACACGAAGAGATGACTCAATGTAGGCATTCAACTTTTCACGAGAACGCTGATCACGTAATTGAGACTCTATATTGATCCAGATCGGAGTATTTTCAGGAGCTTCGATAGCTGCTTGAAGTGCAAGTCTGTCGAGGGTTCCATCTTCACGAGTAAAGAACTGAGCAACCAATGGATGTGGCTCTGAACCGGTGATCAAATCAACCAATTCCTGATCGGTTACTTCAATACCCAGTTTCTCCATTTCTGAGTTGATGATTTTCTCGAGAATCAGTTCTTCCCAGGCCATTTCTTCGTAATAGGCCCGCATTTCGAGTGTAGGTGCTTGTCCGGTTTGCTCTTGATAACGCTGTGTATACGCGTTCAAACGAGCATTATATTCCTCGGCAGAAATCGGTTGCCCGTTAACTTCAGCCAAAGAACGTGGACCCAACATCACGGCATCAATTGCGCCGGTGTCGGCGAGTCCCCAAAGGAGACCGAATGCAAGAATCAGCACCCAGAAAATCACTTTCGTGCTGTTTCTCAGTCTTTCCATCAAACCCATTTAAGAATTCCTATCAATTTGATTCATATTGACATTGTTTTGAAAACAATGCTTTAATTGAGATTTAGCCGCGTAATATACGACGCAATTCGACCAAACTCAAAAGAATAGCCGGCTTACGTGACTGTAAATACGGTTTTTTACGATATTCGTGATTCTAACCCAAACTTAGAATATCCGAACAAGCTTTAGATGTCGCAAGTAATGGCGTGGATTCTCGTTTAGCTGCTCTATCAAATGGTTCATATTCGCAGTCAATGAGTCCAGATTGTTGTACAGTTTAGGATCGTTTACCATCAAACCCAGCGTGCCTTCGCCTTCGTTGATCTTTCGCATAATCTGCGCCAGATCACCGGTTATTGAGTTCAGATTTACTGAAATACTTTCAAGTTCATTGCTCGACGCTTCCAGATTCGCAAGCATGTTTTTTATATTTTCCTGTTCATCGGATGTCAGATTTTCAACATTCTGGAGAGTGTTTTTCAGGCTCGCGATACTTTGTTTCAGGTCCTCGTTGGTTTCTCGGATCAACGCATCAACTTCGGCTGAAGTCGAATTCAGATTGCTCAATGTCTGACTCACGTTCTCGCGGCCCCCTTGTTGCATCAGCATTCTTACTTCATCCAGAACAACACTTAGACTTTCGGTTGATGTATTTACATTTTGAGATATTCTAGTTCCCTGAGCAGCTAATTCACCCATCAACCCTTTATCGTAAACACCTTGAATCGAGTCGAGGTGACCTATAAGTGTAGTACCCGATCCACGTTCGATTTCTATACCCTTGGTTCCAAGCAGATCTACCGATCTGATGTAAGCTACAGACCCTTCCGGAATGCCACTTTCAGCAAAGTTGATGTTCAACGCTACTTGAACGCTATCGGTTGGAAGTAATGTCAGGGTTTGAACCGAGCCGATTTTGATACCTCTGAGGGTAACAGGGGTTCCTACGGATAATCCGTCAACACGTTCATATGTGGTATAGATTATGTTTCCTTGACGAAAAAGAGGGACATCCTTCATGATTCGGAATCCAATGAATCCTACAAGAACAGCAACTACTACTGTTAATCCAATTTTGAGTTCGTTAGAGAGTTTCAAGTTTAGCTCCGTTGGTTAAATCTGATATTCACTGGCACGTGTAAAGTCCATGAGACGCTTGTGATCTGATACACGAAGCTCATCAATGGTTCCATACCAGCTAAGTTTTTGCTCATCTATGAAGGCCGCTTTTTCTGCCACGCGAAGCACACTGTGCATGTCATGGGAAATAACGACTGATGTAATGGATAAATTTTTTGACATGTGTATGATGAGGTCGTTTATTTCATCAGAAGTCTCGGGATCCAGCCCTGATGTTGGCTCATCATACATTAAATAGTTTGGTTCCAGAACGATCGCCCGGGCTAGTCCGACTCGCTTTTTCATCCCACCTGACAGGTCTGCCGTTGACTTATTGCCGATTTTCGACAAATTCACCATTTCCAGACAGCTCATTACTCTGTCTCGAATCTCGTTTTCCTTCATTTTGGTGAAGTATCGAAGCGGAAAAGCAACATTTTCAAATGCAGAAATGGAATCAAACAGGGCGGCACCTTGAAAAAGTACCCCAAAACGCTGTCTTACCAATCGTAAATCGACATACGACAGATCAAAAATATTCTTCCCATCGATTAGCACTTCGCCAGAATCGGGAGTTAACAGGGCGTTCAAATGCTTCAAAAGTACCGATTTCCCTGATCCGGACTTCCCAATAATGGCTAATGTCTCTCCGTCCGGAATTGTGAGATTAACATTCTCCCAAATCAGGTGCGGACCGAAACTTTTAGTAAGATTTTTGACTTCAATCATGGACTACAACAGGATAGCGGCAAGTAAAAAACTGGATAAAAGCACGTAAATACAACTTAATACGGTGGCTCGGGTAGTTGCGTAACCTACTCCTTCTGCACCACCGGTTGCATAATAACCCTTGTAGCAGGAGATGGATGTGATCACAAACCCAAAAACAAAAGACTTAATCATCCCGAAAGCAACATCCCAGGGGAAGAAGTACAATCGCGCTCCTTCCATGAATTCATAAACGGTGAGGGCATTGGTCATAATACCCGCAAGAATCCCACCAAAAATCCCAGATATTGCAGCAGTCAGATAGATAATGGGGAACATGACTATTCCAGCTATGATTCTGGGCATCACCAGAAATGTAACCGAATTGAACCCCATCGATTCGAGGGCATCAATCTGCTCACTTACTCTCATGGTTCCCAGTTCAGTGGCGATTCTTGCACCAACTCGCCCGGCCAAAACAAGCCCACTAATAACCGCAGCAAGCTCAATAATCATCGATTGTGAAGTAATTGCGCCAATTGTAGACCTTGGAATTAAAGCAGAAATAAACTGATAGGAAGTCTGAATAGTGAGTACCGCACCAGTAAAAAATCCAGCAAGCGAAACAATTCCAAGAGAATCGTACCCCGTTTTTACCATTTCAGCAAACAGGTTCTCACGATAGGTTTTGAACTCTGTTGACGATCGTATGGCTTCGTAAAGGAGACGGCTATAACTGCCTATTTCAACAAATAATCGCATGGGTTAGAAGTGTCGCAGAAGGTTACCTGAGTGTCAAGATTGGATTTTTCCTACGGTATTTTTCCCTATATTTTTAGCTTGAAATTTACCTCAATTCTGAAGACAATCCTAACGTCGCTTCTGTGAAATCAACCATTTTGGCTTTACTTATGATGCTCCTCGGCTGCAACGCCGTAATGGCTCAATATGGCCCTAAAGCAACGTGGCGGTTTTTGAACGTCCCTGCATCACCCTTTAGCTCCGCACTGGGAGAGGTTCCGGTTTCGTTAACTTCCGGATCACCTGCTCTAATGCACGCAAATCCGGCTTTTTTGACTCCCGAATCATCCCGGAATCTGGCTGCTTCGTTTACTCGTTATCTTTCCGATGCCAATATGGGATTTCTAAGTTCAGCATACGACATCGAAAAGATTGGGACTATAGGGCTTGGACTTCGGTTCGTTAATTATGGTCAAATGGATCGAATCGACGAGTACGGTATAGATCGTGGTACCTTTAATGCGTCTGATGTAGCCCTCAAGTTAGCAATTGCACGGGATTTTGAAGAATGGATTCGATTTGGGGTGGCTGCAGATTTAGTTTACAGTTCTTATGACTCGTATCAGGCATCGGGAATAGCTTTTTCAGGGGGAGTACTCTATCACGATTCCGAATCTGATTATTCAGTTGGCTTATCTTTCATCAATCTGGGAACCCAATTGTCATCTTTTGATGGTTTAAAAGAAGATATTCCATTCGATTTGAGACTTGGAGTGACCCGAAAACTCCAATATTTACCACTTCGCCTAACATTTACAGCACACCAACTTCATAGATGGAACCTCAGAACAGTAAATAATGAGTCTGAACCTGGATTCTTTAAAAATCTTGCACGTCATATGACGATTGGGGGCGACTTTCTTTTTTCAGAAAGCTTTAGATTCAGAGTCGGATACAATCATTTGAAACACGAAGAGCTTAAAACTGGTCAAAGACTGGAACTGGTCGGGTTCGGATTCGGGGTAGCAATAAAGTACAAAGGGATAGATGTTGAGTTTAGCAGAAACTCATATAGTGTAATGGGAAGTATGTTGCAGTTGGGGATTAATACAAGACTTTGATAAAGTAAGAGGATACACATGATTCGATATTTGACTTCAGGGGAATCACACGGTCCGGAATTAACCGGCATTCTAGAAGGTATGCCCGCGGGTATTCCCTTAAGTGTTGATGACGTAGCCCTTCAATTGGCACGTCGGCAGGAGGGATACGGTCGTGGAGGTCGCATGGCCTTTGAAAAAGACGTTCCCAAGTTTTTGTCTGGCGTTCGTTTTGGCAAAACCTCAGGTGGACCAATCGCAATGTCGCTCGAGAACCGGGCGTATCATAAAGATGCTGCTAACTGGCCGGTCGTGATGTCGGTTGAAGGGGATGGTGAGGGTGTTGAAAAAATCACAATCCCGCGGCCGGGTCATGCAGATCTTGTTGGTACACAGAAATATAGATTCGATGACATCAGACCTGTTATAGAACGGTCCAGTGCTCGCGAAACAGGGATGAGGGTGGCGTGTGGTGCAATTGCACGCAGATTTCTGAAGGAAGTGGGCATTGAAATAGGTGGCCACGTACTTCGAATCGGAAGTATTGGATACGATAGTTGGGATTCCGCAAGAGATAGGGCCGATACTTTGATCGAAACCGGTGCTGAGGCTTTATATAAAAAGGCCGATGAGTCAGAGGTAAGGTGCCTCGACAAAGAGTTGTCTGCTGGGATGGTAGAAGAGATCAAAAAGCGTAGAAAAGAGGGCAACTCCCTGGGCGGACATTATGAAATAGTGATTACCGGCGTACCTGCTGGATTAGGTAGTTATGTGCATTGGGATCGTAAGCTTGATGGTCAGCTTGCACATGTAATTATGGGCACTCAGGCGATGAAGGGTGTTGAAATCGGGCTTGGTTTCGAAGTTGGAGCGCTTCCCGGTTCAATGGTACACGATGAAATCATCTACGAGAACGACACATTCAAGCGTCGAACCAATCGTGCAGGTGGAATCGAAGGCGGAATGTCAAATGGAATGCCAATTATTATTCGTGGCGTCATGAAGCCAATTCCTACAATGCTTCATCCAATAGATACCGTTGATATCGTTAGTAAAAAAGTTGTTGATACGCGATATGAACGATCAGACGTCTGTGCACTTCCACGGGCTGTCGTCGTTATTGAAAACGCTATCGCTCCGGTAATTGCAAATGCCTTCCTGGAGAAATTTGGAGGGGATTCGCTTGAGGAAATTCTGGAACGATATTCGCCCCCAAAATCATAAATCCATCAAAGCGACGTTAACTCCTTGAACAGACCATGAGTAACCAGACGATTCAACTCCTTAAGCGTTTTTTGGAAAAAGATCCGAATGATAGTTTTACCCGTTTTGCCCTGGCGATGGAGTACAACAAAGTAGGAAATAGAGCTGAAGCAGAAGAAACATACCTAGATTTGATATCTAAAGACCCTAATTATGTCGGGACATACTATCATCTGGGGATGATCTACTCTTTGTCGGGTAATAAGGACAAAGCCAGAAAAGTCTTCGAGGATGGAATTAAGGTTGCTACCGGGGTCAACGACAATCATGCCGTATCCGAGCTTCGGCAAGCACTGATGGAACTCGATTATTAATACCGATCACTATGTTTTTATCCCTATTCAAACCCCGCCCAGCCACACTTCTCGCCCTCATCATGGCGTTTACCCTTGCCCTGCCGCTTTCACTCGACGCTCAAAGCGAGCGCCAAACCCATATCGTCCGCCAGGGTGAAACCCTGTTCAGCATCTCAAGACAGTACAGTATCACCGTCAGCCAGCTTCGTGAATGGAACAACCTGGGCGGTAACCAAATCAGTATCGGACAACGTCTGGTCGTCTCACCTTCGGGTCAAGCCCCTGCCCCCCAAACCCCAACACCTACGCCCCAACAACCTCCATCAACACCAGACGACGCCACTTCCATCCGGCATCAGGTCAGGGCCGGAGAAACATTGTTCAGCCTTTCCCGACGTTATGGAGTAACTGTGAACGACATCCGTTCCTGGAATAATCTGACTTCAAATCTCCTCGAAGTAGGACAAGTTCTTACCCTTTACAGCGATGGTCGCGACATCAGCGACGAAGTCATCACGGAGGCGGTATCCGATTCACCCCAAACACCAGCTGCGAATCCACAAGATACTTCCATCGATTCCGTTGACGTTCAAATCCAGGCTCAAAATGCGATCACAGTGCAGGAATCCGGATCTGCTTACCATGTCGTAAAGTCTGGAGATACGTTAATCCAGATTGCAAGTGAAAACGGTATTACACTTCAAGAACTTCGATCACTCAACAGACTTCAAAGTGATCGTCTGACTGTTGGACAAGTACTTATGGTCAGAAAACCTCGTGGTTTGCCATCTGTTGCCAGCGGCACAACAGAATCATCCGCCCAAGGACGATTTGTGACCCACGAGATTCGAAGAAACGAGCGATTGAACGACATTCTATCCAGATATCAAATGACTGAGTCCGAACTTCGAACATTGAATCCAGACATCGATATCGCCAACCTTCAGCCAGGACTCACTATTTCGGTCTTGTTGCCACCTACTAACGTGTTCAAAAATCCATATCGTGTTAACACCAGCAATGTATCAGTTGATTCTTCAGATACAGAATCAGGCTCAATACTTATAGAAAAAGCTGTTCGATACAGCGATGTTGACCGTGGCAGATCCACATCAAATGGTGATCTCTATAATCCGATGTCTTACACTGCAGCACACCAGCGTCTGCCACTGGGTTCTGTAGTACACGTTCAGAATGAATCGACCGGTTATGGAATTTTTGTTTTAATAAATGACAGAACTACCGATTCTGGTATTAAATTATCTCATGCCGCATTTGAGAAGCTTGGATTTTCACTTTCGGCTGAAAACCGTGCGATAATTAAGCAATAAATATCATGAATCAAGCCGGAAGAGCCCTTACACCTTACTTCAGCCAGACTAAATCGCTGACTTACAGCTATTTAATTGCTCTTCCACTTCTCATCATGTATGAGGTATTCATCCTAATCAGTCAGCCAGACGCTGGCGGATTCGTTCGACTGTCTACCGACATATGGATTAAGTGGCTCTTTGCCAGCATCGGTTTTGATACACTCAAATTTACCGCGGCATTGGTTCTGATTCTTGGGGTCTATGTTTTTTTTAAAGAAAGAAAGAACCCGGTTCAGATCAGAGGGCGCTTTTTTCTATATATGATTCTGGAAAGCACGTTGTATGCAATCGTCATTGCCAGCCTCATTTCTGGATTTTTGGGATGGGTTTTCAATATGGATGCTAATGTAGGCATCGCCAGTCTGACCAAACTTCAGCAACTTGCCTTATCTATTGGTGCTGGCCTATACGAAGAGTTGATATTCAGGGTACTTCTCGTAAACGGCCTGCTGATTATTTTTGGGTGGATGGGATTTCAAAAAGGGTGGAAACATGCTTCTGCTATGATTCTGGCTGCTTTAATGTTCAGCGCTGTACACTATTTTGGCTCCTACGGAGACATGTTCACACTTTCATCCTTCATGTTTAGGTTTCTCTTCGGTCTGGCACTAAACGGTCTGCTAATCTACCGCGGATTTGGAATCGCGGCTTGGACGCATAGCATGTACGATGTAATACTGGTGACTGTCTCTTAAGGCTAAGAGGCGCCTTTATTACTCTTCTTTTCCGTATCCGCGTCTGTCGGCGTACTCTTCAAGCTCTACACGCAAAAGATTTCTTCCGCGATGCAGCCGTGACCGGATGGTTCCAATAGGCACATCGAGCATGTTTGCGATTTCTTCGTATGTGAAACCTTCTACATCGCAAAGCAATACGACGGTTCTGAAATCCTCAGGAAGACGCTGAAGTGCTTTTGTTATTTGATCGTCGAGCATGTCCCGATACATGATATCTTCCATATCGGTAGTATCTGACTGCTCGCTTCTGACTGATTCATAATAGGTAGAAACCTCATCATAATCGACCTGTTGAGGTTGTTTTGACTTCTTGCGATAGTTGTTGATGTACGAGTTCTTAAGAATCCGGAACAGCCATGCTTTGGCATTAGTACCTTTTTCATAAGAAGAGAAGAAACGAAAAGCTTTGACAATAGTATCTTGAACCAAGTCTTCTGCATCGATAGGGTCGGTAGTTAATCGAATAGCAAAATTGTATAACGCATCCAAGTGAGGAAGCATCTCCCTTTCAAAATCAACCTGCTTTTTAAATTCGTCTTGTGTTAGTTCACCCATCGACCGAAACGAGATTAATGTTCGCCTTGTCGAAATCGTGACCGAAGTGTCAAGAAATCGGAAGACCAATATAAGAATAACTGTCGGCCTTTCCTTGTTGCAACGACAATTTTTCCGAGTTAAAATTCATCCACTGTTATTTATCCACTTACTGCAAAGTAACAAAAAACTAAGTGAATACTAGATTAAATTTTACTTATTTCACCTGGTCTGGGTAAGCAGAGATATTGTTAATAATACCCGCCACGGTTAATAGGCGAGCTACTTCGCTCTAAGTTATTCAGGCCTGGAAGCTTCTGAAATAAGCCCTGAATTTGTGAGTCTCTAACCGTAAGTCGAAACATATAATACTGGAATTCACCAAATGGATTCCATTCGAATGACAGATCCCAACAGTGTAGTGCCCGGGTAATACTGAACCTGGTAGGAGTGAGGTCATTGCTTATGAAATCATAACCAATTGATGTGCTTGCTTGCCACTCTGGTGTGATTTGAAACTGAATATTTTGTGCATTCAGTACCGCTGTTCTTTGTGATCGTGTTCGCGTAATTGACCTCCAGCTGTACTCAAAGCTTAGACTAAACGACCATGGAACATCAATAGGCTGTATTGGTCCCTGATTGAACATATAATTGTACGCACGGAAAAGCTCCTGGTCAAATGGATCGTAGTACCGCGGATAAAACGGTTGGTGTGGTGGGGTTTGCAAACCTGATGAGCCAGATCTGAACTGAGTGCTGGCCCGAAGATTGAATCTGGTTAACCTGATAAATCCATTCCCGTTGTCCCATAGATAGTTTGGAAGCATATTCCCGGTTGAATCCTGGTCATAAAAGCTGAAATTGGCCGCGGCATTGATGCTGACACCTTTGACAAAACTGGTATTGGCCGTTGCGTTGAGGTCGCTGAGTTTGAATTGGGTAGCTGCAAAATTGTAGGCAACTGATGCCCTGAAACTATCAAGGAGTCGAACAATCTGTTCCCTTTTTTGCCCGGTGGTATCCCTGCTGACTTGCTTGGTTTCAAAAACGTTATCGATGGAGAGCGCTATAGCTTGTTGTTCTCCCGCTGCAGGTCCCCCGAATACACCTCGTTCAAAACGGCTATACTGTTGAGTATTACCAAGTGAATCAGATTGAACCGTATCATAGTATCCCCAGAAAGATGATGAAAAATCTGGACGGACATTATAACTGATACTTGGTCTTAAAGTATGTCTAAATCCTTCAAACTTGCCAATTCTCCGCTGGGAGATTCCGTAAAGAGTCGTTCCGAGGCTTAGGGACGCTGTGAAATCTCGTGCAGTTGAAAAACCTTTATCGATTTCGGTAATGACTTGGTTTAAGTCTTGATCGTATCGCTTCGTCACAGTCTCTGGATACCAATACTCATTTAGTCGTACGGCAGCCGTCAGATTGGCATAATCACTGGGAATCAGCTGTGCTGTAACGTCGGCCGAGTGGGTGAGACCGTACTCTACGTGTCCTATACGCCCTGTTGACTGGCGATACTTTTCCGGTGATAACAACGCGTCGATCCAGTTTACATCTGGATCAGCGTCAGATAGTGGATTAAAGTTGAAACGTGTTGTAAATCGGTTGCTGTAACCAAATGATAAGCTTTCATACCATCTTGGGTTCAGTCTTCGAACCGTTGTTTGGAACGGGGTTTGACGCTTGATAGAAAAGCTTCCACTCGGTCCTTGCAAGGAAACACTATTATCACGAAAATTCTGCGATTGTGAAACATTCACACCAAATGTATACGCTCCTCCCGGATGGCGGTAATTATATCCTACACGGCTCGTGGTACTGGTGTTGGCACGGTCGGAGATATTGTAAGAGTTTCTGTTATAGAAATCACTGGTCCTGAGCGTGATATCAGCATTAAATGACGCGTAAGGAGAGATCGTCTGATTGTGCTGCAATGTAAACATTCTCTGGATAGATTTAGTGAAGTCCGGATCCGTCTCTTCGAGTCCCCGGTCAAGGGAATAACTTAATCCAACCGAGCCTCGATATTGTCCATGGTAGTTATACTGAGTTCTGGACGACAAAAAGTAGGTGCCAGAAGTAAATACATCACCTTGTAATGTAGTTGTGAGGTAGTCATTGATGTACTGAAACCAACCCAAATTCTGTAGACCCAAACCTCGGCGGTTCTGATCCTGAAAGCTAAATGTAGGTTCTAGTATTCCGGATCTGTTACGTTCTAGTCTGGATGGAAGGTATCCAAATGGAAATATTAATGGATAGGGGATGTCCAAAATGAAAAGTCGTGCTCGTGTGAAGAACACTTCATCCTCGTCTACGATTTTCATCCTGGATGCCTTAAGATAGTAATGGGGGTGGTCAAGTGTACATGTACTATAAATGGCGTCTTCTATGAACACAACATGGGGAGCTGTACGCTTTACCTGAGTACCGGTAATGGCACCCTTATCCATGGTGACCCTGGCTACGTCAAACTTGCCTTTCTGGGTTTTGTAATTATACAAAATCCGTTCGCTTCGAAGATCTTCATCACCACGCGACAATACCGGTTGCGAGAGTGTGTCTGCAGGATTTAATGCCTGAGCACTCATCAAACTTTCGGTAAGATTGAGTGTTATTTGTCCGGATGTGAGTGACCCCGATGTATGCTCAACCCGAGCGTTCCCAAATAGCGTCCCTAATCTGGTGCCCTTAATTCGGAACTTTAAGGAATCGGACGCCGAGAACTTAACCGATTCAGAGCCTGGGTCAGATGGACTGTTATTTGTCTGCTGAGCAGATAGTCCATCACACAACAATGCAAGCAGCATCAGTGCGGCCACAGGGATCCGTACTTGTTTCCATGCCACTTGAAGATTCATTTTCCGTGTTTAACGGTTTATATATTCATACGGGAGACTTGCAGCTCCAAGAACTGCCGCATCGTTACCAAGTGACTCATAAATAATTTCAAAGCCATCTTTGTATGCATCTATCATTCGCTTCTCGGCCATTTCACGAGCGGGTTTAAGAATCCAGTCACCGGCTTTTGACACGCCCCCTGAAATTATCACTTTTCTTATATCCAGAGTGTGGATATAGTTCACAATTGCGATTCCCAGACGTTCTCCAGCTGTTTTTAAAATATCAATTGCGATCAAATTACCTCTGGAAGCCTCCATAGATAAGTGAACCGGCTCGAGTGTCTCAGGCGAGTTCTTAAATTGGTCGTAAAGTGGATTTTCGGGGTGGTTCTTTATGATGTTCCAGGCATGTCTGCTTAAGAATCTCTGTCCTAAATAAGCTTCGATTCCGCCTTTGGCCGGGCTCCCGTCTTCTGGACCATTATAATCAATAATAACGTGACCAAACTCTGCCGCACCTCCCGTTGCGCCTCTGAAAAGCTTGTTCTGGAAAATAATCCCACCCCCAACACCTGTTCCCAAAGTAATCATAAGAAAGTTTTCGAATGGTCTACCTGATCCGAAATAACTGGAACCAAGGGCCATGAGATTGGCATCATTGTCAATGTAACAGGTGAATCCAGTAAGGTCTTTGAGCCTTTCAGCAAGATTTTCTTTGATCCATCCTGGAAGATTTGGAGGATTACTTACTGTTGTCCTATCTAATGAAATGACACCTGGAGAACCAACTCCTACAGCTATTGGTTTTTCTGGCGCATCTTCTGCTGCCATCATAATGACTTTAGCAACCTGGGTGATTACATGTTCCTTGCCCTTTTCGGCATCTGTTGGAATAGAAAAGCTTTTTAAGATTCCCTTTTGGTCATCAACAAGGGCCCCTTTTATATTTGTTCCGCCAAGGTCAATTCCGATAGTAAGCATGTATTCTCCGGCTATGGTTAATCTCTTATTCTATATACTGTTTCGCCCGGTCGCCTCATTCCATATTCCTCGCGAGCGATTTTTTCAAGTAACGTTGGATCGTTTCTAAGTGCTTCAATTTTCTTTCTCAGAACTTCTGTATCCTGAACCAGTTGCTCTGTTCTGTGAATCAAGTCTCTTTTTTCACGTTCGAGTTGAAATCTGCCCCATAAACTGTAGGTATCCAGAAAACCAAACCAAATCACAAAAAACAGTAAAAGGGCAGCTAATAAAGCTGACTTTTTCCATCTCAGTGGATTTAATAACGGGCTTACTTTAAACATAATTGTTGTTAATGGACAATAGGAAAATAGCTTAATATGAGCTCATTTTCTACTATTCTAGTACCAAAAAGCATTTCGGAAGTGGTCTATCTGTGGAGAGTCATCTGCTTGATAGGTAGTCAGCACTGCTACAACATCAAAACGTATTCTGGCTCCCTCCATGCGCTTCTCGTAGAGCCAGGCTTCGGCGGCTTGAATGATAGACTTCTGCTTTGCCTTGTCAACCGTCTCCTCGGGAAATCCAAATGACGCATTTTTCTTAGATCGGACTTCCACAAATACGATTTCTTCCCCTTGATATCCAACAATATCGACCTCGTGTCCCATAAAACGATAATTTCGGTCGATTACAGTTATTCCCTTTGATTCAATAAACTCGCATGCGACGTCTTCGGCAATCCGTCCTTTTTCGACTGTTTTCATCATCTTTTGCCCTTCAGAGTCTGAATGCCACCTTTAATTCTATCCTTGATTTGTTCCTGTGCCTTGGCGAGGCTGAGCAACGTTTTGAGTGATCCTAATTTTTTACTTTGGACATAGGGTAACAAAGCGGCCGAAAACTCTTCAAATAAATCCAGAACCTTTACAAAGTCTTCGATTCTTTCACGGAATATTGCCGACTCATCTGAATGTTCACCTTTGGTAGGCAAGAGTTCTAAACACTCGATTAGATTTTGTTTGACCGGCATGAGTTCCCGGTATTGCCGTTCCTGAATAATGATTGATGCAATAACCCAAACATCTTTCTCTGCAGTGAAGAATTCCTTACGGCTCCCTTCATGCTGAGTTTTGGTGACCAGCCCCCAGTCTGTTAATTTGCGGAGATTCATGTTCGCATTACCTCGACTGATATCGAGTTGATCCATAATCGAGTCAGTATCAAGTGGTTCGTCAACTGCATATAAGAGTGCATGTATCTGAGCCATGGTTTTATTGATTCCCCATGCCGGACCCATTTCTCCCCATAGCAGGAGAAACTGGTCTAATGCTTCTTGATATGCTTTTTGTTTTTGGACCATAAAAACGACACTTCCATGAACTGGAGTATCATTATACTAACAAAAATGTGATTTTTTCCACCTAATTTGTGCGTTGAAGCGACGATAGTCCTGCAGCAATTCGCTTCACAGCTTCTTTAAGTTCATCCATGGAGTTGGCATAGCTGAGACGTATTCCTTCAGGTTCTCCAAATGCATCTCCTGGTACCGCAGCTACACCAAAATGCTCTAAGAGGTACATTACCAAATCGCTGGATGATGCAATTGCTTCGCCAGATTCCGTTTTTGATCCCAAGTAGGCAGAAATATCAGGAAATACATAAAATGCTCCCCCTGGCGAGAAGCAACGAACTCCATCGATAGTATTCAGCGCATCTACCATATAATCCCGCCTCTTTCTGAATGCCTCTTTCATTTCGAGTACCGTGTCTAATGGACTATTGTAAGCGGCTTCACCAGCTTTCTGTGAAATAGTACTTGGAGCAGAAGTTTCCTGACTTTGAAGCTTTGAAACAGCTCCAATAACATCTTTAGGCCCTGCCAGATATCCTAGACGCCAGCCTGTCATGGCGAAGCCTTTTGAGAAACCATTCACTAACAACAGTTGAGGAATTATTTTCGGATCTGCCTGTCCAATACTCACATGTTCCTGGTCGAAGGAGATATACTCATAGATCTCGTCAGAAAGTACATATACCTGAGGATACTTCAATAAAACCTGAGCAATGGCCTTTAGCTCATCTTTGGTATAACAACTTCCAGTAGGATTAGAAGGTGAACATAAGATCAATGCTTTAGTTTTGGGCGTAATTGCAGCTTCAAGTTGTTCGGGGGTCAATTTATAATGACTTTCAAATGAAGTTCTGATAATTACAGGTGTTGCCTCACCCAGTTTTACCATTTCAGGATAGGATACCCAATATGGAGCGGGAATTATCGCTTCATCACCGGGATTTAAAATGGCCAACAAAGCAAAACCAACTGATTGTTTAGCACCATTAGAGACGATAATCTGATCAGCAGCATAGTCAAGCTCATTATCACGCTTTAATTTGGCAGAAATAGCCTCCCTTAACTCCTGAGTTCCGGCATTAACAGTATAACCGTGGTGGCCATCATGTATTGCCTGAATAGCAGCATCACAGATATGTTTGGGTGTCTTGAAGTCTGGTTCACCTGCACTCAGTGATATTACTGATTTGCCCGCTCTTTTGAGCTCCTTTGCCAAGGCCGTAATTTTTAACGTTTCGGATGCAGCTAATGCATTTGCACGGTTTGAAATCATGTTAGTAAGTATCCCGTTAACACTGGTTTGTTTGAAAAAATATATAAGGCCCACAATCGAAGTAACACCCGATTGTCGAGGTATAAGTTACTTAAAAATGAAGTTTATTTTATTCAATTTATAACCTGTCACGATTCTTTTGAATCGCTTTTGCCACAGTTGAGGGGACAAAATGTGTAAGATCTCCGTCCCAATAAGCAACCTCCTTGACCAGTGAGGCCGAAACGAATGTTAGCTCTTCACGAGGCATCAGAAATACGGTATCCAGATTCGGAGATAGTTTACGATTCATCAGAGCCATTCTGAATTCATATTCAAAATCAGAAATTTGTCTGACGCCTCTGATCAGAGTCTTGACGCCAAGTTTTTCTGCGTGTTTGACCAATAACCCGGTAAACATGTCCACTTCCACCTTTTTCGACCATTCTTTACCCTCGATGCACTCTAAAATAAGTGCTTTTCGCTCTTCAGGACTAAATATGGTCTTTTTTCGAGTATTTACTGCAATGGTGACATGAACTTTTTCGAAAAGATGGGTCGCACGTTCAAGGATATCCAAATGTCCGTAGGTAATTGGATCAAAAGAACCGGCATAAAGTGCTGTCATAACAACTGTATTAGAAATTGAGGTTGTCTTATGCTATAAGATAGCACCCAAATTAGCTAAATCAGAGTTTAATTAATTGACGGGTAATCAGGTGAATTCTTTTGAGTCTGATTCATCTGAAGTGACATCCTCTGATGGAAGAATAAAAATCGTTACGATAGTCCTGCCATACGGTTTTGAAAAGACACAATTGGGATGACTGGTGAAGTTGTGCCGCTTATCGTGTTCAAGTAGAAACCATCCTCCGACAGCTAACCAACCCGATGTTAGCACGACCTCAATAAGTTGCTCCATTTCTGGATAATCATACGGAGGATCTGCGAAAACAAGATCAAATGGGCGAGCAAATCTACTCAGGAAGCTATCTACCTGGCTACAGACTACTTTAACCTGATCTGTGACCCCCAAATGCTCGGCATTTTCTTCTATGATTTTGATAGACGCTCTGCTTGAATCGACAAATGTTACGTTGGCTGCACCCCTTGAAATTGCCTCAAACCCTAGATTTCCGGATCCCCCGAATAGGTCGAGCACTTCAAGATCATCAAAATATCTACGAGCATCAATCACATTGAACATGCCCTCTTTCGTTCTATCGGATGTTGGACGCGTTTCGTCGGTTGTAGGCGACTTTAGGCGACGTCCTTTCAGTGTCCCGGTTATGATTCGCATATTAGAGGGCTAAAATGATGGCAGGAAACGCCTCTTCAAGGTTAAAACTGTAAGTTTCTTCCGAAGATTTAACATACATATCAGCGATGTTGTCCAATTTGATATGACTTCCACCGCTATCGAGATAATTGTACAAAATTTCAGATACTTCGAGTGCTCGTTCGCCGTAGAAATATGTACTGTCGTGAACACCTTTTAACCAAGTAAGGTTTTCAGCGTGTTGAAGCCATAAAAACGAGAGGTCCTCCATGTATTTGAAACGGATATAGGTCGCAGCTCTGAGTTTTCCCATGATGAAAGAAGACACCACGACATAGTCACGATAGCAGCCCAACAACAGAAAAGTATCGCGACGACCCGTTTTCTCGATCCAATTCAGGCCAATCTCAAAATCACTGCATAAATCTGAAAAGGAGCTGGTGTCACCTATTTGCTTGTATCCCAATGTCTTATCCTTGTCACGTACAGAAAGAAAACGGTAATCACGATTACTAAGGTCAAACCAATAGGGTTCCAGACTGGCTCGAGGTTTACCATGCATAAGTAATCGTAGATATGCCTCACGCTCGGTTGAGTCGTCATACACCGATTTGGGAAGGGTGGACCAACACTCATATTTAGCGGGAAAGAGACACTTGAGATGAGTTACTTTGTGGTCCCGAACCAATCGGTCGACCCGATCCAGCAGACCGGAAATAGATTCCCGGTCTGAGGATTGAAGTGCCTGAACAATGTTGAAATTGAAATCGAACTTGCCAATCCATTTGAGTGCCAAGGGTTCTTCAGACTGACTCAGCGCATAAAACAACTGAGTATCTGAGAAGCATACACCCAGATTAACGGTTGGCTCACTCATGGGAATTAATCCCAGCTTGCAGCGTTCAGCAATGTTGTTCGCTCCAGACTTCCGATGCGATCTTCGCTATCAGGATCTGTAAGCAGATAGATCTGTGGACGAAGGGTGTCGTTCAGAGCGTATCCGAAACGGCTACCCGACTCACGTATAGTGTACGTAAATCTATCAGGGTCGTATCCGAATCCAGCAGGACGCCCAAACAACGAGTCCCCTCTCGCTACCATCGTAGAATCTGTTTTGAGGTAGTTTACGAGCATGTCGAGATCAGCTGGGAAGGTTTCGTTATCGCGTTGATATTGAATTAACGCATCACGAATGGATTCCATTCTGGTACGAACCATTTCGGTTTCTTCTCTTTGTTCAACGACCTGCTGATACGGAGTGTAGATGGTGTCAAAGAGTACATAAGCGAGACCGATAATCACAATCCACAGTGCCGCTCCAATGATTTTATTTCGAGAATCTATATTCATTACGGTTTTTTAGCAAAAGTCTACGGTGACAAATTATTAGGTACGAAAATACACGCAGTTACATAGATATGCAATTCCATTAAAAAATAATCCTGCCAGATACATTATTTAACAGAATTGGAGACTTTCTTACGTAAAAGCATTTCGGTTTCGTACCTTCTTCCTTCTCGAAGTAGTTCCACTCGCATAGTATCGCCTTCAGCATATTCTCTGAACAGTGCCCAGGCATGATTTTCGCTGTAGATGGGTTCCTCACCCAGACGCAAAATCAAATCGCCAGGCAAAATTCCAGCCTCATAAGCCGGACCATCACGATTTACACTGACTACAAAAAGACCCTGAATGGTTGGGATATTGTATCTCATTGTTAATCCACGTGTATTCGGTGTCCATTCAAATCCAGAGTCGTAGTCCAGACGCACCTCCCCACTCTCAACAAGCATGTTAAGTATTCGCACTACAGTATTACTTGGAATCGCAAATCCCAATCCAACAAATCCATAGCTGGTACCACCGGTATAAATAAACGTGTTAATTCCGATCACTTCTCCATAACTGTTTAGAAGTGGTCCCCCAGAATTACCCCTGTTTATTGCGGCATCGGTCTGAATCATGTTCAAATAGACACGAGGATCTTGTGGATTAGGTCTGAAATCACGCTTTAAGGCACTTATAACTCCAACCGTAACAGAAGGCTGTCCATCTTCAAACAGACCGAATGGATTCCCCATAGCAATAGCCCATTCACCAACCATTAAGTCATCCGAATTACCGAACTCAACATGCGGGAACTCTACTTCAGAATCAATTTTCAGCAACGCTAAATCGGCATATTCATCACGACCGATCAGGGTAGCGTCATATGTTTCACCGGTACTCAAAGCAACCTGAATTCGAACAGCATTGCGACCAACAACATGCTCGTTAGTAATGACATGGCCGTCTTCGCTAATAATGAATCCCGACCCAAGACTTGTGTATTCTTGCATAACATCCTGATTCCAGAAGAAATTGAAAAAGGGGTCTTGCATGATGTCACTTCGTCGTACACCAGTCACATTGATACTCACAACAGCTGGACTTGCCATTTCAACAGCCCGTGTTATAGCACTCTGTCTGCTGGAATTGATTTCATTCTGTAGATTTTCCTGGTACACTCTCGCTGAGGGTGACTGAAAAAGTCCATTTTCCCGCGGATCTACTTTTGTCTGTTCATCTTGTGCCGCGTTTTCTGCGCAGGATGTCACAAAAGTGATTGCGATAAGTAAGGCAATTAATCGTTTCATACCCGACTGATAAATTTAAATTTTGTAGTCTTGTAACGATTCAGATGGCAATTCGTTATGTGTGCTCAGATAATCCGATCATGATAAACGGATTACTTTTTCAACTGTTTGGCGCCTTCGGCGATTACATCAACTAATGCAGTATCGATTGCGCCATCGTACCATGCGCCGGCAGCTTTTACATGTCCACCTCCGTTGAATGAGCGCGCCCAAACATTGACATCGATATATGATGCTGATCGGAGGCTTAGTTTCACTTTGTCCGACATCTCACAAAACAGGACCGAGGCCAACACTCCTTCAATTCCAAGTCCATAGTTAACCATTCCTTCCAGATCATGATAGGACGAACTGTGCTGTGCTAACATTTTCTTTGTCACGCTAAGGCTTGCAATTTTACCTTCTTCGTGCAACTCAATGGTGCCAAGAACTGCAGCAAGTAACTGAATCTGATTCAGTTGTTTGCCATCATAAATTCTACGGTGAATAGGTTCCGTTTCAAGTCCGGTTGTCTCTATCAGATCAGCAACTGCAGCATGAGTACTTGCAGTAACGCTGTCAAATCTAAAAGATCCGGTATCTGTCATAATTCCAGCATAAATGGCCTCGGCCGACTCCAAATCTAAATAGTCACGATGAGCGGCGAATAGTTCATAAACCAACTCAGCCGTTGAAGAAGCCTTCACCTCTGATATCTGGATTTTAAAAATATCAGCAGGTTGGGGATGATGATCCAATAAATAAAGGCTTTTGCCAGATGAAGACGCAATTTCTCCGGATCTTCCAAATCGTCCCGGGTGATTCCCATCTACAAAAATAAATGCATCACACCCTCTTAATGCTTTTTGAGTAGGCTTTCTTACTGGATGATGGTTTGCAATCCATTTCAGGTTCGGACTTAAATCGTCATCATTGAAAGCAATAGCATTGATTCCGGCTTTCGTCAACCATCTGCTCAATGCCACCTGAGATCCGATACAGTCTGCGTCCGGCCGAACGTGTGAAATCACTCCGATCGTCTTCCCTTTGAGTGACTGTAATTCCTGAACGAGTTTTTCTATCATGCTATGCTTTTTGTTCAAATATACGGATCCAAATTCACTTGTTTATGAATGAATACAGGTCGATCTTTGGGCTAAATAAAACCAATTTCCAACGTGTTTTTTAAAAATGGACAATCCGCGTGTTCTGATAGTCGCAAACGGTTCTAAACCCTCAGAGTCATTGTTACATCAATACGCCTCACAATCTGATGTACTTATTGCCGCTGACGGAGGCGCTACGGTTTGTCTGCAAGCCGGACTAAGACCGGATGTGATAATCGGTGATATGGACAGCTTTAAAGCACAACCTGAGCATGGCGAGTTAAACCTCATTGTTGATACCGACCAGGAGACCAATGATCTGGAAAAAGCACTCAAACATGCAAACTCGTTGGGTAGTAGACAAGTTACTATTTTGGGAGCTACTGGCGTTCGTTTGGACCAGACTCTCAAAAACATCTCTGTTATGCTTCAATTTTTTGCCCATTTTGAAGAGCTAATTTTCAGGGATGAGTTGTGTTGGATGCGAATTCTGCCAAGAGATTTCAAGTTTGATGTAAGTCCTGGTACTGTAATCTCTTTGTTCCCGGTTTCAGGATTAGTCGAGGGAATCACGACTAGCGGACTTAAATATCCTCTGAAATACGAATCCCTTGAAAACGGAGTCCGAGATGGATCATCGAATGAGGCTGTCTCAAATCAAGTCTCTATCAAACATGGGTCCGGATCGCTATTACTAATGGTTTTTGATTCACTGAATGAGTAAAAATCATGTCCTGGATTGACCTGCTCATAATATCGGCTTATCTCATTTTACTTGTAATACTAAGTGTCCGTAAAAACCGAAGCTCGGGCTCTGAAGAGCAGTTTTTGTTATCGGGAAGAACACTCACACTCCCTGCATTTATCGCCACACTTGTTTCGACCTGGTATGGAGGAATTCTTGGGGTCGGAGAATTCACCTGGTTATATGGAGTCTCACAATGGTTCGCCATGGGACTTCCGTACTATATATTCGCACTACTTTTTGCTGTTTTTCTGGCGAGAAAGATTCGCAATAATGATGCCATGTCCATTCCTGAAGCGATTTCAAATCGATACGGAAACCATTCTGGTGATGTCTCCTCTGTCTTGATTTTTATTTTAACTAACCCTGCACCCTATATTTTGATGGTGGCATTGTTAGCTCAAATTATTCTGGGAACAGAGTCAACCATGATGCTCACTGTGGGCGTAGCACTGTTTTCTGCCTTATACGTGAGTTACGGTGGATTTACAGCAGTCGTTAGAACGGATATACTACAGGTAATCCTGATGTACACAGGGTTTATTCTACTTTTTGGATTTGCCTGGATCAGCTGGGGCGACCCAGTGTCTATGTGGATTTCGTTGCCAGATTTGAAAAGGGACCCTACTGGTGGGCAACCAATTAGTTGGCTCATTGTGTGGTTTTTTATTGCAATGTGGACCTTTGTTGATCCATCATTTCATCAACGTACGGCTGCTGCCAAATCTCCGCAGGTTGCTCGCAATGGAATCATACTTTCCGTTTGCTTGTGGTTCGTTTTCGATTTTTTGACCCTTTTTAGTGCTTTATACGGGGTCGCGAACCTGCCAGAACTTGAACTAGCTGCTTTAGTTTATCCGGTAATGGCCCAGGAATTACTCCCATCTGGGTTGCGTGGATTATTTTTTCTGACTCTACTCGCTACCATAATGTCCACTTTAGACAGCTATCTGTTTTTGTCGGGACAAACTCTTGGTAGGGATCTTCTAAAGCACCGGTATCCCAAAACCTCTGTGGTAAGTCTGACCCGTTACGGTATATTCGTATCATCAGTTTTGGGAATCATCATGGTATGGTTGATGCCAAGTGTAATTGAGATTTGGTACACGGTGGGTTCAATTTTGATTCCGGGTCTACTCATTCCTGTTTTTGGAGTTTATTCCCATCATGTTGCTGTTAAAAGCTCCCGAATAGTACCTCAACTTTTGCTACCATCTTTTGTGAGCTTGACCTGGTTTTTAATTCCAATAATAACCTCGGAATCGACTGGACCTTATTTAGGAATAGAACCGTTTTATCCCGGATTGGTTACTGCGGTTATCCTTTTTGTCGTGAATCGGGAATCACGCACACACACCTAGCTTATCTCTCTTTTAGCAAGTGTGATAAATTGAGTTTGTGGATTGGAATCAGATACTTTTTCTCTACCGCATCTTTATGGAGACCGAGTTCTCCGGTACCTCTAAAATCAACGACACACAAATGGTCCACTACCTGCATAATTTCACCAATTCCATAAAACTCCGGACATGGACCGTAGTAGACCAAATCCCCGGGATTAAGCTCGTTTGATGCCCTGAAGTGATAGGGCATAATGACCGGTAATCGATCAAAGTTGTAAGGTAATTTCTTGTTTATCATCATACTATCAAACTCCCGGAGTCTTTAGTATTATCCTCCGGGTCGATCTGTCAATCTTATCTATCGTCACATGAACAGCGTTGGCCGGTAAATCGTTTTCTAAAATTTTGGGCCATTCCACAATGCAGACTCCGTTACCAAAAAGATAATCTTCGGCTCCAATATCTTTAAGTTCAGATGCATCTTTCACTCTATAAAGATCAAAATGATAAACTGGAAGTCGACCACGATACTCGTGAATCAGTGTGAAAGTAGGAGAGTTCACCAAATGTTCAGAGATTCCCAGGCCACGAGATATGCCTTTGACCAAATGCGTTTTGCCCGCCCCTAGATCTCCATTCAGGCAAAGAACATCGCCGGGCTCAAGACTCTGAGCGAGCTGTTCACCAATAAGTAGCGTCTCATCGGGAGAAGTGGTAGTAAAAACGTTCTCGGTTAGTAATTTCATCGGACCAAATTACCCAATTATTAAATTAGTTGCTTTATTTGGGCCTCAAGGTAGCTACAGGTAAAATCATTTCTTCCATAGACGCTCCACCATGCTGAAACGTGTCTTTGTATTTGTTCTGAAACTTATTGTAGTTCGTTGGATACACAAAGAAATAGTCTTCTGTGGCCAAAATGTAATTCATTGCATTGATGCTTCTTGGCAGCCGATAGTCCGATGGATTCTTCACATAAATTGCGTCATCAGAGTTTACTTTCAGTAGTTTACCATACTTGTAGCGTAATCCAGTGCTTGTATCCCTATCCCCAATGACCTTCGTATCACGAAGCGCTCTTACTGATCCATGGTCTGTTGTTACTATTACCGTGCAGTCTTCATGGGAAAGAGTCTTAAATATCTGGAACAAGGATGAGTGTGAAAACCAGGCTTTTGTTAAACCCCGAAATGCCGGGACATCAGGAGTCATTTCTTTGAGCACATCCGAATCGGATCGTGAGTGAACCAATGTGTCAACAAAGTTGAAAACAAATGCATTGAATGGATTCTGCAGATACGTTTTAATGCGATCAGATACTCTTTTGTTGTCTTCCGCATGCAATACCTTCTCATATCTTGGTTTAGTTCCAAGCCGAAGTCTTGAAAACTGAGCTTCAAGCAATTCTTGTTCAAATCTATTCAATGAGGACTCATTTTCATCGTCTGTAGACCATAAATCTGGATAATACTTCTCAATTTCAGATGGATACAACCCTGCAAAAATAGCATTTCTGGAGTATGGAGTTGCTGTTGGAAGAATCGAAAAGTAAAAGTCCGTCGAGATGTTGTAGTAGTCTGACAACATATTCTCAAAAACAATCCACTGGTCGTAGCGCATGCAGTCTATCACTATGAAAAAGACTGGCTTTTTCTGGCTTATGTGTTGAACGGCGTACTTTTTGATGACATCAGGTGACAATCCAGGCCTATCTTCATTGCCTTGCTTCAACCAATACGGATACTCTTGTCTGATGAACTTGCCGAACTCCTTGTTTGCCTGCATAAATTGATCATACAAAACTTGGCGAAGTGCTTCATCGCCCGATTCAAGTTCAATATCCCATTGCGTTAACTGTTTATAGACTCTGATCCATTCCTGCCAGTCGGACTTTGAGTTAATTGAATTTGAAATAGCCGAGAAGCTACGCAAGTATTGTTGAGCGTTTTTTTCGTTTCGAATGCGCTCTTTGTCCAGAATTCGCTTCATGGTGAGCAAAATCTGATTGGGGTTCACCGGTTTTATCAGGTAATCAGATATTTTTGAACCTATTGCATCTTCCATGATGTGCTCTTCTTCACTTTTTGTAATCATCACTACCGGAAGAGCGGGTTTTAGTTCTTTAATCAAACCGAGAGTGGTAATTCCATCAATTCCCGGCATCTGCTCATCCAAAAAAACAAGATCAAAATCACGCTCTTTAACCATGTCAACGGCATCTTCACCGTTAGTTACAGGTGTAACCGAATATCCCTTGTTTTCCAGAAATATTATATGTGGACGAAGCTGATCGATTTCGTCGTCGGCCCAAAGAACGTGATGCTGCATTTTATTTTCTTATCAGAGTGATTGTACTCACAGTATAACCCTGAATATCGCCAAAAAATTGTTCCAATATGTCAAATTTCAATCATATGAATGAATTGTTCGTACGTTTTTGGTCCAATTCCCTTCACCTCCATGATATCTTCAACTCGTTTAAATCCACCATTTTCCTCTCGCCACTCTATTATCCTTCTTGCTGTTACCTCACCCACTCTTGGTAGTTTCATAAGTTCGGTAAGCCCAGCAGAGTTCAGATTAATCTTATTTGTCGAATCGGGCACGATCATGGTTGGAATGGTATCAGATCGTGCCACTTTCGACTGGGTCGTCGAATGTAGAGTTCTGTTAATCGCATTGGCTTCTTTCAATTCTCCTATTGTATTCAAGAGTTGCCTTCTGATTGGTGCAGGAGTGTTATCGGGAATCACTTGTACAACGTACTTCGCAATGGCATCTTCAAATCCGGGATAATAGCTCTGCAATATCTCCTCCCTTTCGATATAATTACGTGCTGATTGTGCCTTAAACTGCTCGATAACTGGTTTATAATACTCATCATCAAATAATTCGGGACCTGAAAGCACAGGATTTATGATCCAGAACAGAATCAGCAGGAGAGATAATGTCCCGACAAAAAATCTCTCGGCTGGTCTGATTTGTAGTCTGTCAAGAAAGAAAAACCAGTCTTGTTTAATCAATTTCATAAGTGGTTATCGTTTTTAAAATGTTATCTATTGGTATAGAGTATGTGTCAGTAAAACGATAATCCTTGCAATATTCGACACAAGTTTCACATAAATGATTATGGATTGTGTAAATTATTGGAATGGAAATGCAGCAATTGATTTATGACTTCGAGGGCAACAACGTTGCTTACAAAAAAATTGGCCGTGGAAAGCCAATGATAATTCTACACGGATGGGGTGCAAGTAGTGACGTCATGATACCACTGGTAAATTCACTAAATGTTCCCCGGACATTCTACCTCATCGATTTCCCTGGATTTGGCAAAAGTCCAGCCCCAAATTCAGCCTGGTCGGTTGGGGAATATGCAAAAATGGTTGCTGATTTCATTAAGCAAACGTGTGAGGGGCAGGTCGACATCATTGCTCATTCATTTGGGGGTCGTGTGACACTAAAACTGTGCTCACATCCTGAATGGAAACACCTCGTTAAAAAAGTAGTCATAACCGGTGGTGCGGGAATGAAACCCCGTAGATCTGCTAAGTTTTACTTCAAAAAATATCTTGCTAAAACGCTAAAGTTCCCATTTACATTGATGCCCAATGTTATGGGAGAAAAAGGATTAAACTGGCTCAGATCAACTAAATTATGGAAGTCTTTGGGTTCATCAGATTATCAGATTCTCCACGGAGTAATGAGAGAAATATTCGTAAAAACAGTTTCTGAATATCTCGAAAACACGCTACCGCTAATCAACCAGGAAGTACTACTGTTGTGGGGAGCAAATGACGAATCTACACCGCTTTACCAGGCCAAAGTTATTGAACGTGGAATTAAAAACTCTGGTTTAGCGGTTATTGAAAATGCCGGACACTACGCCTTCCTGGACCGCCCACACCAGTTTAAAGTAATTACTGAGACATTTTTCAAAGATTAAATGGCGAACGGGCTACCTCTATATCGACAGTATCACATACTTCTGATAATGACGTCAGTAGTATTTTTTGTGAGTTGTGAATTATTCCAGACACGAGATGCAGAACCCCCCGACACTGGAAATGTGGGAGTCTTTTTACAACCCGACAGGCCGGAAGTGGTGCTGGATAACCTTATATCAGCTGTGGAAAACCTGAATGCTGTAAACTATACCCGTTGTTTGATTGAATCCGGATTTAGATTCAATCCCTCCAATACAGCACTTAATTCGAGTCCTGAAATATGGGCAAACTGGTCTGTTGAAGACGAAAAAACCTATTTCAATAATTTGAGGGCTGCAGCAACGAATAACTCGGGGCATAGGCTTACCCTCTCTGACATTTCAACAGAACTTAGCTCGAACGATTCGCGTCAGGTTTTTGCTGACTACACGCTTACGGTACTACACAACCGCTCAAACCTTGGAGTACCGACAACAATTAGCGGTACTTTTGCGCTGCGACTTCAACTCGAGGACGATGGATTATGGACTATCAGTGAGTGGACCGACATTTCGAACGGAGGGGAGTATTCCTGGAGTGATCTCAAAGCGGCTTTTTACCGAGATTAAAGCTAAAACCTGATTCCAAGGCTTATAAGACTGATGGCACGATCTTGTTTCAATTTCGATCGATCTTGTCCTGAAACAACACCATTATACATTTTGTCGTCCCAAATGGGGTAACCCCAATGAGCCAGATGAAGTCTGATTTGATGCGTCCGACCTGTAATCGGCCTGCATTTAACTTGTGCCCATCCATCGCCATGCTGTATGACAGACACATTCGTAAACGCTTCTTTTGCGTCCGGGTCATTACTGCATTTGAATAAAAAGCCCTTGTCGCGTTTGATACCAACAGAGATTATATGATCAGCTTCTGGTGGATTTCCACGAACAATCGCTTCATAACTTTTGTGAATATCTTGCCCTGATATGAATCTATTTGCATATGCTGCTGCAGACTCTGAACGTGCCAGTAAAATTAATCCGGAAGTGACGGCGTCAAGCCTATGTACGATATATACCGTTCCAAATCCCTGTTTCTCAAGTAAAGATACAACGGTATTTCGGTGATATCGCCCACCAGAATGCATGGGCAAAGGGGAGGGTTTATCAACCCATATAAAATGCTCATTATGGGATATAACGCGCAAATCATCTGGAGCTGAGGGTTCACTTACACCGATATTTCGGTGAAAAAGTTCATCGTTATGTTTTACTGCGTAATTAAATTCCGTAACCTCATCATTTACACCCAGATTTCCGGATAGTTGTTTTTTAATCCACTCGGACTCCGGGCGAAATGGAAATCGTTGAGCAAAAATGGATGAAACCGTTAGTCCGACTTCTTCTGATTTTGGACGAAATCGATGGGTATGCTCGTAAGGATCAACAATTGAGATTGGCTCGAGGGCTGGTTCCGGATTACCATTTAATAGTATGTGTCCCGGCGGAACCCGTAGGTGTCGCCTGAGCGACAGTACGAGTTCCTCGGTTAAATTCAGTTCCGGAATTGTGATCATGGTCACGTAAATCAGGCTTCCGCCTTCACGGTTCCTTCAGAGCGCATAGGCTTGCGGTCCTTAAATTCCGGTCCAAAGTAGTTATACCACTTTCTGAACGGTGCAAACGCATTCTCCTTGTCGAAAGGACGTCTTTTGGGACTTTGACGACACTCTTCGCTGCAACAGCCTTCCATTTTTACAGCAGCTTCAGCACAGACCACGAACAAGCGGTTACATTCCATGTTGGCACAGTTGATGTACATATCACTCGGTCTACCCGATATTTCACAAAGACTGATAGGCTCTTCATCATCTGGATTAACGGGGACAACCAGGCGGTCATCAAAAACGAAGCACTTGCCCTTGAAATGTGCACCACGTTCCTTTTTGGCGTAATTCAAAATCCCACCATGGAGCTGGTTCACATCCTTGTATCCTTTTTTGCGCATCAAAATGGAAAATTTCTCGCACCGGATACCACCAGTACAGTACATCAAGACCTTTTTATCTTTGTCTAATCCACATTCATCTACCCATTGCGGAAAATCATAGAAGTTCTCCAGATCTGGCAATATTGCGCCCTCGAAGTGTCCAACCTTGGATTCGTAGTTATTTCGAACGTCAATCATAACGTACTCTTCGCCAGACTCCATGACTTTACGCCACTCAGACGGCTCCAGATAACCAGAACCTTCAGTTCCAGGATCAAGATCCATGTCAGCTCGTAAGGAAACAATTTCAGGACGATGCTTCACTATCATTCTGGCAAAGGGAACAGTATCACTGAAATCTTCTTTAAACTCCGTTTGTCCGAAACCTGGTAAACTTCTAAGATAGTCTTCGTATTTGTCCACGTTTTCAACAGGTCCCGCCAATGTACCGTTGATACCTTCATCGGATACATAAATTCGTCCCATCAAATCATTTTCTTTACAATATGCACGATGTTCCTTGATGAACCGTTGTACATCCTGTATTGGACTGAAATTGTAGTATAAAATTATTTTAACCATACCAATGTGTATATCGCTTAAATTCAAGTCATTAATGTGCTAAAATACGGTTATTTTAGATTAAATGGTGAACAATAAAAGAGTTAAAAATCTTTGATAAAACCCACACAACTTCGTTGAATCCATGATTGAGGCCTGTATCTATTGAAATTTTACTTCATCCATATCACTTGTTTCACCCTGGGATTATTTACAATTACCACTCTGCCGTTACAGGCTCAAATGAGTGATACCCCCCATCACGAACACACCATTCGCTGCCTGACCCCAATTATTCTTGAATACGAACAGAATCCTGAGTCACGCGCCGAGCTTGGACAAATTCTCGGGGTTAGCTCCTTCCAGGAATGGGAAAAGAAGAAGCAATACGAAGCTCAAATTTTGACTGCCGATACATTGATGTCGGCTTCTGGCAGATTTCAATTGATTTATGAGACTTCTGGAAACAATTCAATTCCACTTGCTGATGCTGACGAAAATGGCATTCCGGATTATGTTGAGCGTGCCGCCGAATACGCTGATTCGTCCTGGACACATTTGGTTCAGAACCTCGGGTTTGTGGATCCTGTTACCGATTTACAGAACCCAATTTTCATCCGTTTTCGAGCGTATAATGGCATTTACGGGCAGTTTCAAAGAAGTGAAAGAGACGGAATTGTAACCCAAACAATTACTGTGGATAATGACTTTGTCAACTTTCCTCGCAATAAAGACCCGGAAGGCGATCAACTTGGGGCACTGAAGGTCACGATTGCTCATGAACTAAAACATGCCATTCAATTTGCAACAATTAATAATCCAGGATCCAACTGGATCGAAATGGATGCAACCATGGCCGAAGAAGTAGTGTATCCAAATGTGAAGGACTACCTGAATTACCTTGGAATCCGTAGACCTGACGGAAATCATTATGATATTTTTCTCAATCCCAGTCGCTCAGCCCCGTTTCAGTATTATCAGGCCACTTTTGGGCTGTACTATCGTGAACGATTCGGAGATCAGTTCTGGGTGGATGTGTGGGATCGAGCCGATTCACTGAACACTACGAATATGTTTCAGATGATGGAACAGGAATTGGTTTTAAGAGAAGAAAACCCGGACGATGTGTTCATTACCATGTACTTATGGCACATGGCTTCGGGCCAAACCTGGTCTGTCGAAGGATATGGTTTCAACGACAAGCTTCTTTATCCCGATATTATTACAACCAATAATGACCTGGAAAAAGGCCTTCCGCACGCTTCAACGTGGAAACCCCTTGCTCAAAGATCGGCTAATTATTTCGATTTTCTGCCAGAAGAAATCGGAGAATTTGAAACGCTTTATCTGGGTTTACTAAGACAATTTGGATCACAACGACGGGTATCTTTAGGCGTGGTTTACTGGATGGATGATGGCACCATCACTACTCAGATTATTCGCTCAGATACCGATCAAGAGCGTTTTGCAGGACAAACCAGCAACCGAGCAAACCTAACCTTCGGATTTTATGGGTACAAATTGCCCGTTGACTTTTCGAACATTCGAAGAATTGGCGTTGCTCTAGTCAATCCAAATTCGATCCCACAGTCTGCACAGCTTATAACCGGAACAAATTTGAGCCCGTCTACTAACAGACTGGCTGAATTTACCCGTACTACCATGAATCCAGATGCCCGAACCGAAGCTGAGGCATTATTAGACAGATTGGTTTTACAAAGTTCAGTTACTCAAATCGATAATCCACTTGAATTGCTTTCCGCTGATGTAACTGCAAATGGTCGAGCAACTCCCTACGATGCATCTGTGATTCTGCAAAAAGGCACTGGAACGATAATTGAGTATCCGGCAGATCCTGATAATGAAGTTTTTGTCCCTCGTCCAAGCTGGTACACTCAGGCCGATGCACCACTTTCAAAGTATCTGGACTCTGGTCAGATTTCTGATGTACAAAACCTTCGAATTGAGTCCGTTTTCGGAGATCCGGACGATCCAAACAGTATAGATGACACCCTTCGTGTTTATCTGATATCAGATTCCCCCGCCCAGTTTAATTCCGCACATATTGAAATTGACTACGATACCTTAGCGCTTTTTTACAATTCATTTTCTACAGCATTTGATCCATCAGCCACTTTTACAGCCAGCCGAAATAGCACGATTTCTAATAGGCTTCGGTTAGCCTTTGCATCTGAGCTTACTACGCAACCATCTGATACACTGATCACACTCTATTTTACACCTAAAAAAGACACCACTGTAACCCTAACGCTCCGTCATCTGGAACTAGATGAAACCTATGTTCAAAGCTTCAATCTTTCAGATTCTGCTGCTGTTCGTCCTAGCGAGGGAGTAAGTATCGAACGCCCGTCTGATTTACCATTAACTGTTAAACTTAATCCATCATATCCAAATCCTTTTAATCCTTCAACTGTTATTCCATTTGAAGTCAGTCAGTTATCTTTTGTAACATTAGATGTTTTCGACATTTTAGGAAGGAGAGTCGCAACGATTGTGAACGATTCCTATTCTGCCGGAAGATATTCTGTCCCATTTAACGCAACTTCACTGGCAAGTGGAATGTATATCATCCAAATGACGGTTACTCCAGAAGGAAACGCCGGAAAAACTCAACGTCTGGTACAGCGAGTCACTTTACTGAAATAGAATACATGTTTAAGCGAGTTGTTTTTATTGTAGCATTTCTGAGTGTACTAACTTTTATTGCGACGTTTTCATCTGTGGCACAAGTACCTCTGAGCCTAACCACGATCGGCCAATCAGAGTTACCCGATAAGTGTTTAACACCATTGGTGATTTATGCCGAGAATCATAATGACCAGTATGCCAGAGATATTCGCAATGCTTTTGATTCGTTCTCAACCCTGGAACTTCAGAACACCGAATTTTATCTGTCCCTATCCGGTAAATTTCTACTCAGTTATACCAGAACCGGTAATGATGCTGTCCCAGCAGCGGATGTGAACGCAAACAACATTCCAGATTATATCGAAAAAGCGGCACAGTATGCCGATGAATCCTACAATTTTCTGATTAACCAGCGCGGATTTGTAGATCCCGTTTTGCCCGGTGTTCCTTATGAAATCCGCTTCAGGGAAATCAACTCGTATGGATTTACACAATCCCAAGGTGCTACTTCCTTCATTGTTGTTCATAGAAATTTTGAGGATTTTCCACCCAATAACAATCCAGACGGAGATCAGCTCGGGGCACTAAAAGTGACAATTGCCCATGAACTAAAGCACGCAATCCAATACGCTACATCACGCTGGCAGGGCAACTCTGGTCTCACCAACTGGCTGGAAATGGATGCCACAATGACCGAGGAGGTCGTTTATCCGGAGGTTGACGACTACGTTAACTATCTAAGTGTCTGTGCTAGCAGTGCCTGCTCCGTATTTCGCGACCCGAACCGAAGCACTCCCGGATCTTACTATCATGCTACCTGGATGCTTTACTTCGATTTGGCCATTGATGAAGAGTTCTGGGTTGATGTTTGGGACTATATTGGTCTAAGTCCACAATCTACCACTATGTTTTCGGCCATTGATCAGGTTTTGAAAAACCGACACCTCAATTTTGCCACGGAATTTACAAGAAACCATCTTTGGCACGCGGCCAGTGGCGAAAATAGTATCTCAGGCTACGGATTTCCTGACGCCTCTCTGTTTCCAAATCCTACCATCCAACGTGTCACTTTAATTGAAGACAGTACTCAAACATTTGAGCAGGAACATCAGATCTATGCGGCACAATATCTCTCGATTACAGACCTTAATCGTCAGTTTGGGGAGGTTATCTTCCAGGCTGAATACGATGCCGCGGTGATGGGAGCAGGTATTCTGTCTTACCATAAGGATGGAACATGGAGCGAGACTATAGAAACGGGGTTATCAAGCATTGATAGTGGATTTATTCGTTTTGCTACGGGGGTACAAGCCCAAAGCACGGATAAAATTCTTGCTGTACTTACAAACCCTGGTAGCGCACGCCAACGTATCAGTTACTCCATTTTCGCGCGCGAGCTTCCAGATGAAATCACACTTTCTCAGAATTATCCTAACCCATTCAATCCTTCTACTACCATTCCCTTTACAGTTCCGAAAGCTGGATCTGTACGTCTTGATGTTTATGATACTACCGGAAGACTGGTTCAAACGCTGTTTAATGGCACTCTACAACCAGGATTCTACGACATCGCTTTTCGTGGCGAAGGACTCGCTTCTGGTGTATACCTGTATAGACTTGCCGGAACGGGAGCTAATCGCGTTGGAAAGATGTTGCTTCTCAAGTAACGTTGAACACCTGACTGTTCACAGATTAACTGATAATCTCGTTCGTGATTTCTCCGAATCCCACCCGGAAACCCTCTCCTTGCGCAAACCCTGACATCCGCACCGTATCGCCGTCCATTAAATATCCCCGCTCGATACCCTCTCCCAACTTTAATGGTCGCACGCCGTCGTGCGTCATTTCGAGCAGACAACCCATCGACGCCGGCGATGGACCACTAATGGTTCCTGATCCCATGAGGTCACCCGGACGCATATTACAGCCATTAACCGAGTGATGAGCCAGTTGCTGGTCTATAGTCCAGTACAGATACTTGTGGTTAGACCTTGAAATCGTCACAAACTTCGCGCCATCAGATGGTTTAAGAGCCACTTCCAGCTGGATGTCGTAGGCGGCAGGTGTTGCGGATAGGAGGTAGGAGAGTGGTTCAGGGTCCTGAGACGGGGGTGTTACCCGAAATGGCGCAAGGGCTTCCATTGTAACTACCCATGGGGAGATTGTGGTGCAAAAGTTTTTGCCAAGAAATGGACCCAACGGCACATACTCCCATTTCTGTATGTCGCGGGCGCTCCAGTCGTTCATGAGTACCATTCCAAATATGTGGTCCAATGTGCGGTCGATTGGGATTGGTTCGCCAAGGCGGTTTCCCACTCCGACAAAGAATGCTGTTTCGAGTTCGAAATCTAGTTTTTGCGTGGGTGCGTGGACTGGTTGATTATTTATGAGTTGTTGTCCCGCGGGGCGACGTACGGCGCCGTTGCCAGCGATAATGGAACTGGCGCGGCCATGGTAGCCTACTGGCAGATGTTTCCAGTTAGGCTGAAGCGCGTTTTCCGGACCACGAAACATGGTGCCTACGTTTGTCGCGTGCTCTAACGACGCATAAAAATCCGTATAGTCTCCAATCTGAACTGGTATCAGCATGGTCACTGTCTCCATTGGCACCAGTAAACGGGTTCGAAGTTCAGGATTATCCCTAACCTCCACACTCTCCTCGCCCAAAAGTTCCTGACATCTGCGCCGCACCGCACTCCACACTCTTCGGCCACTACCCATGAACACATTCAGGTACGATTTCGAAAATGCATCCTCCGGCAATCCATCTATATCCGAAAAATAGCCCAGGCCCTGAGCTTCTTTCAAATCCAGAACGAAATCACCAATTGCCACTCCAATCCTTGGCGAGCGTTTCGTGGTTCGGAATGCCCCATAGGGCAAATTCTGAATCGGGAAGTGTGATTCCTTGCCAACTTCAATAAACGACTTTAACATAAAGGTGTCCTATGCTACATACATCAATTGACTGATATCATTATGACCAAATAATCCCAAGTCCATCTCAATTTATCATACTTCGGATAAGCTATATCAAAAACTACATCCGCTCTGGTGCATCAATTCCAAGAATAGTAAGTCCGTTAGCCATTACGATTGCAACTGCATTTAATAAGGATACCCGTGCATGTGCCAGAGATGGTTCTTCACCTACAATTCTGCAATCATGATAAAACTTGTGGAAATTAGTCGCCAACTGATTCAAAAAGTTGATCAAACGGTGTGGCTCTTTGCTCGTTGCTGCACTTAAAATCCAGTCCGGAAAGTCGATCAGGTCTTTGATGACATTCAATTCCGCCTCGTGCTTCAACAGGCTTAAGTCAGCTGCGCCATTAAATTCAAACGTGTCATGGACCTTACGCATGATACTTTGAATTCGAGCAAATGCATATTGAAGATAGAAAACCGGATTCTTTTCACCACTTTCTTTCGCCTGGGCAATATCAAACTCGAGGTGGGTGCCTGGTGATCTCATTAAAAAGAAAAATCGTGTCACATCAGCACCTACTTCGTCCATCAATTCATCCAAAGTGACAAAATTTGCTTTTCTGGTACTCATTTTAAAGGGTTTCCCATCTTTTACGATGGTTACAAACTGATACACAAGCACATCCACACGGTTTTTATCGTACCCAAGTACTTCAAGACCAGACAAAACATCCGGATACGTTGCGATATGATCAGCACCGAACACATCAATACATTTGTCATAGCCACGATCTAACTTATTGCAGTGATACGCGATGTCGGGTAATCGATAGGTCGGCTCACCGGTACTTTTCACTAAAACAGTGTCTTTTTCTTTGCCAAATAAGGTTGTCTTGAACCAAACAGCTCCGTCCTGATCGTAAATCAATTCTTTTTCACGCATGCGTTTCAATACCGACTCGATTGACCCGTTCTCATATAGGTCATTTTCATTGAAATAGCTATCCATGCGGATGTTCATGCGCTCTAGCGTACGGCTGATATCGTCAAAAATGAGTTTTTCAGCCGTCTCTTTGAAAATAATGTGCTCCGGTTGATTAAGATATTGGTCACCGTGTGCATCCACCAGGCTCTGGGCGATGTCTTTGATGTATTCACCTTCATAGCCGCCATCTGGTAACTCAACAGCCTTCCCCAGAATTTGTTGATAACGAGCAGAAACCGAAGCGCCAAGAACACGCATTTGCCGACCGGCATTGTTGAAATAGTACTCTCGCTCCACGTTTGCACCGGCCCACTCAAAAAGACGGGCAATGGTATCGCCCAAAACCGCATTCCTCCCGTGTCCAACCGTAAGCGGACCTGTTGGATTAGCGCTTACAAATTCGACCTGATACTTCTTGCCTTCAAGTGCTGTTCCGCGACCATAAGAGGTCCCAGTTGATAAGATCTCTGCAAGCTGATTCTGCAACCAGGACTCTGAAAACCTGAAATTGATAAAACCTGGCCCGGCAATTTCCATACTCTCAATCAGAGAGTCTTTTTTTGGTAATGCCTCTATCAGTTCCTCTGCAATTTTACGTGGTGGTTTACCAACCAGCTTTGTTAACTGCAAGGCAATAGTTGTGGCCACATCCCCGTGTTCGGCAATACGGGGCTTTTCGACCGTCACCTCTGGAATTTCTATCGATGGATAGAGCTTGGTTAGGGTTTCGATCAGGATCTTAACGAGATAGTCGTTCATGAAGTAATTCGGGTCAAATAAGTATAATTTGCCCAAATATACGCATTCTATCCCATCAATCCCTTACTTCGGAGGCTCACAAATTCATAGCCTGCAATGATTACATGATCTTCAACAGGGATTCCGACCAAACGTCCCGCCTCACAGATGCGCTTGGTTAGAATAATATCAGCCTGCGAAGCAACGGGGTTCCCCGATGGGTGATTATGAAGTAGAACAACACTATTCGCTTCGTGCATGATTGCCTGCCGAATGATTTCGGGTGGATCAACAATTGTTGCCGTCTGTCCTCCGACACTGGTTTTTTCATAACCAATCAGTTTCTTGGCTGAATTCAGAAATGCAATAACAAATATTTCTTTGCGAAGATCACGCATCATGGGACCAAAATGTGCATAAACGTCATCGGGACTCTTCAGAAATACCTTCACGTCTGGAGAAGCAGACTGTAGTCTTCGTCCCAGCTCCAGTGCAGCAACCACTGTAATAGCTTTCACGTTACCTATTCCATTTAGCCGCGACAAGTCATTCCAGGGTTTACGGGCTAGTTGATGTAGTCCGCCGTATTGATCCAGCAGGGTTCGGGACATATCGATCACATTCATTTTTGACGTCCCGGTCCGCATAATTATGGCAAGTAATTCGGCGTTCGAAAGTACATCCGGACCATGTTTCTGCATTTTTTCTCGTGGCTGATCGTCTGGCGACATATCCTTTACCATACGAACAGGGCTCATCCGATCATCAAACCGTGTTGCTTTCATAAATTGACTCTAATTTGGGTTAAAAAGTTATTTGGGTTTTCTGCCCGATACTTTTATAGAGTCCGTCTGGTTCGATTCCTTGCAAAAAAAGAATTTATTTCACTCGGCTTCGCCTCATGATGTTCTGCACTAGACTGCGCACCTGTCGGTGCTTGTGTACTGCCTACCATTCCCTCATCACTTCTCTCTTGTCTGATGTTAAAAGCGGCTCTACCGCTTTTAACATCTTATAATGTGGGCCAAAAACGGGTACCATGAACTCCTCAGATATGAAATCCCAGCCATTTTTTTCATAAAATCCGGCAGCTGCCTTTCTGGCATTGCACCAAAAAAGTGAACTGTAACTCTGATTCAGCGCATCTTGAAGCGCAAAATGTATCAAACTGCCACCAAATCCCTTGCCCTGAACCCCAACATCTGCTGCCATACCACGCAATTGCCAGGCCTTTTTGCCATCCAATTCGTTCGCAATTAAAGTAAGACAGACCTTGACTTCACCTTCAATAAATAGACCATAATGTATAGTCGTTGCTTCATTGTCTTCAGGAAATCTTGCCGCATCAATCGGAAATCCTGCCCTCAAGATCCGATGTCTTAATGGCAGAATCTCATTAATTGTGGCTCTTCGCGTTTCCACGATCAGAGTCCTCCCATCAGTGGCTCGTCGGCCGCTCGCAAGGAATCATTCGGTAGTCCCATTGGATTGGCATTCTTGATGGCTTTGATGGCATTCAAAACGACTTCCAGGTGTTTTTCTTTTGAGTTCTGATAGAAGTTTTGTGCAGCTCCGGAAAGTTTCGGCTTGCCGTGCAATGGCTTATCACTCACACAAAGTAGTGTCGCGTGAGGAATCCGATAGCGGAATCCGTTGGTAGCAATTGTGCCCGACTCCATATCAATGGCTATACTTCGACTTGTATGAATTCGGCCAACGGTCCGTAGTTTGGCGAATTCCCAGTTTCGATTGTCGGTGGTGTAGACCGTTCCCAGTCGATAATTCAGTTTGAATGCTTCGAGAGCATTTTGCAAATGAATATTCAGCAGATAGTTGGGCGTTACAGGGACTTCGAGTGGTAAAATTTCGTCTAGCACTTTGTCTGCCCTTAGATATCCGGACGCAATCACGAAATCACCGATTTCCTGATGGTTTCGAAGCCCTCCACAGTGTCCAACCATAATCATCACATCCGGACGTAAGACGGCTATATGATCTGAACAGGTTTTAGCATTTGATGGACCTACACCGATATTTACCAGTGTGATTCCCATATTATCTGCCTCTTTATGGTGATAAGCAGGCATTTGTACACCTAAACGAGATGGTTGCACGCAATCAGGGAATTTCTTCTTGAAAACCTCTACGTGCATGTCGTAGTTGGTGAACAATACGTAACGCTGAAAATCCTCAGCAGATGTTCCGGTGTAATGCTGTAAACGATCTATCGACAAATCGATACGTTCTGCGCGGAACAAAAACAATTTTTTCTGGGTGAAATCCCATTCATCCTCATCCAGATTGTCAAAAAGAACCGGATCATTTAATGGAATTTTAGCTCTGGAAGCTCTCAGTTCAATAACTGCATTTTTTAAGAGCATTCGTTCAAATTCACGTTTTAAATACCATTCAAATACCCTTGGCTTAGCAAATTCACCCGAAATATTGGGATTGTGCCTGGACCAGGACCTTACAACCGTAATTTCTGGATAGAAACCTGCTTCATCAATTCGCTCCATTTCGTTAAGAAACGATGCTATTCTGTTGTTTCTATCGGTTACTTTTTCTCCCTTAACCGGTTCAAGTCTGTGTAGTACTTCCATGTATTCTCCTTTTCGGCGTTAAGATACAGAAGAATATGATTCTAGTCATTGTTTGACTGAACGCTTTTTCCTAACATGCCTCCAATGTTACACGGTTATGTTCAATAGATGTTAATAATTGACGTTGCTTACAACCTGACCTTCCTTATAGCCTTCGCGGTTATCTCTGGATTTCTTGAAAATCGGGTACCTGGAAACAAAACGGTTGGAATGGTTTTACAAGGATTACTCTTCGGTACAGCAGCTGTAATCGGAATACTTTATCCTTTTGTGTTAACAGAAGGACTCATTTTCGATGGGCGATCAGTTACAATAAGTCTTGCTACTCTGTTCTTTGGTCCCATCACAGGACTAATTACTACTATTATGGCGGTAGCAGCACGATTGTATATCGGCGGAGCTGGTATTATCATGGGTGTTTCGGTTGCCATTCTGGCATTTCTGGTTGGGTTTGGATTTCGACGGTTTTGGGACCAAAGAAAGGCGCCTACCCTTCAATACCTCTTATTAATGGGAGTCGGGGTACATGTTGGCATGATTGCTTTAATGGTTTTACTACCCAGTTCTGCACAACAAGACGTTTTTAATCGGATAGCATTAACAATTATCATATTCTATCCATTGGGCACAGTTATAACTGGAAAAGTTTTGTCAGATCAGCTTGAAATTCGTCACCTGTATACTCTGGCGAGAGAAAACGAACAAAAATTTCGGGCAATATTCAATTCTACCAACGAAGCAATCTTTCTGCACGATGCTGATACAGGAATGATTGTAGATTTTAATGACAGAACACTAGACCTGTATAAACTGGAAACCCGCGAACAGGTACTGAATAATTTCGTTAGAAATATTAGTTCTGGTGATGACAACTATAATCCTCAAAAAGGCCTCGAAAATTTAAAAAAAGCCGTTGATCTCGGTTCATATACCTTCGATTGGTACGCACGAAAAGGGAATGACGCTCTTTTTTGGGTAGAAGTGTCACTTAGCTACATAGAAATCGCTGAAAAAGGTCATGTAATAGCCGTTGTGAGAAATATTGACGATCGGAAAAAACAGGAAGAAGTGACCAAGAAAAACCTGCGTGAAAAAGAGGTACTGCTTGCAGAAATTCATCATCGGGTTAAGAATAATTTGGCAATCATCTCTGGCCTGATCGGGCTCCAATTGGATACCGTATCGGATACCTCGGCCCGAGAAATCCTGGAAGAAACAGACAAACGAATTAGATCAATCTCATTGGTCCATGAGCTCGTCTACAATAATGAGCAACTCGAAAGTGTAGATTTTGCTACGTTCTTGCATGAACTTATTCCCATTCTAGACACCTTTTCCAATCAGCAAAACAAAGCCATTGAAATCATTATAGATGCCGAACCGATTCAGATCGAGCTCAATAAGTCGGTCCCATGTGCTCTGATCACAACCGAGATCCTGACAAATTGTTACAAACATGCCTTTAAAGGTACCGATATTGGAAATGTTATAATCACACTCAAAAAACGTGAAGAGAAGGTAATGCTGGTAGTTCAGGATAACGGACATGGTATAAGAGACATTGACAGCTTGAAAAAAGGAGAATCTTTCGGATACACTATCATAAACGGACTAACACAGCAAATCGGGGGCTCAATCACATTCGAAAACTCGAATCCTGGCCTTAGAGTTACATTGGTCTTTTGAGTAAAACCCTTGACATAATTCCAAGTTCGTCATCCAGGCAGTAAGTTAGGTATATCAAGTTACGCAGCACTAAACATTTTTTATATTGTTGGTATGTGATGTCCAAATACCTTAATCAATCTCAAAAAAGCGATTCCAGAACCGGAATTTCGGCCATATTGAATAGTTCATTTAATTGAATGAAGCCGTATATTTACAGGATATCAAATTTTTAAACATTTAGACTTTATTATTTATACATGGCACGTGTAGAAGTTGTGATGCCCAAGATGGGCGAATCGATCATGGAGGGAACAGTCATTGAGTGGAGTAAATCCGTAGGTGATACCATCGAACAAGACGAAACGCTACTCGAAATCGCGACCGATAAGGTTGATTCCGAAGTTCCTTCTCCGGCGTCAGGGGTTTTGGTAGAAATTTTAGCTGAAGTAAATGATACGGTAGAAGTTGGTAACGTGATCGCAATCATTGAAACCGATGCGTCTGCCGCTGCAAGTGCCCCGAAAACCGAAACCAAGTCTGAAGAACCTGCAGAGAAAACAACCGCAGAGGAACCAGCAAAAGAAGAACCGGTTAAAGAGGAGCCTAAAGCCGAAGAAGCTCCAGCTAGTGAAGAATCTTCTTCTGATGACTCCGGTGACGGTCGATTCTACTCACCTTTGGTTCGTTCAATTGCCAAAGAAGAAGGTCTATCCATGAGCGAACTCGATTCCATTGAAGGATCTGGTGCTCAGGGTCGAGTTAATAAACAAGATGTTTTAAACTACATCGAGCGTAAGAAGTCTGCTTCACAACCGGCTCCTGCTGAAAGCAAACCAGCACAGACATTATCTAAACCTGCAGATAAGCCATCAGCCCCTTCAACTGATTCATCAAAAATTTCAGCTGGCGAAATCAAGGTTCACTGGCCGTCTGAAAATGTGCAGGTCATCAAAATGGACCGTATGCGCAAGATTATTGCCGAACATATGGTTAAATCGAAGGCAACTTCAGCACACGTAACCACTTTCGCTGAAGCCGACGTGACCACCATGGTTATGTTCCGCGAGAAAAACAAAGATCGTTTCTACAAAGAGAATGGCTTCAAACTAACATTCACTCCGTTCTTTATCGAAGCAACTATACAGGCTCTTCGTGAATTTCCGTTGATGAACAGTTCTGTGGATGGAGAATCAATCATTCTGAAGCGTGATATCAACTATGGTATTGCGGTTGCTTTAGGTGAGTCCGGAAGCGGTGGATTGATTGTCCCTGTAATAAAAAACGCAGGCGAAATGAATATTCAAGGCCTGGCTCGTTCAACCAACGACCTCGCTAAGAAAGCGCGTAACAAACAACTTTCTCCAGACGATCTGGTAGGTGGGACGTTTACCCTGACAAACTACGGTAGCGTAGGAAATCTCATGGGAACACCAATTATCAACCAGCCACAAGTTGCCATTTTCGGAACTGGTGCAATCAAAAAACGTCCGGTTGTGATGGAAACTGAAGTTGGTGACGTGATCGCTATCCGTCACATGGTGTATCTGTCTATGAGTTACGACCACCGTATTATTGATGGAGCACTCGGGGGCGCGTTTATGCAACGTGTAACTGAATTACTCGAAAATTTCGATGTAAACCGAAGAGTCTGATTCTTCTGAAGTAAATAAGTACATCTGATATTCAATGAAACGGCACGGTTATTCAACCGTGCCGTTTTTTGTCTGAACTCACTATGGAAATCGTTCACGAAATATCAAAAACTCGCGAATACCTGGACTCCCTGCGTCCTTTCAAACAGATCGGCCTCGTCCCAACCATGGGCGCATTGCACGAAGGACACTTATCCTTAATTCGTGAAGCCAAAGTACACAACGACGTTGTTGTTGTCAGTATTTTCGTGAATCCAACACAATTTGGTCCAAATGAGGATCTTGACAGATATCCACGTTCGCTGGAATCAGATGCCGAATTGTGCAAAAAAGAAGGATTAGATTTAATTTTTGCTCCGTCAGCCAACGAGATGTACCCCAGCAAACACCATCTAAGTATTTCGATCGATCAACTTGATTCACATTTGTGTGGAGCCACCCGACCAGGTCATTTCAATGGCGTTTTACAGGTTGTTAACAAGCTGTTCCAGATTGTTCAACCCCATCGTGCTTACTTCGGACAAAAAGATATCCAGCAGTTTGTACTCATTCAGACTATGGTTAATGAGTTCAATATCCCTGTTGAACTTTACCCCGTATCAACAGTCAGGGAGTCAGACGGACTGGCTCTAAGCAGTAGAAATCGCTATTTGTCTGATTCAAATCGTGAACTTGCTCCGGAGTTATATAAATCCATACGTAGTGTGGCGCAGGTGTTAAGAGATGGGCTTGGGAGCGTTGCAGGTGGGGATAAGGAATTTATAGCAAACGAATTACGTTATAGTTCGTCGATGCAGTTACTTAGAGCTGAGATAAATACTCAGAAAGAGCGACTGACTGCATTTGGTTTCAAAATTGATTATCTTGAAGTTGTTGATTTTAAATCATTG
>CAZJZI010000011.1:0-54859 GCA_964550435.1 uncultured Chitinophagales bacterium | reverse complement strand
GTCTTGATTTTTTATCATCAGATTCAACGGAGGCAACACCCACGACTTCACCGACAACCATTGATTTGCAACAAATTATCATTCAGGATGCCGTAATCAAGTACATTGATATGCAGTCTGATATCACTGCAACACTTACAGAGGTAGACTCTGAAATGTCACTGTCACTTGGAGAAACGCTACAGTCAGAAATGACGCTTTCTATAGGTGGTGTAAGTGTTGCATCATCGGGCACACAATGGCTTGAAAATCTGCCCGTTTCCCTTCAGCAAACTTATGAGCTCGACACATCAAATGAATCTTTCGACATAAAGCAGGGTTCCCTGAAAATCCGGGGGCTGGACCTTCAAATTGGTGGGGTGCTGCGTAATTGGACAGCTGATGCCATGAATCTGGATTTTAGATTCGAATCCAGTTCCGATAATTTCGCCTCACTTCTCGATCTTATACCAGAAAAGTACCAATCTGAACTGGATGGAATCGAAACACGTGGATCTCTGATATTTAATGGTTCTATTAATGGACAAATAAGTGAAAATCTTACCCCTGATTTTCAGATTGTATTAAAGGTTGGGGATGGATATTTGAAACATCCCGACGCTGGAAAACCTATAGAAAATGTTCAAATCGATGTTTCTGCTAATAATAAACTGGTTACCATAAATCGGTTTACCGCAAATGCAGATGTTAACCTAGTCGACGTCAAAGGTACACTAGATAACCCCCTTGATCCTGATGTTTCCAATTTTGATGTACTTGCAAACCTGCGATTAGATTTATCCACAGTTCCCGAGTTCTACCCTATAGATGCAGATACAATGCGATTAAATGGAATAATCACCTTCGATGGTGCGGCTAAAGGGAGACTTAATGAGGTTGAGAATGCCACAGTAAGTGGTGAACTAAGACTTTCCGACGGATTTGTCTATCATCATTCTTTGCCCCACCCCGTTGAACAAATCGTGGTGGATTCAAGATTGTCGGCAACCGAGTTGACTATTCGCAACATTTCGTTTCAATCAGGTACAAATTCTATACAAACTTCGGGCCGCATTCGGAAATATATGAGCGAAGAACCTGAATTGGATATTACTTTAAAGGCTGCATTGAATCTGGAAGAAATCGATCAATACTATTCTTTAGAAGATACAGGAGTTGAATTATCAGGCACAACAAACGCTGATTTAGCACTTAGAGGTCCAATTAGTGATTTCAATGCGATTCGATTTACAGGGAGTGCCAGATTGACTAATGTAGCCGTTCTTGGAGATAGCCTGCCGGCTCCTATCACAAATGTGAACGGGATCCTGAACTTTTCTAACAATGATGTTCAACTATCAGGGTACACGATGAATATGGTTGATTCGGACTTTTCATTAGAAGGTCAATTGCAGGATTGGAAGAACCTATTCGAAGATCCCGGGACTGTGAGTCCCGCACGTTTAACGGCACGCTATCAAGCGAAGAAGCTCAATATCGATACATTTGTTGATTGGGAAGAAGAACGTGAGGAGCCATTAATTATTGAACTTCCAAACCTCGTAAGTGAGCTTAATGCAAGTATCGATACACTTCAGGTAATGGGAGTTTTAATCACAAAGATTCGAGGTCAAGGCCAAACCGATCCCAAGAAGATTCAAATCAACTCAGCATCAGCTGAAATGTTTGGTGGCAAAGCATCCGGGCAGTTTACTTGGGATATTTATCAACCAGATTATACGATTTTTCGATTTATTGGTGGACTAGAGAATCTTAGAGTCGAGGAATTCTTTAGTGAATTTAAAATGGGTGGTGCCAATAAACTGGCAGAGTTCGTTACTGGTGGATTCAATACTCAGGTAGACTATCAGTCAGGCCTGGGTTCGAATATGATTCAGGATGCTCCAACGATTAATGCGACAGGTGGTTTTGGAATTACTAGTGCACAATTTCAGAATCATCCACTACAAAATAGAATAGCCACTTTCTTAAATATCCCAGAGTTTACAAACATGGTCATGGACACATGGAACACTAATTTTGAAATCAAAAATGGCTTATTGGCACTCAGGGATTTAAAGTTTACTTCCAAATTTGGTGGATTTACCCTGAATGGCTCACAAAATCTGGTGGATTCCAGAATAAATTACGAAATCCAGGTCCTTTTGCCAGCAGAATTTTCTGACCGACTTTCCGAACTTGTTCCCGGAGATGCCCTCGCGGCACTTAAAACTTCAGAAAACATGATCATGTTACCATTACTTGTTGATGGATCGGTTACAGCCCCCAGAGTTTCGTTAAACAGAACAGTTGTTCAGGAACTGGTAACAGAGTATCTTCGCAGCCGTGGAACGGACCAGGTTGAAGACGCAGCCAGAAGACTTTTACGTGGTTTACGCGGAAACTAAATCTCTAATCATACCTATTTCATTGTATCATGCTAGAGCAGGCCAAAATCAAACTTTCTAATAAAGATTTTGACCGGGTTCTGGAGTTGATTCGGGAGAGCATGTTCGCTCTTGATGCCGAAATCGAAGCGGTACGGGAACGGCCTGCCAGAGATACCTTCGAAAACGGCATATATACGCCTAAGAAATCTTCTGAAGAGCACGATTATGTCTTCAAATCTACAAATACGAGTATTCGGTTTGCTGAGAAAATTCAAGCAAAAATTGGAGATAGAGCCCTTCAGGCAACTTTTGTAGATGCAAATGAAGATGAAATTGTGCTTAGATTCGCCGAACATGCCGGACCGCAGATATCATCAGTAGAACTGGAATGGGAGAACGATTTCGTTCTTCGTCGTATGCAGGATCAGTTACTGCAACTTCAAATGAACGAAGATGATGAGAAATTCGCCAGAATCGCCCAGCTATTTTTCCATCAACACGCACATCAAATCGAGCCCCTGGAATACAGTAGAAAGCTGTATGAATATGGTGAAATCGAAATCGACCATGATGGGAACCGGAATGATTCCCAATGTGAATCAATCCAAAAAGCAATGTACAATCCGGTAAGTTTTATTTGGGGGCCACCAGGAACCGGTAAAACATCAACTTTAGGTTATGTGGTAGCCAATTTAGTACTTCACGACAAAAAGGTACTCTTCCTGAGCAACACCAATAGAGCCGTGGATGTCGGTATGCTGGCTGTTGTAGATGCTCTACATGCCATTAAACAATCATCAAAAATTTCTGAACTTAACAGATACGGCGATATTGCTCTTAACGCCGAAACTTTGGACAGAATCCACCACGAAAAACTCGTAGAAGTTCGACGCAGCAGGATAAAACAAAAAGCTGCACTTTATCAGGACTTGCTCTCGAAGTTGAAGATACTTCAAAACGAAATAGAGGCCATTGAACTAGACGGTGGCTATGCTACACCTGAAATGGAAGACCAACTCGACGCCCTACTGATGGAAGTCAGAAAGCACGGTGGAGTTCGAAAAATGGCTGATCTGTGCGAGAATCTTCAATATCAGTTAGTTAACGCGGACTTCTTTGAAGTAAATTCCAAACAGGTAGTGGGTACAACACTTGCAAGGGTGTGCACCTCAGAGATATTCAATGGCATGGAATTTGATACTATTGTCATCGATGAAGCCTCAATGGCATCACTGCCTTATTTGGTCATTATGGCCGCCAGATGTAAGAAAAACCTGGTAATTGCCGGAGATCCGATGCAGTTACCTCCAATTGCACTCACAAATGAAGAACGGGCAAGAAAACAGCTCGAGCAGGACATATTCGCCTATGCCTCATCAGCCGATCATCCAGATGAACTATTTCAATGGCACGATCAGAATCCCTTGACCACAAGTTTTTTCGACGTTCAATATCGGTTACATGCAGATCTTGCAGCAATAATAAGTGATGTTTTCTATGATGGAAGGCTAAAAAGCCACGAAAGTGTGACAAACGTAGATAAGAAACGGTCAAAGAAGGGGATTACTCGCTCATTCAGGGTTATAGACACAGCTAAACATGATCCGGTGCTTTCTCAAAAAAGCAAAGAATATGGATTTTCACCTCGAAATGAAATCCACTTGTCAATTGTAACCGATCTAGTGTATCAACTTGTGACCAAAGACCTTATTCCTATGGAGCAAATAGGAATAATTGTGCCATTTCGTTCAACTGTTTGGGATATCCGCGTTGAACTGAAAAAAAAAGGATTAGGAGACGTTGAAGTTGGTACCATCCATACCTATCAGGGACGTGAAAAGCGCGTCATAATATTTGATACCGTAATGACCGGGGAACTCAAACAGGGTAGAGTAACTCATTTTAGTGTACGTCCATTTGATGAGAAAAAGAACGGGCTTAGCGTACCCAGGTTGTTGAATGTTGCATTCTCCCGTGCAAGAGGAGAACTTTTTGTACTGGCAGATATGAGACATATTGATAAGGTATATGGGAACAAGTTTTTGGGAAAATTACTGTCCAGACTTATCTAAAGTGCTTTAAGGAGCTATTTCGTATCAGAATCTTTGCAAAAATTAATGCATGTCGTATATTCTACTATATAATTAGTAATTCAATATAAATTATGCTTAAAATTTTGTTATTATTCATCTTGATACAACAGGACTCGGTTTTGACCTTGAATCAGAATCCATTGGATCAGGCACGCAATCAGATAGTCAACCAGCAGTACGATGCTGCAAAATTCTCGTTAGAGGCCGTAAGACAAGATGCTAGAAACAAAGACTACTACCTGATGGTAAGTCAGGTTACGCTGGCTTTGCAGCAATATGAATTTGCAATTGAGGCTCTACAAGTGGCGAGGGGCTATGATCCTAATGATCTGAATCTCATTTTGCAGCTAGCAAGAACATATCGAATTGCCGGTCAATCGGATTTGGCTGAAAATCTTGCTGAAACAATTATAACTAGGGACACGAATCACAGACAGGCATTAATCTTGTATGGTTCTATCCAAATTGAGAAGACAAACTGGCAGAGAGCAAGATCTGTTTATCAACGCCTTGTAGAGATAGATTCTACTAATACTCATTTCAGGTATCAACTTGCCCAATCACTAAATGAGTTGGACCAAAAGGGTCAGGCACTCATACATCTTAGAGAGGCACACCGATACAGTCCGAAACATCATGGAGTTTTACATGACATAATAGCAATAAATGCTGGATTAAACCTGAATGACATTGCCCGTGATTTTGCAGTTAAGGCAATAAATATGAGTCCAAATTACATTCCATTTCGAAAAAGACTGGCTGAAGTCGAGTTTAAAGAACAAAATTACCAGGAAGCTGCTAGACAATATCTTGAGGTAATTAACCTTGGTGAGAGGACTCAGTTTACTTACCGAAATTACGGTATGAGTCTTTATTTTGCCGAACAATATGGGGATGCAGTCAAGGCATTTGATGCCTCAATTAAGCTTGGGGATGATCCAAATGTACATTTTTATAAAGCCATGGCTTTAATTCAATTGGGAGATTCGAAGAATGCTGAAACTCACTTAGATCTGGCCGTTGAAAATTCGATGGGAGATCTTCTTGTGGACTCATTCATTCAGTTAGGTTCTCTATTTGATAAAAATGGTAATCTTGTCGAGTCGATAAACAACTACACACTAGCAAAAAAACTGGCACCAAATCGGGTTGAAATAGATTTTTTTATGGGTTCTGCATACGATAGGAGCGGCAATCACCGCATTCAGGCAAGAGATCACTTCCGAGCATTCTTGAATGCAGGGCACAGAGAGACCAGATTATGGAAAATTACGCCAGAGGCAGAATCTCAAAACTCAATGAATAAATTCATTTTCGAGGGGAATAATTGACAATATTGCTATGAATTCAAGACATTTCCCGTCAATTTACTTGTAAACTCTTGTAATAACTGTCGTTTGTCGTTATAATAGCCCACCGCGTCTGAAGTGAATAAGTACTCCTTTAGGTGCATGGTCGTCGTCGATATGTTATATCAGAGCATAAAGCTAATACCAATTTATTTTCATCATAAGAGATTTTATGAGATTGAATATTCTAAAAATTATGGCAATAGGGCTATCTGCATGTCTGATTTCTGGGTGTGCTACACTGACTAAGCCACAGATGGCAGAAGTACGATTGAGTTCACATCCACAAAATGTACAAGTTTTGTTGAATGGATATGATCAAGGTGTGACGCCAATGACATTAAGTATTGACCGAAAAATGAATCATAATGTTACTTTTATGATGCGTGGACACCAACCAATACATGTGCAAATAAAACCAAAACTAGACGTTGTCACCACAGTTTTTGGGAATTTGGTTAGCTGGAATGTAGTAGGAGTGGTTGTAGATTTGGTCACTGGACGAGCTTATACATTAACTCCATCAGACATTGACCAAAACATCGTATCTATTGTAAAATCAATAAATTACGAATCATCTAATGAAAGTATAAATGTCTTTATTATGACAAAATCTGATTGGGAGAAAATTCTAGCTTCAAACTCTGTCCTCGTTACCAATTAATAGGGATTTCGGTAATTAACATCCAGCCAATCAAGTCGTTTGAGCAGATAGTTTAATCGATACATGAAGGATTCGTAATTCCTGTTTTCCTTAGTGGTCCAACCTACTTCGGCCATCGCTGAAACTCTTGGAAAAGCCATATATTCCACTTTTTGGGGTGTTTTCATATACTCAGTCCACACATTACCCTGAACACCAAGGATGTGATGATAGAGATTCTCTTCTAATTCTGCAGGGATAGGTTCGTAGCTATAAACTTTTTCTAAGGGAAGGAATCCACCAATTGCGATGGGTTCAGTTTCTCTATTGTTTGATTGATAATAATCGAAATATGCAAATCCTGTTGGACTCATGACGGCATCATGACCTAAGCGTGCAGCTGCGATGCCACCCGTTTCACCTCTCCATGACATCACTGTAGCATTTGGGGCCAATCCACCCTCAAGAATTTCGTCCCATCCCAATAAGCGCCTACCCGCGATGGTTAAATGGGCGTCAATTCTGCGTATGAAATAACTTTGTAACTCCTCTTCGTTCGCCAGACCCTCACGTTTCATGACATCCTGTGCGATCTGACTGATCTTCCAATGGTCTTTCATTGCCTCGTCACCACCAACATGAATAAATGGACTAGGGAACAACTCCATAACTTCGTCAAAAACAGTGGTCAAAAACTTGAATGTCTCCTCCTTAGGGCAGAAAATCTCAGGGAATATTCCCCACGTACTTTGAACCTTATAATCAAGTCCCAGATCAGTACATCCAAATTCTGGATAGGCCGCTAATGCTGCACTTGCATGGCCAGGGAGTTCAATTTCTGGAATGACGGTAATGAAACGATTTCTGGCGTATTCAACAACTTCCTTGATTTCGTCTTTGGTGTAATATCCCCCATATCGGATGTTATCATATCTGCCAGACCCATAATTTCCAATTAATGTTGAATCTCTGAAAGCACCCACTTCGGTTAAAAGTGGATAAGCATCAATTTGAATCCGCCATCCTTGGTCTTCGGTAAGGTGCCAGTGAAAGGTGTTCATTTTGTGCATTGCAAGTAAATCGATATACTTTTTGATGAACTCAACCGGCATAAAATGCCTTCCAACATCCAGGTGCATTCCACGATATGCAAAACGAGGCCTGTCGCTGATTGAAACCGAAGGAATAACCCACTTTGTACCAATTGGAACTAGTGTGTAACTGTTTGCCTCAAAAACTGTAGGTAGTAATTGTCGAAGTGTTTGCACGCCATAAAATATTCCCCTAGGATGGGATGCTGAAACCAATACTGAATTGGGATTTGATTCCAGCCTGTAAGACTCTGAATCTGTATTGATCTCAATAACAGGATGTGAAGTGGGATCATAAACATTACTGGGGTCGTCTGAGTTTAGAACGAGTTGGATAAAATTTGAAGTTGTCTGAGAAGCTTTTGAGATGTCTAGTATTTCCAGCTTCCATGTAGTGACAGTTTCAATCTTATCAGTTAGTTCTTTTGATATCATTACCAAGTCGGGATGAGACAAATCTGCAAGAATTTTGGTATCTGAATTCAGTTCAAATTCGCCTTCCATGATCTGAACCGATTGTGGAGCCGGGATTAGTGATATCGTAGAACTTTGTGCGTTTATGTCTGTAGCTAAACAAAGTATGATAAGTAGTAAGACGACTTTTATAAGGTCCATTAGCTTCTCCATAACGCTTGAATTGGTTGACATAAGTTACTAAAACCAAAATGATATTATTGTCAGAAAAATGAAAGTCTTCAGGTAAAGAAAAGAAGTAATAAACAAAAAAATAGGCTGGCTGCAATGCAGCCAACCTTGACTCCCTTAATGAATAGTCGGTCTGTGTAGTTAAAAACACGTGCAACTAATTTTGTTACTCGATAATCGTAGTAATTAAGGATTGTAGCAACATATTAATTTGTTTTTGACACTACATGTCTTGAAAAAATAACGACGTCAATATTGAAACGTAATTTTGATTACTATATTAAACCGTCGAGGTTAACTAGTTGTTGTGTGACAAATATTAATACTACTCATGGACTCACACCAAAGAATATCAAGAGTTTTGCAATTGATTACTTTATTGAGGGCAAGACCAGCTAAGGCGATTCGTCACCTTGCTAAGGCACTAAGTACGTCAGAGCGTACCATCTATAGGTATTTGGATACACTGAGATCGTTAGGATTTGACATTATACAAGACGATTTCATGAGATTTTCAATCGCCCAGACTCAGGATACTATTCCATCCCCTTTTTCAGATGCTGAACTTAAGCTTATCCGCAGTGCAGTTTTTTCAATCCCGGACTCACATCCACTTAAAGAACGAATACTGGCTAAATTAGGTGATCCTATTGGGCTATCGGTCAATTCCGAGTTACTTCTCAGAACCCATTTGGGACATGTATATGATGCCTTATACAATGCTATGGACAACCATCTCTGTGTGGTACTTAAGAATTATCAATCCGTACATTCCGGTGAAGTTCGAGACAGGCATATAGAGCCTATTGATTTTACGCCGGACTTTAAATGCATTGTTGGTTACGAACCAGCAGTTGACAGAACGAATTACTATAACCTTGAACGTATTGATTCTGTAATCACACTGATGGAACCATTTACTCATGCTGATAAACATAAGTTTGCAACTCCGGATATTTTTGGATTTAATGGTGCAGAGGATGCTTCTTATTCCATTCATCTTGAGCTCACTCCGAGAGGAAGGTTACTTCTGATAAACGATTTTCCGTCTGCTGAGGCTGCGATTAATGCTACTTCAAGCAAAAATGTTCATCAACTAAAGGCAGAAGTCAAAAGTTTGATACCGGTTGTGAGATTTGTTCGTGGATTGCCTGATGAAGTTAAAGTGATAGGTGATCAAAATCTACTAAATGAACTGAACGGGATGAAGTAATAATAGTGTTAGGAAATAGAAATTAAATTGTTAATTTAAGACCTTTCTGTCTTTAAATCGTATTTTCTATCACTATTTATTTATGAAGAAACAATTATCAGTGCTGTTAATATTCATATTAACAGTGCCTACTCTACTATTTTCTCAAAATCAAGAAAGTTTAGACCAGCAACTCAGAAGCATAGTGAAATCTGATTCTTTCAATATATCTATGCTGTTTCAATCGACCTTTAGGTACTCATTTGAGGATGATGGATTTCAAGGTGGTCGAACGTTTCAGATGCCCCAGGGTAGAATGGATTTTCGTGGAAATCTGGATGGAGGATATTTTTACCGTTTACATGTTAACATGGTGACAGAACCAAATTTGCTTGATGCTTATGTTGGATACAAACACAACAATCGATTAATCTTAACACTCGGTAGACAAAAACCACAACAATCCCCAGATTTTATCCCGGCTCCACAAGGTACAGACTATATGGCGAGAGCCAGAATTACAGGATTCCTGGTACAGTTTCGTGAGTTTGGACTGTCGGCACAGGGCAGCAGCGGAAACTTCTATTACTACGCTGGGCTCTTTAATGGCACATCGTCTTCTAACAATGTAGGTAATGATTTTTCTGGAATTGGTAGACTTCAATATACTCTTCCAGAAATTGGAGCAGGGTTTCTTCGTTTCGGATTACATGGATCCTATGGACGTGGAACAACTACTCGCCCAGCTCCATTTGGGGGTACTATGCTAGTATCTGACAGATCTGTTTTTGGATTCGATGCTCATTATCAGACTGACAAATGGAAGCTTAAGGGTGAGTACATGTTAGGACGCTATGATAATGCCCTTTTATCTTCATCAAATACAATAAAGGATGAAATTATAAGTGGGTATTACGTTAACGGTGCTTACAATGTATCAAGTCAGCTGAAGTTTGTAGGTAGATTTCAGCATTGGAAGCGTGATGATCCCAGGGATCTGAATTACCAGTCAACGCTGGGAATCATCTACCAGGCAACATCAATCGTTAGTTTCCGCGTTAATCTAGATGTATATACTCCGGTAGATCGAAACTCCCAGGCAGGAATAGGTGCATTGATGCAGGTGTATTTCTAGACATACACCTGCTTATATCTGATTAGGCATCACTTCTGAGTACATCCAGTGGGCTACGTTGGTAGATATCCCGACTGTTTAGGTGTCCTATGCCCATGGTAAGAATAACAACAACCACTACCATCAGAATCAGCGTCAATGGAGCAGGGACAAACGTTGTCTCAAATACAAACCATGCCAAAGCCCATGCACCAAAAACAGACAGTAATATACCTGTTAGGGCTGCCATACCACCTAAAACTGCATATTCGATAGACATTATCTTGAGTACTTGCTTGCTGCGAGCTCCGAGAGTTTTCAGCAGAACACTTTCTCGCATACGTTGAAATCGACTTGCAACAACAGCACCAGAAAGTACAATGAGACCAGTAATTACACTAAACAACGCCATAAACTGGATCACAAAACTGACCCTGCCCAATATGTCGTCAACGGTTGTCAGAATTAATGCAAGGTCAATAATCGACACATTTCCATATCTACTTATGACTTCCCGTTGTACTATTGCACCTGTTTCTCTATCGGGTGCGAACGACACAAAGACATGAAACTGAGGTGCATCGTTCAATATTCCATCCGGAAAAGAGAATATGAAATTTGGCTGTACCTGCTGCCAATCGACTTCCCGAATACTGGTGATTTCAGATTCCAAAGGTACTCCTTGAACGTTGAAACTTATCCGATCACCCAATCCAAGTTTCATGTCCTCAGCAACACTCTTCTCTATCGATATAGGAACTATACCGTTGAAATCATCGAAGAACGATGAATACACACCTTCGACAATCTTTTCTGCGTCAGTTATTTCAGCTCGATATGTGGCTCGAGCCTCCCTTCGATACAACCAGTTTGGTATACGTACATCTGTACTATCAGCCTCACGTATTGACTCAACCGTTTCTCCATTTATATGTGTCATTCTAAGCGTTACAATCGGAACATCCTGACTAACTGGCATGTTATTTTGCTCTAATATTGTTCGAATACCATCCTTTTGATCTGTTTGGATGTCATAGAGCACTAAATTTGCCTGATTTTCCGATGAGGTCAATTCAATTTGGTCTAGAAGCATGTCACGGGTCAGGAACAAAGTAGAGATCAAAAATGTCCCAAACCCTAATGTTATAATCATAACCAAAGTCTGATTATTGGGTCGATATAAGTTAGCCAGACCTTGGCGTACTGTATAGCTGGCATTCTCAGGCATCCATTTCCGTGCAGCTCGTACAATTAATAGTCCAATCAAACCAAGAAGTCCAAATGCTACGACCACTGCCCCAAAGAATCCGAAGCCAATAGTTGTGTCACCTGTCAAAGCCAAAGAAGTCGCCAGTATACCAATGGCAACAATCCCGTATATCAACCATTTATACGGATCTTTGTTTCTGTTTAAATCGACATCAACACTACGACGGATTGCCCGAAGAGGGGATATGTTTCTGATTCCAATCAGAGGTTGAAGAGCAAATAAAGCAGTAATAGACATTCCTATTGCAAACCCGGAGAGAACAGCCCCCCAAGAGACTCCAAACTCGATTTCAATAGGTAAGAAATCTGATAAAACAAGAGGAACGATTCTTTGAACTCCGATTCCTATTAATGACCCAATAAGTGCACCAAGAATACCCATCCCTACTGCCTGAATGACATAAATGCCAATTGCCTGTTTCATCGAAACACCAACACAACGCATTACAGCGACTGTATCCACTTTACGCTGAATGTACACATGAATGGAACTGGCTATTCCAAGCCCCCCCAACAGAAGTGCAACGAACCCAACAAGATTCAGGAAGTTTGTCAGATTGGTTAATGATCTGCCTAAAGATTGTTTTCGGTCTTCGACCGTATCGGCATCGTATCTGTTTTCTTCAACGATAGGCTCAATCTGCTCAACTAAAGCTTCAACGTCTACGGATTCATCAAACTTAAAGTACTGATTATAGTACAATTGGCTTCCACGTTGAATGAGTCCGGTAGCTTCGAGTGTCTGTCCTGGAATAAAAACTCTGGGACCTGTTATACTTTGAGCAAGACTTTCACCTGGAATCGATATCAAGCTTCCGGCAATTGCATACGTTACAAGTCCAACCCTGATTGAATCGCCAACTTCCAGGCCATACTGAATCATCAAGGTTTCATCAACCAATGCCAGATTATTTGATGTCCGAAACTGTTCAACTACACCTTCTGGTTTGGTTTCTAATTCGCCATAAAATGGGAAGTTACCTTCTATTGCTCTTATCTGAGATAATCTCGTACCGTTAGTCTCTGGAAAAAAAACCATTGATGAGAAACGAACTTCGCTGGCTTGTTCCCCACCCAACGAGTCGAAAAGTGCGATCATCTCAGGATTAAACTCCATTCGACCGTCAATCTCAAGGTCTGCACCAAGTAATGTTTTAGCCTGTTGATCGATAGCCCGATCCAAGTTATCGCCAAATGAGGTGATAGATACCAATGCAGCAACACCCAATACAATACTGGAGACAAATAACATCAGTTTTCCAAGACTTGACCGACTCTCACGCCAAGCCATTTTCCACACAAAAGGATTCGAAATCATACGGTTTCTGCCTCCACCAATGGTGCATGGGATGTGAGTTCATCAGATGCGATGTGTCCATTGCGAAGACGAATAATTCGATGAGTTTTCGCAGCTAATTCCAAATCATGAGTAACTAATACTAATGTTGTACCTGCATCTCGATTCAAATCAAACAACAGGGACTCAATTGATTCACTGGTGTCAGTGTCCAGGTTACCAGTTGGTTCGTCAGCGAACAAAAGTACAGGTTTGTTTATGAAAGCACGCGCAATTGCAACACGTTGTTGCTCTCCGCCTGATAACTGTGTCGGATAATGATGAGTCCTATCGCCTAGTCCCACTCGCTCCAGAAGTTCTCGAGCTTGCTTTTGTACGTTACCCTGCCCCCGTAATTCCATAGGTACCATTACGTTTTCCAGGGCTGTGAGAGTGGGTATCAGTTGAAAACTTTGAAACACAAATCCAACCAATTCATTTCTGATTGCTGCAAGTTCATCTTCTGATTTGCCACTGAGGCTCCTTCCTGCAATTGAAATATCACCGGTAGAAGGTGTATCCAAGCCTGCACATAGCCCTAGCAAGGTCGTCTTACCCGATCCCGATGGCCCAACAATAGAACAGACTTGCCCATCGGGTACCTCAAAATGGATATTATGTAATACTTCTAATTCGCGGTTACCACTACGATATACTTTAGAGATTTTATCTACGTTGAGCATGAAGTTAATTTGAAAATGAATTATGGATTTCCCTATCACGGACAAGGATAACGGAAATTGAATGATTTTGGTTCAATCTTTTATCGTTTTTTAAGGTTATTTGAAGAGGTTAAGTTGATAAAGCATAACTTTTTACCATAATCTGCGCAAAATGGGAATCAAATTAAGTGTCTGAATCGTTATCATGCTACAATAAGAGTTTAACAAATCAACAAAATGACAATATCTCCAATACTAAAAGATATCATTGATGCCTTTAAAAACTGGTTGAGAGACCAACAACCGGAATTGATACCTATTCCGGTTAAACGTGATCAAAAATCTAATCAATCAATCCCTTTGTCGCGTCTTTAAATGTTGACTCTAACCTTGTGTTTAATTGTATTTTCAACAGTTCCATATACTGCCAATGCAATCGATAGATATGCAGTACCGCAAAATGAAACTAAAACGATTTTGTTCCTGGGTGATAGTATCACAGCTGGATATGGTTTAGACCAATCACAGGCTTTCCCTGCTCTTTTGCAGGAACGTATTGATAAACTTGGTAAGAAGTATATAGTTGTTAATGCAGGATTAAGCGGAGAAACTTCGTCTGGTGGACTCAGAAGAATAGGTTGGCTGCTCAGATCTAAAGTCGATATCCTGGTTCTTGAACTAGGTGCGAACGATGGACTTCGCGGAATAGATTTATCAGTGACAAAAAGTAATCTTCAGCAAATTATTGATCGAACTCGGGAATCAAATCCTGATGTTGTAATAATTATTGCTGGGATGCAAGTTCCTCCTAATCTGGGGCAGTCATACACAAACGAATTTCGTCAAATGTTTCCAGATCTGGCAAAGAAAAACAATGCAAAACTGATTCCGTTTATCCTTGATGGCGTAGCTGGCGACCCTAAATTGAACCTGTCTGATGGTATCCATCCTAATGTTGATGGTCAAAAGATTCTTGCTGATAATGTCTGGAATGTACTAAAACCTGTTTTGTAGTAATATTTGGGACCATATTCATTTGGTAAATAATTGCAACTAACTTGCATTTATTGTTTCTAATTGATACTTTGTTGCATCTGATTAGACCTTCGGGGTCTATTAAATCTAAATTAAACAGATTTTAAACTTTAAACAGGACACTTCATGAAATTCAACTTCAAACTTCTATCCATAGCACTCATTGCTATAGTAACTCTATCTGCTTGTAAACTGGCAAATGATGAAGATCACTTGGATATTGGAAGCTTCAGGATTCTTTCTAATGGTCAAGTTGTGGCACAGCAAAACGGAACAAATGTCACCGGTGCAATAACGTTATCAAGCCAGTCAACATCGGGTGTAATGTCCCTGGAGTTTAGAGATCCTGATGGTGATATAATCACCATTACAGACGACGATCTTTATCTGGAAGTCGATACGAATAATCCTGGAGTAGTTCTGGCTCAGAATTCAAATTCATCAAGATGGTCTTTTACACTTACCGGTGTAGGACCAGGTTCTGCCGGAATTGTAATTAAGCTAATGCATGGTAATCATGCAGACTTTGAATCCAGACCAATCCCGGTTACTGTAAACTAATTTCTACTGAAAAACAGAAATCGTAAAAAGTAGTAATCCCTTCAATATCGACGATAAACTGCTTTATATTCAAAATCCAAAAGCTGTTGTCTGCGATGATGTTCATGAAAAAAAATACAATTAAAGTTATCTCAATGGCGACTCTCTTCAGAGTTGCCATTGTTATTTTCATAGGGTTTTTTGCGAGTCCCAAACTGTCTGTCTCACAGGCTTCGAATGAATCATGGAGTCTTGATTTTGTCCAGCAATCTAATCGGGGTATAATCAGAGGACACATTACCGATACCAGAACGGGTGAGCCTGTTGGTTGGACTGTAGTTCAACTTGTAGAGGCAAATAGAAACACTACTGCACATGAGGATGGACACTACATTTTTGGTAATGTTATTCCCGGGGAGTATACCATACGTACACAGCGAGTTGGATACGAATCATCGACATTCAGGATTAATATTCAGGCAGGTGACACTTTAGAATTTGATATAAAACTACAACCGAGTTCCTTCAGGTCACGTGCTATTGAAGTAGTGGGTGATAGGGTAAATACTAGTGAACTTCAAATTGATCGTCGCATTGATGGGAAAGAACTCAGACAGCAGTTGGGTCGAACTCTAGCTGAAACTCTACAAAATGAACCTGGCATGACTCAATCAAGCATGGGTCCAGCACCTGCAAGACCAGTTTTGAGAGGTTTGAGTGGAGACCGATTACAGGTTCTGGAAGACGGCAGGACAACCGGCGATATTTCCTCATCATCTCCAGACCATGCTTTAGCTGTTGATCCGATTAACTCAAATCATATAGAGATACTTCGAGGTCCTGCGGCATTGGTTTATAGCTCAAACGCTACTGCTGGTGTTGTGAATGTTGTACGAGGACAAATCCCAACAGAGTTACCAGAACATTTTCATGGATCTTTTAGCCTACAAGGTGAATCGGTAAACTCCGGATTCACTGGTGGAGCATCATCGTATGGATCATTTGGCAAGACGGGTGTCAGGGCGGATTTTGGTTTCAGAACAGCATCTGATATACAAACACCAGAAGGCGAACTCGATAATACTGCAATTCAGAATTTGCATGGTGCAATTGGAGTTGCAAGAATAATGGAATGGGGCACTTACGGTGCATCAGCAAATATATACCGCAGTGGGTATGGGATTCCAGGTGATTTTATCGGATCACATCCCGAGGGCGTAAAAATCAATTTACAACGTTCGCAAATTGATGCCCGCTATGAAAGACTGACAGGATCCAGTGCGTTTAGGCGGCGGACGGTTGACTACACATTCTCTCATTACTACCACGAAGAGCTAGAGAATAATCCAGTTACCGGAGATTTCGACCTGGTTGGATCTGAATACAGTTTATTAACAAATACCCTGAACGCTAGAGTCTACCATGATCGATTGGGCTTATTAAGCCGTGGAGTGGGTGGGGTTTTAATCGAACATCGCAATTTTATCGCAGGAGGTCTCACATTTACTCCACAAACGAACGAATTCAGGTCCGCTGCCTACTCGTATCAGCAGTGGAGAAACAATTCCTGGAATGTTCAATCCGGACTTAGAGTTGATTTTGCTTCTGTTAGCCCTGTGCGGGAATCAGTTACATCATATGGTTATAGACGTCAGCGTGATTTCACAAACATATCTGGAGGTTTCTCAGCAGAATATTTCATTTCTGAGCCGCTATCGACATCGATAACTGTTATGAGGACTATCAGAATGCCAGGTATCGAAGAACTTTTTACCGAAGGACCCCATTTGCCTGCGTACTCTTTCGAGGTTGGGAATCCAGACTTGAATGAGGAAGTAGGCCACGGAGTAGAGTGGAGTCTGAGATTTGCTTCCGATCGCATTGGATTTCAGAATTCTTGGTATTTAAACCACTTCTCTAATTACTTATATCCAAGGAACACGGGTGAATTAAGCGTCCGCCGGCCACTTCCTATTTACCAGATTACAGGTGATGAGGCCCAAATGTGGGGAACTGAGTTCTTAATCGAGATCGAATTATCTAAGTCACTTTCAATGGATGCTACTGTAAGTTATGTCCAGGGAACGTTGACCAAATCTGATACACCACTACCATTTGTCCCACCATTATCAGGCAAAATTGATGCGCAGTATAGTGTTCGTGGCTTTACGATCGGTGGTAGTATCCGTTTTGCCGATAACCAGGACCGTCTTGGAGAATTCGAGGAGCCGACAAAAGCGTATCAGGTTTTTGATCTTTTCGCACAATATGTTCTTAATCATGGAAAACTCTTGCATACAGTATCGGTTTCTGGTGAAAATTTTACCAATTCCACATATCGTATGCACTTGTCACGTGTGAAGTCTATTATGCCCGAACCCGGTAGGAACTTTAAATTACTTTACCGAGTGTACTTCTAATTTGTTTGAATTATATTCGTAGGGAACTATCACTTTTATTGTAACAGAATATGCGTCAAATAATCCAATCTATATCCATTGCTCTGATTTTAGCTGTGCTAATTACAGCGTGTAATTCCAACACCGAAAAGCAGGAGGCCTCAAGCGAAAATGAAGTGATTGTTTCAGTAGAATCAGCATTTTTTCAATCATTAGCTAATCGTTGCGGTGACGTGTATTTCGGAGAGACTGTGTATCCCGATGATCCTGATCATGAACTGTACGGAGCCAAACTCAAAATGTCGATTGAGTCTTGCACTGAAAATGAACTCAGAATCCCGTTTCAAGTCAATGAAGACCAATCGAGAACGTGGATTCTAACTCTTTCTGATGAAGGATTGCTTTTTAAACATGACCACCGATATGATGACGGAACTCCACACGACCTGACAAACTATGGGGGCTGGGCAGCAGATGGAGGAAGTGCAACTCGAATGTCATTCCCCGCCGATGCAGAAACGGCCGAAATGCTCCCAGAGGCTGCTACTAATGTTTGGACGATGGAATTAGACCTCGAAAACAATCAGTTCACGTATTATTTAGAGAGAAATTCTCAACCCCGTTACAAAGCTGCTTTTAGCCTCAACTGATTTCTTGCAGCAAACAACGGAACACGGGCGTAGTTAATTCTGAAAACTACCAATGACTGCATTTCCATGTGATTAGCACATGAATCTATGTCATTTACCGTATACTACCTAAAGGATTTACCACGAATTCAATTAAAAAGAGAAAATTATGAGCCTGATCAAAAGAGCTTTACTAACTATTGTATTGATTTCATCAACTTCTATGGTTAGTGCACAGTCCGATGGAAAAACAGTTTACATGTATCAGGATGGCAATGTATTGGTCCATGAGACAAGAAATATGACTTTTGAGCGAGGTGTGCAGGAAATCGAACTGACTGACTTGCCTGAATATTTTGATTTTGAGTCTTTAATGATTCGTATGAATGGACGTATAGATGAGCTGAGATGGACAATGCCCGAGTCCAGAGATTGGTCACAGGCTCTGAAATCTTACGTAGGACAACAAATTTCACTTGAACACACCTCGGGACACCGAATTTCGGGTACTTTAGTGCATTCAGAGTCCGGAACTCTGGTAGTTCGACTTGCAGACAATACACAAACACTTATCCATAACTTAGATAACTACTCAATCAATATGTTATCCTGGGATTTAAAGAATACCAGGAGATCGGTTATTGCAAAAGTTGAACCATCCAGAGCCGGCAGGCAAACCGTTTCTATGAGTTATTTCACTCCTGGATTGAATTGGAATAACAAATACATGCTCATTTTATCTGAAGATGACAAGGTAGCAACACTGTCTGGTTACACTCAGATTCGAAACACTTCAAATCAGTCTTATGAGAATATAGATGTTCGATTAGTTGCCGGATCTTTGAATCGAAGAAAAGAGGTTATCACAACTGGATATGAAGTTCAACTTCGTGGAAGTAGTACGATAAATGCGGCAAGTGATTATTCCCCTGAAATAGATGCTGCTGCCTTCGGGGACTTACAGCTGTTCACAGTAAATGGCAAACACACTGTTGCCAGAGGAGATCAATTACGGATTCCTCTTTTTTTAGCTGATGACATTCAGGCACAGAAACGGTATAGATATCGCAGCATGGACCGTAATCATGAATTTCCGCAGAGCGGGTTGGTGCAAGTTCATTATGACATACAGAACTCAACCAAAAACAATCTTGGACAGCCTATTCCTAATGGTGTAGTAGCACTTTACCGCATGAATGAAGGCCAGCCTGTACTAATAGGAGAGGATGTTATCGGAAACGTCGCTACTGATGGTGTGATCTCTGTTAATAGTGGTGCTGCATTTGATATTTTGCTCAAAGAAACCATATCAAATCAGAATCGGATTTCGGATCGTGTCATGGAATACACTGTCGAGATTATGATACAGAACCGAAAATCAGAAGCTGTTGTTATAGAACTTGAACGCCATCTGAATCCAAATCAGACTATTGTAAGATCTGGTCAACCATTTGAACAGAGATCTGCAAGGCATCAGTTTGCGGAACTTACCGTACCAGCAGGAGCTGATTTAACGATGGATTTTACCATCCGAAACGAACGGTAATTCGATACTAGGCGGGATTATATTCCCGCCATGTTTCTCCACCGTAGGCTTTTACGACCACTTCATCGCCATCCCGGCCAATGAATCCATTTGGTGTTAGAGGTACTTTGCCATGAGGGGTATCCAACACGTAAGTAGGAATAGCAAAGCCCGAGATTCGTCCCCTGAGTTGCCTCATTAACTCCATTCCTTCTTCAATCGTAGTACGAAAATGCTTTGTGCCCCCGATTAATTGGGCCTGATACAGATAGTAGGGGCGCACTCTCATTTTTACGAGTCCCTTAAAAAGATCTTTGAGTATTTCTGCATCGTTATTGATCCCTTTGAGCAATACAGTTTGGTTCCCTAGAGGGGCACCAGCTCGGGTGATTCTGTCACAGGCAAGTGTTGCCTCTGGGGTTAGTTCTTTCGGGTGATTGAAATGAGTGTTAACCCAAAGAGGATGATACTTCGATATGATTTCACAAAGCTCAGGGGTAAATCTGAATGGGTTCAAGACCGGAAATCGTGATCCGATGCGAATAAGTTCGATGTGTGGTATTGCGTGTAGTCTCGAAAGAATCCATTCCAGATTTGAATCATTTAGTATCAATGGATCCCCACCGGTTAAAAGCACATCCCTGATTTCAGGATGATCTGCAATATAGTCTATTCCTTCTTGTAGCTCCTTTTTATTCATTGCGTACTCTCCGTCGCCAACCATTCGCTTTCGGAGACAATATCTACAGTAAACAGCGCACTCGGCAGCTACACAAAAAGCAACACGATCAGTATAATTATGGACGACATTTTTCACAGGACTATGTGCCAATTCCTCGAGTGGGTCAAGAGAGAGAATGTCGAAATCGTCATACATCTCATCCATTGTCGGGACAACCTGACGTCGAATGGGGCAGGTGTGGTCGTGTGGATCGATGAGTGAGGCATAGTAGGGGGTTATCTGCCAGCGGAAATATGCCTTTGTAGCCTCGATTGCCTGTCGCTCGGAATCGTTGAGTTCAACCCAACGCTCGAGCTCCTCGACCGTACGAATCCTGTTACGAAGTTGCCATTTCCAATCCTGCCAGTTCGGTGAAGATTGGAGTTCAGTTCGTTCCTCGGTTGTCATTAAAGTTGTAATAGAAGTCGTTGCAATCATCGTTGGATTAATTCCCGGCTATTAAACAAAATCCTATTCTTGTGAACTTCCAAATATATGAAGTTTATAGGCCAATAATGGTAAAAAGGCCTAAACGTCAAAACCTAACCTATTTAAAGCCGATTTAAGTATTGTTCCCAAAAACTCGTTGTATGGTATGGATTCTAGCTCAGCCAGTATTGCAAATGTGTTATCTACTGCGAATGTTGGAAGTGGATTTATCTCCAGGAAATATGGATTTCCTAGATTGTCGAGTTTGAAATCGAGCCGGGCATAGTCTTTGACTTGCATGTCTTCACAGAGTTTTAACGACCAGGTTCGGAGTCTGGCTTCGAGTTCGAAACTGAGTTGGTGACTAAGGGTGTAGTTGGAGTGTGGTTCGGCGGCAGGGGTTGAGGATCGGGCTCGGAGCGCGTCGATGATGTGCGTTCCGATTCCGGTATCGGGGTCCAGACCGCGTTCAAGTACAGGGTGTGCTCTCAATGGATGACCGGAAACAGCGACGGTGTACTCAGCTCCAGGTAAGAATTGTTCTACAAGGATATCCTGTTGGTATGAGCTAAGTTGCCTCGTTACTTCTTTGACTAGTTCTTTTGGTGATTGGCAAACACTTGATTCTGATATGCCTTTACCAGTCCCTTCGTATCGGGGTTTGACAAATAATGGCCATGGATTTGCGCCTAATTGGTCGGTAACCTGTTGAAATAAATGATTTTGATTTAAATCATTGCCTGATGAAACCACAGCCCATTTAGAGGTTGGAACACCAGAATCACGAGCAAAAATTTTGGTCTGTACTTTGTCCAGACTTAGCGATTGGGTCAACGCGTCACTTCCTAAACATGGGATTCCGTACATTTCACAAAGCGCTGGAACCCATGCTTCCCTATTTCGGGTTCCATAACCTTCTGATATGTTCCAGATTATATCAACATTAGGACGTTTTAATAGTATTTTCCTGGGGCCTCCTATACGTATAGACTCATAACCAAGAAAATGAATTGCTTCTTCCATTGCCGAAATTGTAGATTCTGGCTCGAATTCTGCAAAACGATCTTCGGGTCCAACAACCTCTGGGTATTCGCCTGGGTGGTCAAAACTGATACCAATACGTAGTTTCTTGATCATAGCTGCAAAAATACGAGTAAATCTGCGTTTCTGTGGAATTTATCAGGTACATTTAAGATCATTTTGTACATTTCGCATGCATTTGATCAGAATCATCTCAAATAACCATGAAATCAGCTAAATATATTGCCGACCGGATACGCCTCATGATATCCACCAAGCAATTTCAGGTGGGAGAAGTGCTGCCTTCAACCCGTGTACTTGGTAAACAGCTAGAAACCAGTTTTCACACAGTACGCAAAGCTTATCTAATGTTGTCGGAAGAGGGTTTGGTTCGTGGTGAAAAGGGGCGTGGATTTATCGTTCACAGACAGTCAACGATGCTTGATAAGTCTGAACGCCTGGAAATGGGAGCAGGGAAAATTCGGACTGTACTTGAGGAACTGGTAGGGTATGGACTGGATGAGGACGAGGTTGAAACTCTGTTTGAAGAACAACTCACGTTTATGGAGTGGCCAGATCGGCTCGATACGAGTGCTACCGTAGGTGGCACCAGGGAACTTGGGAACATGATCTCAAAAGCCATCCAAAGTAAGGTTGGAGTTAAAAGTAAGATCATCACGATTACAGAATCAGAGAAGGCTGTAAATTTTGATGCACTTTTTGTCCCGTTACCTTATGTCAGGCAGTTTAAAAACGACTCCGAATCCGGTGCGCTCATACTCCCGGTCGTATATATGATTGATGCCTCTGTACTTGTATCAATCATAGACAGGTCTGCAGTTCAAACACTAGGACTTTTGACGCGTGAACAAGCTTCTGTCCCCATTTTAAGTGCCGAACTAAAACAACTCTTACAATTTCCAGGGGTAATTCTTGCCGGAGCTACAGACGGACGATTTCTACCTCCTTTCATCAAGGATGTTGATCTTTTGTTATATACGCCAGATTGTGCATCTCTGGTAGAACGTACTATCTCCGAACGGAATCGACTTCTTATCCAATATCAAATTTCTGAAAACACATCGGAAATGATACGTGCTGAGCTATGGGATGGATAATAATGCAAATCTAAAGGACATTTCTATACTTTTACATGATTCCGGCTCTAAGGGTATGTATATTCGTAGCTTGATTGTAACAATTAACTTTTGAAGGTCAGTATAACCATGCGTTCACTCGTACTAAGTTTGTTCACCTCAGCACTAATTCTACTTGTTGGAATAACGACTTCTTTTGCTCAGATGCCCGATGCACCGAATCGGACCGAAGGCGAGGGTCCTTACAATCGTCTGATTATTCGAGGTGTGAATCTGATAGATGGAACCGGTTCACCAATGCTTGGTCCCGTAGATATCATTATCGAAGGGAATCAAATTACCTCAATACAAACAGTTGGTTATCCCGGAGTACCCATTAACGAAAGAAGACGTCCACAAGCAGGTCCTGAAGACAAAGTACTGGATGCATCAGGCTTGTATGCACTTCCTGGATTCTTCGACAATCATGCACACACTGGTGGAGGAGCGCAGGGAACAACACCTGAGTATGTTTATAAACTTTGGTTAGCACATGGTATTACCAGTATTCGCGAACCTGGATCATTTAATGGTCTTGACTGGACACTTCGACACAAAGAACGCAGTGAAAAAAATGAGATAACAGCTCCACGTATATTCGCTTATGTGGGATTCGGACAGGGATTCGACAGGCCTATGATTTCGGGTGAGGATGCACGAGTTTGGGTTCAACAAATTCATACACAGGGAGCCGATGGTATCAAATTCTTTGGAGCCAGTCCTGAAGTATACCAGGCTGCGCTTGACGAAGCTGGGAAGCTTGGACTAGGCTCAATGACCCACCATGCCCAGACGCGTGTGGTTTATGCGAATGCCCTACAATCGGCAAGATGGGGTCTGAAATCGTTGACGCACTGGTACGGCCTTCCTGAAGCACTTTTCAACGACAGAATAGTGCAGAACTATCCGCTTGACTATAATTATCAGGATGAACAACATCGATTTGAGGGTGCTGGTGAACTTTGGAAGCAAGCCGCAGATCCAGGTACCGATCATTGGAATACGGTGATGAACGAGCTCCTGGGTCTGGATTTTACAATAAACCCAACGTTTACAATATATGAAGCAAGTCGAGACCTCATGGCTCAGCGCCGGGCAGAATGGCATGAAAAATATACACTTCCTAGCTTATGGGAGTTTTATAAACCTAGCAGAGTAGCACACGGGTCGTACTGGTTCAACTGGGGTACCGAGCAGGAGGTCGCCTGGAAAGAGAATTATCGACTTTGGATGAAATTTGTTAACGAGTACAAAAATCGTGGTGGACGTGTAACTTTGGGATCAGACGCCGGATATATCTATAAACTTTATGGATTTGCATACATACAAGAAATGGAACTCCTACGCGAAGCCGGTTTTCATCCACTGGAAATTTTTATGTCAGCATCACTCAAGGGCGCCGAAGAAGTAGGAGTATCTGATAAACTTGGAACCATAGAGGTTGGGAAGTTAGCAGATATCGTATTGGTGGATGGAAATCCAATGGCCAATCTTAAAGTGTTATATGGTACAGGCGCGATTGTTGTGGATGAAAATAATCAGGCTGTGCGAAAAGGTGGTGTCAAGTACACAATCAAAGACGGTATAATATTCGATGCTAAACAATTACTTCGTGATGTAGAAGAGATGGTCCGAAAAGCCAAAGAGAATCGGAACTATGACATTAAACAACCTGGTCTGGATTACTGATTTAATGGAATGCTTTGCTTGTTCCATTCGTTTTACCTAATGAAGAAATTGTAGCTCAATAGATTAGGAGAATGATGAGATTTACTGTACCAGCCAAGAATTACATAAATGGAAAATGGGTCAATGGTTCATTAGGAACGATTGAAATGATCAATCCATCGTATGACATAGTGATCGGAAAGATTGCACGAAGTGGGGAGACAGATATTGATAACGCCGTTAAAGCAGCTCGGACAGCTTTTGTAGGTAACTGGGGAGCACTAAGTGCGTTGGAACGTGGTAGATTGCTAAATCAGGCGTCAAAGCTGATATCAGACCACAGCGAGGAACTAGCACAGATTGAATCCGCCGACACAGGGAAGCCGATTAAACAAGCCAGATCAGACGCGCAATTGTGTGCCAGGTATTTCGAGTTCTATGCTGGCGCAGCTGACAAACTTCATGGAGAAATTATCCCGTTTCAACAGGGATATACCGTAATGGCACAGCGGGTTCCATTTGGAGTTACCGGTCATATAATTCCCTGGAATTATCCGCTTCAAATGACTGCCAGAACACTTGCTCCAGCATTAGCAGCTGGTAATGCCACAGTACTCAAGCCTTCCGAAGATGCCTGTTTGTCGGTAGTCAAGATTTTTGAACTTTTGGACCATGTTGGGTTCCCTGCCGGTGCAATCAACCTTGTAACTGGAACAGGCGAAGAAGCAGGTGCTGCATTATCATCTCACAGAGATTTAGATCACATGGCTTTTACAGGGTCTCCTGAAGTCGGTACCAAAATTGCGCAATCGGTCGCTGAACATCGTCGTCCTGCGTTACTGGAGCTTGGCGGTAAATCTCCCCAGATTGTTTTCGAAGATGCGGATCTTGATGCTGCACTTCCAGTGATTGTGAATGCTATCATCCAGAACGCCGGACAAACGTGCTCAGCAGGATCCAGACTATTGATTCATGAATCAATACATGATAAGGTGGTTCATGAACTTATCGAACGCTTTAATGCACTTAAAGTTGGGGTTGCTGAATCAGATCCAGATGTTGGACCAATTATCTCTAAAAAACAACTTGGCAGAGTCAAAAAACTCATAGAAACGGCTGTCAATAATGGGGCAAAAATACTCGCTCAGGCAGCTATTCCTGACTTAAAAGGATACTTCTATCCACCAACACTTCTCGGATCAATTAAAAATAGCGACGACATAGCCCAGAACGAAATTTTCGGTCCTGTACTCTCCGTAATTCCATTCAATTCCGAATCCGAAGCTATCGATCTAGCCAATCAAACTGTATATGGGCTTGTGGCTGCTGTTTGGACCAAAGATCTGGGTCGAGCACACCGAGTAGCAAACAAGGTTAGTGCCGGACAAGTTTTTGTGAATGGATATGGAGCTGGTGGTGGTGTTGAACTCCCGTTTGGAGGGATGAAAGAGTCTGGATATGGTCGGGAAAAGGGTTTTGAGGCACTTTTTCATGTTACAACGACCAAAACCGTGGTAATTAATCACGGATAATCGCGTACTATTGTAAAATTTTGTTCGTTTCTATTGAGTCGAAGGGTATATTTAGACTCACCTGATTTCATCACGTAGCATGGTCATTCTACCAGAACTGGTTATTCTTTTTCTCGCTTTTGCTGCATCCAAAGATGTAGACTGGGTCGCTGTTTCTCAAGGAATCAGAAAAGGCGACGCAATGGCTTTCAGGAAATTCTATGATGCTAACTATGCAGGTGTTTACAGATTCTTGATTAGCCGGGGAGTTCGAAATGAAGATGCACAGGATTTGATTCAAAAAGCGTTTCTGATGATCTGGGAAAAGAGGGAGCAGATTGATCCCAAGAAGTCACTCAAAGCATATCTCTTTCAAATCATTTATACCCGAATGATTAACCACTTTCAGTTTAATTCAAAATTTACACAGGTGGAAGAAATTGGGGACCATCTCAAGGTCGTGAATACCGAACACAATATGGACTACAATGAGCTTCTAAAAGTAGTTCGTGGCATTATCTCAAAAATGCCAGAAAAGAGATCTATGGTTTTCGAAATGTGCTTTATGAAGGAATACTCATATAAAGAAGCTGCAGATGTTATGCAGGTAAGCGTAAAAACTATTGAAAATCATATGGCACTGGCATTTAAAGATCTTCGAACAGCACTGTTAAAGACCTACGGAGAAGATCAGGTTCGAAATGTGGTCAATATGAACGGGTAACTAGGGGACTTTGCCCATTGAACGGTATAACTACTGATGAAATCAACAATTAAAAATAACGCACATACTTTCAGCAAATCAGTGGTGTTATGTCTGGTTGTGGTATTAATTTCATCGTGTGATATTGCTCAATTCAACACGAATCAGATTCTGCTCACAGAAAATGATGAGTTTCTGGCGGGACAAATTATTGGAGAATCAATTTCTGAAGGTCAGGAAGGCTTGTTATCAACGTTTCAGGAAGCTTTTGCTGTTCCTGTAAATGCCACCCTTATTGTTGGGCCATCTTTGTTATCGACTCAAAACTTCACAGATCTGGAAGGATATCAACTCAGTTTTGATGCAAATACAGGTGTACATACGGTTACATTTTCCAGAAACTCTACAAATGGAAATCTTTCGATTTCATCTGATTTCGTACTTACATATAAGTTTATTGATGCATCTAGTAGAATTATTCAAGATCCAGATGGGGATAGAAATCTTATCGAAGCGGTCGAATATAAAGCAGTTCGAACTGGTGTAGTTAGTGATTCGATAAAAGTATCTAGGTTCCAGCGTGTAGATCACATTTTCATGGACGGGATTTCCTCAAATTCAGATATACTTTTAATTGATGGATATCATTCAGGGCAGGGATCCTACTCAACCAAAACCCCAGAAGGTATCGAAGTATCACGTGAATATCTCATCGATGTAAACTTCCTTGATATCACTGTCGATAAACCTACCGTTCAGACAAACCAGAATTTTCGAACTGGTGTTTTTGGAGCATTCAGTTATGAAACAACTTTACGACAATCCGGAAATGGAGAGAACCAGGCTAAGATTGTAAACGGGACTATAGAGTTGAATGGAGATGGTACCGCATTACTTCGTTTTCGTGACAAACCAGAACCCTTACGATTTCAATTGAATAATGGAAACGTTTATGACCGCGATGAGTTCGAGGGACGATTGGTTTCGGTAAACCTATCAGACTCTACTTTAGTACTTTCAAGCGGACAACGTCTAAAAATTAGTTCGAATACTCAAGTCCGAAATTCTGGAGACTTCACAACTCTTTCTGAAGTTGCAGCATCAATAAATAATGGGTTAACTATAAAGGCACAAGGCAGATATTATCAACCCAATTCGAATCAGAATTTATGGATAGTTGAAACGATTGAGTTCGAACTTGAGTCAAATGAGTTCGAAGATGTGGTTAAATCTGTTGATTTGATTGCAAATTCATTTAAACTCGAGAATGGAACCGAGTTTTTTATAGTGAACCGTTCTCAAATACGAATTGATGGTAGGGTAGTTCGAAATCTTGAATTAATTGCTTCTGCTCTTCTGGCAGGAATAGAAGTTGATGCTGAGGGTGAATTTTTCGTTGATCGTTCAACTGGCCGTAGAAATGTCAACAAAGTGAAATTCGAAAGAGATGATGATGGCGAAGACGATGATGATGACGGAAATCCCGGTAATGGAAACGGACCTGGAAATGGTGACGATGATGACGATGATGATGATGATGACGATGATGATGATGATGATGATGACGATGACGATGACGACGATGACGATGATGACGATGATGACGATGATGACGATGACGATGATGATGACGATGATGACGAATAATTACCATAATGAGCAATAATCAACAACATATTCCCAACGAAACTGATACCATTCTTGCAAAAAAGTTGAGTAAATATCTCGACGGTAGTGCAAGTAAAAGCAGTATTAATGATCCATTGTTTTCAAAGTTGGAGATTGCTAAAAATGTGGAGATTAGAAAACAGGACTCAATAGCTGTGCAAGGGCAAGAGTCAGTGTGGAGTTCAATCATAACTATTATAGAATCTGCTCAAACAAAATCACGTAGATCGTTTGTATTCACTAGCTCACGAATCTCCAATTGGTATAGTCTTGCTGTTGCTGCCGCAGTAATTATGGCATTTACTACTATTTTATGGTATCAATTCGGAAGTACGGGTCCTGAAATTATAGCTGGTCGGTCTAGCGAGGTTCAATTGGTTACATTGTCTGATGGATCAACTGTAACCCTTAGACCAAATTCTGAACTATTGTATACTGAAAATCAGGAAAATACAGTTAACGTTGTATTGAGTGGAGAGGCTGTTTTTGATGTGGTTTCGAACCCTAACAGGGTATTTTATGTTGAAACCATTAATTCAAGGATTGTAGTTACAGGTACTCGGTTTAATGTCCGTTCCAGCCAAAGCAAATCTTCAGTTTATCTACTTGAAGGTGCTGTTACTTTTGAAAGTGTTGATGCGTCACAATCTGTAGTTTTAAATCCAGGTGAAGCTTCGGAAATGGATCATAATGGAATCATTTCCCAACCGTTTATATTTGAAGAAGACGTGGTTTTGAGCTGGACAAAATCTCGTCTGACACTGACCAACCGATCACTTTCATCAGTTGTCGAAGAGCTTGAACTTCATTTCGATGTTGAAATACAGATTCCAGATTCACTCGCTGTTGAAATATTAGGTGGTTCTGTGTCATTGGAATCAATAGATGAAACTCTTAATGATCTTGGAATTGTACTTGGTGGTAGTTTCAAGGTCTCTGAATCTGGGGTCTATCGATTCGAATCAGATTCCTGAGGTCAATCAACAGTTTTACTATGTCGCTAAAAAAGGTCGCGTTTTTATGGGGTTGTGTTATATCCTGGGTGCTCACTACATCGATAGATCTATATGCCCAATACGATTATCAAAATGCAAATCTTAAACAAATCATCAATGAAATTCAGGAAAACACAGGTTATTATTTTTTGTACAGAGAATCGCAGATTGCGGGAATAAATCTAACATTCTCATCAACAGACCTCGAAATCTGGCAGCAACTGTCCCAACAGTTAGCTTTCAGGCAAATAAAAGTTGAAACTGACCACTTAAGGATGCAGGTAGTTTTGTCTGCTGATAAGTCACCTGTTAGTAACCTAAAGTCCATTTCCGGACAAGTTATTGACCATGGTACAGGTGAACGGCTGCCTTTTGCAACAATTTCATGGGTATATAATGACCAACTAACAGGAGTTACAACTAACAATTCTGGATCGTTTTCAATTCAAAGCAAATTTATACCCACACTGATTGAAATTGAAGCTTCATACCTCGGTTATTCATCTAGAAAAGTATACCTGGACTTGTCGGAAAGATCAGTTGTTGAAGACTTGACGATTAGATTAACGCCAAATGTAATCAGGGGACATGAAATCGTAGTTAATGATTATTCAGGGTATAATCCTGCAGATACACTCCTGTCGGACATGATTAATGCCGGCAGATTCAGTCCTTTAGGCGGGTCAAACTCAATAAGAGCGCTTCAATCACACCCATCTGTTGCTCCAGTTACAGCCATAAACCAGGGAATCAATATCAGAGGAAGTTCACCAGATGGATTTCTTGTACTACTTGACGGAATGAGTATGTTCAATCAGAGCCATTTGTTTGGGTTATTGGATAGCTTTAATAGCGATGCGATACAGTCAGCCGGATACTATGTTGGAATTACACCAGCACATATTGAAACTCCAACCGGGGGTACTTTGAACTTATTGACTCGGACAGGATCCAGAAATAGTTTTGAATCAAAAGTAAACCTGACAAACACGAGTTATGCATTGACCCTGGAAGGCCCCTTAACATCAAAATCAAGTTGGTTAATATCAGGTCGTTCTTCTTACATGAATCAATTGCCTTGGTTCAATAACAAACAGCTCGTAAAATGGGGTCTTGACATAGATCGACCACGTATACTAATTACTGATGAACCCGACTTTACAAACGAAGTTCTTAAAGTAGGAAAGCCTTCAGTAAATTTTGTTGACTTACATACCAAGTTTTATCATGAAAACTCAAGAGGAGGGAGAATTACCTTGAGTGGTTATTTCGGAGGTGACGAAACCAAACAAGATGCCGAAAGAAGAACACGCTCCTCAGGTACAGATGGAGAGTTTACTTTTCTTCCTGTCCAAACATCAAATCGCTGGGGAAATGGACTCCTAAGTTTACGATATGATACCTTTCTATCATCAGAGATTTATTCAAGTACACTTGCTGGCATAAGTTTGTACGAAACTTCATTTTCCAAAGATGATTTTTTATACAGCTTGGTGACTAATACAGATCAAAACCAGTCTGTCTCTTTGTTCACATATCCTTTTAGGAGTCAAAGTGCTATGACCGAATTCAAAGCATCACAAGAGCTTGAATTGTCTTTGGGATCACTTCGAGGCTTTACTGGACTAGGAGTCCGATATTATTATGGGGAATATTCAGAATCATCTTTCGACCGTCCAGCATTTAATACAAAATCAGAATCAATCCTCTTGGACACTTGGCTTCAGACCCAATGGAGTCCGCTTTTCTGGCTCAATCTTCACTTAGGCAGTCGTATATATTATTACTTACCTACAGATAAAATTCTATATGCACCTAGGACTGAATTACAATTGAAACCATTTAGTCAACTTCAATTCTCGGCTGGATATGCAAAAACGTATCAATTCCTCCATAGAATATCAATTCAAAATGCTACTACGGCTGATGTCTGGGTGTTATCTACAAATAATCAGCCACCGGCATCGTCAGAACAAATTACCGCTGGATTCCAATGGTTCCCTTTCTCATGGCTCTCGCTTCGGGCAGACATATATGAGAAAACATTTAATGGGGTTAGAGTACATGAGTTAAGCACACGGTCTCTTGAGAATACCTTTACAGATACTCCTTGGTATGCAGCGAATATGGGATTTTCGAATGGATTAGAGCTTACAGGAAGACTTAAAATTGATAGATTCACGCTCACTCAAACTTATACAAGGACCAGGGTTGAGTTACAAAATCAATATTTATTCGATGGAAAGCCCTATTTGGCTGACTGGGATCGTACTCACACGGCAAATACGGCCCTTGAAGCTAGATTAATGAAAAATGGGAGGGTTTTCTTTTCATGGATTTCAATGTCCGGCACACCAAATTCTCTTGCAGTTTTTGGCAATAATAATCGTGAACGTCTTGACCATTATAACCGATTGGATGTGTCACTTCAATGGTCACATTTTATTCAAAGAGGTGGGATTATCGAATGGAGCATATCAATTTATAATCTACTAAATGAACAAAATGTCTGGTACCGAAACTATACCTTTAATTTCGATGAAACAAGACTGATTCCAAGATTACGGGCTGTACCTGTAGATGTATTGGATATGGCTTTCCAACCATCATTCACAATTAAAATCAGAATCCCATGACTGTTAAGTAAAGGCAGTTTCACGGTCTGATAAATATATTAAGAATTTTTAATATATTGTCTTAGGGGTTTGGACTAAGACCATCTGTAGTATGAATACAAACTCTAACCTAACTCTAAGTCTGAAGATTATGAACTTATCAAAATTCTATAATAAAGCCTTTCTTATAGGGGTCTTGCTTGCCTTCACAGGCTGTGATGTCATGCAACACCAAACTGAAGATCCAGCTACACTTTCGATAAACATGAAAGTGGAGAAGTCGAGCAATTCATTATCAAAAACTCAGGGATCCAGTGTTAATTCGGGACATATCGAAATCACAGAAGTTAAAATGTTCCTTGATGAATTTGAACTTGAGAGTGCTCTAGAAGATTCTGCCGACTTTGAAACCGAAAATATTGTGGTAAATCTGCCACTGGATGGTTCACTGTTTAATGTTACCGAGATGCAAATACCTGAAGGGGTATACGATGAGCTTGAGTTTAAAATTAAACGTAGACCTTATCACTCAAGCGTGATCACAAATGATCCGGATTTTGACGAAGGTAACGTTAGATTCGCACTTATAATTCGTGGAAATGTAAATGGTGAATCTTTTATGTTCCGCTCTTCCAAAGTTTTCGAGGTCGAACTAGATTTTGAACCGAATCTTGTTATCAGAGACGGTCAGATTGCTGACATAAACATAGGAATCAATGCCGAAAACTGGTTTATACACCATAATGGTGGAGAATTGGATCCTAATAATCCATCTCATGCGAAATGGATAGAAAGGAATATTCGGAAATCATTTATCCTCTTAAAGCGTCAGTTTAACGATGGCAGAACCGAAGATGATGATGATGACGATGATGACGATGGCGAGGACAACGACAACGGATCTGACGACGGTGAAGATGACGGCGACGACAACGGATCTGACGATGGTGAAGATGACGGTGAAGATGACGGCGACGACAACGGATCTGACGATGGTGAAGATGACGGCGACGACAACGGAAACGGAAATGGGAATGGAAATGGAAACGGCAACGGAAACGGTGATTCCGATGACGACGATGATGACGACGATGATGACGACGATGATGACGACGATGACGACGATGATGACGACGATGATGACGACGATGACGACGACAACTAATTGACACATAACCTTCAGGGCCCTACGGATGAAACTGCTGGGCCCTATTTTTATAAACGTTAAAGGCTCGGATTAGAAAACCCGAGCCTTTTTTAATTTATGCTGGCAAGATTTGGTCTTTCGTAAATCAATTATTTGTATTCTAATCATCTGACCAGCAATCGCTTATAAACACTAAATAAGACTAGAGTTACTTTTTTCGTAGGTAAAAATCACCTCTTAATGTCTTGAATAAATACTCTGGGCCACCACCGTTCACATCACCTGTAACCCAGTTGTTGACCTCTACTTTGTATTTACCGGCACTTTCTGAAACTTTAGGTCCAGTCTGATTTTTCATAACCATATCGAAATCAGTAAACATTTCACCGAACTCTGATCTCATTTTTGCTGTGAACTTTGTGTTTGCCGGTATACTGACATCAATATCACCATTGATGTTGCTAAATGCCATCGGTTTATTGGCAGTTACGGCAGAAAAGATAGCGTCAATATCACCATTTACGGTGTTTACCAACGCCGATCCCGAAACATTAGATAGCTTGATGTCACCATTTACATGGTTGATTTCATGGTCACCATTTACACCTATAATTTCAATTCTATCGCCAGTTACGACCGATATTTTTAACGAAAAATTTCTCGGAACCAGAATTTCGAACTCAAGTTCGCCGAATGGAATTCCACCATCCATAATAACACGGTTATTATTTTCTGTGACTTCAAATCCGGAGCCACCACCTCCAATTCTGCGTAAACCTTCTCTCGATGACAAATCTGTATCTTCTTTTGATTTCAAATTGTCACCTTGATATCGGATCACGACCTCATTTCCATCATAGGCCTCAATTGAAACATTGGCCATGATGAAGTTCATTTCAAGAATTCCTGGTTGAGTTGGATTGCTTAAAGGGACTGCAATCTGGGATTGTGATAAAGCAGTGTTTGTAAACACAATGCCCATAAACATCGCGATAAGTAATTGAATTGATTTCATTTGTATCTTCATATTATGTTATTGTTAATTGAATCGGGGTTCCGCCCGGTTACCGGACTCGCGATTTTCCGGTTACCGAATATGATTGAAATTCAACCTTGGCGGAGATTTGAGGATCTTATTTTAGTGCCATTATGGTGTTTTCAAGTTTAGTCCGTACAGAACTGTCCATTTGATCATTTTTTGCAAGCAACAGCTCAAATTCAGTAGCTGAATCAGAAGCTTGCAATGTTATCATGGCATCTGCTAGTGCTATTTGTACTAGTGGAGATGTTTGGCTGGATATAGACTCAATAAGTCCTTTCCGAACAAACGGATTCTCTCCTCGATCAACAAGTGCGTTGATTGCCGCTATACGCACATTTACATTCGTGTCATTATTTAGCGTGTTAAGAAGAGCTTCCACTAAACGATTATCAGTTTCAGGTATTTGCTGTGATATATTAACTGCTCGAAGACGCTCAACCGGGGATTCATTTTGAAGCAAACTGATCATCAAAACTTCACGCATCTGAGTAACTTCAGATGACAATAAGTCAATTTTTTCATCTCTGTCTGATACCGGATTCCAAAGATCTCCAATCAATATTCCAATTAAAAGGCATGCTGCAGCTGCAGCAAAACTCCAAGCAGACCGACTATTCAAGAACTTATTTATCGGATTAAAATGAGATGTATTTTTGGTCTGATCATTAATAGTATGATCTAAAAATCGATAGAAGTTGTTATGAACACGTTGACCGGGTTCTGGAACATCTATAGAACCAACTTGTTTATAAATTCTCTCCAGATCGACCAGATCCAAAATGTCTATTTCTCCTTGGTCTATCAATGATTGTAACTGGATTCGGTCTGTTTCACTGAGTGAACCTTCAATGTATCCGGTTATAAGATGTGTATGTTTTTCATGTATCATAAATTGTGCTGCTTTCTAAGTGCAATAATAGTTTCTTTCATTTCCTGAAGTGCCCTGAAGACTCTTACTTTTATAGCACTTTCGGTACAGTCCATAATCTCGGCAATCTCCCGATATCGGAGTCCTTCGTATCGGGAAAGTATTAGAACCTGTTTCTTATCTGGTTCCAGGCGACTCAGAGCTTTTTTTACAAGCCATTGGTCAAATTCTACCTCAATTTCTTGAGGCTGGACTGTCGATTCAAGTTGAAGCGTTTCAAAATCGATGCTTTCAACAGATAAATGTTCCCTCTTCTGAGTTTTGTAGTAATCCAGATGCAAGTTCCTGGCTATTCCAAACATCCAGGATGCAAATGCCTTATCATCAGAAAAGGTGTCCCGGTATTTTAAAATTCGTTCAAAGACGGCCTGTACCAGGTCTTCACTAACATCACGTCGACTCGTCAAGCGGAAAAAAAATGCAAAAAGGCGACGGTGATAACGCTCAAATAACGATCCAAGGTGCTCAATTTCACCCCGTTTCACCCGGATCATCAAAGCGTTATCACTCATCATGTGGTTCTTATTTTAGCTGTCGATTGACTGTTTTACACTGAATACTTTAAAAAATTCCAAAAGGTTACACAATCAATTAAAAAATTATCACAAGTTCTATCAATCTGGATAAGACAATTTTTGATGCTTTATTCACTGTTGTTACCTTGATGATGACCAATTAACATAATTGCAATTATCGATGAACAACTTTGAATCATTAACAGCTCCAACATTGATTTTGAATCCCGAAATTGTATTATCCAATTTGGATAAAATGAGATCAAAAGCAAATCGACTGGGATTAAAGCTAGTTCCACATTTCAAAACCCCTCAATCAAGAGAAATTGGGAGATGGGTCTTACGTAGGGGTATAGACGAAATTGCTGTATCGTCGCTGAAAATGGCTAAATATCTTTCTGGCCTCGGATTCCACCTCATTCATATTGGATTTCCTTTCAATATCCGTGAGATAGAACTGTTCAATAGTATTCATGATCAGCAGGATATGTCAATTCAGATTGTGAACATTGAATCAATCAGAATTTTGATTGGGAAGTTGAAAAAAGAAACACCTTTTTTCATTGAAATTGATGCTGGTTATGGGAGAACCGGAGTTAAATACAACGACTACGACAAACTTGACCAAATCCTATCAATGAGTAGTGAATCTGATATGCTAAAGTTTCGTGGATTCTATGTCCATCCGGGTCATACTTATTATAGCGATATAAATAAGATTTATGATGAGACCCGCACTGCACTTAATATGTTGAAATCTAAGTACGAGTCAAATTATCCAGATATGGATATTCGAATAGGAGATACACCTGGTTGTTCAATCATAGATGATTTTGGTCCAGCAACAGAGATGGGTCCCGGTAATTTCATTTTCTACGATCTAATGCAGGTATCGATAGGTAGTTGCTATCGCCAGAATATTGCCATTGCATTGGCTGCTCCAGTAGTTGATGTCAACAAGAAATCCGGAAAAATTCTGGTTCATGGTGGGGGGGTACATCTTTCCAAAGATTTCATACAAATGGAAGACGGTTCAAAATGTTTCGGTGAAGTTGTAATTTTAAATGAGAATGGTTGGGAAATCCCAGAACAAATTTCAAGAGTGGTGTCAGTTTCTCAGGAACATGGTATCATTCAAGCATCCGTCGAACTTATAAACTCAATAGAAATTGGGGACATGATAGGTATCCTTCCAGTCCATAGTTGTATGACTGCCGATTGCATGAAAAAATACTGGTCAACAAGCGGAGAATGGATTGATCATGCGGAGGGAAGTGTAACCACTTGAATAAACTTTCGATATAAATTCAGCATTCTATAAGTATATTCATCCAAAACAACGGGTTAAAATTTAACTATGAATTCAAAAAGACCAATTATTGAAATTCCCAAAAGATCAATTGATAAGATGCTCGATCTCCTTGGATTCGGGGCAATTTTATTCATGTTCCTATTTGGGGCATTTAGTTACGCGGACCTTCCTGATTCTATCCCAACAAAATTCGGATACGATGTGAACCAACACAATGGAGCCCGAAACCAATGTTGTGGCTGTTACCAATTATAGGGGTTATTACCTGGAAAGGGATGTACCAATTGAATAAATATCCACACATTTTTAATTATCTGAATCCGATCACTCCCGAAAATGCGCTTTTTCAGTACACTACCGCAACCAGATTCGTGCGCTATCTGAACACTGGTATAGCACTCATTTTTGCCTATTTATTTGTAACAATGGTGCAAGCGGGCCTTGGGTATCAGGAAGGTATGTCGGTTTGGTTCCTTCCAGTAATACTGGTACTACTTTTTGGATCTGTTGTTGTTTACCTTATTAATGCCTCAAAAAAAGTTAAAAATCTATCATCTGGGGAATGAGTATGAACCTATCATTTAGAAATACTTTTTATGTATTGGCTACCCTGGTGCTACTGGTATACATAATGATAATCGGTAGTGGAATATTAATACCGATTGCTCTATCACTCTTACTTTCATTTATTTTATATCCAATTCACAAACGGTTGGAATCTACATGGGTGGGTTCAATTGGCGGTGCTTTTTTAGCATTGCTTCTCTTTTTTGGAACATTACTCGGGCTTTTGACCTACTTCTCAGCTGAATTGGTATCATTGACAAATCAATTGACTGAGTTTCAGACGAAAATTATTGGCGTTTTTTCAAGTGTAGTGTTATTCCTGAATGAAAACCTTGGGTTCGTTGGTGATATTACCGAACAAGAGATTATTGAAGGTGCAAAAACATGGCTTCGTGAATCTGGCGCTGACCTCTTAGGAAGTACATTTGGGAATACCGCTGGTTTCTTAATCGGTTTGCTTACCGCCATGGTATATACTTTCTTGATCTTAATTTATCGAAGTGGACTCATTCAAGGTGTTCTGGCGTTTGCATCTGATGACAACAAACAAGATGCATTAAATATGCTTCGTGAAATTCAGCAAGTTGGTCAGAAATATCTTTCAGGTGTTCTGACTTTAATTGTAATTCTTGGTCTGGCAAACAGTGTTGGATTATGGATTATTGGTCTAGATAGTCCATTTTTATTCGGATTTCTTGCAGCGACCTTATCCATAATACCATACATCGGGACAGTCTTAGGAGCAATTATTCCAATAATATATGCCTTGATCTCTCAGGATACGTTGTGGATGCCATTGGCCGTTGCCGGATTGTTTTGGGCTGTTCAACTGGTCGAAAGTAATTTTCTAAGTCCAAAGGTGGTTGGAAGTAGTGTGAACGTTAACGCACTCGCGGCTATCGTTTCACTATTGGTAGGTGCAGCAATTTGGGGAGTTGCTGGTATGATATTGTTCCTACCGTTTACGGCTATGTTGAAAGTAGTATGTGAATATGTTGATCCACTTAAACCTGTAGGACTCATGATTTCGGAATCACATTTTAAGTAGTTCTGTAACATTATTTTATTTGAAATGGCAGTACTTAAAACAAGTAGTCCCGTAAATCAGAACAACATAGATCGACATTGAAACAATCTAATCACTCTTTTATGAATACGTTTTTTAAACTTTTATTTGCCACAATTCTGATACTTTCAAGTTCTATTGTGAAAGCACAAAGCGCAAATGGACACGAACCACAGGAGGTCGAAGCTGTTCTCGCTGCAGTTGATGCGTTCATGGAAACATTAACTACAAATGATATTGAGCTTAGATCATCGTTACAAACAACCGATGGAATGACGTATGTATCTGTCAAAAGACCTGATGGAACCTGGAGACTTATTGGCCGACCAAACTCAGTATTTCTGAATCCCCCGGGTGAAGACGCTCCAAAAACTGTGGAAAAATATTGGGATCCAGTAGTATTTATCCGTGGCCCCTTGGCAATGGTATGGAATCCATTTGAGTTTTGGGTAAATGACAAAACATCACATTGTGGGGTGAACATGATGCAGATGGTAAAATCTGACGGGACATGGAAACTAGCCAACACGATGTGGACACATGAACCCCCGGAATCATGTGAGTCACTTCGACCGGCTGACTTGTCGAGAATGAGACCTTAAATCAATTCAACATTTGAAAGAACAAAAAAGGGCCATTTAGGCCCCTTTTGTTAGTGTCCACTACCAGAAGTTACCGGATTACTTAAATCGTGGTCTTCAGGTTCCTTAACTGAGGCCCAAGCAAATCCAGATATTGCTACAGTAACAGCACAAACAATGAATGTTATGCCTTTGTCAGATGCACCATCAATTAATTCACCTACACCTAAACTGGCAACTAATTGTGGAAGAACTACAGATAAATTGAATAATCCCATGTACAGACCCATCTTGGATTTTGGTATTTTCTGAGACATAATGGCAAATGGTAGTGAAATCGTTGCCGACCATCCAATACCAACAACGGCCATCAGCGCATAGATAATGATCGGAGAGGTACCCATAATCAGCAGACCTGCATATCCAGCTGACATTATGAAAATACTTATCATATGAGTTTTAACCCGACCGATTTTAGCTGCCATTGGTTCAAGTACGAAAGCAGGTAGTAAAGCAGCTACCAAATTTAACGCAAAAAAGCTCCAGGATATGATTTGTCCAAGTTCAGTATTGTCAATTGCGGGTATTCGATATTGAACAGCTGCGAACAAGTATATGAACATCGTTTGTACTCCAATCCATGTAAACGAATGTGCTGCAAGCACCTTTTGAAATCCTATAAGCCCGGCTTCTTCACGTGGTTTTCCAGTTTCTGTGGTAAAGAGCGCCTTCAAAATTACTGCTGCTGTAAACAAACCACAGACTATTTCAACGACATACCCGTCAATATTTATCCATCCAAAGCGACCTGCGAAGGCATAAATAGAATAGATTAAAAACCCCCAAAGTGGATAAATGGTTTTGAGAATTTCAACCAAACTATCTTTTTGCTGAGACACGTGAGCATTGGCTGCTTCTTGGTGAGCCCCACCAGCCGCTTCTGGCGTCAAGTCTGCAGTAGTGTCATCATCAATGTAACGGGGTTCTTTGATGAAAAATGGCGGAATAAGTGAGAAAAAAAGTACAAGAACAACACCTACATAAATCAATACCATATTTCCATAAAGTGCACCAATCAGATATGCCATAACACCGAAAGTACCTGAAATGGTTTGCATCCAAGTGTAACCACGTGTTCTGGGTCGACCTTCGGGAGTAACATCTGCAATTATTGATCGCGTTGGATTAAAACTTACATTAATAGCCAGATCTAGTGTCAACGTGACAGTTACCGCTACCCCAAGAATAGCTTCTATTCCCATTGCAGTGGAAATGACTCCGATATTAGGCAAAGCGAGGAGCATTAATGCCGATAAGAGTCCACCAATCAAAATAAATGGCCGCCGTCTCCCATCCCAAAACCAAACTTTATCGGAAATTATGCCAATGAATACCTGGCCAATAATGCCTGCCAACGGACCCGCAGCCCATACTAGTCCTACGTCCTTAATATCAAGTCCGTATTGCGTGCTGAGAATCCAACTTAAAGCAGAAATTTGCACCGAAAGAGCGAAACCCATTGCCGTTGCAGGTAATGCAAGCAACGCGTAGAATGAGTTGGTTAATTTTTTTTGAATATCAAGCATAGTTGTAAATCGTGTGTTGACCGACGACCAATCGGGGTTAATGTATCACAATTCAGTTTAATCTGTGAAGACAACGTGTAAATGATAGCGCTTACATTTTGTCGTGTTTGAATTTCCCTGTTTTACACGAAGATTCAAAAAGAAACTTTCAGGTCAGTGAGCAATCTCATCAGCTGCTAGAAAAACAATTCTAAACAGTGATAATGATGATATGGCTCACGAATTTTTGCGAGAAGCTGCTTTTCGTTTTTCACTAAGTACCCAGTTTGCGAATAGATATTCGAGTGCTACAGCCTCAAAGCCATTCCAGGCCTTTATCATTTGTTGAAACTGCTTTTCAGAAGTTTTGTTCGAATCCTTACCATAGCTTCGAATAATCCAGTAACGCAACCCTGTTTCATTTCCTTCTTTATCAATTCGGGCGGGAAAAACAGCGTCAGTTCTATTTCTGTAGAATAGTAAATCCTGTGCAGTGGTTGGACCTATTCCTCTCACTTGAACAATTCTGTCAATGAATTCCTGTGGAGGTAGTTGCTCAAGCTCTTTCAGATTTAGATTTCCGGATACTACTTCATGGGCTAAACCTACTACATACTCACCCTTTCGTAATGAGAGGCCGTATCTCTTCATGCTCTCAGGGTCACCACCTACTAGTTGATGAGGTCGGGGCCAGCTTGCTATGGGACCACCAGGACCATCTAATCGGGTTCCATAAGCTTCCCGGACACCATATACCATCTTCCGTGCTGTGGGTTTATGTGAAATCTGTGTCTGAATAACCCTATTAACTGTGTCTTCGAATAGATTTGCCCTGGACATGCGCTTGAATCCATAGAGCTCTTGAAATTTGGGTGCTAAAACAGGGTCTTTAGAAGCAGCTTCATACAATGGATTCAGGTCAATATCACATCCCAAAATTCTACGTATGGCCTTAGTTGCCATTGACTGTTCTTCTTCTGAAATATTTTCAGAACATGAAACGGTGAAAGATGGATTCTCAACATCACCATTAAAGTGCATAGTCATCAAATAATCGCGATCCCCAGTTGGAATTGGTCTTGTGAAACCTTGTTCAAAAATGAGCATTGGATCATGTTCATGATCGAAATATTGGTCAATGTCCAGACAGAGGAAAAAGTCGTGTGGAGCAATTGATTTAATAGTCCATGTTTTCATGGTAGTTCATTTATTAAAATTCAAAACAGTGCATTTCAGTAAACACGGAGCATTTTGAGTAATAAAAAGAGGTATACTGAAACGTGTATTGCAAGCCAGGGAGTAGGCTTAATTTTCACATACTTATATCGTACGATAATTGGTAGTACAACAAAGAGTAAAAAAATCGCTGTCATAATCATCCAGACACCCATCCGGCCGAACAAATAAATCCGAATCCAGGCCCATATCGTTCCGGTAACGGAATCCCAGCCTACCACACCATTTAATGCACGTTCGATTTTCAAAAGGAAATCAGTATCCCACAGCAGCAAGTGCAAAAATAAACCCATCACAAAAATCGCGATGTTCAGAGTGAAGTATGTTCGTTTAATGGTCATATATCGAGATTGTGTAGACATATCGTTCAAAGATACACAATATTGATTGGGGTAATACTTTAAAGAGCTCAATTATTCATTTTAAATCTGAATCAATTTTCGATTATCGTATATTCAGGACTCTTACGATTAACGAAAAGGTCATTTTTATGAAAAAACTTCTATACGTTTTTGGATTGTTATTTCTAATTTCTTGTGCAAATAAGCCGGAAATTACACTAATCCATCAAGTTAATGGATACACACTTGTGTCGAGTCAACCTGGTGTCGTTAAGTTCGATGCAATAGCCATACAAGATGGCAAAGTACTTGCTACAGGTACTGAATCGGATTTAATTTCAGCTTATCCTGGTGCAACCCTAATAAATGCACAAGGAAAAACCATGATCCCTGGTTTAATTGATGCTCACGCCCATGTTATGGGCCTTGGAGAATCAATTTTAAATGTGAATGTAATGGGAATCAGAACGCTGGATGAAACCCTTCTACGTGTTCGCACTTATGCAGAAGATTATCCAGAGTTGACCTGGATACAAGGCCGTGGCTGGAATCAGGTACTGTGGTCCGAAAATGCGTTTCCAACAGCGAAAGATCTAGATACAGTAGTAAGTGATCGTCCTGTTTGGCTTGCAAGAGTGGATGGACACGCAGGTTGGGCTAATACGGCTGCCATGCAACTTGCTGGTATCACTCGCGACACACCTGATCCAGATGGAGGCGCAATTATCAAAGATGCAAACGGTGAGCCCACTGGTGTTCTGATTGACAAAGCTATGGATTTGGTTGAAATGAAAATTCCACCACCAACATTAGATGAACAGCGAATGGCTTTAGTAGCATCTTTGGAAGAAATGCGATCTGTAGGCCTTACTGGTGTGCACGATGCTGGTACCGGAATCACTGCATTCCAACTTATGAAAGAAATGGCTGATTCAGGTCAACTTACTACTCGCATTTATGGAATGATTAGTGGCTCTGGTCAAGTATTTGATGAATTATCAAAAAATGGTCCTGTACAAGGATATGCAGACGACAGACTTTATCTCAGAAGTGTCAAACTCTATTCGGACGGGGCGCTTGGAAGTCGGGGAGCGGCCATGATAGAACCTTACAGTGATGACTCAGGCAACTATGGACTGCTTTTCAACACAGAAGAAGAGTTCACTGCAATGATAGACAAAGTCGTAGCCGCTGGCTATCAGGCTGGTATACATGCAATTGGTGACAACGGTAACAGGACAATCTTAAACGCGTTTGAAAATGTCCGTAACGTACACGGTGATAAGGGATTACGACACAGGATCGAGCACTCACAGATTGTTAATACCGAAGACATCCCTAGGTTTAAAGAGTTGGATATCATCGCATCTATGCAACCGGTTCACGCTACTAGTGATATGAATATGGCTGAAGATCGTGTGGGTCCGGTCAGAATATTAGGTGGTTATGCGTGGAGAACATTTCTGGATCAGGGTACTGTAATAGCAGCAGGATCAGATTTCCCGGTTGAACTTTCCAATCCGTTTCATGGACTATATTCAGCTGTGACCAGGCAAGATCATCAGGGTATGCCTGATGGCGGATGGTATCCAAATCAGCGAATCACACGCGAAGAAGCTTTACATGGCTTCACGTTGGGAGCAGCTTATGCCGGACATATGGAAAAGGTCGTAGGTTCATTGGAACAAGGTAAATGGGCTGATTTTCTTTTCATCGATCGCGATTATTTTACAATTCCTGATTCCGAAATCTGGCAAATCAAGGTTCTGGAAACATGGGTAGCAGGCGAACCTGTATTTAAGGCCGAATAAATGTTTTTCTTCAAAATAGGGTTTGATGGTAAAATTCAGACCCTATTTTGCTCCTAAATAAAAGATGGATTGTCCCCTTGTGAGATTCTGTTTCTTTTAATTTTTAGCTCATATAGACGTGAAACCTCACTTAGGGTATCTGCTTCGCTGGCAGGTTTGTCCCAACGGATTGCCTTAAACCTTGGGAAGCGAAGTGTATAGCCTGCTTTCGTACGTTTATTGATCTGAATTTCATCAAATTCGATTTCAACCACGATCTTGGGCTTAAGCATCAAAGTTGGTCCAAATTTTTCCAGGACCAATGTTTTTATCTCGTTATTCAGTTGTTTTAGCTCATCATCTGTATACCCACCATATGCTTTGCCTATCGGTATGAATTCTTGCCCAAAAGAATCTGGATTATCGACTTTGATACCAAGTGTGAAATCAGAATACGTACCTCCTCGTTTCCCACTACCTGCGTGAGCATATAAAATTACTGTATCCAATGATCCACCCGCTTTTTTTACTTTCAACCAGGTTCGTTTTCGTTGTCCGAACTCATATACGCCGTTCATTTTCTTTAAAATAAGACCCTCGTTTCCATGCGAAATGGCCATTTTGAAAAGGGATTCTACATCACCTGGATTGATCAACTTATGACGTGTCACTCTACGGATGTCATACTTTTCACTAATTTGATCCAAAAACAAAAGTCTCTCGTTCAATGGACGATTTAAAAGAGTCTTACCACCATAAAATAGAATGTCAAATGCTACAAACACGACCGGGTATTCATCAAGTAGTTTCGAAGAAGGATTCTTAACACCCATACGTTTTTGTAGCCATTGAAATGGTTGAATTGTATCCTGAGTAAAGACACAGATCTCTCCATCAATTAGGACTTCAGGCATACCTGAAATTGATTTTCGGGAGAATTGGTCCACTAGTTCCGGAAATGATTGAGAAATCATATTCAAATCACGGGAATAAAGATCAACCTTTCCACTTCCGACATGTAGTTGGCACCGCATTCCGTCGAATTTTTCCTCAGCATGATAACCAATAAGGGTTGTATCCAATTCAGAATCATAGGGGGCGGCCAGCATGAATGCAACAGGACGGAATAACTCGAACTCGGCTTCCATTAGTTGTTTATTCCTGGCCAAAACAGCAGTATGACCCAGACTTCCGGTTACCATATGAACATACCGAACACGTTCGAGGTCAGCACTGAATGCTGAACTTATGGCATTCAAAATACTTCTGGCTTCAAAACCTATCCTCAAACTTCCACCACCCATAATCCTGAGGAAGTATTTTATTTCAATTGGCGTCAATTTCGACCAAACGAGCGCTAACTCAGCATATTTTTCATCACGTTTTCGACAGTTTTTTAAAACTACAAAGTGCTCTTTTATACTTTCCAGATTTATTGATTTTGGGGATCTTTTAGATACTCCTGTAATCGTGTTACCCATTAATTTTGAAATTACCTCAGATGAACTTCCAGTCGCGATTCGTGATGGTCTAAACACAGCTTCGTAATCGATCTCCAGAAACTCACAGGCACATTGTGAAATAGTTGAGTGTCCAATTGAAACTCGCTCACCACTGGATGTAGGGAATGCTCCTTCACCCATGAACTGACAGGCAAGTTCGAGGGCACTATCTGAATGCAATGATTTTAGGTATGCATTAAAAAACTCAATTTTCTCACTGGTTTTTCGTGATTCAGCTATTAATTGAGCTATTTCACAGAATACAAGGAATAGGTCACTCTTATCGTTATTGCCAAGAATTTCGCCTACATCGAAATGCATCAGAAATCCTCCTGTTGTTCCATCCCAAATGGAGAGGAGGGGATTCCCTCCAATGATAAATAATGTTGAACAACATCCGGATTCGGAGTATGTGTGATGTAGACATGCTTAGGTCGAAGTTTTTTACACAAGCTTATGAGTTCAAAAAAATCGATGTGATCAGAGATGGGAATCAATGCATCGACGGTTTGCTGAGCTCTTCTGGCTTCAAGATCAGCCCACCCAGAACAGTACGCAATACGTTTATTCCTGATTTTCTGCAACACTCCAGACTCCAGGAAAGACATTGGTATTACCAGGATAGTATCACTTATGGATTCAGAATCTATTTTAGAATACGATCCAATATTGAATCCAAAATCTTCATAAACTTTGCACAACCCATAGGCGCCAGAATGTACTTGTATTGGAATATTCAGTGGTTCAAGCGCCATCATCACTTCCTGAGCTTTACCTAATGTATAAGTGATAAATACCGGGACATCACCTCTGTTTCGTGAACTTAATGCAAACTTTCTTATGTCATTAAATAACTCATCATGAGACTGCCATTTGTAGATAGGCAATGAGAAGGTTGCTTCTGTAATTAAGAAGTCAACTTGATCAGGGTAATCGAAACCTTCAGAACAAGGAGAGGGTGGATTTCTATAATCTCCAGTGTACAGAACAGAGCCCTCCTTGGTTTCTATGTAAGTCATCGCTGATCCAAGAATATGACCAGCAGGAAACAGACTGATTCGAGCGTTACCCAAGTCAATTATTCTGCCAAACGGGACCTCGGTAATATGTCCTTTGAAGCCTCTGACCCGCATTAGCGCAGCTGTTGCTGGAGTAGCATAAACGGCAAGGTGCCTGTTCGCTGGAACGTGATCAGCATGAGCATGCGAAATGAAAATATGCCGTGCGACATCCGAACCGACATCTAATCCGATGTCGTAATCAGGTAGCAGGATTCCATGGTATCCGCCTTTTTCAATTCGCATAAATTTAGTTAGCAAAGACAATCGTAAATGTAGTTCCTACTCCTAATGTACTTTCTACCTGAATCTTACCTCCCAGAGCTGTGACATGGTTATGGACTAAATAAAGACCGATGCCTTTACTGTCTACATTCGAATTAAACTTCTGATTGAAGCCAAAAATTTTATCACCATGTTTTTCAATATCAAATCCAAGACCGTTGTCAGAAACTTCTAAGTGAATAATGTTATTAATTGATGAAGTTTTTAGTACGATCTCAGGGTCAACTCCAGGTCTACGGTATTTTATGGCATTAGAAATTAAATTCAGAAAAATGCTATCAAGAAAAGCTTTGTTGAATCTAACTATTGGTGCACTCTTAAAGTCTGATTTTATGGTAGTCTGACTTTTTGATATCAGCATTTTTAATGAGACGAGAATCTGATCCAGTGAATTTTGAAACGACACTTCTTCAATTTCAATCTGGTTATTCGCCTTCCGAATCATAGAGTCCACATAGGTGTCGAGTGTAGAGTTTAATCCCTCAGAGGCAAGCTTTAATAAATTCAATATTTCAACGGTATCTGAATCCTGGACTTTCGCAATATCCAAAAGGCTAAAAGCTGTTATTAAGTTATTGACCGGGGATCGTAAATCATGAGTTGTTGAGTAGGTCATACGTTTTAAATCCTGATTAATCAGGTTAATGTTCGACAACATGATATTGCGATCTTCTTCCATTTTCTTGCGATGGGTGATATCCTTAGCAATAGCATAAACGAGCTCTTGTTCAGGATAAGGCACTGACGTCCATGTAAGCCATACAATTTCACCTGATTTGGTGCAATATCGGTTTTCAAAATGAACCAGAGCTTTACCCTGACGAATTAAATCTCTGTATTGTGATGTGAGTTCACGATCATCAGGGTGGATAAAATGATTAACAGGGTTAGAGTAAATATACTCTTCATTATAACCTAGCATATCCAACAAACCACGATTGACTTTTTTAAAATAGCCATCAAAACCTGCGATACACATCGCAACTGGGGATATATCAAAAAATCGGCTAACGTCCATTAATAGATGATTAATTCATTAACAAGTACAACTTGTGTTTTATGGATGTACTTTCAATTGTAGTTAAATGACCAAGATATTGCAAGGCTTAACTAAATACTCTTCGTAGTAACATGCATATACCACATAACAAGGCTGAAAAGGGCAAAGGTTATCAAAAATACCCCGGATTTTTTCGTAAGCGCTAGCAATCCAGGTCTCTTGGTAGGCAAAATTGATTTCAAATCATCCCATCGCGTAAGTAATCTCCCGAATACGAAAATCAGAATAAAGCCAAATAGTGAGTAGATTAATCCAGTAGCATAAAATGGGAACCAAGAAATAACGAAAGAAACAAAAATCACCATGCTGAAATATTTGAGCCATTTTATCAGCAATTTTGGAGTTTGACCTGATTCGGCAGTTTTAATCAGGTAGTTAGTCATTCGCTCTGGATGTCGTAGCATTACGAATCCGAACCAGATAAAAATGACCCCAATAAGCATGTACATGACCAAAAACCAGGCGTAAGACATAATTTTATTCTTTTATTTTGAAAAGTGATCTGGCATTTTCAGTAGTTATTCTATCGACTTCTATCAGTGGAATCCCGAAAATCTCGCTCAACTTAATTCCTACCAAGCTGGTAAATGCGGGTTCATTGCGTTTCCCCCGATGAGGTGCTGGGGCCAAGTACGGAGAATCTGTCTCCAGGATCATTTTTTCTAAAGGAAGATGACTCACTGTTTTATCAACTCCACCATTCTTGAACGTAACAACACCACCAATACCCAGATAAAGACCCAGGTCAATTGCTTTTTTACCTTCGTCAACAGTTCCATTGAAGCAGTGCCACACGCCGGTCAGGGTTCCATCTTGTTCTTGTGCAATGATGTCAAGCATGTCGCTCGTACTTTCGCGATTGTGTAAAACTATGGGTTTACTCAAGTTTTTAGCGATTGAACAATGAAGGTGTAATGATTTCTTCTGCTCGGTTATAAACTCCCTGCTCCAGAAATAATCGAGTCCTGATTCACCGATTGCAACAACATCTGTCTGATTGCACCAACTGATGAGGGCTAATTCGTCAATACTCTTTTGTACGTCACAAGGGTGGATTCCAGCCATTCGGTGGAAACGGATTTCGGAATCTTTGGTTGACCCTATTAGTGAATCCATCTGATATTTTGATGTAAAATCAATGGCGGGCAACAAAATATCCGTTATATTTACCTGAACTGCGCGTTGAAGAACATCGTGGATGTCATTTTCAAACTGAGGTAGATATATGTGTGCGTGTGTATCAATCATGGCCAAATATACGAAGCCCTGCACTTTGATGTCCGTCTGTGTGAGTAATGTTTAATTAAATTGAAACCTACCTGATGAGTATGTCGCTTACGTATCTAAGTTATCTTAAAGTGGATGAACTTTTAGAGCTTCAACAGCTCCAGTCTGAACCGAAAGAGCACGATGAAATGCTTTTCATAATCATACATCAAACGTATGAATTATGGTTCAAACAAATTCTTCATGAAATCGGATTACTCAAGGTTCAACTCGAGAAAGCAGAGACCTGGAATGCAATTCGTACGCTGCGACGTATACTTGTAATTATGAAAACAATAGTAGGACAAACTGACATTTTGGAAACTATGACACCCTTGTCATTTAACCAATTCCGAAAGTTTCTGCAAAATTCTAGTGGGTTTCAGTCCGTTCAATTCAGAGAACTGGAGGTTTTGTGTGGTCTCCGATCCAATCGAATGTTATCACCACATGACCCAGGGTCTAAAGCGCGACAAATAATTGAGTCACGGATTAATGAACCTACGATTTGGGAAGCTTTCATCAAGTATCTTCAGGTACGCGGCTATAATCTGGAAACACCAAAAAGGACTAACGACAATGGGCTTGTTTATGACTCATCAGAGGAACACCAACATATTTTAGTTGAAGTGATGACTAAAGATCACGAAGCTGGTCTACTCTGTGAGTTATTGGTAGATTTCGATGAAGGTATGCAAGAATGGAGATACAGGCATGTAAAGATGGTTGAGAGAACGATAGGAACCAAAAAGGGGACCGGTGGTTCGGATGGAGTAGAATATTTGAAATCAACTCTCCATCACCATATTTTCCCAGACCTTTGGGCGATAAGGACTCAATTCTAAATCAGTTCTGATATTGTCTATTTAACGTGCGGAAACGTAATGAACTCCTCGCATAACTGGTCTAGATGGTCCTGTTGATGACTTGAAACCACCACAATACCACCATTCTGTTTAAACGCCAACACCTGCTTCATCACTGCCTCCGTAGCCGACACATCCAACGCCCTGAAAGGCTCATCAAGCAACAAAATCTTAGGTTTAATCGCCAAAGCAGCAGCAATCATTACCTTTTGCTGCATCCCGCTCGAGTAAGTACCAATCAGCATCTCCCTTCGGTCGTCCAACTCAAGATTATCGAACAAATCCGATAATTCCTGCGCACTCGCTCCCGTCCATTGCCCTCTCGACCGCATCACACCCTCTACAAGTTCAACACCAGACAAAAACTGCGGCAGTTCTGATGCATCACTTACCACTCCAACATATTTAAGGTAATCTTGGACATGTTTATGAATATTCAACTTTCCATACCAAATACTACCATCTGTAGGAAATGCAGTCGCACTCAACAATCTGAAAAAAGTGGTTTTACCAGAACCATTCGGACCAACCAAACCGGTACCAGTGCCTGGATTAAATTCGTAATTCAATCCAGATATTACATATCGGTTTTGTCCATAGCGCTTTGCAAGTCCCTGTGCCTCAATGACCCAGTTTGAAACATTATCTGTAGTTTTTAGCATAAGAAAAAGTAGTAAATACTGAACGCCCAATTGCGATAACAATGATTGAGCAAATGTCAAAATAGAGCCAGATCAAAAAATCTTTTTGATTTAAATCACTTACAAACCAAACTGTAAGAAGCAAAAAGAATTGTACTGGAACAAGCCATCTGATTCCAGTTGCCATATGTACCCCGATCCAACGCCAATCAGACCCTATCACCCGTCTATACCATAAACTTGAGTAGGGTGCACGTTCAATCAAGAATAAAATCATATTCTTTCCAAGTATGACTATAATAGGAATTAGAACTATAGCTTGAATATCTATAACTGTTGCTTTAATAAGTCCCCAATAGACTAGAAAAACCAGCACAAGGAATCTTCCTAAAGGAAACTTCCGGTCAAGTTGCCTGAATGTCAGCCATGTTGCTGGTCTAATATTAGTTGGAACCCAGTACAGTGATTCGATTGGAATCGGTTCACGTCCTCCATCGGCCTTACCTCCTGGATTACGGAAAAGTTCATTGTAGAATCCATGAGAATGATAGAATTCAGCATCGATAGCTTTGGAGTATTTAATCCATGTGTAAAGTCCTGGTACCAGTAAAACAGCTCCTGCTATTCCAGGAACATTCACTCCAATTACCCCTTGAATCCATGCCTGGAAAACTACACTAAGCATTCCTAAAATTGCAACCAGACTAGTAGCCAATATAGTGGGAACTGCTCCTGCAGGTACACCTGCGCCACCGGATCCAGCCTCTTTCATGTAATTAATGAAAGCGCGTCCTTTCCGGCCTTCCTGCCACAACTGGGACTTACTTCCGATACTTAAAAAATTGGCTGCTGAAAAGACAGAAATACCAGTACTGAAAATCAGAACGTCAATCAAGGTGTATAGTCTTGCTGAGCTATCAACATCTTTACCACCAGTAATAAGTGCACTCAGAAATATTACAGACCCAATAGAGATTATTGATACTCTTCCTAAAAGAAGTTTTTTCAAAGATTTTTCACTGGGGTTCAACATCTGAGTCAACCACATATCTGTCTGTGGAAAAAGCATCCATGAAGTAGCGAAAGCGAAAATTGAAACTTGAAGGAAGTAAAAAAATCTGACAACAATTTGAATTTCAACTCCAAAATAGCTCTTGCCAATACCCCAGCCTACAGTTACTAATCCAAGTAAAAAAAGTGATAGCAAATACTTTGAGGATAGTTTAGCTTTAAGTAACCACACAATTCCCGAGCTCAAAGTGGTCCTCCGCATACTTTGATTAACCTTTGAACCTTTGGATTATCTGAAAGTTTGGTGAACTTACCCGAAGTTGTAAACTTAAACTCGTTTCGAAGCTTTGAATGTTGCCTCAAATTCCTGAATAGCGAAGCATTGAGTTCTCTATTGTTTAACAGACCTTGTTTGAGTTTATCAGAAAGTTCAAACAAAGGATGCCAGCCTTGATACGAATCAATATTCATTAGATTGGTACATGAGTCCGAAATCGTATTTGGTATGCTCAAGAACGTGCACATCGATTTCAAGATCATTCGTGTGGCATTTCTTTTTGACTGTATAGAGTATCCGGCTATGTGCGGAGTGCTTATCCAGGCTAGTTTGGGTACATACTCGTCTAGATGAGGTTCATTTTCCCATACATCAAGTACAAATCTTCTGCTTTCAGGACTTTGCTTATACCAATTAACCAGTGCAGTCTCATTCACTACTCCTCCACGTGCGGCATTAATAATTAATTCACCTTTAAAATTCGCGAATCTAGCCTCATCCAACCAGTATCTCGTTGGATACTCGGTACTATTTGTATAGGGGACATGAAAGGTTATTACATCACAATTTAATACCTCTTTGACTGTGGAGCTTTTGAAAGCACTGTCTTTTTCTGCTTTCGGAGGATCATGAGGTATAATCTTACAACCCAGTTGACTCAAGATTGACCCTGCTTTAGAGCCTGTATGGCCATATCCAACGACTCCAACAGTGCAATCTTCGAATGATTTTCCAGTGTCTAAAGTCCATTGAACAATAACAGATGCTACATATTCGCCAACTGCCTGTGCATTGGCTCCCCCGGAATCTGCGAACCAGATGCCATTTGACTGTAGATATTTCACATCGATATGGTCATGACCGGCCGATGCAGTTCCGATAAATTTAAGGACTGGAAAGTGACTAACGTTAAAATTTTGTGCGTCGATTCTACTTACTGTCCTAACAATTAAAGCATTGCACGAATTTCTCACTTCAGATGGGATTGATTCCCACTTTTTAAGTGGATCAAAGCGGATTAGTTTAATCTTATCAGGAATAAAGTCATCCAAGAAAGGGATGTCTTTGTCAACCAAAACACAACTGCTCATCAGGAAGTTAATAATCTGCTTCGGACGGGTCTTTTCGAGCGAGGTTTGTCCAGGACTTCCTTCATAACGTAAAATTCCCTGATTCTTTGAGGGTTTTTTATGTCACTAAAAATAGTGTGACCTGCTTGAGAAGTATCTTCAACCTCTATATGTTCATCCAGCGATTTATAGATTGCGTCCGAAGTTAGAGCATTTGGTGTTCGCTGAATAAATTCATTACTGAATTTTTCACGTTTTTGTCGTTCTTCATAGAACGAGTGTACTTGTTTAGGAGTATCTTTTACAATAGGAGCATTTACCTGTTGAGGTGCGGGTGTTTTTTTTACGGGCTCTCTAATTGGTTCTCCTGTGAAAATCGATTCTAGCTCTTTCATGGCACGTTCCCACTCTTCTCGTTCAGTACCAGAAGATTTCTGAGGGTAGTCTTCAATACCTTCTACTTCTATCTCATCCGATCCGGGCTGTTTTTTACTCTTATCGATAAAACGTTGAATTAGCGGCCAGAGAATAAAGATTAAGGCTAGAATTTCAAATATTGGGATTTTCATGATGAAAAAAATTAACTTGTTTATCACTCAAGATAGTTAATCAGTGCCAATTTTGCACTTACAACCTATATAAAACGGTTTACAGTAAAAAATGTTCCTATGACAGATTTCCAACAGTTCAACATGGTATCGTTGATACGAAAAAAACGCGATGGCCATGACCTTAGTACTAATGAAATTAAGTATATAATCGACTCATATTCGAATGACCAAATTCCAGATTATCAGATGAGCGCTATGCTCATGGCAATTTATCTTAATGGGATGTCGGATCGGGAATCTGCAGATTTAACGTATTCTATGTTACACTCAGGTGTGGTTGTCGATCTATCGCACATACCAGGCATAAAAGTTGATAAACATTCTACTGGAGGGGTCGGAGATAAATTCTCACTTATTCTGGCACCCATTGTTGCGGCATGCGGAGTACCGGTTCCTATGATTTCTGGCCGGGGTTTAGGGCACACGGGTGGGACACTAGACAAACTTGAATCCATTCCAGGATTTAGTGTAAATCTTGACCTCGACACTTATGCTAAGGTGCTCGAAAAAAATAATTTGGTATTGATCGGTCAAACCGAAGACATCGCGCCGGCCGATAAACGCATGTATGCACTTCGTGATGTCACTTCTACAGTAGAGTGCATCCCTCTTATTGCGGGAAGCATCATGTCAAAAAAGTTGGCAGAAGGCATAGACGCCTTGGTGTTAGACATCAAGTGTGGTTCCGGAGCCTTCATGAAAACACCAACTAGAGCATTAGAACTTGCACAAAAGTTGGTAAGCATAGGTGAACAATTTGGTAAA
>CAZJZI010000010.1:0-57550 GCA_964550435.1 uncultured Chitinophagales bacterium | reverse complement strand
AATAGCCGATGAAGACGAATTATATGAACATTTGCGCAACCTCGATGAACCTTAGGATCAGTTTACTACTTGTTTTGTTTGTTCTGGGAGGAGTTGGAATCAGTTATTCATCTGTCAACTCAGAAAAAACGGTTGATTCAGTAATCTTAATAACAGTACTTGATGATACCCCGGCTCTATCCGCACTTAAAAAGCGATTCAACGATGGTGCTTTATATCGTGCTGACCTGAGTCATCAGTTTACAGATGCATACACTGGCGAAACAACCAGTTCGTATGGGTCCATTTGGTTTACTCGCGATTCTTATAAAATCGACACACCTGATCAGATAATAATTGTAGATAATCTGGTGTCGACGGTCTACAACAGGCAGCAAAATCGTGTCATTTACAGTAACTATAGTCCAGAGGAAGATGATTTTGCTCCATCCAGATATTTTGCTGGTAATGCCGGGGATTATGAAAGTAAAGAAGTAGTTAATTCGGATGGATCTTCAACCATCACAATCATTACCACTGATCCATTTGAGCAATTCAAAGAAGTGGTTATTCGAATCTCGAGAAACGGAACACCAACTCAAATTGATGCTATAGATCAAATGGATAACACGATAAAAACTACATTTCGATTTGGTCGATTTGAGAGTAAAGACAAAGCAATATTCGAGTTTCTGCCACCAGCGGGTGCTGAGATTGTGGATATGAGGGAATAGATGCGAGGCAAACTTCTTCAAATCATAGTAGGACTCGCAATTGCGGCGTTGTTTATTGTACTGAGTATTCGTTCGGTTGACATCAGCGAAGTCGTAGCTGAACTGCAGAATATTCATCTTTGGTGGATACCTCCATATGTTATCGTTGTCATTTTAAGTAATCTGGCACGAGCTGAGCGGTGGAAAATGATATTGGATGACGAGACCGGAACCCAAAACTCAAGATTGGTAATGATGAGCGGAGTCATGTATGGGTACATGGCAAATATGGTTATTCCAAGGGCGGGCGAGGTTTTCAGGGCGGTTTATGCATCAAGGCACACTGAGTTGCAGACAACCAAATTGTTTGGAACAATAGTATTGGAGCGAATCATTGATCTTTTCATGATGATGTTGTTCCTGGTAGTTACATTTGTTTTACTCATTCGAGACCCAAAGGTGCTGGTGCAATTATTTGGAACCGAAGGGGCGATTTGGGTTGGATACGTTACCTCAACTGTTGGATTAAGTGTACTTGCCGGAATTCTGGTCATTGTTTCGTTTGGGATTTGGTTTCTTCGTCGCAGATCGGAGCGGGGCCGGGCGCAGGGGGTGTCAACCCAGGAAGCGAATGGGGTTGCGGGTGTTGATGAGCCTGTGGGTTTCTGGGGGCGATTATTGAAATGGGGGTTGGATTTTGCGAGAGGATTGGTGGCAATTCGGAAGCTGAAAAACTGGCCATTGTTTGTCTTCTATACGTTGTTTATTTGGTTTACGTATGTTGTTACATCGTTTATGCCATTTTGGGCATTTGATTTTGATAGTTTATATGGATTCGGATGGCCCGAAGCTTTTGTGATAACCATTATCGGTGGAATTGGAGTGGTGTTACCATCACCTGGGGGGATTGGGACGTATCATTATATGGTCCAGACAGGTCTAGTTGTACTGTATCAGATATCTGCGGTTACGGCATTGAGTTATGCAACAATTAGTCACTTTGTGAATGTTTCCAGCCTGATTTTGATATCCGTTGGGTTAGTGGTGTTGAATGCTATAAGATCTCGACGGGAATCTGTTTAATACATACCGATTTAAAGACTTTATGCGTTGTGGGTTATATGATGCAGAAGTTTCAAATATCCTTATCTTACCCCCACTGTCCATGGAAAAGCCGGAATTAAAAAAAGTGCAAAATCTATTGAAGAAATTCTTTGTTGTTGGATTAATGATAGTAGCTCCAGCTACGGTTTGGTCGCAGGATGCTACACCCGGATCGTTATTACCCGATATTGACCCACAGGATATTGAAATCCGTGGTGATTTTTCAGCACGGTTTCCGGGTATTATGCGCCAACCAATATTAGGATTTAGTCCCCGACCAAGGGTTTTTCAAATAGACCCTAATCGTATGCCTTTCTTGGAAAGTGCAGAACAGGTTGTTGCCAGTCTACCATTGAGTGATCTTGAACGTCCACAGCCTTCTGCATACACGTTCTATAGAAAACCGGAGCAATTCAACCTATGGAGCACACTTGGAATTGGGAATTATATGGCTCCGGAGGCGGATATTTATCTGGGATTACCTATTGGGAGAAATACAATACTTAATGGTAACCTAAACTCTGTTTCTTCCGGGAGCTACTTGCAAAATGTCAATCAAACCAGCTCCTTTCGAAACGCTGATGCTGGAATTGGATTAACTCATTATTCTGGCAAGAACTCACGTTTTGATGTCGGCTTTAACCTACGATCAGATATGAATCATCTGATCCAAAGTGAGTTCACGGTACCGGTTTACAACAAACCGGCTGGACTTCCAGCTGATTTCGACACCTATATAGACGAATCATTGTCTCCAGCCAACAACATTAAAGCTTATGGTGGGCAATTCGGATACAGATTTCAGAAAAACCATGTGAGTTTTATAGATGTTGCTTTAGAAACTCAGTATTTCGATGCTGGAGTTGAGCAACTATTTAACTTTGCAACTTCAAGGGATTCCACTTCTGCTGTTAGAACCGCTTCATTCAAAGAATTTAAACACGGCGGATTGATACGTGCCGACTGGGCAGGAAATAAACCCGGGAACGTATTTGGTATACAATTGGGAGGTAAATTCAGCGACTATAATCTGGATGGAGCTGGGACAGAGCAATGGTATATTGGACAGGTAGCAGCTCTATACTCTACCAGAGTTGGTTATGCTCTGAAATCAACAATCGGGGTTCGGGGTTTTTATGCAGCTGATGCTGTGAGCGATGTTGGTGTTTTCGTGTATCCGGAACTTATGGTTTCATATCGATTAACTCCAGACTTACGACTCATGGGTGAAATTCGTGGTTTTGTGGAGAATAAAGGCTTAAACGGACTTAGCAGAACAAACAGAAGGTTATTTGAGTATTCGAATCCAGAAAATGAGCGAGGTATTTTTGGGAAAGTCGGATTTGAAATGGATGTCTATGAAGGTGTGAAGGTCCAGTCTGGAATACAGTACTCCCACTACCTGCGACACGGATATTATGCACTTGCCAGTGATAATGAAGATTTTAGTAGCGGAATTCTAACCCGACACAATTCCGCAAATGAACTTCTGACCTTCAGTTACCTGGATGGTGCTAACATATTGAGATGGGATGCAGGTGTATGGTATGACTTAATGCCCGATAAATTTACTTTTTATACCAATATATATGCTCAGTGGCACGCAGACTCAAACGGTGATGAAATTCCGTTTCGTGAAAATTTAGGTGCTTCTGCTGGTGGAACATATACCATATCGCCCAGAACCCGTGCTCAGTTATGGATTGATTACACTGGTAGCCGGAAAGTAGCGGATGGACGAGATGATGTAAATGGATATATTCTTTTGAACGCGAAATTTGATTTCTGGGCATCTAAAGAAATCGGAGCATACATTAAAGTGACCAACCTCATGGATCAGCGCTATACCCGATGGGTCGGATATGAAGAACTTCCGGCACAGGTGTATGGAGGCGTGATGTTAAAATTTTAAGAAAATGACTAAGAAATTCGAAAAAAGTCTGGTTCATGTACTTAGAGAGCAATTGTTAAGTGGCAGGACAGTCCATTTGGAAGGAATCGGGTCATTTCATGTTGAGCATAGAAAGCAAACGACTGTTAGGGACGAGTCTGGTAAAACCGTTTTGATGCCTCCAAAAGATGTTCTTGTTTTCAGTAAAGAAGGTTCTTGATCATGAATTTATCCAAAAGAGAACTCATTCAGTTATTGTCTGAGCACCTGGGAAGTGAAGAAGCAGCCGTATCTAGTCAACTAGATAAGCTTGTTACAGATATACAGAAAGCGGTATCCAAAGGAGAAACGTTTGTCATTCAAGGTTTCGGAACATTTTCTGTATCGGACGATGAATTGAGTTTTACGGTATCTCCTGCGTTTGCTGCTGAGATCAATTACACATATGAGGGAATGCTTCCTGTAGATGTAGATGGGGCAACGGCTTCATCCATTGAAGCAAATGCTGAAAAAACCAAGAGACCAACGATCAAGAAGCCAGTAGTAATTGTTGATGAAGATGTAGACGGAGAAGAAGATCCTTTTGGAATCCAGGATGAAGAGACTGAAGAAGTACAGTTTGTCGATCCTGTTGCCTTTTTGAACGATTTGGAAGGGGAGATTGACGATTCACATACTTCCACAAGTGATTCCACCATTGATGATTTAATGCATGAGGAAGAGACAGAAGAAAGTGAAAATGAGTCAGTCAGTTCACCAAACTCCATTGATGATTCTGTAGATCCTGAGGAGAAACAGCTATTGGATGCTGGAATTGGGCTGATAGATGAATCTGCCGACGAACCTGATCATGAAAAAGGAGATGAGGTTGTTTCAAACCCAGATGAGGTTGATGAAATTGAGCTAACAGAGCCTCCAAAAGTAGTCGCAGAAAAATCAGACAGTGTTCTTGATGAATTCTTTGATCCAAAACCTGAGGCAGAACTTAAGCCAGAGGGCGTGCTTCATGATAGTAATGATGAAATTGAGCAGCTGTTAATGGATGGCGAGAATCCCGTACAAGATGAAAACGGTCCACGTATCGTTAGTTTAGAAGAAGATCAAAAAGACTATTCAATATCCTTTCCAAATATTCTGAAGTGGGTCGGTATTATTTTTGTGGTGGTTTTGATTGCAGGAGGTGCCTATTGGTATTTAACCGGCCCTGGGAGTTCTTTGTTTGAGTCCTCTGATCCACCAGTTGCACAAACAATAACGACCTTACCTGGCCTTACCGCAACGACGAGCCCATCGATCGAAGAAAATTCAACAGACGTTGAGAATGAGTCGACTGATCTGGTTCAGGACACTACGACAAATGAAGCTATAAGCTATGGCTTGAACGGTGAAGTTTTAGATATTAGTGGCAGAGTGTACTCAATCATAATTCATTCATTGCCAAGTCTTGTTTCTGCTCAAGAACAATGCAATGAAATAAGTTCTTTGAATTTGCGTTGTTTGGTTCGTGAGGCAACTGGTCCGCAAGGCAGGACGACCTACCGTGTAGGTGTTGGTCAATTTGATTCATTAGAAACAGCTGAAGCAGCAGTTGCAAGTCTTCCAGAACCGTTCAGAAGCCGAAATTTCATTGCCAGAGTTAATTAATCCCCCCCTCACATTTAAAATCTCAATCCCAACCTATGTTTTTGATATCTACCCTGTTACTACTTCAGGCGGGTGTTGCTGAAGCGGACACTACGGCGCTAATGGACTCAGCCGACAGTTCTATTAGTCTACTTTCCTTGATGGTCGATGGCGGAATTCTAATGATTCCAATAACACTACTTTGGATTCTGGCGCTGTATGTAATAGCTGAACGCTGGAAGTTTTTGAACAACTCCAAAATGGATAATGATAAATTCCTTACATCGGTTGAAGACATGCTTCGTGAGGGGAACACTCGTCAGGCGATTTTATATTGTGAGCAGATGGACAAGCCGCTTTCACGAATTTTGAAACAAGGGATAACCCGCCTTGGTCGACCCTTGGTAGACATTGAAGATGCCATCAAAAATGCAGGCAAGAAAGAAATTTATAAGCTAGAAAACAAAATGGATTGGCTTGCTACCATTGCTGGGGTAGCACCACTACTAGGGTTTCTGGGAACCGTAACCGGGATGATTGATGCGTTCATGCAGATTCAGTCACTACAAGGGAATGTGAATCCAAGTGTTTTGGCAGGAGGTATCTGGGAGGCTCTGATTACGACTGCATGGGGACTCTTTGTGGGTATTATAGCCTACGGATTCTATAATTACCTCCTAAACAAAATCAACAGAACCGTTTTTGGACTTGAAGTAGCCTCAACTGAGTTCATGGAGCTACTTCAGAAACCTGCAGCTAAAAAACCAGTTGTGGTAAAATAATATGGAATTTCGTAGCCAAAGCGAGACCCGCAAACCACTTTCTATGTTCACTCAATCGTCGTTGACCGACATTGTGTTGTTGTTATTGATATTCTTTTTGCTGACCTCGTCGTTTGTAACAAATTTTGCGATACGTGTAAATGTACCTCAAGCTGACTCTCAAACTGTTTCAGAGAGACGTCACATTAGTGTCACCATAACAGCTGACGGTCAGTTTTATGTGAGTGGTGAGTTGACTCCAAGGGGACAATTAGCCGGAAAAATCAGGCAAGAGTACCAGGATAATCCACAATCATCGTTGGTTCTTCGTGCTGACAAGAATGCAACTGTTGATGATGCTGTTCGGGTAATGAATATTGCAAAATCTTTGAATCTTAATATAATGATGGCTACCGAACTCGGAGGTCGGTAATCATGGAAAACAGGAAACTCTCTAAAGAAGAGCGCTTTGGTCTGGTGTTTACATCCATTGTGAACATCTTGATTATACTATTGGCGATTTTCATTTATACTGGAGATCCCAATCTGGAAAGAACGGCTTTGATTGAGATAACTTTAGGGGAGTTTCGTGACGGTACAACGGCTCAGTTTAATGAAACGAGAAATCAGGAAGTCGCAACGAGGCGTAATCCGTCGAATGTAACCAACCCCGAGCCGGTGGACCAGCAACAACCGGTGAATCCTCAGGAACAACGGGAGCAACCAGCCAAAGAGGTAGAATTACCGGAGCAGGTTGAGGAAGTCCAGGAAGAAATTGTTACAACTCCTGAAACGGATAAGATTGATCCAACGAAAACAACCGATAAGGTTAGTGAGGAAACCGTCAGGGTTGAACAACGTGCCCAGCGAGACGAAACCGAGCGAGAGGGAGCTGAAACCAGCGGAGATGTCCGTGGTGTTCGTGGACGAGTTGACGCCGATCAGGGTACGGGGATCGATCCTGTTCGATCTGCACCCTATCAACTTGAATGGGAGGGCAACATTCAGCGATCGCCCTTAGTTCAACCGATGCCGAATTATGTAGCTGAAGTTGAAGCCGTGATCACTGTTCGATTTGAAGTACGTCCGAATGGAACTGTGGGACAGATACAGCCACTTCGACGATCTAATCCGGAGCTTGAAGCTGAAATCATGCGAACACTTCGAAGCTGGAGGTTTTCACCTCTGCCTAGTAGTGCGCCACAAGAGGTACAACGAGGAGTGATCACGTTCAGGTTTGTATTACGTTAGGTAGTAGGTAGTAGGTAGTAGGTAGTAGGTAGTGGGTAGTGGGTAGTGGGAAAATAAAAAATCCTGCTGAGGGTAGCCTTGAAAGGCTGTCTCAGCAGGATTTTTTTATTTTGGATAACCGTAATCAGATAACGGTAGTAGAGGTAGGCTGAATTAGTTCACTGGAACAAGGCGATGAATTGTACCGTCGCTTTCAGTTACCAGATAAATATAACCGTCGGGAGCCTGACGAACGTCACGGACGCGTCCCACACCTTCAAGTAGTTTCTCTTCTTTAACTAGGGTTTCTCCATCATAGACGGATCGTTGCAGGAATTGCAGTGCCAGTGATCCTGACAACAGGGTGAGGTTTTCACCAGTCCAGCCTGGGTACTTGTCTCCGGTTACAAATGTCATACCCGACGCTCCGATTGACGGGAGCCAGTAGTTTACAGGTTGTTCCATTCCAGCACGTGCGGTATCCGGTGTAATAATCGAACCATCGTAATTGATACCAAAAGATATCACCGGCCATCCATAGTTGTTTCCAGCTCTAAGAATGTTAACCTCGTCGCCGCCCCGAGGACCATGCTCATGTGCCCACATTTCACCAGTTACTGGATGCTTAACCAGTCCCTGTTGGTTTCTGTTACCATATGTGAAAATCTCAGGATTAGCCCCATCCTGACCAACAAATGGATTATCTGCGGGGATTGATCCATCGTCGTTAATTCTGAATGATTTACCTGCGTAAGTATTTAGTAACTGGGAGTCATCACGTTGCCCGCGGTCACCTATAGTAAAGTATAGGTATCCATTGTTATCGAATGCAATACGGCTACCAAAATGGTGTCCACGAGTTGATTTTGGTGAACCTCGGAAAATCACTTCATTCTGTACAAGAGCATTCCCTTCGAGCTTTGCTCTCATGATGGCCGTGTGTGCACCATCTTCACCTGGTTCGCTATAAGAAAGATAAATCCATCCATTTGATTCATAGTTCGGATGAGTTACAACGTCCAGGAGACCACCCTGCCCACGTGCAAACACTTCAGGTACGTTTCCAACAGGTTCGCCAAGAAGCTGCCCATCTACAATTCTACGAAGGGTTCCGCCTCTTTCGGTGACCAACATAGAACCGTTCGGAAGAAATGCCATTCCCCAAGGTGATGATAAACCGGTTAGAACAGGTTGCACGATGAAGTTTTGGTCTTCAGTGGTAATAATATTGCTGGAAATATCAGCTGGTAACGGGAAATACATGTACTCGGAATCGGATACCGGCGCGGTACCAGAATCACTTGCACATGCTCCGGTACCAAATGAAACCAATAGGGCGGAAAATAACAGATGAGACAGTTTCATATATTTATGTAGTTGATTGTGGGTTCAATTTGAAAGCGAACTGTTAGCTAAAACCATTCCGGGTCGTGAACTTCGATTCACGACCCGGAGAGTGTCGGTATTACCCGTTGATTCTACTGTAATTATACGAGTAGTTCTCGTAAATATCAGTAAAATCTAAAAACCTTTAATGCCCCAGATTTCTCCGGCATAATCCGAAATGGTCCTGTCAGACGAAAATTTTCCGACTCGGGCAACATTATGAATTGCCTTCTTAAACCATTGGGCTGGTTTCTGATACAGTTCTTCTACATTTTTCTGAGCTTCTACATAGGACTTGAAATCGGCCAAAATCATGTAATAATCTCCACCTTCAAGGAGAGCATGTCCGATGGTTGAGAACAAGTCAGGTTGACCTGGACTGAAGAATCCACTTCGAATTTGATCAACAACCAGTCTTAACTCTGCATCGGCATGATAGTAATCCCAAGGATTATAGCCTTCGGTTCTCAAGTGCTCGATTTCTTCAACTTTGAGCCCAAATATGAAAATATTTTCATCCCCGACTTCCTCGCGGATTTCAACATTGGCTCCATCCAGTGTGCCAATAGTAAGTGCACCATTCAACGCAAACTTCATATTTCCAGTACCAGATGCCTCCATCCCTGCTGTAGAAATCTGTTCAGATAGGTCAGCGGCTGGAATAATTTTCTCTGCCAGGCTCACTGAATAATTTGACAGAAAGACGCATTTAAGTTTATCACCAACCTCTTTGTCGTTGTTAATTTTGTCAGCGATACTATTGATGAGCTTGATGTGATTCTTAGCCATCATGTATCCAGGAGCTGCTTTACCTGCGAAAATTACCGTGCGAGGCTGGAATGGGGCATTTGGATTGGCTTTGATCCGGTTATATAATGCAGCAGTGTGCATTGCTGCCATTAACTGGCGTTTGTACTCGTGAATTCGTTTGATCTGTACATCGAAAATGGAGTTAGGATTCACTTTAACACCATTTTCGCGTTCAATATACTCAGCGAGGTGAAGTTTATTCTCCTTCTTGATCTTCGTGAATTCCTTTACAAAAGTTTTATCAGTGGCAAGTGGATCAATTTTTTTGAGATCGTCGAGGTGTGTAACCCAATTTTCACCGATTTTTGAAGTAATCAAACTAGCAAGCTTTGGATTACTTTGTCGCAACCAACGTCGGGGAGTGATTCCATTAGTTTTATTGGTGAAGCGTTCTGGCCACAGATCATTGAAGTCCTTGAAGATGGTCTTTTTGATCAAATCGGAATGCAGCGCGGCAACTCCATTGATTTTGTGAGATCCAACTATACCCAGATTTGCCATCTGAACAGAAGGTTGTTCGCCTTCGCTGATGATACTCATTCGTCGGATTTTATTGATATCATCTCCGAATGTATGATGGACGGTATTCAGGAACCGCTTGTTTATTTCATAGATGATCTGAAGATGACGAGGCAACATGTTTCGCATCAAAGAAACGGGCCAGCGCTCCAGGGCCTCGGGGAGTATGGTGTGGTTTGTGTAAGCAATAGTTCTAGTAGTAATCCCCCACGCGGCGTCCCAGTCTAGACCCTCTTCGTCAAGTAGAACCCGCATTAATTCTGGAATCGCCAGATTCGGATGGGTGTCGTTACACTGGATAGCTACTTTATCAGGGAACTTGGACCAATCCTCGTTTTGCTTTTTGAAACGCTGAATAATGTCTTGAAGGGTAGAGGCGACCAGAAAATACTCCTGCTTTAAACGAAGCTCCTGCCCCACAAAAACCTTATCATTCGGATATAAAACACGTGAAATATTCTCGTGTAACTGCATGTCTCGCACAGCGTTGATATATTCACCTTGGTTGAAACTGGAGAGGTCAAGAGATTTCGGCGAAGCCGCTTTCCAGAGACGAAGGTTGTTTACAACATCATTTTTATATCCTGGTACAGGCATATCGTAAGCAACAGCCATTACTTTTTGAGTATTTTCCCACCTGAAACGAAGATGTCCATTCTTGTCGGTATATGGGACGGATTCACCATAAAAATTCACTGGATACATAGTTCTTGGGCGAATAATGTCCCATGGATTACCGAATCGGAGCCATGTATCGGGGCGCTCTACCTGAAATCCATCTACGATTTTCTGGTAGAAAATTCCGTAATCATATCGAATACCATATCCATAACCGGCAATCCCGAGTGTGGCCATAGAATCCAGGAAACACGCAGCCAGTCGTCCCAGACCACCATTTCCAAGTGCTGCATCATTTTCGGTTTCTCTAAGTTCATCGTAGTCAATCCCCAGTTCTGACAATGCCTCCCGAACCTCTTCCTGAATTCCCAGGTTTATTAATGCGTTATCGAGCATACGTCCAATCAGGAATTCCATCGAGATATAGTATACGCGCTTCGCGTCTTCCTGATAGTATTTTTGCTGGGTTTTCAGCCATCGATCATGTAGGCGGTCTAAAATGGTTAAAACAACGGACCGGTACAGATCCCATTCAGTATGAGAATACTCGTCTTTGGCTAATGTGTACCGTAAATGCTCCTCAACTCCCCTTTTTATCGACTTTTCGTCAAGCCCAGTTCTCGGGCTTATTTGTTTGGTATTTGGCATTCAGATGAATTATTAATTAACAATATTTTACGCAAAATGTAAGCGCTTAACTTCCCCACAAAATAAGAAAATTCTCAAGATTTCTGATAAATACCTTTATCAACGGTAAATCCGGGGTTTGTCAATGTGGCCTGATAGCCTTCTTGTTTTAGGTATTCGAAGGTTTCTACTGCAGCGATTTCCAAGTCAAATAATCCATAGACTGAGGATCCGCTCCCACTCATTGAAGCATATGCTGCACCTAAATCGTAGAATTGATCTTTAAGTGAGCCCACAAAAGGATGAACCTCAATGACTGGAGGTTCAAGATCATTCACTAAAAAAGTATCCCAATCAGTCGGGTGATCATTGAGCAATATACTTCTTACATCGAGTGCTTCATCGTGGTATGGTTGACAAAATTGATATGCTTCTGCCGTGCTTGACTCGAATCCTGGATATACTGTAACGATATACATATCTGGTTGGATGTCTATAAACTCGAGCTTTTCTCCGACTCCAGACCCGATAGCGGTTTTTCCATGAATAAAAATTGGAACATCGGCACCAAGTTTGATTCCAAGTGCTGCAAGTTCGTTGTCAGATAATCCAAGATCTTCAATATGATTGATCATTTGAAGCATCATAGCAGCGTTGCTGCTACCACCCCCCAGGCCTGCTCCAAGAGGTATGGATTTACTTAGTTGTATGTGGTAATTCAAGGATTCGCCTGTGAAATTGCGCATTAGGTTGACAGCCCGTATGACGAGGTTGGAATCTCCGGTCGCCAGGTCTTTGTTGCTACAACGAAATACCGTTTCATGAGCTTTGGTGACTTGAAGTCTGTCATACCAGTTTATGAACACGAACCCGGTCTGGATTTCATGGTATCCGTTTGGAAGTCGTTCTAGTACTCGCAGGCCCAGATTGATCTTGGCGTAAGATTTAGCGATATATGTGGACTGGTTCATGGGGATCCCTCAGGGCGGGGTTGAGTGTCAGGGGTTGAGGTTTGGGGCTGGGAGTGCAGAACGGCATCTTTCACCCGATACATGTATTCGAGAGCGGCCTCGTATTCGTTTGGGATTTCACCGTCGAGTATTGCGTTTTCGATGGCTGACTTGATGAGTCCGACCTCCTTGCCAGGCTTCAGGTTTAGACGTTCCATGATTTCGTCGCCACGCACAGGAGGTTGCCAGTTTCGAAGTCGGTCTTTCTCTTCAACTTCCTTCATACGCTGTTCTACTTGATCGAAGTTGTTGAGATACTTCTTCACCTTTCGATCGTTTTTGCTGGTGACGTCGGCCCGGCACAAGGTCATAAGGTCGTCGATATCATCCTGAGCCTCGAAAAGGAGCCGGCGTATCGCGCTGTCTGTAACCCCGTTGTCGACAAGTGCAATTGGGCGCAAATGCAGGCGTACGAGTGTTTGAACATATTTCAGGCGGTCGTCGAGGGGAAGATTAAAACGCCTGAAGATACGTTTTGTCCATGTTGCGCCGAGTGCGTCGTGCCCGTAAAAAGTCCAGCCAATTACTGGATCAAATCGTTGGGTCGGGGGTTTAGCGATGTCGTGCAGAATGGCTGCCCATCGAAGCCAGAGGTTGTCTGAGACCTTGGCGACATTGTCGAGAACCTGTAGAGTATGCCAGAAGTTATCTTTGTGTGTAATTCCGTTGACTACCTGAACTCCATGAAGATTATGCATCTCCGGAAAAAACTCTTTGAGTAAACCGGTTTCGAACAGGATTCGGAATCCATGTGAAGGTAGTGGGCAAGCAATGATTTTATTCAGTTCATCGGTGATACGTTCTGAGGATATAATCTGGATACGTTCACGCATTCGATGGATTGATGCCAGAGTTTCGGCTTCGATGGTGAAATTGAGTTGGGTGGCAAAGCGGATGGCGCGCATCATGCGGAGGGGGTCGTCATCGAAGGTTCGATCTGGGTCGAGAGGGGTGCGGATGATACCTCCGTTCAGATCCCGGATTCCTCCAAATGGATCTATCAATTCACCGTAGTTATCCTTGTTTAATGACCACGACATTGCGTTGATAGTAAAATCACGTCTTTTTTGGTCATCTTCAATTGTGCCATCTTCCACGACCGGATTTCGAGAGTCACGTGTGTAGCTTTCCCTTCTTGCCCCAACAAATTCCAGGTCATATTCGTGATAGTGAATATGAGCTGTTCCGAACTGTTTAAAAACAGAAACTTTCTGAACATTAAGAAGTTCGGCAACCTTTTCAGCCAGTTTTATACCAGATCCAACGGTCACGAAGTCTATGTCAAAATCTTCATCAGAACGATCTCTGTTCAAGTAAAAATCACGCACAAATCCACCAACCACGTAAACTGGCTGTCTGGTTTGCGCGGCTGCTTCAGATACCAGCCTAAAAATCTTTTCGTGTTTTGGGTCTATTCCAATCAAAATAGTATGTATTTTATTTCAGGTTGGAAAATACGACTTAACAGCTATCTATTCAGCCTGGATTGGGATTTATCTTTCATAAAATCAAAGAATCATGAACCGCTCGCAAGAACAACTGGCTATTCGAATCAGTTTCGCGGTATCATTCATCTCATTTTCGATAAAATTCGCCGGATTTCTGGTCACGGGAAGTAACACGGTTCTTTCTGACATGGCCGAGTCGGTTGTCCATGTTCTTGCTGTCGGTTTCAGTATGTATGGGGTGTATCTGAGTGCCCAGCCAGCCGACGAAAAGCATCTTTATGGTCATGAACGAATCGAGTTTTTGTCAGTAGGACTCGAAGGTAGCGTAATAATTATGGCCGGACTCATGATTATTTATCAGTCTGTGCGACATTTGATACTCGGACTCGAACCTGACCACCTACAGGAAGGTATCTACATCGTTGGTGCTGCCGGACTCCTAAACCTGTTTTTGGGTAGCTATCTCATGTACATTGGCAAGAAATCCAAGAGTAACATTATCCTTGGAAATGCTAAACACACATTAACGGATGTTTACACAAGTGGCGGTGTTGTTGTGACTCTGATACTCATCGAATGGACTCAGTTTATGATTCTGGATTCCATTGTGGCTCTGTTAGTTGCGGGATATATTATGTATGAGGGATGGGGGCTTGTGAAATTTGCTTACCGCGGGATAATGGACCAGGTTGATGAGAGTCAAGACGATAAAATCAAAGAAGTTTTGAACACGAAGATGCCCAAAGGTATTTTGGATTGGCATGGATTACGTCATAGAACCACTGGTAGAACAACCTGGATAGAGCTACATGCCCTCTTTCATAAAGACATGAGTCTGGAAGAGGCCCATGAAATTGCAACAGAGTTGGAGCGAAGGTTAATAAAAGCGGTTGAGGGAGATGCGATTGTAACGATACATCTCGAACCAGAAGAAGTTCATAAAGAAGCTCATGGCCGACTTGAGGGAGTCAACGAGAATATTGAGCTAGATAAATTTATCTGAACTTAGGGATACTAATTCAGGATGCATCAATAACGGAGTGATCACCGACGTGGGCTGATCCACGTAGATTTTTGACCTGGCTATCGAAACCGATTGTTGCCCTGTCAAGTTCCGAATCAATTACTGAAGCTCTGTCTAAAATGATGCTATTGCGGACTGCGGATCCCATGATTTTCGATCCTGCACCTATTGTAGTATTAGGACCGATTGTACAATTCTGGATTGAGGCACCAACTCCTATACTTACGGGTTCAACGATAGTAGTATTTGGGAACAGTGATTTATCTACAGTCTGATTCTCTTTTTGGCAAATAACTGCAGATGTATCGAGCCATGCGTCGATTGTTCCGCAATCCAACCATTCATCAACCGTTGCCGATTTAAATATCTTTCCATCTTTCAAAAGTGCATCAATGGCATCAGTAAGTTGAAATTCATTTCCGTGGCCACGGAGATTGTTATCGAGTTGATAACGTATTTTTTCGCGTAAGGCGGCGCCATCACGTAAATAATAAACTCCGATAATAGCCAGATTTGAAATTAACTCGCTTGGTTTCTCCACGAAACCTGTAATGCGACCTTCCTTTTGTACAGCCACGCCGAAACGTGAAGGGTCCTCAACTTCCTTGAGCCAAATAACCGCATCGGCATCGTCAACATTCACACCGGAAACGGTATCAAAAAGCGTATCTGCGAAAACAATTATGATTTCACCCTCAAGTTTCTCTTCAGCACAAAAAACAGCGTGAGCAGTACCATGGGCTACATCCTGCTTGTAAAAACTGGCTTTTGCTCCATGCAGACGGCTCATTTCGGTCAAGTCTGCCTCCACCTGAGATCCAAAATCACCAAGAATGAATGCAATTTCGTCTATTGGTCGATTTACAGTCCTTGAGAACGTTTCGACGATTCTTTCGATTATTGTAGTCCCTGCAACCGGGAGCAGCGGTTTTGGAGTTGTATGGGAATGAGGTCGTAGTCGTGTACCTTTGCCCGCCATCGGGATAATTAATTTCATCTAATAATCTCCAAAACTTCTCCGAAGGGTTATGATTTGAGCGAACAAAGATATAAGAACTTGTTATATTAAGCCAATTTTTAAAGGAATCGTTAACGGACAAATCCCATTTTAACCTTGGCTAATTACCTGATCTTTGTGCAGGCACTCTTTGCGATCATGTGTATTTTCATGATTCGCCATAGTTGGCACAGGTCGACGTTTTTCATTCACACATTCCAGCTAACTGGTTACAAAACCAACGAGTATTGGGCATGGCTACGTGATAATTGGAATTCGCACGTTCTGAACGGGAAGTATGCATTGGCTAACGTGCTTTTGCTTGCTTTTTTGGTGTATGTGTCAAAGTTTTTTACTGAAACAGCGCCAATTGTCATCATAACAATTTTCATGTCGGCGTGGTTTTTTGATGTAACATTGTATTCAAAGAAGCAGAAGAAACCACTTGTTATAACACATCGCGTCAAGAGATTGATTCTACCGATCGCAATTTTATATCCAGTTTTACCTGTTTTTGGAATCCGTACTGGATATCAGCTTGCAGGATTATTGCCAGATGTCTACATCATCACCTTTGCGTTTTTGCTTGCTGATATTCTTGTACCATTCATAGTACTTTTGGCCGGTTTCGTGATGCGTCCGATTGAAAATAGGATTCAGTTGGGTTACATTCGAAAAGCACAGAAGAAGCTGGCATCGATGCCGGAGCTGGTTGTTATCGGAATAACCGGGAGCTATGGTAAAACAAGTACCAAGTTCGCCTTGGCAGCAATTCTTCAGGAGCGATTTTCGGTTTGTTTTACTCCTGGAAGCTTTAATACTCCAATGGGAATTTGTACGGTGATTAACAATGAACTTCATCCTACGCATCAAATCCTGATACTGGAGATGGGTGCCAGGTATGAGGGAAATATTCGGGAACTATGTGAAATTGCCAAACCTAATATTGCCATATTGACTAACATCGGTAAGGCGCACTTAGAAACTTTTGGATCGCAAGAAATGATCGCAAAAACTAAAGGTGAGCTGATTGATGCGCTTGATCCAGGTGATACGGCAATCGTGAACGCCGACGATGAACGAGTGATGAAGATAGTCCATGATAAAAATTACATCACTAGAATTTCTGCTGGCATCAAAAATGGGAATTATCGGGCTAAAAACATCAGATATGATGCTAGAGGATGCTCATTTACAGTCATTGGGCCATTAGGTGAAGAAGTTGATGTAAACACTAGGCTGCTTGGAAAACACAATGTCCAGAATATTCTACTTGGATTTGCAGTTGGGTCACATCTCGGAATGAGGATGAAGACCATGGCAATGGCAGTTGCACGAATGGAGCCTGTTGAACATCGTCTGGAACTTAAAGCCGGTGGCACATATGTAGTCATAGACGATGCTTTTAACTCAAATCCGGTAGGGGCAGCAAATGCTATCGAGGTTTTGTCAGCATTTGAGAGTGGCAGGAGAGTAGTGGTTACTCCTGGAATGGTTGAACTTGGTGACGAGGAAGAAATTCTAAATCGTGAGTTTGGCAATGTGATCGGTGAATCGGGTATTGAAAAGGTTATTCTGGTCGGGAAAAAACGTACACGCCCAATTTATGACGGGATCATAGAGCGGGGATATCCAGTAGATCAGGTTCTGGTAGTAAACAGTCTTTTTGAGGCTAACAATTGGCTTAAAGAATGGTTACAAACTGGCGATATCGTACTTTATGAGAATGATTTACCTGATACCTACAACGAGTAGTTCACTGTATTACCCGCGAGCTACTCATTGCAGGTCGTGAAGAGAAAAGGGATAAGGGTAAAGAGAATATTTTTTCAACTCTCCCTTGTCTATTATCCCTTGTCCCTTATCCCTTGTCTTTAAAACTAATAATCAGTTATATCTGATTGCTTCAGCGGGATCAATAGCAGCGGCACGTTTAGCAGGATACCAAGCTGCGATGATACTTAAAGTTAAGCTACCTGCCAGGACCATGAATACATCCAAAGCAGAGATTGCGACCGGATACGCACTTATAATAAATGATTCGGCCCCCGCCAGCTTAACGACTTCGTACTGGAGCTGAATCCAGCTCAAGAGAAGTCCCAGACTTCCACCTATACCACATCCGATTATTCCGATGATCAAACCTTGTCGGAGGAAAATTCGCTTAATCTGAGCGCTTGTGTAGCCAAACGACATCAGAATTCCGATATCACGCGACTTTTGAATTACAATCATAGTCAGTGAGCCAACTATATTCAGAACCGCAACGAAAACGATAATCATCAAAATAAAATACGCACTCCATTTTTCGATATTCATTACGTCGTAAAGCGGTTTTTGAAGATCATACCAGGTTCTGACAACATAATTATCACCGATTCGGGCCTGGATCCTGGGTTTTACCTGGTCTGCGATTTCGTGGGAAGTCAATTTGAGATCATAGCCTGAAAGTCCGTTTCGTCGGTTAAACATACGTTGTGCGGCCTCCAATTCTATAAATACATTTGACCCTTCATACACCTGTTGTAAATAAAAGCTTCCACGGACATCAAACGTGTAGAATCTCGGGGGTGAAAAACTGGTAACTGCCCGCTGTATCCCCTCTGCACTTAGCAATGAAACGCGATCCTCTACTGCGATACTAAGCTGAGATGTTAACTGGTCGCCAATCAGAATTCCAGGCATGCGACGTCGAACAGACAAATCGCGTTCTTCCGGAGTCAACTCGTCATCAAGATCAACCACATCGAAGAAGCTTTCTGGATCTATGCCTCGTACAACAACAACTTTTTCATCACTTCCACGGTGAGCCAGTAATGACTTTCCCTCGATAAAAGGGGCTATTGCAAGAATTTCTGGAATTTCGCGAAGTGCTGCCTCGATATTTGCATCCCGATTAAAGACTCTCTCGGTTGCAGATTCAATACGGATATCTGGATCATATCGTAGTAGTAATCCCTGGACTACATCAAAAAATCCATTAAACACAGAAAGAACGATGATCAGCAGTGCGGTACCTATTGTGATACCCGAAATGCTTATCATAGTTAGAGTTGATACCAATGTCACACCTCTTCGAGATGTAAGATATCTGGTTGCAATGAGTCGAATTGGATTCATGGGCTGAAGTTACGTAAAAAATGGGTTTCTTAGCCTTATAGTGATGCAGTTACGTGGTTGTTGCCAAAATTTATATATTTCCTATTCATCTAAACTATAGAGGTACCTTGTGAGTCCATCTACACTTTCATCTGTTCAAATCGGAGCCATTGGCCGTGGCGATCACGATAACCCCTTTTCAGTGCTTGGGATGCACGTTTCAAACGACCCAAAGGGCATTGTAGTGCGAGCATTTAAACCATATGCCGAGCGAATAGATCTGGTAAATGACAAGACGGGTAAGTCGTTTGAGATGACCCGTGTGTCGGATGAAGGGCTATTCGAGGTGTTTTTTAAGAATTTGAAAAATCGATTTTCATATCACTTTTTGATTACCTGGCCGGGTATTAATCCAGTAAGAATACTTGATTCATATGCTTTTGGACCCACACTTTCTGAGTTTGATCTTCAGTTGTGGGGTGAAGGGAATCATAATCATGCGTACCAATTTATGGGTGCCCATGTTATGGAATTGGACGGGGTACGCGGTACTCGATTCGTGGTTTGCGCACCTTCGGCTAAGCGTGTAAGCGTGATTGGTCCTTTCAATGGCTGGGACGGACGCGTACACGTGATGCGAAAGTATTTTGATCAGGGAATTTGGGAGATTTTCATTCCAGGTGTTGAGGATGGGGTGCCCTACAAGTACGAAATCAGTTCAAATAACACAACATTGCCGTTGAAAAAAGCAGACCCCTATGCCTTTCAAGCCGAATTGCGCCCTCAAACGGCATCCATAGTTACTGATATTTCTGGATTCAAATGGCGTGACAAAAAGTGGATGAAAGAACGAACTCAGCACTTCGATAAACCATTATCCGTGTATGAAGTACATGTAGGAAGCTGGCGTCGGAAGAATGACATTAATTACTCGTTCTACTCATACAAGGAAATGGCAAAGGAGTTAATTCCATACGCCAAGGAGATGGGCTACACCCACATCGAATTGTTGCCTATTGCTGAACACCCGTATGATCCAAGCTGGGGTTATCAGATTACCGGATACTTCGCGCCCACTAGTCGCTTTGGATCACCCAAAGATTTCATGCACTTTGTTGATGAATGCCATGTAAATGGAATCGGTGTCATAGTTGACTGGGTTCCGGCTCACTTTACAAAAGATGATCACGGTCTGCGATTTTTTGATGGAACCCATTTTTATGAGCACTCGGATCCACGCAAAGGCGAGCACAAGGATTGGGGAACTAATATCTTCAATTTTGGCCGCACCGAAGTTATGAATTTCCTGATTTCTAATGCAGTTTTCTGGCTTGATATGTATCACATAGATGGATTAAGAGTTGATGCGGTAGCGTCAATGCTTTATCTCGACTACTCAAGAAAAGATGGAGAGTGGATACCGAATAAATACGGAGGCCGTGAGAACCTGGAAGCGATTCATTTTCTTAAGCGTTTCAATGAGGTAGTTCACCAGGAATTTAATGGAGTTATGACCTTTGCCGAAGAGTCGACTTCATGGCCGATGGTATCGAGACCTACCTATTTGGGTGGACTCGGATTCGATTACAAGTGGAACATGGGATGGATGAATGATACGCTTAAGTATATAGAGGTAGATCCGCTTTTCAGGAAGTATCATCACAATCAGCTTACATTTTCCCTTATTTACGCTTTCTCGGAGAATTTTATATTGCCGTTTTCGCATGATGAGGTTGTGCATTTGAAAAAATCGATGTTATCGAAGATGCCGGGCGATGTTTGGCAGAAATTCGCTAATCTAAGAGCGCTTTATACCTACATGTTTACCCATCCGGGCAAAAAACTCAATTTTATGGGTGGTGAAATTGGTCAATGGACCGAGTGGAATGCTGAAAAACAACTCGAGTGGGGGGTGTTGGAGTATGATAATCATCGTAAGCTTCAGGCTATGCTCAGAGATCTGAATGCATTATATGCATCTGAAAATGCGTTACATTCAGTAGACTTTGACTGGAATGGATTTCGATGGATAAACGCATCAGACTACGAAAAGTCAATATTGAGTTATATCCGTTATGGAAGTCAGGACGATGAGTATGTGATCGTGGTGATGAACTTTACGCCGGTTGTTCACAAGAAATATGTGATCGGGGTACCGGAAAAATGCCGATTTAAGGTTATATTCAATAGCGACTCGGAATACTATGGTGGGAGTAATACCGGATTACCGGGAGCCGAGTCAAGTGATGGGGAATGGCATGGATTACCTGCTCATCTTGAGTTAACGGTCCCACCGCTTGCCGGGATTATACTCAAACCAGACAGGATCCAGTAAAATTATTATTAAGACGTTACAGTTATGAAATTTAAACGTGCCTGTGGCACTTTGGTGCACCCGACATCTTTTCCGTCGGAGTACGGAATGGGAGATTTTGGATCTGGAGCATATCGCTTCATCGATTTTTTAGTCGAAACACATCAATCAGTCTGGCAAATATTACCGTTAGGTCCGACTGGATATGGGAACTCACCTTATGCCAGTTATTCGGCATTCGCGGGGAATCATTACCTGATTAGTCCAGAAACTTTGGTAAAAAAGGGACTTTTAACTCAATCAGAATCAGATTCTGCCAAATTACCGTTAACAACACGTGCAGATTACGACAAGGCTTTTGCAAAAAAAGATGTTGTATACACAAAAGCGTCGGAGAGATTTTATAAAATGGCCAGTGCCTCTGATTTAGCGGCATTTGAAGCTTTCAAAAAGAACAATTCGTACTGGTTAGACGATTACGTGTTGTTTCGATCATGTCTTGAGGTTAATGAAAAGCGACCATGGAATACGTGGGACAAAGATTTAGCTATCCGTAAAAAGAAGGCTTTGGATGAATGGAAAAAGAAACTAAGCGGTGAGATAGAATTTCATTATTGGGCTCAATTTGAATTTTTCACCCAATGGATGGCTCTCAAATCCTACGCTAATAAGCACGGCGTTCAGGTAGTTGGAGATATCCCCATTTTTGTGGACCACAACAGTTCTGATGTGTGGTCGAACTCGAAATATTTTGAAGTTGATAAAAATGGGAATCGAGTGTTGGTAGCTGGAGTTCCACCCGATTACTTCAGTAAAACGGGTCAGCTTTGGGGGAATCCGCTATATAAATGGAATGTTTTGGAAAAAGATGGTTTTTCGTGGTGGTTGCAGAGATTTGAGCAGATGTTTACCATGTACGATGCAATCCGTGTAGACCACTTTCGTGGGTTTGATGCCTATTGGGAAGTCAAAGCAGAGGCAAAAACCGCTGAGCATGGTCGCTGGGTAAAGGGTCCGGGCAAGAAATTATTTCAGACCATAGTTGAGAAGTTTGGTGATGTACCAATTATTGCTGAGGATTTGGGTGTAATAACTCCAGGCGTTGTTGAATTGAGGGACACTTTTGGATTTCCGGGAATGAAGATTTTGCAGTTTTCCCTATCTGGTGATGCATCAAACAGCTTTTTACCCCACAACTACAGCACCAGCAATTGTGTTGTTTATACTGGAACTCACGATAATGACACAACCCAAGGTTGGTACGCTTCTGCACCAGAAGTTGAAAAACATTGGGCTCGTGAGTATACCCGATCTGACGGCAGAGAGATTCATTGGGAATTGGTACGCCTTGGAATAATGTCGACTGCAGATCTGGCCATTTTTCCACTTCAAGACTTCATGGGACTTGGAACACAGCACCGTATGAACCTGCCAGGGACTACTGAAAACAACTGGATTTGGCGATATACCCCAGAAATGCTACAAAAAGTTCAGAAAGATTATCTTCGACATTTGGTCAATATGGCGAACAGAAACACTCGGGTTCGTCAGGAAGACACCAATATAGTTGAATTAGATGCAGAAGACCCAAATTGATTGTTTAATACGTCCGTAAAAGTTGTTATTTTTAGGATTACGTCAAAAACGTTCTTTTTTACGGGCGGGCGTGCAAGGTGGCAGTTACCACTTCTTTCAAGCGCTTATCGTGTTTGCTGTTCAACGTGACTTTGTTAGAGACTTTGATCAAGGCGTGTTGATTTGAGAAGGGTGGGGGCTTCCGCACAACTTATAAACAGATATCATGAAAATACTTTACGTATCGGCAGAGATTTCACCATTTGCTAAAATCACAAGCACAGCAGATTTAATGCGTTTTTTACCCGCATCGTTACAGGATAAAGGGTTTGAAATCAGAATTCTGCTCCCAAAATATGGAACCATCAATGATCGTAGAAACCGGTTGCATGAGGTTATCCGTCTGGCGGGCATTGAGGTAGAAATCGCCGACAAAGTAGAATCGATGAAAATCAAGGTTGCCAGTATCCCTAATGCTAAGTTGCAGGTGTACTTCCTTGATAATGAGACCTATTTCAAAAGAAAAGGGTTGTTTCATGATCAAAAAAACAACGAGCCATTTGAGGATAACGCAGAAAGACTCGCGTTTTATAACAAAGGGGTGTTGGAAACCGTGAAGCGCTTGGGTTGGAAACCAGACATTATCCATTGTCATGACTGGGCTTCGGGTCTGGTTCCGATGCTGGTAAAGACTCTTTACAAAGACGAGAGCAATTTTGAGGGGACGAAAGTCGTTTATAACCTTCACACGCCAGAAAATCATGGTATGTTTGATGATGATATCTTTACATACCTTAAAATGGGGGATGACTTTGACCGTGATTCGGTAAAAACCGATGGAAAGGTTGATCCAATCCGTGCTGGCTTGAAATATGCAGACTTTGTGGTAACTGGAAACGACATGCGAAACGAGATCGAGTCTCAATATGGTGATTTGAACATTGAGTATGTCAAGATTCAGGGCTCGCCATCTGATGTTTCCGCCAAGTTTGCAGACTACTATAACAACTTGAGTAACGACTAACCACCTATATCTAAGTTTATCTTTTGAAACGATCATTCCGAAACCTAACTCCACTTTTTGGAGCATTGGTTATAACGTTATCTTTGATTGCCGGCTGTGAAGACAACGGCATCGTAGGATCCACTTTTTTACCATCGAATCCAGCTTTAACAGTAGATACTGTCTCGACCTTAGATCTGGAAACTGAACCACTAGTGTCTTATGCTGGAAATAAAGGTGTTGTAGCACTTGGGAGATATGAAGACGCATTGTTTGGGACCTATGAAGCGGTCGCGATGATGACACCAAGCTTGTTGAGCTCACCTGACACACTACTCCCTGACTATCGATATGGATTTGTACTACGCCCAGTAGCAACGTATGGCGACAGTATGAGTACAACGGTCTTTGATGTTTATGAAATACAACAGCGATGGAGAGCTCAAGAGTGGAGGATGGATGATCAACCGGTATTGGGAGCTCAACCAATCACCCGTTTTGAAATCGGGAATACCGATTCTTTGTTTGTTGAGATGCCACAAGATTGGGTAGACCGCTATTTATCCTATTATGCTATTGACTCCGGGATTCGTGACAGTGCTTATGTTGCTGGTGAATTTGGGTTGGCTTTTGTACCAGTTTCCGGGAACAAGATCAGTTATTTAAGCTCAATAGAAAACGCGTTTATCGCTGAACGACCAGATACAAATAATGTCTCAACGACAATCCGTCAGAGGGCAAGCAATTACCGATTGGTTGAACCAAGTCGGAATCTTGACAACGGAGTTATAATTAATAATGATTTCACACAGGCGGGTCGGTTTAGTTTTTACATTGACGAGGATGTTGTTGGTGCGAAAATCGTATCCCGTGCAGAACTTGTATTCTATGAAGACACTCAATTACTGAATGAAACACTGCCATTTGGACATACAAGATATTCTGATGGAATCATAAGAGTATTTGACCTCGAAGAAGGCGAGAAAGAATTTTATGTAACCAAGAATCCAGTTACATCTGCAGTATTAGATTCCACGGATGGTAGTTATCGATTTAATGTAACCAATCTTGTGAATGGATCGATTGCAGATGGTGGGCGTGAGTTCACCTACTATATGGTAATGGATACTGATAATGGTATAATTCGGCCAAATGTAATTTTAAGTTCCGGTGCCGGGCTAAAGGCGCCCCGGATTATCGTGACTCGTGTGGAGGCAAATCAATGAAAAAACTATTAACAGTACTCTTTACGGTATTCCTCTTCCTGGGTTCGCAATTCGTACATGCGCAAAGTCAGTATAATGATGCCTCGATTTATTCATTTTTAGCCGCGGGAATGCCTCTGTCAAATGGCTCTTCCCAAGCTTTGGGTATGGGCTTAACGGGAGTTTCAATACGTAGTCAGATTCACGGAAACGTATCTAATCCGGCTTTGTGGGCAACCACACGTCTTACTAAAATGAACGGTGGGTTTAGTTCGGAGTATGTACAGGCTACAGAGCAGAATTCAAGTGCAGAGTACTCGAATTTCAAAATGAATACTTTTCAGGTTCAGCTACCGATTATTCGTGAGCGCTTAGGAGTATCATTATCACTAACACCAGTTACCGAAGGCAAATATTCTGTAAGCAGTACAAGTACCTACATTCGTCCCGGTAATGCAATTGCTCAACCAGATACCATTAATTACTCAGTATTCACCAGAGGTGAAGGGGGATTAAACCGTCTTGAACTTGGTTTTGGCTACCAACTGCATGAAAGGATTTCCGTTGGCTACGCTGCATCTATAGTTTTCGGGAATCGATCAGACTATCGTGAGAACTCCTTTGATGACTTAGGTTATGCTTTTACCGCTGAGCGTGAAAGTGTCTCATCTTATGGAATGGGAAATCGTTTTGGATTATATGCCGACACTCCGAGACCATTTACAAATAAGGACTATTTATCTTTTGGCGCATCAGTTTCACTTCCGGTAACCCTCGACGAAACAAGAAAATTGACTGGCGAGTTTGGGAATACGGATGTAAAATTGCAAGACGATCAAAAGGGAGAACGCTTGCTACCAATCGAGTACACATTGGGACTTAGTTATTATCCAAACCAATTGAGCATGATTACAACTGAAGCTCAATACCAGCAGTGGTCTAAGTACGAAAATTTTGCGGGTTTTAACGAGGATTTTCTCAAAGACCGCTTTAAATTAGGCCTCGGTTTTGAATATGCTGCGATAAGAAGACAAGAAAACAATGCGTTCACTCGGTTTATTTATCGCGCGGGTGTTTCATACGATTCCGGTCATCTGGAATTAAACGACAAATCCATCGAGACCATTTTATTTACAGCCGGACTGGGGATTCCCTCTCCCGTTGTGGGATCATCGGTCGACATAAATTTCGATGTCGGTATACGGGGCACCACATCGCATGAATTGGTTAGAGAAAGAATATTCGCAGTTAGGGTCACGTTTAACATGTCAGAACTGATGTTCTTGCAGAGAAGACTGCAGTAACAATCACAATCACTAAACAGATAAGGTCATGAAAAAGTTGCTTATTACACTTATGCTGGCTACAGCCTCTACAGGCTTTGCTCAAGCTCAAAGTGGCGACATACCTGAAGCACCAATGGGATTGTCTCCATTAGAGACTTTTTCCGTTTTTACCAGCTTCTATAATAACAAAGACTATGTAACAGCCGCCAATTTTGGTCGCTATTTGGTTACTTATTATCCAAAAGATATTGAGTTACCTAACAATGCCAAGTACCGTGGAGACCGCACATTTGACAGAATGATTACGGTTTATGAGGAGCTTGCTAGTGCTGACAATGACCCAACTGTGAAGGCGGCATACATTGATTCAGCCAATACACTTTATTCAACTGTGCTTGCAATTTTTACCCCAGAAGAAATAGACGTGTACCGTTGGACCTTCAACTATGGTCGTTTCCTACAAACTCATAGTGAAATCGAAGACAACAACAACAAAGCAGCCGCTCAGTATATGAAGTTGTATGAAATGGATCCACAGCAATTCATACAGGCTGCAGATGGTTACTATGCGCAGTTTATTTCCAGTATGATGGTTGCGAATGGTCAGCGTGATGAGGTCATTGCTTTCATGGATAATTCCGAGCAATATGCATCCCCTGGTACCAAAGAATACTATAACTCGGTTCGTGACAGACTGTTCAGTAATCCGCAAGAGCGAATCGACTTCCTTCTAACGAGAGGGGATAGTATGGAAGTTTTGACAGAGCTATTTGATCTTTACACTCGAGTAGACAACCGTGAAAAAGTCCGCGAAATGACCGAAACATTATATCAGCGTGACCCAAGTTTCACCAATGTTATGCGAATGGCCAATATGAGCGCAAATAACGTTAATTACCGTGAGGCATTAACATATCTTGAAGAAGCTTCTGGAAAAACTACTGACAAAATGGAGCTTCGTAATGTTTACTACGAAATGTCCAATAACTACCTGAATTTGGGTAATCTTCAAAGAGCGCGTGAATTTGCACGTCGTTCCTCACAACAAGACCCATCATGGGGCCAACCATATTTAAAGATTGCCGAAATCTATGGTCAGGCTGTTTCCAATTGTGCTGGAGGAACAATGACACGTCAGGATAAAGTAGTTTACTATCTCGTTCTGGATTATCTGGATAGAGCACGTAACAACGATGAGTCTGCACGTCAGTTTGTAAGCCGTCAATATCCAACATATCAGAATGTTGCTCCTTCTGTTGAAGAGAAATTTTATCAGGGTTGGGAAGCTGGCGACAAAATCCAGGTTGATGGCTCATTAAGAGACTGCTACGCATGGATTAACGAGTCTACTACGATTCGATAAACAACTTTTCATACTTTTCTGTATATTGTGATTATTGGGTCCTAAGTATTTGCTTAGGACCCTCTTCCTTTCCAGCGCACGGTTTTAGTCAACTAAGCTAAACCACTAACTCATCCGCGCAACAGTCAATCAGATCTCATTTAACGGCATTAAAAGCCGCGATTAACCACTTATTTTATTTGTATGAATCAGTCTCGCGACAACAATCGTCGTAAGCGAAATAACAACAAGAAGAACCGCAACAAAAAACGCGGTAACAACAACCAAAAGCCACATCAGCAACATGTTGGTGGACAGGTACCCGAGTTTATCAATAATCAGAATGTCACTTTTGGTGGAGAATACTCTGGGGTTGTTGAAATCAATGAAAAAGGATATGGTTTTATTCGAAAGCTCGACTATGAGTTTTCAAAAAATCAACGAGATCCGTTTTTATATCCCGAAGAAGTACGTTATAACAACCTTAAAACAGGTTTAACTCTCCGTGGGACACTTGAGCGCGACCAAAAGGGGAATCTGCATGTTGCAACGATAGATGGACTTATGGATGCACCGTTAGAAAAGTGGACTAAAGCGAATCGATTTGAATTGCAAACCCCGATCATGCCAATAGAGCATTTGAAATTGGGATTCAGTCCTGATGACGTTGAACTTAGGGTTATTGATCTGATCGCCCCGGTTGGCAGGGGACAACGAGCTTTGATTGTAGCACCACCACGAACGGGAAAAACCGTATTGCTAAAGAAAATCGCTCACGCCATTGATGAACACTATCCTGGTATCCATTTGGCCGTGCTGTTGGTTGATGAACGACCAGAAGAAGTCACAGACTTTATGCGTACTACCAAGGGTAAGGTTTTTGCATCATCTAACGATAAACCGACCTTGTCACATGTAAGAATCTCTGAAATGGCCCTTGGTTACGTTAAAAGACTTGCAGAGATGGGAGAAGACGCTGTACTGCTGATAGACTCTCTGACACGCATGGGTCGAGCCTACAACGCTGCACAGACCGGATCAGGTAGAACGATGTCAGGTGGACTTGATATACGTGCTCTTGAGATACCTAAGAAAATATTTGGGTCAGCGCGGAAAATAGAAAATGGAGGATCATTAACAATTATCGCAACAGCTCTTGTTGAAACCAACTCTAGAATGGATGATCTCATTTTTGAAGAATTCAAAGGAACCGGAAATATGGAACTGGTACTAGATCGTGAAATTGCAAACGATCGAATTTTCCCGGCTATAAACATAGCAGCTTCCGGAACAAGAAATGAAGTCAAATTTATCAAAGACTCAATGGAAGAGAGAAATATGGTTCGTAGATATTTACTTAAAAAATCTCCGCGTGAGTCTATGGTCAGTCTGCTACAGGTACTTCGTAGAACAAAAAGTAATGACGAATTATTGAATCAGATCGCTGCATTGGGGTAGTTAAATCGATATAAACAAAAAAGGCGTTTCACGATGAGTGAGCCGCCTTTTATGTGAGAATATTACTGAATTAATACATAGGAAGGGATGGGTCAATCAACATAGCCCAACGATTGATTCCACCCTGAAGATTTATGGGGTTCTTGAATCCGTGTCGCATCAAAATACGACAAGCTTCCGCACTTCGCGCACCTGAACGACAGTGAATAATGATTTCCTGGTCTTTCCATTCTTCAATTTCTCCAATCCTGGACTCCAGTTCACCGAGAGGAATCAATTTACCATCGAGGTTCACCATATTGTATTCAAACTGTTCTCTGACATCCAACAGATTGATTTTATCGCCTTTTTGGATCCGCTCATTCAAGTCATTTACATTGATTTCGTTTACCTGCATTGTCGTTAATGTTTGGTTGTGTATTATTAATATCGATCTAACTTAAACTGTTTACCAAGATATAATCTTTTAGCTTCTTCGTCATCAGCCAGGTGTTCGGCAGTACCTTCTTTTAGGATTTTTCCTTCAAACATGAGGTAAGCCCTGTCTGTTATTGCAAGGGTCTCATGAACGTTGTGATCAGTTATAAGGATACCAATGTTCTTATTTTTTAACAAACGCACAATCTGTTGAATATCTTCTACGGCTATCGGGTCAACTCCCGCAAAGGGTTCATCAAGTAAAATAAAAGAGGGTCGGGTAATCATTGCTCTGGCTATTTCTGTACGTCTTCGTTCACCACCCGATAAACTGTATCCTGCGTTATTTACAACCTTTGTCAAACGGAACTCTTCGATAAGGGTGTCTGCTCTTTCTCGTATTTCCTGCTTTGGAATCTTAAAAAACTGTAAGACCGATTCTAGATTTTCACGTACAGTGAGGTTTCTAAAGACACTAGCTTCCTGAGATAAATATCCGACACCCATTCGGGCTCGCTCGTACATCGGTTTTCGTGTAATATTGGTTTCATCCAGAAATATGGATCCACCATTAGGTCGGATTATCCCCACAAACATATAGAATGAAGTCGTTTTTCCAGCGCCATTTGGCCCCAGAAGACCCACAATTTCACCTCGTTGAACATGAATGCTCACATCATTGACGACCGTACGTTTTTTGTAACGTTTAGTAAGTTGGTCGCAATGGAGTTTCATGGGCAAAAAGTTGTCATGCCGAAACCAAATGCTTCAGCATAGATTCGAATATGAATTTACCGTCAGTAGAGCCAAGTAAAGATTCCATAGCACGTTCCGGGTGTGGCATCATTCCTAAGACATTTCGTTCTTTATTGCAAATACCTGCAATATTCTGTAGAGCTCCATTAGGATTATAATCTGGATTTTCACTGCCTTGTGGATCGGTATAACGAAATACGATTTGATCGTTATCGATTAGTTGCTGAAGGGTTCTTTCGTCAGCATAATAATTTCCTTCACCATGAGCTATAGGAATCTGAAGTATTTTGCCGTCAGGAATCTCGGAAGTAAATGGTGTATTTCTAGACTCCGTTCGCAGGTAAACTTGTTTGCATGTAAATCGAAGTTGCTCATTATGCAGCATGGCACCCGGAAGTAATCCCGATTCAAGGAGTATTTGGAATCCGTTACAAATTCCGATAACCAACCCACCTTTTGAAGCGAAATCTGAGACGGATTGCATAACAGGAGAGAAACGTGCTATTGCACCTGAACGCAGATAATCACCGTATGAAAATCCACCTGGAATAATCACCGCATCGATACCGGATAGATCAGTTTCTTTGTGGAAAATAAACCGTGTTTCGACTCCTAGAACATGCTTAAGGGCATGATATGCATCGTGATCGCAGTTGGAACCGGGGAAAACGAGAACACCAATAGTCATGATTACCCTACTTTTTTAATTTCAATCGTAAAATCTTCCATTACTTCGTTTGCAAGTAGTTTGCTGCAGGCTTCTTTAGCAACTAACTCTGCATCTTCTTCAGAAGACGCATTAATGTTAATCTCAATAAACTTGCCAATTCTAACATCAGCAACGGATTGATATCCCAAACTGTGAAGAGCTTCACGAGCTGCTTTCCCTTTTGGATCGAGGATTGATTTACGGAGGGTAACGTTTACAAGTGCTTTGTACATGACAATAAGGTTGACCGTGAAAAGTGTAAACCTAAAGTTAACCTTATTTTAGATTCGCATCCATCAAAAAGAGTCAAATCGTGCGATTATTTCGGAGGCGATTTTAGATGAACTAAGGTTTGTTACATCAATTTGTATTGCTGACTTCCATCTTCTAAACCAAGTTGCCTGACGTTTTGCATATTGTCTGGTACTGATTTTGATGAGATCAGTCATTTTGTCAAGAGTAGTGATACTATTCAGATAGTCAATTACTTCTTTATATCCAACGGTTTGAAGTGCCTGAATACTAGGGTCAAACCCCAGATTTAGAATTTGTTTTGTTTCCTCGACCAATCCGGCTGCCAACATGTTATCTACTCTTTTATTGATTTGAGTAGTATGCCACATTCTGTCTGCTACGAGAACAATTAGTAGAGTATCAGCAGGGACAACGTTAAGGTCCTGGTTGGAGTGAAAGCTACTGAACGGTTTACCAGTTTGCATATACACATCTAATGCACGAAAAATCCGTGTACGATTATATCCCTCAACACGGTTCGAATAGTCCGGATCAGCATTTTCGAGCATAGTTAGAATGTGTGATTGTCCAAATTGATTTTCGAGTGCACCAAGCTTGACTTGGTTATGTACGCAAGCACCGGGAATATCATCAAGAGGCCAAATCAGGCTTTGAAGGTGAAGTGTACTTCCACCGACATAAATAGGAATTTCTCCACGTGACCGGATCTCTTGCTCCCATTCGGCAGATCTTTTAACGAAGTTTGCAGCCGTATCGGGTTCATCCGGCTTTAGAATTGAGATATTATAATGTCGAATATCTCTGGCCTCTGAAGTAGTAACTTTACCAGTCCCGATGTCGAGGTATGAATAGCATTGCCGCGAATCGGCACTAATGATGGATGCATTACGGTCGGTAGCACGTAACTGCCGGACCAACTCAAGCGAAGCGGAGGTTTTTCCGATGCCTGTGGGTCCGGCAAGTACGATGCGTGGAACCTTTTGAATAAGGTTCATAGGATGATATTACATTGGTTGGAATACAGCGTTGCTGAACATCAGTCGTCCACCATACCAGAATCCACGGAAGAGTGGATTGTCTACCATGATCACTACTTTTCCACTTCCAACATTGACTACTCCAAAGTTCAAGGATTCTTCAAGGGTATCAATAACCTTTGAACCCACGAAACCACCAACGAGTCCATCTGCGGGAACATGCCCGACATTCCAGCCTCGTGACAAATATTCGTATGCATCGGTGCTACGTTTCAAGGTGTAGTACGTGTCGGGATACCCAAACCCAAGCGGGTGTGTATTATCGACATTCACCTTGAAGATTCCACCAGCAAGTGAGTACATCATAGACTCACGTTCCTGATCGGCATAAACACGCAATCGTGCATCCACACTGTCATCCCGTTCAGGTCCTGACTTCTCGGTCAGACCGCTAAATCCTTTAAGGTCTTTAAGCTGAGAAACGGCGCCTTCCATAGCTATAAGTCTACCGCCGCCAGCTACCCATTCTGCCAGTTTGTCGGAATTGATGAAATTATTGTATCGCCCGTCAGGGAGGATAATCACGTGGTATTTTTTCAGGTCAGCTCGTGATGCAGTGTTAATATCGACTACGGTTGCGGGGTATCTGAGTTGTTGGTCGAAGAAGTGCCAAACTTCGCCAAAGGCCAGTGATGATACAGTAGATCCGGAAACGATCATTACATTTGGTCGGTATGCATGCTGTACGCTATGTGAACCTAAATCAACACCAGAAGTTGCTCTGGCTGACGATACCGTAACAGGAATGCGATGATACTCTGAAGCCAGCGCACGAAGATTTCCATCTAACCGATCACCCATGTGTCCGTTCCCGTTCTGCGTAACCACAATTGTACCAGGCTCGAATTCTTGTTCGTTCATTTTGAACGGTTGACCTGCAACGCGGAAAGAGTAACCACCTTTGTGAAGAGCAGCAAGAAATTGAGCATCTTTGAAGCTATTGTACTTGAACAAGTAAGCAACTACGGGCTCGGTAAATCCTTGTACAGTCGCCATTTCCAATAGTTCACGAGCATTTCCACTGGGATTAATTCGCTCAGTTGTGGCATATGCTTCCACACCATAGAAATAAGGGACGGACCATGCGGTGAGATCGTAGGTTAATGAATCTACTATTGTTGTGCGTGGTTCGAGCAGGATATTGGCCAGTGTTGATTTTGGCTGGAACATACTTATAACGATGTCATTTGAGCTTACAGAAACAGATCGGGTGGTTCCGGTAGCGTAATCAAAGGCGTTTACTCGACGGTCGGTTGCTTTTCCGTAAGTGATACCTTGTTTATCAAGCAGGTCTAACATCGCAGCCACGTTATCGTGATTGTTACCTACTTTGAGGATGTAAGATTTATAGGTAGTATTTGGATTATTACGTGCGTCATCATAGAATTTTTTAAACTCTGAAACGACCTGAGCGTGATTCAATGCAACAGCTTCTACCGTAGCTTTTCCGGCCAAATGTTGGTTAGAAATTCTATTTTTAAGCGTTAGGGTGTCACCTCGTTCGGTCAGAATACCGAGTCCGGCACGACCACCTCCCCCTTGTTCGTAGGTCATTCCGATAGCACCTTGATATGTTGGCCACGTATCGCCATAACTAGGATAGAACAAGTCAAATGTTTCGCGGGTGAAATACAGTCGATGGTCTTTATCGAAATGACGTGCGATGTTATTTCCGATTGTATACTGGAAGTCACGTTGCCATTGGGTGATTCTCTCGTGATAGGGGGCAGCAGCAGGCAGGAAGTAGTAACGATATCCACCCATTTCATGGAAGTCGCCATGAACATGTGGGAGCCATTTTTGATAAAGCACCCCGCGTTGCTGGCTTTCAACCTGTGTTTGCCAAGCCCAGTCGCGGTTCAAGTCGAACAAATAATGGTTAGCACGTCCACCTGGCCAGGGTTCCTGGTGCTCACGTGCCTGTGGATCCGGATTGAACTGAGCACCAACCATTTGGTTAAACCATCCGGCGTAACGGTCACGACCGTCTGGATTGATCGTTGGATCCATAATAACCAATGCATTTTCAAGCCATGGTTTAGTTTCCGGGTGATTCGGTGATACCAGTTCGTAAAGTGTTTGCATCGAGGCTTCCATACTCACCGACTCATTACCATGGATATTATATGACAACCAGATAATGGCTGTATTATCATCGGTTGGGGTACCTTCTGCGGTACCGGTTCGCCGTAAGTTGTTTAAACGGATTTCATCACGACGTGCGATATTGTTGGGAGCAGAGACATAAACAACCAGAAGTGGGCGCCGTTCATTGGTTTTGCCGTAATACTCAAGTTCAACCATTGAGCTGGTTGTAGCTACGTACTCGAAGTACGAGACCACCTGATGATGATATGTAAAATGTTCACCGAGTTCATAGCCAAGGTACTCGGCTGGTGATTTGATAGCTTCCTGGGCCTGTGCAGGAACCATAGCAAAAAGCAGTAGGAAAATGGCCGTAAATAGTTGTCTTTTCATAGAAATGACCAGGTTAATTAATACTTGACCCTGAGGTATAATTCATTGTAGGTCAATATATAAAAAAATGGCAAGCAGGAAAACGATGGAGCAGGGTTCAGGGTGTAGGGCCTGGAAGGTTGATAGCAATCGTAAGTAGTCAAGCCATTCTGTTAGCTACGATCCACTACCTATTCCCTTTTTCCCAATATGACAAGAGTCCTGTTGAAGAGTTTCTCAAAAAGTTCACGTTTTCGCATGGCTCCCCAGATTTCTAGCTGCGGGTCACCAATGGTGTCGATATGTATAGTTATATTTTGGTCTGTTACTTCTACTTTAAAGTCGCGCACGTTTTGGAAGTGACTTCGGTCTAACCCGTCAGCGACCCTGAGTAGTCCAGATAAAGATCGGATTCGTTGTTTCTGTGAAGGAGTAAGTATATCGAAGTGACTGTGACGAGCTTTTGGTGTAGAACGGCGGTGGTATCTTGACACATTTGCAATGATTTCGATCTCTTCTTGTTGAAATCCTTTCAAATCGGCGTTCATTATCAGGTATAAAGCATGTTTGTGATGCTTCTTGTGTGAAATATGATATCCAATATCGTGTGTAAGGGCAGAAAAGTCGAGTAATTCCCGATCTTCATCGGTGAGATCATGCCAGGGACGCAAATCATCAAAAAGTTTAAGTGCCAGACGGGAGACTTGTGTTGAATGCTCTTCGTGCCAGTTACATTTGATCAATAGTTCAAAGATGCTTCTTTTGCGTGTATCTGGATACTTTTCAAGCAAGGTGAGTTCGGTTTGCTCTCTTTTTATGTAGCGCAGAATGATGCCCTCACGCATTGCTTGGGTAGATGTTTTAATACGCTCTATACCTGATATTCGGAGCATATAATTGACTAAAACAACTCCAGCAACTATGAAATCAACCCGCTTAGGATCAAGTCCTGGTACTTCAAGACGTTTTTTTCTGTCGAGTTTTATGAAATGCTCATAAAAAGTAAAAAAATCTGTAGATGTGTACTCAAACTCATTCAGTGTGAGGGACATATTCAATTTCTTCGATGCTGCAATCATGGCAGCTATGTTCTGCATGGTTCCAGAAGTACCAACCATCATAGATAGGGTATGCTGCCCCAGCTGCTCTTTGAGTCCCTGAAGTCGCAATTCATAGGCGTCCTCGAGACTTCGCAAGTCTTTTTTCGAAGCTGGATCGGACTTAACATAATCGGAGGTCATTCTTGAAACACCGATTTTTTGGCTGTCTAAGTGGAAAAAGTTAGTTTGGTCGGCAATAATGAACTCAGTGCTTCCTCCACCAATATCCATTATCAGCGCTTTTTGTTGCCCCAGATTCAATGCATGCTGAACTGCATGTCCAATGAGTTCAGCTTCCATTTTACCAGGTATGGCCATGATCTTGATGTCTACTTCATCAATGGCACGTTGAATAAATTCTCCGCCGTTTGGAGCCTCCCGAATGGCTGATGTTGCATATGCCAGAATCTGATCGACCTGATATGAGTCAGAAAGGACCTTGAATTTCTTAAGGGCATCGATACCCAGGTTCATGGACTCTAGTGAAAGGTCTCGCCCAACACCGTTTCTACCCAAAGTGACCATTTCTTTGAGTGCGTCGATTGTTTTAAAGGTACCGTCTGCAAAAATTTCAACGATTACAGCATGAAATGAATTAGTGCCTAAATCTATGGCTGTAATTCTTTTTTTATGTTTACCCGAGTCGGGAATAAATGGCATAAGATCGATCTTCGGATATTATTCGTGACGAAACTTCGTTTAACAAAGTAGTGTTAATTTAAATCATTTTGACGATTTTATAGCTTCCAATCTCAAGTGTCCTGCCAAAGGTCAACATAGTTCGGAAAAACTCCCTACAAATTTACACGTGAATCCATGTCTATATCTACTAAAAATCGGAATAAATTTGTGATTTCTGGTTTTTCAATGTTTTTAACGTTTTTATTAGCCTTTGGAAGTCTATTTGCGCAGTCTGGTGTTTCGTCTGAAAGAGAAACCGTACCAGGGCAAATGATCATAAAAATTGCTTCACTAGAAGGGTATGAATTTCTTAACAAGTCCAGGACTCCAGGGCTCCCAGCAATATTCTCCTCATCACAAACACTTGAAGCGGTTCAGTCTGTAATGGCTGCGTACGATTTGAATGAAATCAGCCAGGCTATGAGTCCTGGAACGTTCGAAGAACTCAGAGTAGGCCAATTAGAACGAATTCTTCCTGGTCAACAACCAACTAGTCTTTCGGATGATTTGGTTCGGACGTACTTTTTGAAGTTTAATTCTGATGTTGATCCCTTTTTTCTTGCCAGCAAGTTGCAATCTATACCGGGAGTTGAATATGCTGAACCTCAAGTGGTCATGGAGCTCCATTATGAGCCCAACGATCCACTTTATGGAACAAACGGACAAAATTATTTCGAATTACAACGCTTTGATCGTGCTTGGGAGCTTAACAAGTCTTCGAGAGATATCATTATTGCAATAGTTGATAGTGGAGTTGATTACAACCATCCTGACTTACGAGGCAATCTATGGCGTAACCCTGATCCTGGAAGGGCAAAAAGATTGATACCGGGTGTCTTTAACGCAGTTGAGAACGACACGATCGGATGGAACTTCTGGGCTAGTGGACCAATTAGTAATCCAACCCAAAATGCGAATCCTATTGGAACAGCTCAGTCTCATGGTACTCATGTTGCTGGGATAGCTGCGGCAGTTTCAGATAATGGAATTGGCCTTGCAAGTGCGGGATTCAATAGTACGTATATGCCGGTTCGAGCTGGAGGAACAGAAGAAGCACCACGGTCTATTGGATTCGGGTATCAGGGCATATTATATGCTGCTGTGAACGGAGCTCATGTGATCAACTGTAGTTTTGGATCTGATTTCAACTCGCAATTTGGTGAGGACGTAGTAAATTTAGCAACGGAGTTGGGCTCTGTAATCGTTGGTTCGGCGGGAAACAACAATAACGAGGTTCCTAATTATCCCGCTGCCTATGAAAACGTTCTTTCAGTTGCGTCTGTGGTGACATCCAGCAAGGTCAAATCAAGTTTTTCTACCTTTGGATACTCTGTTGATGTAGCAGCAACCGGATCAGGGATACTCAGTACCGTATTTAACAATAATTATGCCCTGAATTCAGGAACCTCAATGTCTGCTCCAGTAGTGTCCGGATTGGCTGCACTGGTCGTGAATGAGCATCCAAGCTGGAGTGCGGAAAGAGTTATAGGACAGATTCGTGGAACTGCAGATAATTCGGTTTATGTTTTCAATCCGACACTTACTGACAAACTGGGTGGTGGATTGATAAATGCTGAAACGGCAATAGCCGGTTTAGTGCCTTTCATTCGAGTTAAAGAGGTTCGTTTCGTAAATGAAAATGGTCTTAAACTTGGTTTGAACGAAGACGGGTTTATTGAATTGGATCTAATCAATTACGGACAAGGATCCAGGAGTTTGCGTTATTCCATATCAAATGTGAATCAGACAGCTACGTTACTGAATGGGGTTGGAACAACCAATCAATTATTTGATGTAGGGACTGAGACTACAATACGAATTCCAGTCATGATTACTGACAATGCTCTACAGGGTGGACTTCCATTGTTTAAGATAGAGTTTGGTGACGATGAAAATGCCTACAACGACTTCAGATACATCCGATACGAAAATCTTTTTGTTGATACCCATGATGCGAACCTGGTTCGGGTGAGTGTCACAAGTACCGGAGCAATAGGGTTTAACAGAACGATTTTAGGTGATACAGGAGTTGGATTTATACCACTTCGTGAAATCAATGGCACTCGTCAGGAACTTGGAAACATGCTATATGAGTCGGGAATCATGATAGAAACAAATCTGGACGAGAATGTTCATATGCTTACGAATGTACGAGAGACGAATTTTCCACCATCGATGTTCAATCCCATAGAATTATTTGAAATTAGTGGATTCTCTGGGGGGCAATCGGGATTTGCGTTATTCGACTCTGAGAATCAGATGGGGTTACCACGAGCAGAAATCAGGATGGAAACCTATGCTTTCGATGATGAGCAGTTGAATCAGTCTTTATTGGTTTTTTATCATATAAAGAATGTTGATCCGTCGCGTCTGGCAATGAATGACACTTATGTTGGAATGTTCTCGGACTGGGATGCTGGAAACTATTCGAATAATAGAATCAGATATAATGCTCAAGATAGTGTTATGGTATTGGAGGATCCAACATCACCATCACTTCCTTTTTTGACGGTTGCTCATCTGGGTGGAATTTCGAGTGCAATGGCCATTGATAATGCGTATGAAGGGGAGGTAGACAGTTTAAATTTCGGAATCTATTACTCCGCCACCAATCCTTCCTTTGACGGTTTTACTGAACAAGAAAAGTCCTGGTCACTTAAAGCTGGATTGGGTAGCACCGATCAAGATCCGTCCGATGTTTCACTTGTAAATGGTAGTGGTCCGTTTACGATACGGTATAATCAAGAGATTACCGTTGGATTTGTATTTTCATTTGGTAATACCGAATCCGAATTGATTGATCAGGTTCGGGCTGCCCGAGAACGGAGAGTTTATACAACGACTCCAAATTTTAATTCACCACGAGTTCCGGTATTTATACCTACAGAAGTAGCCATTGCGGGTAATTATCCGAATCCATTTAATCCAACTACCAATTTGCTTATCGACATGGAACGGCCGGGTCGAGCGATAGTTGAGATTTATGACTTAATGGGTCGAAAATTAGGCACTATCTTTGATGAAAACCTAAACAATAGACGTTATGAGGTAACCTTTGATGGAACCGGACTTGCCAGTGGTGTATACATAGCTGTACTCAGAACCGACCAGGGTGTTAAAACCCGGAAGATTACACTACTCAAGTAGTGAGCGGAGAGTTACAATTCGGGTAGGAAGTGGGTAATTCCCACATTGATCACACGTATCCTTGATTCTTGGAAAACTCGAGTCTGAGGCGACGACGTTCGGCGGCTTCCTCGTATCGTTGTTTCTCAAAATCAGATTCCGGAATGATAGCTGGAACCGGAACAGGATTACCGTCTGCATCAACCGAAACAAATGTATAGTATGATGTTGTGCAAAGTCGTCGGGTACCGGTACGAAGGTTTTCGGCCCATACTTTCATGGCGACTTCCATCGAAGAATTGAATGCTCTTGTTACTTCTCCCTCGATTACTACAACTTCACCAAGTTTAATTGCTTGTCGGAACTCGACACTGTCGACCGACACGGTGACCACATTACGGTTACAATGGCGTTGTGCTGATATGGCTGAGCATACATCCATCAAGTGTAGTAGCTTGCCTCCCATTAAATTACCAAGAGGATTGGTATCATTGGGCATAACAAGGTGATTGGTTCTTACGCGTGAAGCACTTACCGTTTTCTGAGTGGCGTCGGTAGAGACAGGCTTGGTGTCTTCAAATCGTTTTGTCATTAATAATAGCGTTATGTTGTTGAAAATAATTTGACCAAATATACACAGAATCGGAGAACACTGCCTGATTTTGGGTGAACCATGCGATTGGAACGTGTGTTTTGTATCTTATCAGGTTAACACGACATCTACATCAAAAATTCGACTATGGAACATTTGGGACACAAAATTGATCTTCGAGTACTCACATTAGAGGACTTTCCGGCACTGGTGGCGTTACAGAAACGTTGTTTTGGTAATATGGAGGTCACTACTCAGGAGCAATTTGAGTCACAGTTGTATCAGTTTCAAGAAGGTCAAATGGGTGTTTTTTTTGACGATGACTTAGTCGGTTCAAGCAGTGCCTTAATTCTGGATCTGGATGAGTACACCGATACACACACATGGGATGAAATTGCAGATGAGGGATTCATCCGGAATCATGATCCTGAGGGGGACACGCTGTATGGAATTGAAGTGATGGTTGATCCGGAGTTTCGGGACATGAAAATCGGTCGGAGACTATACGAAGCCAGAAAAGACCTGGCGATTCGCAAGAATCTCAAGAGAATTTTGATTGGGGGCAGATTACCCAACTATCACAAGCACAAAGACGATATGGACATTTACAGATATGTCCGAGAAGTAATGGATAAGAAGGTGTATGATCCGGTTCTGACGTTTCAACTGAAGAATGAATTTATTATCAAGCGCATCATAAAGAACTATATCAAAGAAGATCTGCAATCGGCTGGTTATGCAACATTGATGGAGTGGGTGAATCTGGAGTATCGTCATCAGGCTCCCAAGCGTAAGATTTCATCTCAGCCAGTTCGTATTTGCTGTGTTCAGTATCAGATGCGTGAAGTTGAGAATTTTGAACAGTTTGCACGACAAGTAGAATACTTTGTAGATGTTGCTTCAGACTATAAAGCTGATTTTGTACTCTTACCTGAGTTGTTGACGGTCCAGTTGCTAAGTTTTGTCAAAGAAGAGCGTCCTGGATTGGCGGCCAGGGAGTTAACTACGTTTACAGATCAATATCTCGAGCTCTTTAACAGTATGGCCATCAAATACAATGTGAATATCATAGGTGGATCGCACTTTACTATGGAGGGTGACAAAGTTCATAACGTTTCGTTTTTATTTCGTCGGGATGGTACAATTGAAAGCCAGCATAAAATTCACATAACTCCAAGTGAGCGTCGTTGGTGGGGTGTTCAGCCAGGTTCTGAGCCTCGCGTTTTTGATACTGATCGTGGCCGCATTGCCATCAACATATGCTATGATGTAGAATTTCCGGAGCTCGCAAGACAGGCGACAGAAATGGGAGCTCAGATCTTATTTGTTCCTTACTGTACCGACGAGCGTCACGGATATATGCGAGTGAGGATATGTGCTCAGGCTCGTGCTATTGAGAATCAGATCTACGTAGCGATTTCCGGGACTACCGGTAATATCCCACAGGTACCCAACATGGACATCCAGTACGGTCAGGCAGCTATTTTCACACCGTCAGACTTCCCGTTTGCCCGCGACGGTGTCGCGGCCATGTCGGAAGAAAATGCGGAAATGGTCGTGATTGCGGATGTTGATCTAGAACAACTTCGACGTGCACGACATTACGGGACAGTAACTCCGTTGCGCGATCGAAGGAAAGATTTATACTCATTGAAATTTGAGGAAGTCAGTGACTCCAAGGTGATTTTCCCATCTGTAAACGGTAAACGGTAAACAGTTAACGGTAAAGGGAGAGGGGAAAATTCTCTGCTCTTTGCTATGGTAACGATGTTGTAATGTAGTACCCCGGACCACGCACAAAACGACCTGGCATTTCTCCGGTGTGCTCGCCATCACGAAGAACCTGAATACCGTTTACCCATACATGCTGAACTCCTGTGGCATATTGATGTGGTTGCTCGAACGTTGCATGGTCCTGTATGGTAGCAGGGTCAAATATTACGATATCAGCAAAGTATCCAGGACGAAGTAATCCACGATCAACTAGCTTAAGATTAGTTGCGGGCAAACCAGTAAGTTTGTGGATGGCTTCTTCCAATGGAATCAACTGCTCATCGCGGACGTATTTGCCTAGTAGCCGGGCGAAATTCCCATAGGCTCGTGGATGTGGATTTTGATTCAGAAATTCGCCTTCTGCTGCAATAGATCCTCCATCTGACCCGAAACTCATGTAAGGAAGCGTTATCTGTTTACGAACATTTTCCTCAGACATTAGGAAATAAACCACGCCTACTCTGCTGTCGTCTTCTATAACAAGATCGATAGCAGTCTGGATTGGGTCTGTTCCTCTTAATGCAGCTATTTCTGTGAGTGTTTTACCTGTGTAATGTTGTAGGTCGGGGTTATCGAATCCAACCGGAATGATATTATCGGGTGAACCCGCCATTAAAAAAAAGTTTTCAAAGGACTCATTATCAGTTGCGATTTCGCGGGCAACCCGGGCTCGGAGTTCAGGGTCTTTTAGTCTTTCGATCCATTTATCATGTCCGCCTTCTTGAACCCATGCGGGCATGATTGCAGAAAAACCGGTTGCACCTGCAGTATAGGTATACATGTTGGTAGTAATATAGAGCCCCTCTGCACGAGCTGAATCAATCATTGCTATGACGCGATCTATTTTGTTCCAATTTTCTTGACCTGCCGCCTTAAGGTGATGGATTTCGGAACGTACACCGGCATCTTTTGCTATTGTGATCAGTTCATCCACTGCTTCTTCAAACTTGCCGCCCTCACTACGTAAATGTGATATATACATCCCATCATATTGGGCAACTATCTCAGATAATGCGGTGAGTTCTTGTGTGGATGCAAAGAGTCCTGGTGTATAGATCAATGACGATCCGAGTCCCATGGCTCCTTCTTGCATGGCCTCTCTAACGAGATCTCTCATTAGTTCCAGCTGCGTTGAGTCCGGAGTAATATTGTCGTCCCCAAGGACAAATCGACGAACCGTTGCGGCTCCTACGAATGAAGCTACGTTTGTAGAGACACCCTTGTGCTCCAAAAACTGCAAATACTCGCCAAGTGTTGTCCAGGTACCAATAATACCGCGATCCAGATTGATTTGGCGTCTTTGCTCGGCGTCTGTTTCGTTTAATGGACCCATGGATGTCCCTTCTCCAAAGATCTCAAGTGTTACGCCTTGTTTAATATCACTCATGGATCGGCCATCGGTAATCAAACTGTTATTAGCCCAGCTAAGCATATTAATAAATCCAGGAGTGACGGCCATTCCGGTCGCGTCGATGGTTTCACGGACAGTCATTTCAGGGTCGATTTCCCCAACATATACTATGCGATCGTCTTTTATAGCGACTGAAGTTACCACTCCTGCAGATCCCGACCCGTCATAGACGTTACCATTTGAGATAACCACGTCGTAGTCATACGAGCGACAGGCAGTTAGGGATAGTAATAGTATCCCGATAATGAGTTGGAGTAAGGTATTATTTGACATGGAAAGTTTTTTCGAACTTGGGATAAAAAAAAGTGACAGGCCCGTTCATCAGACCTGTCACAAGATAAAGTATCAATTTTGAGAGTTAGATATTTGGGTTATTGTCTCTTTCTATATCAGGAAGAGGGAAACAACGCATTTCACCATAAGTCTCATTTTGATCACGATATCGTTCACCCGGAGTAGGTGAAAGCGGTAAATTGTATCGGGTCAGATCGTACAAGTTATGAGATTCGAGGAAGAACTCTCTCAAACGCTCCTGCACCACCTGAGCTTGAATTTCCTGATCATTGCTGCTGGAAAAAGCAGGAAGTCCGTGAACTGCCCGAAGTTCATTTATGAGCCCTACTGCAGTTTGTCCACCGATAGCCTCAGCTCTGATTAGTTTAGCTTCTGCGGTTCTTGCAAGTGGGATTGAAGAACCAAAACCGGAGTACTTAGGTGAGGTGAACACGTGGACGTTTGCAGAGTTTACTCCCGTATCGATAGTCGGAACCCTTGGATCGGCAACACCATCGACCATTAGATTCCGATACCCCGGATTTACGGTTACGGATCTACTGTTAAACTGCTGAAAGATTCTGTTTTGTCTGCGGTTTCCATCATCGGAAGCAGTCACATTGAAAACAAATCCATTTGGCACGTTAGCAACGGCATTTGCTGCATCTGCTTTGCGACCCAGGTTTAGAAGTGCCCTTCCTAATCCAATACTTGCCATGTGTAAGATGTCGGTTGGTCCACTGCCCGAAGCAGTCTGGATAGCCTTGTTAAATCGTTCGACTGCCAGATTAAATGCGTCTTCACGCGTTTGCTCTGGTCCCAGATCGAATGCAACGGAGCAGAACCCTTCACCCATCAAGAGGTAACTATATCCGGCATAAGCGGCTGCACGAGCAATAAGTTGATTTCGGTTGGCTACTTCTGCGTCAGTCCAACTCTCGAGGCGTCTTAGAGCATCATCAGCAGTAAATCTGGCTGTTGAAAGTGGGGTATAAATCCCAAAATCTGAACCGTTTACATAACGTGTTGATGATGTCCGTACTTTACGCTGGTCAACTTCCCAGCGAGCAGCGGTTGATGTTCCATCACCTAGTTCGTTTCCGAAAATGGCACCCGTAAGCACGTATCCCTGGAAAGCGAACTCAAAATCGGAAGCAGCACCATTAACGATAAGCCCAGCACGTTGAGGGTTATCAAGGTCGGTAGCAGCAACAAAAGATGGGGTATCAACAGTGAGCAAATCATCACATGAGGTGATGACCAGCAACAAAGCGATAACTACCCCAATTTTTTTGGTAATTGAATAAAATGTAGTCGATTTCATGTTTTTATCCTTTTTATATGGGGGTAATTAGAACTTGATATTGAATGTGCCAACAACTTGGGTCAACTGCGGTAATGCATTTTGATCAAGTTGTACAAATCCACCTCTGGCACCACCAAGGAACATGGTTTCCGGATCAAGTCCCGAATACTTCGTCCATGTCATAAGATTACGACCTGCCAGGGTAAATGAGGCTCCATTCACACCGAGTCTGTTCACAACGCTGGTTGGGAAGATGTAGCTCAGTGAAACTTCTCTAAGTCTTGCAAAGCTAGCATCACTGATATGTCCGCTACCCGAAAACAGATAGTTGGTTCTGTATCCAACCACGTCGATTGGATCATATTCCAATGGGTATGCGAGTTCTCGTGCGATACTAAATGCGCCACGTACACGGCGGGTGTTGTCGTACTTGTAATGGCCTAATTTGTAATCGATAGTTGCACCGAGACGAATCTGGTTTCTGAACATAACAGTAGTAGAGAAAGCGCCTTCGAACTTCGGTGTGCTAGGACCGATGTAAACGCGTTCGCCAACAAAGGTGGTTCCGTTATAGCAAGGTGCTGAGCCTCCCGAAGGAGTTGCACACATCAGGCTGGAAAGAATTGTTGCTCCATTGGCATCGAGTTCTGCAGAAACCAGCTTGTGGTGGAAAAAGGATCCAAGAGGATATCCGATACGATGGAACACTCCAAAGTCATTACTCAGAGTGATAGACTCTTCATCACCATCAATGCTCATTAACTCACTTTCATTGGTAGCAAAACTGGTGGTAATATCCCATCTCCACGTGTTGTTTCTAACGGGAATCGCATTGACCAGAATCTCAACTCCATAATTCTTGACTTCAGCAATATTCACAGGTCTTTCACCCGCGAATCCTGTCGATGGAGCGACTTGTCTGAACAGAATCGCATCTGTAGTTTTTGAGTTGTAATAAGAGAACTCAACGGAAAGTCTTTCGTCTAGGAATGAGCCTTCGAAACCGAGATCAAGTTCGGTAGTTGTTTCCGGACCCAAATCTGGATTTCCCAGGTTGCCTGGAGTAAGTGCCGCAGTTCTGTTTACGCCTGTAACTGGTACATAGGACTGATAGCTATCAAATGGACCAGGTGATTGTCCTGTTGCTCCATATGCAGAACGTAGTCGTAGAGAACTCACGTAAGGAACATTGAAAAAGTCTTCTTCACTAATGACCCAGGTGAATGATGCTTTTGGATAAACAACCACGTTATAGTTGTCCCCGAAAGCACTGTTGTCATCTGCTCTGAGTCCCAAACTCAGGAACATTCTGTCGTTATAGCCCAATTGTTCTTCAACAAAGAACCCTAAAGTTGCCGTTTGAATGTAGGTTTCGTAGCTACTGGTTCGTGCGGCTGCCTGGATTGATCGTAGTCCTGGAAGTGCAAAATCGTTACCATAAGCACCAACGAATGCCGTTTTCTTGTTGTAATATTGCATTCCGTAAGACGTTCTGCTTGTTAATCCAGAAGTCGGAGAGAACTGAAGTGTACCGCTGTAATCGAAGGTACTCGATGTTACATCCCGTCTATCAACGCTCAGGTAACCTAAAGAAGTTGGGGATTGAAGTTGCAGAACAGGACTGTTTTCCAACAACCTTCTGTTATCTTCAGCAACTACATCTAGACCAACAGTAAGTCTGTGGGTCCACCAGCTAACAGGTACATAGTTAGCCTGTACACTTGAAGTGAATCGTTTGAGGTCTTGCCAATCTTCGTACTCATAGTATGATTCCTGGACAAAACTTCTGTATCCACGGCGTATATCACCTGGCTGATTATGGTTAGGAGTTGAGAAGAACGATCCCCAGGTAACGCCACCGCAACCGGCTTCGCAAGCAAGGTCAGTTCGACCCATGATGTATCCAACATTTGCTGTTACATCAAGACCTTCTACAGGGAAAATGGAGATGTTAGCTCGGGTGCTCAAGCGATTCATTTTGTTGGTAGGCTCAACACCATTCTCGAGGTCATAATCGGTAGATATATAATATCTGATTCCCTGGTTACCACCTGAGACGTTGAAGTTATATCCTTGCAGTGACCCGGGTTCAAAAATTGGCCTTCCGCGTTCTTTTTCAAGAGTCACTAGATTCAGGGACTCAATCCGACCATCGGAAAAACGCCAGAAGTTTTCATACATTCGATCTTCAATATTCGCAAGGTAGTTATATCCAAATCGGTTTGTAAAAGAAAACTGAGGGCGACCAAGGGATCCTTTTTTAGTGGTAATGATAATAACCCCATTGGAAGCGTCTGTACCGTATAAAGTTGCGGCAGATGCCCCTTTCAGGATTTCAATATTCTCGATATCGTCTGGATTAAAATCATTGAGTCGGTTTATAACCGATGATCCGAAAGATTGAACTGCAGGGCCAGTTGCCTGTGCGTTATCAACCCGTATACCGTCTACAAAAATGATTGGATCATTATTCAGGTTGATACTGGAAGATCCACGGATTCTGATTTTGGATCCACCTCCAACCATTCCAGTACCGGGCATGATAACGACGCCTGGAGCACGGCCATTAATCAAGGCCTGCATCGTTGGAACTGGTGTGTATTCTACAATGTCTGATGCTTTTACACTAGTGATTGTGTTCCCGATGGCTCGTCGTTGAACCGTACCACCTGCACCGGTTACAATAACTTGATCCAGCTCAATGAGTGATTCTTGCAATCTAATGTCAACGACTGTTTCCTGATCGTTGGTCACTGTTATAGTCACTCGCTGTGTTTGATATCCCAGGTATCTGGCTACTAATGTGTATGATCCAGCTGGAACGTTTTCGATTCTATACTGTCCCGAAGCGTCACTGGTTGTGCCGATTGTCAGCTCATCAACAATCATATTGACGCCAGTGAGTCTCTCACCCGTATTGGCATCTTCGACGGTTCCGGTTATAGTGCCTTGTGCAACTATCGAATTTATACTGGCAACTGTCAGCATCAAAAATGTAACAATTCCAGCTATTGTAGTTTTTCTTACCATAGTGGTTGGTTTTTGTAAAGGGTTGCGATCTATACGACTAGCTAATTTAGTAGATGATATTGACTAAACTTTGCTGTTCAATATTTACAACAAATTCAGAGTATTTGCAATAATATCCGCGCAATTATAATGTTCTTTTATTGTAAACCATAAAGCATTAAATATTAATACTTTAAATACTAGTAATAGGGCTTTATAAACCAGTCGTAGATAATTTTTGAGATCTCAGCCCCTGCTTCTGTGCCCTTTTCGTTTACCGACAGCTCTTTACTGAGGACTACTAGAACATACTTTCGTCCATCTGGAAGAAAAATAATGCCGGAATCATGGACAACGCCAGTTATCCAACCGGTTTTGTGAGCAACGCGAACATCCTCAGGTAATTTTGCCGGAATCATTTCTGTAAAGCGCTGGTCTAACAGGATGTCAATCATATCGTTACTTGCTTCCTCCGAAACAGCGGTTCCCTTAGCGAGGTGTTCAAAGATCACAGCAAGATCCCTTGCCGAGGTTCGGTTACTGAGGCCGGCTTCGAACGCTTTCATGTCCTCCACGCCACGAAGCACCTCGATGTTTGCTGCGCCAAGTTCTCTCATGGTCTGGTTCACATTATCGGCACCCAGGCGGTCTATGATGATGTTGGTTGACAAGTTTCCACTGTTTATGGTCATATCATAGAGAATCTCACGAATGGGCATCATCTGACCTATTTTATCGTGCATTTCTTTACCACTATCCCTATCCCGATCTACACTGAACTCCGAGCCATCGGCGATACTTGTGAACGTGTTATGGACAAAAATTGAATCATTAATACTCATTCCACCAGCTTCGACCTGCTTATAGGCTTCGATCAACACCGGAGTTTTCATGGTGCTTGCCGCATGGAACATTTCGTCTGCGTTTATAAACAGTGTGTCTGATGAGTCCTGTAAATTGATGTATGCCACAGCCATTGTACCGTCAACGGTATCAATAATGGCCTGGACCTGATCCCGAAGAGAGGGTTGTTCATTTGTAACACACGAAGTTATCATACCGATCATGGCAATTGTGACAATAGAGAATTTGAAAAAGAGGTGAATTGATTTCATAAGATTATTGGTCGTAGGAAAATTCAGCAAGTTCATTAACGAGGGCTTCAATCACACGATTTGCCTGACTACCCCCTATTGTGTGATGGTTGACCATGATCGAAAATGCCAATGGGGTGCCATCTTTGGCTGTAACATATCCACTCAGAGCTCTTGCATAGCCCAATGTACCCGTCTTTGCTGCGACAGATACAGCTGCGGGTCCACGAAGGAACATAGAACGAAGGGTGCCAATTTCTTCTCCACCGCGTGGAAGTGATTCAACGAATGCGGCGCGGACCTCTTCATTTGGATGGAACCACATGTATTTAAGTAGGCTTGTGGTCATAACGGGAGAGACCAGATTCATTCGTGACATACCGGATCCATCTGCCAGATTTAGGCGAGTAGTGTCTACCCCGGCTGCCCCAAAAACTGACCAGGCAGCACGATGCCCATCACGTGCAGAAGCAAGCATGGGTCCATCAGGTCTGTTCTCTTGTTTTGATAAGTACCATACACCCAGAGTTTTAAGTAGATTCTCTGCAAACATATTCTGGCTGCGTTTATTTAAAATATATACGATTTCACCAAGAGTCGGGGATGTATAGGTAGTTAGCACGCGCCCTGTTTCCTTATACTTTCCAACTGCAGGAAGTCCTGATCTATCAAAAATGTCACCTTCGACTTCGATCCCCTCTGATTCGAAAACTTCTCGCATTACATGAACAAAATACAATGCTGTATTTGTAACAGCGAGCGAATAGGTTGTGGTATCACCAGCAGCAACTAGATTGCTGACATACATGGTGTTAGTTCCCCAAGGACGATTGTATCCAGAGTTAGTTCTTTCGCCTCGGCGCACAGTCTCAGTCTGATTTACAATCTGTGTGTAGCTCGTGTTTGGATACATGTTGATAATCGCTGGTTCTCCCGGACGGGTACCAATCATTTCAATGTCTAAACAATTTTCATTGAAGCTTAGCCCACCGATTTCAGCAGCGTACCAGTAAGTCGTATAATCCCAACTCCAGCTACTCCCAAGAGCAATATCGTCAAAAATCGTGTCGTCGCCGATGATGTTGCCTTCAATTCTGGTAATTCCCTGTGCTTTGAGATCTGCAGCCCAGTCCCGAAACGTTTTTGTCCGATCATCTTCTGTGAATCGCCCGCTTATTGTCGGATCCCCACTTCCCTCTACAATAACATCCCCTTTGAGCGTACCATTTTCAATTTGACCATTGGTCCAGACTCTGGTTTCATACCGAAAATCGGTGCCAAGAAGCTCTAAACCCGCAGCAGTAGTGTACAGTTTTGTATTCGAAGCAGGCACCATGCTCACCTGTGCATTTCTACTAAACAACGTGGCACCGCTTTTTAAATCAATTACATTCACTCCCCAGATCGCATTCTGAAACACCGGATCGTTCAAATGTGGCATGATTTCACGAATCAAATTAGAACGATAAGATGCCCCGTACTCTGCATCGTATGTTCCGGAGGTAGCAGCCGGTGTAGTATCAACATCGTTAGGACTGCGAAACTGAGCCTGAGCATTGGGAGATGCAACTATCAGGCAGAGAACGAAATACACGAGAAATTTTGTTGCAGAAGACATAAGTTATTCGCTGTAGTGATTTACTGGTGATTCCCGGATGGGTCAATGTTCGAAGATAGTAAACTAACTTAATCGATGCATCAGTATTGAACAAGCGCTTCAGTACCCACAAAAAATACAAAACCATGTCAATATTCAGAATCTCTCCTCAATACCTGGCCATTATTTTGGCTTTGACCTTAGTCATATCGTGCAACTCATCGCAAACCGAGGTGGCAGAATCTAATCCAGACACTTATCCGAATGCTGAATTGCTCATCAGTGCAGCAGACCTTCAGTATTCATACGAGTCAGATAACGAAGTAATCATTGATACTCGCACTTCATTTGAAGACTTTCAGAAAGGGCATATACCTGGTGCGATTTACTTCCACACACGTCGGGATTTGAACGACCCAGAAAGTCCAATAGAGTTTTACCTGGTTGGACCAGATCGTTTTCAAGAACTCATGCAAGGACTTGGAGTGAATAATGATTCACGTTTGGTGCTGTATGATGAAACCAATGGACTTGGATCTGCACGTCTCTTTTATGCCCTCGAATATTATGGATTCGAAGGTTCCGTCAGTTTACTGGATGGGGGATATGCTGGATGGGTCGCTGCAGGTTTCCCTTCAGATTCGTTAGCCAACGCTGTTACTCTGGATGCTAATGTTGGAAACTTCACTGCTCGAGTGCAGCCTGATCGTCAGTGTGACCTTGCTTATGTAACCGGAGTTGAGCCAGGATCAAACAAAATAATTTTTGATGTCCGTTCTGCAGATGAGTTTACAGGTGTGGATGCACGTGCTGAACAAAATGGACATATTCCAGGTGCGGTAAACCTTGAATGGAGCGAAGTATTGGTCGAAGGTGATGTGCAGTATTTCCGTCCTTACAACGAAATACAGGCGTTATATGATTCACTTGGTGTAACTCGTGACAAAGAGGTCATACCGCATTGCCACACGAATGTTAGAGGTTCACATGCCTACTATACTCTCAGGTTAATGGGATACGATTCAGTACGTTCTTACGAGGGATCCTGGTCTGAATACGGCAACGCAAGTGGCGTCACCGTTGCTCAATAGGTCCGTTATTTGACCAAGGTCATGCGTCGGGTCTGGATACCTGAATCGGTACTAAGTGTATAGATGTACACTCCAGAAGACAGGCTCGACGCATCAAAATTCACAGAATGTGATCCTGCGCTGAAAGTCTGATTTGCCAGCAAGGCAACTTGCTGTCCAAGGCTATTATAAACTGTTAATTTAGCATTTCCATCGACTGGCATATCGAAACGAATGGTAGTCTGTGGATTGAACGGATTCGGGTAATTCTGGTGAAGCGTGGTTGCTACGGGTAGTTCGGGTGTTTCGATGTCCGTTGAGTACAGTGTTTCTTTAAGTGACATGATACGATCATATGACGCATCAATGCGTTCTTCACTGAGTACTCCTTCATCAATTTTGCGTTCAACCAGATCTACAACATACTGAACCAGGGATCCTTCGGTCTGTAGTCCACATGGTACAGAAGTACGGCACAGGTTGTAGTTGAACAGCAGAATGTCTACACCGGCTTCTATGGCTTTATTAACCGACTCATCGAACGTGTAATTCTCGCTCAATGCTCCCATAAACATTTCGTCACTGATGATAATACCATCATAATTCAGGGAATCACGGAGGAGTCCGGTAAGGGTATTGTACGACAAGGTAGCCGGATACTCGGAGTCGAAAGTAGCATTGTACAAGTGACCAGTCATTATCATGTTCGGTGGTTCATTTTCCATGAGTCTTTGGTATGGAATCAGTTCCAGATCTTTCCAGGTGTCGGTAATGTCCGTAAAGCCTTCGTGCGAATCTGCTCTTGAACTTCCATGTCCGGGAAAATGCTTAAGAGAGGTAGCAATTTTCCGACTTTTAAATTCATTTATGAATGCAGCAGCATGTTCATAAACAGTTTCCGGATTGGCCGAGTAGGTGCGTTGTAATCCGGCAATAACCGGATTACTTGGATTCACATTTACATCCACAACCGGAGCGAAGTTCACGTTCATTCCGATGTCGTTGAACCAACCCGCCATGCGGGCGGCCTGGGTTCGGGTTGAATCGACCTTGCGCCATAATATCCCGGTTACCCATGCCGAATTGGTATTGGCGAATCCGTTTGCTGCGGATAGCCGTGCGACGCGTCCACCTTCCTGGTCGGTAGCCAGAAACATTGGCGTCGTGGCCATGTCCTGAAATTCTTGATTTCTGTCACGAATTTGGTCACGACTAGTGATATTGTACCCAAAATGAAGCACGCCACCCAAATTTCTCTGGTAGATATCTTCATAGAGGGTCTCTAATGATGTGCCGGAGTTAGCGTAACCGACCAACAGCATCTGACCGATTTTCTCGGATCGGGATTGGGCGTTAATTGATGTAACTGCGCTGGAAATAAGCATCAGCGCGAACAAATGGAGTAATCGTAATTTCATAGTCCGTAAAAATACGGATATCGACCTACGAAAATAACATCAGAATAAGTTTTTACATGGATAAATCATGCGAAAACATGCCTGATAGTCACTATAGCTGGCCTAATGTTTATGCTACAACAGATCTACGATGTCGTCTCCAAAAGACGATAAGAGATATTAGAATTGACAGTACCCCAAATGATATCAAGGCTGGTACCAGGATAACTGATCCACCATCAACACGATTCCATCGTCCTTCGGTTTGTCCATATGATGCGTCAATCACAGGAATACCGGTGCTATCGGCGGGTTGTTCCATCAAATAACTGATAACTGCCTCCCAAACCTTGGCTTCTTGTCCATTATCGAAAATGATACGGTCTTTTAGTTCGACCGGATTCCCATTTTCGTCCTTCATGACTAACTTGAATCCGGGTAAAATCTCACCAACCATGGGCAAAAAGGATGCATTGTAAAAGTCTGATACTACATGATACAACGTGGTGTCGTTCACACTCAAAGAAACATAATCGGTCGGATCTGAAGTCTGTCGGCCATCACCAGTGAATATTCTGGCGTCCAGTACAGATTTACCTGTTGGAATCGGGGTATTGGTAAACGGAACGGTGAAGTAAGTAGCCCGAGCTGGATCGAAATCTACTAACAGTCGGGAGTTTTGAAGAAAGTAGGTGTCGCCCATTAGCTGCGACAACAGTACAGTAATTTCCAAAACCCTTCGAATCTCGGTACCTGTGAAGTACACCGAAACCATGGGATATCCAGGTAAACCATCCGGACCTGACCCAAGCCCAATCAAACTTGCGACATCATAAAAGCTCAAATTGCCTTTTCCGTCGGGATGCATACTAGGGACGAGATCTCCACGAATCACCCCACTTGACTGGAACACAAAATCAACACGACGTCCGGTTGCTTCTTCAGCTGCCTGAAGCATTGCATCGGCAACAAAGTTACCCAGAGGGGTTTCAGAAAGCTCAGGACTTCTTGGAATGACAACATCGGACTTACCAATAATCTGATTGTAACTGGTTACTTGGCCTTCGGTCATTTCTGCCACCAATTCGCTCAAACGGCCGGCATATTCGTCAACCAGCACTTTAACACGTGGATCTTCTTCAATAGACTCCTCTATTGGAATCAAATAGGTCTCATCTGGTCCACTGCCAGGCATATTTAACATGGTTAGCTTTTTGGTTGCAGTATCAAAAGAGAATTCCAGCATTCCCATATACTGAAACTCTGTTCCTGTCTGCAATATGAGTGTATTGTTCACAACAAGTGGCTTTTTCAATACGCTGTGTGTGTGGCCACCAACTATGACATCAATTCCCGAAACTGCCGCAGCGATGTCCGATTCCTCGCCTTCGCCCGAGTGGGATAACATAATTACCACGTCTGCACCATTATCCCGGAGTTGTTGAACGGCCAGGATTGCTGCCTGGACCCGGTCTGAAAATGTAACCGGCGCTGCCATTGGAGCCACATTCGCTGCATGGATTCCCATCATTCCAAAAAATCCGACAACCAGCCCATTCGGGAGCCGCTTCAGATGTGTCGACTCAATACCCATGTTTTCAAGCGGATGACCATCCGGAATCTGCATATTTGTAGCAACTATCGGGACTTGTAGTGCCATTTCAGGGTACCCGACGCGTTCCAGATACTGCGCTAGTGCATCCGGTCCGTAATCGAATTCATGATTTCCGAGGGTGATGACATCATACCCTGACTCGATCATCATATTCAACTCGGGAGAGTAATTTCGTAAAATCAACCAACTAAACGGTGATCCGCTAATAAAATCACCCCCTGATACGAGTAAAACGGGTTCGTTTGTCGCTGCCTTTTGTTCCCGAATCTGATTTACCAACGTAGCTACACGTGCTATTCCACCAACCGTTTGTGCGCCGTCGAGTCCATAATCTGACTGTGGTTTAGGAATCAGGGCAGCGTGTTCATCGTTGGTATGTAACAGAGTAAAACGAAGCTCATCAGTGGTAATCGGATTCAAATCCTGTGCTTTTCCAGGTTGAATTCCCCAAAATAATCCTACAATTAAAAAAATGTAAATACGATTTCGAAGTGACATAATAGTGGGATGACCTAATGTTGAATGAGGATATGTTACCAAGGATTCCGCCATTTACAAAATGAAGTTAATCAGGCACTTCAGTCAGCAGGCGTTCCATTAAACTCAAAGCAGCAGCCTCAACAACCTGGTGGATTCTGTTTCGAGGTGTTGCATCACCTATTTCGTAGGTTACTCCATCTGCCTGATCAAACGTTTTATACATCCAGTTTTTTGCTATTGGAGGAGCTACACCCGAGGGTTCTTCACGAATTGAATAATCCGGAACGCGTTGGACAATTCCAGCGAGCCAACGATCGGTCAGGCCAGGTATTTTTACCGGAATGTCTTTGTTGATGGTATAAAATACATCGTAAGAAGTACTATGAAAGTCGAGCGCATACCATACGTCCAGCCCGCGGGATTTGAAGCCAAGCAGATCATCACGAATGGCAGCTGTTTCTGGTTGATTGAATGGACCCCAATCGCGGTTTAAATCCACACCACCCGCATTATGACGCCAATGACCTCCATCGACCCCATCCGGATTAACGAGCGGATAGGCTATTAACTGAAACCGTTCACGAAATTCGCGAGCAATCTCATGATCACTGAGAATCGTTTCGAGAAAAACCCGTTGTCCGATGGATCCTGTCACTTCAGGTGGATGCTGACGCCCGGTAACTACAATTGCCGGAGCCAGTTCATTGCCAGTTTGATTAATGACCATTCGGTTCAGAGGCCGTCCTAAAGTAGACTTACCAATAGTTTGAAGTGATATCCCTTCCGTAGTAGACAACGAATCCAGCCAGGCGTTGACATGGATGCTGGTAAATAGCTCCTGCGCAACCACCCAAAGTGGTTCTTGTGAGACATTTAATGTCAAAAGTGCGGTTCCTGCATCCCCATTATGCTGGTATTGAGTACTGTCGGCAACGGTCCAGGTGTATGCATCACTACTGGATTTTGGTATGTAACGATGAGCTCCATCTTTATAAACCATCTCGATTTCAATGGTTTTCGGTGTGTCTGACCAGACCTTAAATGCATACCATGCACTACGGTTTATCGGTGCGTTTTCGGGATGGATTTCCATTCTGAAACGATTCTGATCGACTGCATAAAAATCACTGAATCGACCTCCATCAAACTCATTACTAACCCAAACACCTTGAGATTCAACTCCGATGGTTCGTTTATGATGGGGTGTAAGTTCTTTTGTCTCTGTTGTTGCACCGGGTGGATCATAGGAAATTGACCAGGTTTCCTGTGATGACCGACAGGAGTTAACGACAAAAAGGGCTACTCCCAAGAGCAACAAGGATGTACGATTCAGTTTCATAAGTGTAGATGCTCGGTTTGATTTAAACATAGATGAGTCTCAAATTATAATGAGACACAATATAATGATGTTGAATTCGTGAAATAATTCTACCAACAAAGAATACTATTTGGCATAAAAATCAACTAAATATAGGCAGATATCTTGTTTTGGGCTATTTTAGGCCAAGAATAAACCATTTATCGAACGGCGTTTGCGCTATTGCATGAATCATTTACTCCGAGTGTCAGAAACTTATTTCGAAAAGAGAGCTTTTAAAAAGGTCGCTCTAATAGCGGGTGTTGGGTTTCTGATGCTATTATTTAACGGGCATGACGTTGTAGCACAAGTAGATAATGACCTTCGCATAAGAAAAGTTGAAATCGAAGACAATGCTACATATCCGGACATAGTACTTTTGGAAGTTATTGCTAGTCAGCCAACGGCCGTTTATAATCGATGGCTTTTCTGGAAGCGGACAGGTAATGTATTCTCTGAAATGGAAGTGCGCAGGGATGCAGTCAGACTTGAACGATTTTATCAAAGAAGAGGCTTTCCCCGGGCAAAAATCCAGTTTAGTATCGAAGAAGGAAGGAAAGACTGGCAACGGGACATCACCTTTACGGTTGAAGAAGGACCAGAGATTCGAATAGCCTCTATGGTCTGTGAACTTGTGGGTACCGGTTTTGATAAAGAGGCGATACTTACCGATCAGATGTTTGAAAGGACACTCAATCGCATTCACTTTCAGGAAGGTGAGCGATTTGAGTACATCCGCGAGGATGAAGTAGTTGGAGAAATACAGTCAACATTAAAAAACATGGGTTATGCTTTTTCCAAGACTTCAGTTTCAACCGATGTTGATTCAACCATGTTTGAGGCTCGGATACGAATCGAAGTAGATCCGGGTCCGCTAGCTTATATCGACACCATTAATATCGAGGGCAACGAGTCTGTGACAGAACGGTTGGTTGTTCGCGAATCGGCACTACGGTCTGGACAAAGATTTGACCAACGGCGACTGAACCGGGCTCAAAGAGAGATATTCAGTCACC
>CAZJZI010000009.1:47652-58649 GCA_964550435.1 uncultured Chitinophagales bacterium | reverse complement strand
TTTTTGTTGTAGAATTTGTCCATATCACCTTCTAGTGAATCAACCAGACTTTTGATTTCAGCAAAACGACTCATGTTTTAGCTCCGATTAGTTTGTGTTTAGTTAAGTATTCATTAGGAATATTTTATCACTATTCCTTTGTGATAAATGAAGCTAAATATTAGCACAACATGAAGCAAGTTATTAATTCAAATTCTAACGAAAAAAACGCGTTTAAATAGAATATAAGCGTGTTTTTAGGTGATAATTTCTAACATAATCAGTCTTCGAAACCAATATAACACATTGCATCAAATTTATTTATATTGTTGTTAAATATTGGCTTACATAAATAGTGAGGTCGATTTAATCCTAAAAATTCTCGTGGATAACCTAAAGGAATATTTTTTTCGTCATTTTTGCTAGGGAAAGCGATTTTTTTCAGCGTTACATCAAAATCGGACATGAAATGAGACTTTTCATCAGTTGTGAACAGGTAGATTGATTCAATTCCAAGCTGATCACTTACTTCCTGCACGAACTTTATGATAGGAATATATTGAGTTTTTTGGGTAGATATCTCTAAGGCCAAACTTGATAAAACCAAGTACGTTTTTTTAGGTAATGATTTGATGAAATCTGTATTAACACTGATATCAGCACTTGGATCTATAGTTACAGTACCTCGTTGAAAACCATTGATTCCGATACAAGGTAGACCATAATCTGCAAAGAAAGTTATAAGCCTATGGTTTAGATCCTGTATACTCCGAAGTTGTGCAGTGTCTCGCATAACCCCTGTCTGCATTATTCGATCTGTGTAAGGGCTATCGGCATGGATAATCACACATCTCTCTGGATTCACTTTTTTAAGAGTTTCAGCGAATGATTTGAGGAACAAGGGATTATCCAGATTCTTATGGTCAAGGACACAAATAAACATGATTATTTTCTTAGTGAAGATCCGTTAAAAAAGGCAGGGAGTAATTGTGCTGCGGTTGTAGTTGAATCAGTCCGATCAGGATGATATAGATTTATAGATTTGTAAGGGACATGTTCGACCAAAACTTGCCTACATGCACCACAAGGGCTGATAAATGTTCCTTTGGACGCAGTAATATGGATGAATTTAACATTCTGTATCAATCCACTGGCTATAGCTTTTCCAATTGCAACACGTTCTGCACAGAGTCCAATTTGCCAATCAGGATATTCAATATTTACACCTTTAATGCATTTTCCGTTATCGAGTTCCAAAATGCATGCTACCCGAAAATTCGATTCACTCACAATCGCATGGTCTAAGAGTGATTCAAGTTCGGTTTTAATTGATTCACTGCTTATAGCCTCTGCCTGATAAATTTGATTGTCTGGTATATTCGCAATTGAACAGGTATTCAAATTGTGGAAATCAGCCAGGTAGTTTAATCTATCATCCTGAAAAGATTCTGGAATATAGATGGATACAGGTAAGTCACCTTCCGACAAACAAGAAAAAACTGCCACTTGAACTGCAGTAATTGTAAGGGGGAATGAAGCATTCTCAATTCTTATACCAGGGTATAAAAGTCCACTTTCACCTTGTACAACACACCCGAGATGAGTCTGTGAGTACGGAGTGTATGCATTCGTTTGTAGATCCGTTATTGATATTGGTGTCATTGTGAAACAAATAGTTGTACGATATCTGCAACATCGGATCTGACCTGCGCAATTCCCGATGAAGTGCCCCGATATGGGAAAGTTCGGTTGGTTAAGATAATTATTGCAAGATTTTTTTCCGGATCAACCCAGAAACTTGTGCCTGTAAATCCCGTGTGCCCATATGTTCGCAATGAAGCCTTTGTCCCGGCTGAGCTGAATCCCTCGATAGATTTCATATCAAAACCAATACCTCTACGCATCAAAGGAGCTTGCCGAGTTATAAAATTTGATACCACACGTTCTGAAACCAGCTGATCATGTTTCCATTTGCCTTTATTGAGTAAAAATCTTGCGAACTTTCCAATATCACCTGAAGTTGAGAATAATCCGGCATGTCCTGCAACACCATCCATGTACCAGGCACGTTCATCATGGACTTCACCGTGAATCAATTTATTGCGATAAACTGTATCAATTTCAGTTGGTATGATTCGCTTGATGAAATCGTCACCTCGTTCTTTAGGGTTGAATGTTGTATGATGAAGTTCAAGCCATGTGAACCATGTTTCATCTAAATAGACATCCAATCGTTTTCCAGTCAGCTTTTCGACGATAAGTCCACAAAGTATCAATCCAAGATCACTGTAAAGGTAAGATTTACCTGGTTCTTGAATTAACGGCTCACTTTTTATAGCCTGAATTAATTCATCACGGGACTGTAGCTGATCAACATAAATCCTGAAGGCTGGTAACCCGGAAGTGTGTATCAACAACTGATAGATGGTTATGGTTCTTTTCTCTGGTGTGTTGAATTCTGGCAGGTAATAAGAGACGGGATCATATATATTAAGTTTTCCCTGATCGTGCAAACCCATAATAGCAATCGTGGTGGCCATAACCTTGGTGATTGAAGCAACATCAAAAACAGAAGAGGTATCGACACTGGTTGTCCTTGTATAGTCGGAATATCCAAAAGATCTGTGATAAATGGTACTATCGTGGTAGATTATGTGTACGACTGCACCTGGGAAAACATTATTCTCTATAGCTTGATTGACAATTGCATCAATCTGATTGAGATCGACTTTATCAACATCCTGTTTGATGGATGTGATAGCAGTATTTTGGCATCCTGAAATAGCAATTCCAACGATCAGCATGAATACTGAGGCGTAAACAGGTTTCAGTATGTGATGTGGGATTGCTATCACGCCTCCAATTACTGCATTGCAACTGGTTTAGCCTGACCCATGATCAAACGACATGCACCAAGTGCAGGTTCGGAAATATCTCTAACCCACTGGATGTCTCTTATAGCTTCATTCAAGCATGACGTTAGCACATCTCGGAAGTATGCATTCTTGAAAAGTCCTCCGATGACGCAAAGCGGGGTGACCACAAATCCGAGTGTTTCAGAGGCTATAGCTACCTGCCCGGCAAGTTTTGTACAGTTATCCATTATGATATTTGCGGCAATATTATCTCCTTTTTGAGCAGCATCTAGCAAAATAGGCGCTATTTGTGCCGGTAAGATACTGTTATCATAAATTCTGAGAATAAGGTCTTCGCGTGTTTCAATATCGAACTTAGACTTTATGAGGTCTTCCATCATGGTAGATTTGCCTCCATCCATTGCTGTGCAAATGGCAAAAAGTGACTCTTGACCGAGTCTGTATCCACCCGCAGGATCACCAATTAGGTATCCATATCCACCGGCTCTGTCCCATCGATTGTCTTTTTTTCCAAGTACCATAGAACCTGTACCTGTGATGATCAGAATCCCATTACCATTTTGAAATGCTTCGGCATGAGCGATATGTGCATCGGATGTGACCATGATTGGAAAATTTTCATAGACTTTACTCAATCCGGTGCGTAGGCTGGTTTGCTCGGCCTCTCGTCCACCACCTGCGATTCCAATCCCCAGCCCTTTGATTTGGACATCTGGATGCTGTTCAATGAACGTATCAACCAGGCTTTTAACCCGACTCACCTGATCTTCAAGTTTCATCATGCGGGCATGTATAGAGCTGCCTTGGTCTTTGTATAACACACTGAGATCTTTGTCTACCGCAAGCAAGACTGAACGCGAGCCACCGGCATCAATACCTAACCAAACTTCCATGGCGATTCAAAATTAGTTCAATAATTGTGCGACTTTTGTCGCAATCTGTATGATGATAAATCTATGTTCTATTGGTCTTCTTCGGCTACAGGACTAAAAATCATGGTACGTAACCTTTCCTGACCAACAACATTGTTGTTATGCTCAAAGATGCGGTATTTACCGGATAACCACAACTCAGTTTGATCACCAAAGTGATCTGACAATGGATTTCCGGATTGACCCGTTGGCAAAATTGATTCTGATTTACTAAGATCACTTAAATCCACAATTCGTCGAACGGAAGCGCCCAGTACCTGTCCGTATGGAGCGTGCCATTCGTACTGCGTATTATTCACAGTCATTGAATGCCCGGGGACCGGATGTGGACCAGAGCTTAGGGCATTGGATACAATTAGTTTAAGCGCCCTTGGAGCATCAGGTGCCGATGCAGCCTGCATAAAGAGAGCAGGTCCTAATGTAAGGGTATGTTGATTCTCCCATCTCCATTCAGTAGAATTTGGCCCATATTTCTCAAATAACTCCAGTACCGACTCTTTCATACTTCTGATGATTAGTGAATCTCGGTAGGAGTAATCATTTTGTGTGGTTTTAAGCCAAATCGAAGGCTGATTCAATAACTGGGTAGTAACGCGAGTCGGAAAATTTTCCAGCTGTATGAAACTATTGAATACTGCTTCGCCTAGGTTGGCCCGAAATGTGTTTTCTACAAAATTCAGGAAAAACCCTTCATATAAACTTGCTGCTGTTGCGCTTTTACTGAATTGGAAATCCCAGTTTTTTAAATACGGTAGGGCTTTCTGAACCAATGTATCAGACGATGACTCAAGTATAGGTAATATAATCGTAGTAATATCTTTAGCCTGATGTGAGAAAACGTCATTCTGTAATTCTCGATATAGTTCTCTGTTATGAAGTCGCTTTGATGAAAGAACTTCTTCGATTCTTCTGATGCGTGAGTCTGGCTCCCAAAAAGCGGTTAGATAGTATCCATAATCGGATCCTCCAACCGGATTGTTTGCATTTGCGATGTAACCCGTTTCCGGATTAATGACCTTTGGCATATCATCGGCAGGGATCATGTCTGACCATCGGTCTGACGAGTTCCATCCTTCTTTAAATAAAAGAGGCACACTTTGCCTCAGAGGAATAGAACCAGTAGTCAACATTGCTATGTTCTGGTCAACATCTCCATATACAATGTTCAAAGCAGGTACTTTGAAATCTGAAAGAGCAGACTGGAATTCGGTGAAACTTTGTGCTTTAGACAAATTTCTGAGAGCTCTAAGCTCAAATGAGGTTTGATAGCCTGTCCAGTTTACACTAACAAGTTTCCCTTGAAATAGGGTATTATTTGGATGAATATCTGATATGATAGGTCCGTTTTGAGTTATTCTGACCTCGTGAAGTACTTCATCACCCTCTTTGGTTTTAATGATTTCGCGATGGATTTCAAACGGTTTGTATATTGATATGGTATCTTGTTTATCTGCCAGGTATTGACTTCGATCCATCGGATTTACTTCTTCGATAAAAAAGTCAGTATCATCTGGCATTAAACTGGTAAATGACCACGCATGTCGATCCGTTTGTCCCAAGACGATATATGGAGCTCCTGCAATTGTTGCACCTGACATATTCTGACCATTCAAATTGAAATGAACTTCGTACCATTTGCCTGGCATATCCAGTCCAAGATGTGGATCACCTGCAAGTAGTGGGTAACCGGTTTCCGTTCTGGATCCATCGGCAACCCACGCATTACTTCCTATGTGAGACCCTTTTTGACCCATAATGGCACGTAGCTCAACGTCAGTCTTCAATAAGTTCATTGTGACCTCTTGAAGATCTTGACGTGCTGAATCCTGGAGACTCGAATTGATTGGAGAACGGCGAATGTTTACGGCCATCGGTGCATACCATGCTGGGAAAAGCTCAATCAGAGCTGGAGCAGGAAGTTTATCTTCCAGAGAACCCAGCATTACCTTACTCCACCAGCTTACATTTAATTCCCAACCTAGAGCCCGGCTCATAGCGAGTGAGTGACGAGGGGTCCATGGCATTGGTTTTATACCTGTTAATGCAAACTCGATGGGTAGCCTATTAGAGTTTTCCTCAATGAACCGATTGATTCCACGGCTATATGCTTGAAGTAGTTGTAAGTCTTCGGAAGTGGCTTGTTGCTCGAGCTCTCCTGCAATACGCCAAAAACCGATTGTTCTTGTATACTGATCAAAAGGAAGTAATTCTTTACCCAAAAACTCTGAAAATCGACCCTCAAGATACAATTGGTTCAAAGTCAGTTGCCACAATCGATCCTGAGCATGTAAATACCCCAAAGTAGTGTACATGTCCCTCTCATTAGCCGCAAAAATATGGGGTACTCCATAATCATCCCATTTTACCGTCACTTCCTGGGTCATTTCCGGAAGTTGAAGCGTGGTCTCGTATTCGGGCAAAGGTTTATAGAATGTCCAGTAAATGGCCATTACCGTAAATGTTGCCCCAACAATGATTAGCAACAAAAGGAAGCGTAAAAGCGACTTGATCACAGTGAGATTTTGATTCTACGTTTGATGTGATTTTGGTATTTTGTGATACCAAATTTGTGAAAACGTAATTTAATCATTTCCTGTCAAGTAACCTTTTGAATTTCAAGACGGAGTAAAGTTTGTCATCATCGAAATTAGTGGCCTCAGCACATACTCTATTACAACTGGCTCAAGAGTACGGTACTCCAACCTATGTATACAATGCATCAATCATTCAGAAACGATGTGCACGTCTGAAAGCTGCATTCCCTGACTTACCAGTATCATGGATGTTTGCGGTCAAAGCGAACGATAATCCACATATTCTGAAATTAATCCAAGAACAGGGACTCGGCTTTGATACGGTTAGTTTTGAAGAGGTGTTACTGGCATTGAACGTTGGCCAGAAGCCAGAATATATATTTTACACCGAGAATAATATGACCGATTTGGAAATGCATGAAGCGATTCGGTCAAACGTGGTATTAAATATTGGATCTTTTTCACGTTTAAAGCAGTTTTGTGAGTCTGGAAAGACTAAAGTCTGTACAATACGTGTTAATCCGAAGATTGGAGACGGTCATCACGCAAAAGTGGATACAGGTAATCAGGATTCCAAGTTCGGAATTCGGTTGGATTTGATTCCCGATGCTGTGCGCATGGCAGCTGAACATGGTGTCAGAATAAATGGTCTACATATTCATATCGGTAGTGGGATTCAGCGTCCCGAGAATCTGACTCAGGCTATGAAAGTGTTATTGGAAATCGGGCGTCAACTGCCAGATCTTGAGTTTATTAATTTTGGAGGGGGCTTTCCGATACCCTACTATGTTGATCAAGAAGAATTTTCAATTGAAGAGTTTACTAAAGTAGCAGCCCCGATTCTGCAAGGTGAGTACGATCGCAGGGATGGGAACATCCGGTTTTTATTTGAACCCGGTCGATGGATTGTAGCACCTTCAGGTGTTTTACTTACCCAAGTAAACACTGTTAAAGATCAGGGGAGAATTTCATTTTTGGGAACCGATACCGGATTTAACCATTTGTTGCGTCCTGCTTTGTATGAAGCGTATCACCACGTGGTGAATGTGTCTAAAGCAGACCTGCCATCCGACTCCACCTATACTATTGCTGGAAATATTTGCGAGTCTGGTGACATTCTTGCCGAAAACCGATCTTTACCTAATACCGAAATTGGCGATATTCTGGCATTATGTGATGCAGGAGCTTATGGTATGACCATGGCATCCAGTTACAATCGTCGCGCACTTCCAGCCGAGATTCTAATTGATGAGGCCGGTTCTACGAAAGTAATTAGGCCTCGAAAGACAGCACGTGAGGTGGTTGAAGAATTTATTCAAGAAACAAGTTTTAATCGATAATCAAGGAGTATGATGATGAATATTGAGAAAATTGCAGTTATTGGAGCGGGAACAATGGGTAATGGAATTGCTCATGTGGCCGCAATGAGTGGACTAAAAGTTGATTTGGTTGATGTGAACCAAACGGCGCTGGACAAAGCTTTAGCCACCATCGATAAGAATCTGTCCAGGATGGTCGCTAAAGAGAAAATCACGTCAGATCAGCACCTGGCTACTATTTCTCGAATCAAAGGGTCGACCGATTTGAAATCAAGCGCGGCGGATTCAGATCTCATTATTGAAGCAGTGAATGAAAATCTTGATCTCAAAATCAAGATTTTCAAAACGATCGATGAATCAGCTCCAGAACACGCAATTCTGGCATCGAATACCTCAAGTATTTCAATAACAAAACTTGCCACAGCGACCTCTCGTCCGGAAAGAGTGGTTGGGATGCACTTTTTTAATCCCGTTCCTGTCATGAAACTGGTAGAGATTATTCGTGGATTTGCAACATCCCAAGAGGTATATGATGCAATCAAATCGTTGACTACGAAATTGGGCAAGGAGCCTGTCGAAGTTCAGGACTATCCAGGTTTTGTCTCGAATCGGGTACTAATGCCTATGATTAATGAAGCAATTTATTGTGTATATGAAGGGGTTGCTACTCCTGATGATGTCGATACCGTAATGAAACTCGGAATGGCCCATCCTATGGGACCCCTTCGACTGGCAGATTTCATAGGACTTGACGTGTGTTTATCAATCATGAATGTACTTTATGATGGCTTCAAGGATTCCAAATATCGCCCTTGTCCGCTGTTGGTTAAAATGGTTGATGCTGGTCGTTTAGGCGACAAATCCGGACAAGGATTCTACACGTATAACAAATAATCAATTTTGGCCCCTAAAAGTATGATTGATCTCAGAAGTGACACGGTAACAAAACCTACCGAAGGTATGCGCAATGCAATGTATCATGCCGAAGTTGGTGATGACGTTTTTCGTGAAGACCCGACTATGAATGCCTTTCAGCAAAAAATGGCAGATGTCTTCGGGATGGAGACGGGCGTTTTTGTTCCAAGCGGTACGATGGGGAATCAACTTGCTGTAAACATCCTGACTCGTCCAGGGGATGAGATTATCATCGATGTAACAGGACATATATATAATTATGAATCTGCCGCCGGGCCTTTTTTGTCTGGCGTGCAGTTCATGACTCTACGGGGTGATAATGGAGTACTTACACCTGAGCTTATCGAAACTGGGTTTAGAGGCCATAATGATTGGGACCCACGGACAAGTGTAATCGCTCTGGAGAATACCACTAACAAAGGTGGGGGTGCTTTTTACAGTAAAGAAAATCTACAGGCAATCAGAGCGTTGGCCAATAAAAAAGGGGTAGCTTTACATATTGATGGAGCGCGAATTTGGAATGCTGCTGTTGCATCTGATCTACCGTTATCATTTTTTGGTGAAATAGCAGATACTATGTCGATATGTTTCAGCAAAGGGCTTGGAGCGCCCGTCGGATCTATGCTATTATGTTCAAATGAGCTAAAAAGAGACGCTTTTAGAAAGAGAAAAATGTGGGGAGGAGGGATGCGTCAGGTTGGAATTCTTGCCGCAGCAGCTGATTACGCTTATGAAAATCATTTCCCGCTTCTTAGAGACGATCATCGTAGGGCTAAAAAATTTGCACTAGCTATCTCAGAGCTTCCTGGCATATCATTAAATACACAAAATGTCTTCTCAAATATTGTACTTTTCGATGTTACTGATCCAACTGTTTCTGTTGTGCTAGAAAAGCTACGTAAAAATGGAGTTGGTATGACGCAGTTTGGTCCAAAAACAATTCGCGCAACATTTCATTTTCAAGTAGGCGATGATGATCTTTTACGCGTAATTTCTGTGATGCAGGAAATTTTCAATTAAATGGAGCGGCTATGAACATTAAAAAGGTCGGTTTATTATTGGGGTTTATATTGCTTCCAGTACTCGTCGGACTCACGGCAAGTATAGCTACCCAAAGCAGTGTTGATACATGGTATATGACTCTTGAAAAGCCATTTTTTAATCCACCTAACTGGCTTTTCGCCCCGGTATGGACCACTTTATATGTCCTCATGGGAATCTCTGCGTATCTGATTCATACTTTGAAGCCATCTGTGATGCGCAAGCTGGCAATGGATGTGTTCTACTTCCAATTGTTTTTGAATTTTCTATGGAGTTGGTTGTTTTTTTGGTTTCAAAGCCCGTTGTTAGGACTTATTTGTATCATTTTTCTGCTTGTTGTCATAATAGTAATGATTCGTCGGTTTTATAGTCTTAATAAAGTTGCCGGCTTATTGCAGATTCCCTACCTATTGTGGATATTATTCGCAACCAGTTTAAATACCGCAATATTGTATCTCAATTAATAAGTTGTATCAACAAAGACTTATACTAACCGGACTCCTGATGCTCTTCTTTTGGCTGGGCTGTGAGCGAGCTTTAGCTCCTGAACCGTCAATAGAAGTTCAAGTTGCAGCTATTCAGTTTAAAGTTGGTGATCCGATCAATGTACGAATCAATAACCCAACCCCTCGAACCTACTATATCAGGCGTTGCGGAAGTTCCAGTTTCAGATATGCAGTAGTTATGAGAAACACTGGACAAGAACCTTTGATTGTTAAAAACGATAGCTGTAACTCATTCAATCAGCAAATAATCCCCATTGTGCCTGGCGATGAGCTTGAATTAAGTTTTACACTCATCTTGGATGCAGCGGCACAAATAAATCCTGAAGCGTCATTTAGGATTCAAATGCACATATTCGATACAACTCGAGAGCTTATCAAACCTCCCGATAATGAATCTAATCAATTCACCATTGCCAGAAATTAGGATAATGGTAATGAAATCGTGAATCTGGACCCAATTTGTGTGTTGGATTCTACTTTGACTTCACCATCGTGTTTTTTAACGACTTCCTTGACGTAGGATAGGCCGAGTCCAGTTCCCTTTTCTTTACTGTATTCATTAATTCTATAGAATTTCTGAAATATCTTGCCAAGGTGCTCATCACTTATGCCATATCCATGGTCTGTGACTGATAAATGGTTATGATTTTGAGTTGCCCAAAGAGCTAGATATATGGCTCTATCTGGTGGTCCGTATTTTATTGCATTTGAAATCAGGTTCCTGATAACATCCTGGACCATATCTAAATTTGCATTTAAAAGTGGTACAGACTCTGCATTGATAATAAGATCCAATTTTTTCTCATCAAGTTGACTCTTGAATGAATCGCAAACGGGTTTGATGATCTTGTTGAGATCGATGGGAATTTTGTCAACTCTTAAATTCGCCGATTCA
>CAZJZI010000009.1:0-47642 GCA_964550435.1 uncultured Chitinophagales bacterium | reverse complement strand
ACTTTAAGAAATCGGTCGATGAGTTGCATAATGCTATCAAGGCTTTGTCGAACTAGGACCAGAATTTCGGATCGTTCTTTGTCGGAGATCGATTTTTCTTCGAGTAGGTATGTAGTAAGACCAAGGCCTGCGTTAACTGGATTCTGAAGTTCATGAATTATCATATTAGCCATTTCAACCCGCATTTTCTCAACTTCTTTATCTTTGGTCTGATTGATAACCAGCATCATGCCACCCAAACTGGCTTCACTCTGATCATTAACAAAATTCAGGTGTACCTGAAAGTATCCCACACTCTCATCCTGATAATTGATCTCAATGGTATAGACTTGTGAGGTTACGATGAGGTGATCACGAGTAGATATGTCTTGTTTCTTGTCAATTATCTGAACCTGATGATGTTTGAACAGTTCATTGATATTAACCGATTCACCCAGAATCCCAATACTTGCAAACAGAGATTTTAACGGTTCATTGATAAAAATCAGCTCTTCCTTATCGTCGAACTGTCCGGCCATTTCAATAGCATGATTCATTAACAAACGATTGCGATGATCATGAAGAATAATCTGCTCCACGTTAATTTTTTGATAATGGAGCAAACGTTTTCGAATGTCTTCCATTTTTTCTGCAATTCCTGATAAATCAGGTAACTCTATGGGACGAAATGGTTTATTGAAATCGTAATTTGCAAAGGGTCCAACATCGTCCAGGAATTCCTTTACGGGACGTTGAACACGTGAGATCAATAGGTGTCCAGCAGCGGCCAATGCCAAAAAAGTAATCACTAACATAATCAATGACTGACTGAATAACTCAGAAACCTGACTTTGCAGATAAGATTGATCTACGTAGATGGTATGTATTAGAGGGAGTGTAGAAAATGAGGTAGCTGCTGCAAGGAACGTATGAGTATTAGCATCCTGACTAAAATAAGTCGTTGTTGGCCCGATTATTGGGTAATTGTTTTTTTCAAGATGATTACCAATAACAGAACTGTCAGGCTTCCATACAGTTGTAAATGCATTCCCCCTCAATACATTCTGAAGCATGATCTGATTCATCTTAGTAGCATCAAAGATGGTAGTAACTTTAGTTAAAGATCCATTTATGGTGTCTTTAATAGTTATGTGGAACTTTGTATTGTTGTCGAACCATCCAGCAATCAACTCCGGTGACGGGTTCACTAAAAAATAAGGCAGTGAGTTTATTGTCTCTATATCGGGTAAATGAATAGATCCAGTACTTTTTAGTAGTGAAATTGATGTACCATTCTGTTCATAAAAACCTAGAAGATCTGGAAATAACTCAGTATAAGTATTGAACGTCTGCTCAAGGTTCGAAGATTGTAGAGATGAGCGACTTTGAAGTTCAGTAGTGGTTTTTAGCCAAAAAAATAACTGGATTTCAGCTTCTCTGATCCGCTGTTGCTGATACTCTGTAATAAGTGTCAGGCGTTCCTCCATAATTGCGTCTTCGTAAGCCGGTTTGATTCCAAACCAAATTACAATCGCTGCACCCGTTAGAATCACAAATAAGACCGAAAAAAGTCTGGCTCTGAGAGACAAAATTGTTTTGCTAATGAAAATAGTTAATAATTGAACACTGGATTGACTCGCGATTAATATACACAAAAAAAGAGGAAACCGTATTTAGAACAGCTTCCTCAAAATTTAACTAACTATAAACCTTGTTGTGTAGAGACCTAGGTTTAAGGCAACCACGGGTACTTCTTGAAGTCTGGTTTGCGTTTTTCGACGTACGCTTTTTTACCTTCTTGACCTTCTTCACTCATGTAGTAAAGCATTGTTGCATTTCCGGCTAGCTCCTGAATACCAGCTTGTCCATCGATAGCTGCATTGAAGGCTGATTTAAGACATCTGATCGCAATTGGACTTTTCTCAAGGATTTCATTGGCCCATTGAACACCCTCAGCTTCTAGTTGGTCAACAGGTACTACTTTATTGACCAGTCCCATGTCTAATGCTTCCTGAGCATTGTACTGGCGACACAAGTACCAAATCTCACGGGCTTTCTTCTGACCAATAATACTTGCGAGATAACTTGAACCGAATCCACCATCAAAACTTCCGACTTTTGGACCAGTCTGACCAAAAATTGCATTGTCTGCTGCAATTGTCAGGTCGCAGATCACATGCAATACATGACCACCTCCGATTGCATATCCTGATACAAGCGCTATAACTGGTTTTGGCATTGTTCTGATCAATCTTTGAAGGTCTAGCACATTCAATCGTGGTATACCATCATCTCCGATATAGCCTGCGTCACCACGTATTTTTTGGTCGCCACCTGAACAAAATGCATATTTGCCATCTTTGGCTGGCCCTTCGCCTGTAAGTAAAACTACGCCGATAGAAGTATCTTCACGAGCGTCGGCAAATGCATCGTACATTTCGAAAATGGTGCGTGGTCGAAATGCATTGCGAACTTCAGGACGATTGAAAGCTATTCGTGCAATACCTTCAGATTTCTTATACGTAATATCTTGATATTCTTTGACTTTAGTCCAATTCATAACTAGTTGATTTAGTGTTTTGATTTGATGTAATGTATTAATTCTTTTGATAATAACTTGGGTTGATCCAGGTGAATACGGTGTCCTGCAGATGGGATACTAATGTGGTCGATTTTTGTATACCTCGAAACAATGTCAACCCAAGTTGAATTATATTTTTTATCCAACTCACCTGTCAGCACAAAAACCGGGTAGGGGAGTTGTTCAAGCTGATCGGGTCTTACAGATGGAACCAATCCAGGACTCATGAACTCAAGAGTCAGTGCAAGTAAATCTGGATTTTGATTTTGCTGTAAGGATTCAAAATGCAATATTGATTTGGATTTTTTCAATTTCCCCGAATTAAATAACGGGAGTCTGTTCCAAGTTTCAAAAAAGTGGGTCGGGTTGGTTCGGAGTTTTTCTGCCAGTACCCGGTCTGCTGACGCTCGGTTTAATCTTTCTGAATCATTGTCAATTCCAAGTTGAGCACTTTCAAGAATGAGTCCATTAAGACGAATACCAGTCTCGATTGCCAGTCTAAGAGCTATGCGCCCACCCATACTATATCCGTATAGCCATGGGGCTTTCAGATTCAAAATCTCAAGTAACTCAAGAAGATGATATGTTTGTGATCGAATATCGAAGGATTTTGGGTCTGGGTTAACCTTCGTGCGACCGTGTCCCGGCAAATCAATCAATACAGTTGAAATGCCAGAATTAAGTAACTCGTCGGAGATATCACCGAAGACTTCACCAGTACCACTGAATCCATGTAACATGACCAAAGTATGGGAGTGTGAAGTCGCCTCTTTCAGGGTTACATGATATTCTATATTATCGACTGAAACGAACATTTCAGCCCCACAGGGCTTTTCGTTGCACCATCGAGGCAGTCTGGTCTGTAATGCACTCAATTACTTGATATCTTTGCGATGAAGATAGAGCTGAGCGTAACTGCGAAGATGTGGTGACTTTAATGGCTGATAGTCCGGCCGCTTTAGCTAAAGCACTTGCATCTATGTTTTGTGGTGTTCTAAAAAAGCTATCAAAGAATTCAGAATTTGAAACTGGTAACATCTCAAATATCCCTCCTCCATCATTGTTTATAACAATAATTCGAAGATTTACTTCAAGATTTTTAAACAAAATCAGCGCAGATAGATCATGAGCAAATGCCAGGTCACCGATAATAAGAGTTACTGGTTCATCACTTTTTAGTGAAACACCAATAGCAGTAGAAATGATACCATCGATTCCCGATGCTCCACGATTCATTAAGATTCTCCTGGATTTCAACTTTACATCGCCAAAAGTGTCGATATCTCTGGCAGGGAATGAGTTTGAAACGAAGATAACTTCTTCTTCTCGAAGAAATTGTGAAAGAATCTCATAGACATCACCATCCATAAGCTGGTTCTCTGCCGAAAAGAGGTTTTTTCGCCGAATTCCCACCTTATCCATTTGATTTTGCCACATTTGAAACCAATCAGGATTCAGTGATAATTTGAATTCTGTCAGATCACCTGGAACAAAATTACCATGGATCAAGACTAGATTTTCGGGTGAAAAGGTACTGTTACTCCAATTCATACGTTCACTGAATCGGAAGGTAGGAACCCCTTGATGTACTTTTAGATAGGTTAGGATTCCTTTTCCGACAGGTTCATCACCAAATCTGATAATCAGGTCGGGGACCAACTCCGAAGAAATGTCAGGATTTCTAAGAAATGAATTCGCGCCATCGATGTATGTAGTAATAGTAGATAAACCACTACCGAGTGATCCTGCTTCACTCAAAACCGGGATACCGGCACTACTAAACATTTTAACCAACTCAATGGATTCAGTATTACGAATGCCTCCAGATATGATAACTACGGGTGCTTTGCTACTTTCAATTTTGGCTCTAATCAAGTTATCTAGTGTGAAGTTACATTCAGATTTGGTTACTGAAAAATTTGAAGCTTCACTTGTTATATAAAATGCATGTAAGCTTTGTACAAATTCTTTGGATGGTTCTAAAGGTTTGCGAAATGGGAAGTTCAGATGTGCACATCCACCTTTATTGATTGACTCGATCCAAGCTTGATGAACCAGATATTCCAGTCTTGAAATATCTCTCTGGTCATTCTCTTTTGGTTTAATTTGAGCGAAAAAAACGGCTTTATTTCCAAATAGATTTATCTGATCGATCCATTGATTTGCACCTGTATTCATCTCGTTGAAATCACGGTCGGCGCTTAAAACCAAAATTGGTAATCCAGCTTTCTGAGCCTCTGCGACGGCCGGGAAGTAGTTAGCGACTGCCGTTCCTGAAGTGCACACCAAAGCAGCGGGTTTACCTGAAGCAGATGCGATTCCAAGAGCAACGAATGCAGCAGAACGTTCATCAATAACCACGTGTGATTTAATCTTCGGGTGAGCGGCAAATGCGAGTGTTAGTGGGGTAGATCGTGACCCAGGAGAGATGATGACGTGTTCTAGTCCATTAGCTGCCAATGATTTTACAACTATTGCCGCATGGTACGTCTGGATATTTTGAACATCAATTTCAGGCATAGTTCAAGGCCGACAACATTGGAATGAGTTTTAGATTGGTTTCTTGTAGTTCAGTTTCAGGGTCTGAATCACTAACAATACCGCATCCCGCAAAAAAACGAGCTTGATTCTGTAGTAACAAACCACTTCTGATTCCAACGCAAAATTCACCACGGCCATGTGTATTTAACCATCCTACCGGACCCGCATACCAACCGCGATCAATTTTTTCTAAAGGTTGAATGTGAGGTAATGTGACCTCACGTGGATGTCCACCTACAGCAGGAGTTGGGTGTAGTTTTTCAAGTATTTCGAGTGGCGATACGTCTTTATTCAAAGATGCTGTAATTGGCGTGTATAAATGCTGAACGTTATTATACTTACGTATACCTGGTTGACTCGGGTAAATGATGTTGTGTGTTATATCCCGCAAACGGCTTCCAATGGCTTCGACGACAAATCCATGTTCACTTAAATCCTTTTCACTCTTCAAAAGTTTTCGTTCGAGGATTGTGTCTTCAGTGGCCGTTTTCCCACGAGAAATTGTGCCTGCAAGGCCATCAGTAAGCATAAATGTAGACCGTAACGCTACCAACTTCTCAGGAGTTGATCCTAAAAATGTTGAATATTTGTTCATGCGTACCATGAAAGTGTAGCACGTCGGATATTCTCGCCTCAGATAATTCAACATTTGAGTGGCTTCCGGGAACCCATTCAATTTGATTGTAACCTCTCTTGCAAGTACAATCTTTTTGAACTCTCCGGATTTGATGCGAGTTTTTGCGTCCTGAATACTAGATTTGAATCGTTCAGAACTGGATTGACTGTCAGGGAAAACAGGATTTACTACCCCATTGCTTGCTATATAAGGATTCCCATTTTCCGATCTGTTGAAAGATCGTATTCTTTCTACGACATCATGAATAGCATTTCTGACTTCATCCAGCAATATGGAAACTGTGTGATCTGGATTTACTTTGGTTGTAATTGTAAGCAATGAGAGTTGTCCATCACGAACGATAATCCACTCAGGAACCACGAAAGCAGCTGTACCGAAACTTTTCCAATGGTGTACTTGTGGTTGATCCTGAAATGAAAATCCACCTAGAAAATAGAGTCCAGACAAGCTGTGGGTTAGGCTGCTGAATGATATTGTACGTTGCTTCCAGGAATCGATCTGTTTCTGAACAATTCGGAATCGGTCTCTCTGATTTGTCCGAATTCGTACCACTTCTTTACCAGCAGACATTGCTAAATTTTCATCGGGATGTTCCCAGAAATACTGAAAATCATTTGGTTCGGCCAAAAACTCAAGAGCGGCCAGTGGATCAATTCGCTCAAATGGGATTGTAACTGTAAAGAGATGTACTTTATTTGTTACACGAGCTCTGCCACAGGCAGAAGATATCTTATCAGTCAGATTAGTAGTCTCGATGAGCATCGTTGTGAGTTCATCGGTGTTGACTGCGTTATTATATAAATCGAAAATATGTGGGGGCATAAACAGCATGTGGTACAAATATAACTTTCAATATAAATTGAAAGTTCCTAAATATCCATACTTCAATGCCTTGCGGGAGAAAAATATTTTTAGAAGAAAAAACTGTTTACTGCCTGTTTTTTAGTGAATTACAGTGATTTCAAGTAATAATTCTATCGGGCGTCGTCAATATCCCCTGTTTCGAAAGGATTAAATATTCCAAATTCGCGTGGGTTGTAATCTGCCATTGAAAAGAAGTGGTCCCAAGCAGCTTTACTACTTCCGGTTGGATCAACCCAGTTTATATGGCTCTGTTTTATAAGCCCGACAATACGTTTCGCATAAGCGATTCGTTCTTCGTGGTCATATATTCTTGGCAAAGCTTCAATCATTAAGTCCAGATTGTAGCCACAGTCGTAATCTTTTGGTTTTTTTGTAGGTAGAAACATAACTAATGTGATTTTAAACCAAAGATACGATATAAATCTAATTTCTCATGGATTTCAATGATTAATCGACAATTATTCAACCGGAAATTGCCTATTTTACCGCCGAAAACTATCATAAATTACTCTATATGTGGTATAAATCTATTCTTGAAGCTATTGGAAACACTCCACTAATTAAATTGAACAACGTTGTTGGAGATTTAAAACCGACAATTCTCGTGAAAGTCGAATATTTCAATCCCGGAAATAGTATTAAAGACAGAATTGCAATAAAAATGATTGAAGATGCTGAGAAAGAGGGAGAAATCAGTGAGGGTGCTACGATTATCGAGGGTACAAGTGGTAATACCGGAATGGGACTTGCTATTGTGGCAGCCCAACGTGGATATAAATGCATATTTACAACTACTGACAAACAGAGTAAAGAGAAGGTTGATATGCTCAAAGCGCTTGGTGCTGAGGTCATTGTGTGTCCAACAAATGTAGAACCTGAAGATCCACGTAGTTATTACTCAGTTGCAAAGCGATTAAGTACAGAAATCCCGAATTCATTTTATCCGAATCAATACGACAATAAGAGTAATACCCAAGCCCACTATGAGACAACCGGACCTGAGATTTGGCAACAAACTGACGGAAAAGTTACACATTATGTGGCAGGAATGGGAACTGGAGGCACTATTACGGGAACTGCGAAATACTTAAAAGAGCAAAATCCAGATATAAAAGTAATAGGCGTTGATTCAGTCGGATCAATTTACAAATCGTATTTTGAAACTGGTATCTTTGACAAAACTCAGATTGCTCCCTATATCACCGAAGGAATTGGAGAAGATATCATACCGGGTAACATTGACTTTGAGTACGTAGATGCCGTAATTCAGTGTCCTGACAAGGAAGCCATGCTAATGACACGGGATCTGGCTCGAAAAGAGGGACTATTCATCGGAGGATCATGCGGAGCGGCAGTATGGGGAGCAATAAGTTATGCACGAGATAACGACCTTACAGAAAAGGATATAATTGTAGTTATACTACCGGATAGTGGATCCAGATATGTATCTAAGATCTACAATGACGAATGGATGCGCAAAAACGGATTTATGGAATAAACCAGGAATAAAGACTATGGATAACAAACAAAAACAACTTGAGATAGAATTATCAGCTGAAGAGGCTCAGGGGACATACTCCAATTTGGCGATGATTACTCATTCTGCCTCTGAATTTATCATTGATTTCATCGCTGTAATGCCCGGATTACCCAAAGCTAAAGTCGTTAAACGCATGGTTCTGACTCCAGATCATGCTAAAAGACTATCTGGAGCTTTGGCTGACAATGTGAAAAGATACGAGGATCAACATGGGAAGATTGACACTAAAGACAAACCTGAAATCCCGTTTAATTTCCGTGGACCAATACCTGAAGCCTGAGTTATTTAGGTGTTTTAATTAGAACGCCTATTGAGATGACAAAAAATAGTCCGTGTGGAATCAATGCAGCAACTAGCGGGTCAATAGTTCCGGCGGCTCCAAAAGGTTCTATGATTTTCATTAATGCAAGGTAAAGAAAGCTCACCGCTAAACCTGCTCCAAGGATAAACCCAGTTCCACTGGACCGCTTTACTGAGGCAAGAGCTACCCCAAGAATCGTTACGACTAGGATTGACAATGGGTAAAAAAGTTTTCCGTAGAACTGAATTTTTGGTAATCCAACGCTTCCTGCTCCGATACGCTTAAGTGAATCGATATAATCCAAAATCTCTGGGTAGGTTAGCTGAAATACGTCAGAGGTGGTTCTCGCCAAATCTCTGGGAAGAATTGTAAATGTAGTGTCTACTCTCGGTGTTTGAAACTCATGATATCCATTTGATGTCATTTTCCGCCTTGTGACATTGAACATTTTCCAGACACTTAGGGAATCATCGTATTGCATTCGTCCTACTTCCAAAGTTTCAGTAACCCGGGTATTTTCAAACCTAAATAACTGAACTCTGTATCCTACTTGTTCTTCAGGAGCGTAATAATTGATGCTAAGCAATGTGTTTGGGGACTCCTGGCGATAAATTTTGTTTGTATCTACCCGATCAGATGATGTCATGAGATACTGCCGTTCAAAAGCAATCCTTTTCTTATTTGCTCCAGGAACCACGAATCCATCAAGATAACTCACAATGCCCCCTGCAAGAATTGCGAACATCAAGAATGGCAACATTAATCGGTACAAGCTTACCCCAGCAGCTTTCAGTGCAATAATCTCGAGTCGTTGAGCCATCTTTCCAGTGTGAAGCAAGCAAGCAGTAAAAACCGCTACTGGAAGGACCAATCTCACAATTTCTGGTATGTATGGTATATAGTAATCAATCCAAATCTGCCTGAACGTAGCTCCTCGATCTGTAAAATCGTCAATGTTCTCCGAAAAATGGACCAGGATGAAGATTAAAATGAGCAGGAATAGCACAAGAATCGTTACTGATATCAGGTTTCTGAGAATGTATCGATCCATTTTATTCATGATCGCCTCCAAATATCAGATAACCGTCTTTCCGTACTGATTTTATAGAGAAGAATTAGCCCCAAAATCCCGATCGTTACGTTTCCGAACCACATACCTAACATCGGTGAAATTAACAGTCTGTCGGCCCATTTTTCACCCTGAATGATTGTGATCCAGTAGTAGGTGAACAAAACAGTACTCACAACTGCGTTGAAACCCAGATTGCCTCTTTTTGTGAACATCCCAAGCGGTGCACCGATGAGAATAAAAATGATACATCCGAATGGAATAGCAATTTTCTTGATGATTTCTACTTCAAATTGGGCTATGCGTTCATATCTCCAGCGCACATTTACCAGTGTGTGGTCTAATTGATTTCGATAGGCTTCCATATTGCTCATTGCAAGAGAAACCAGATGGGATTGAGATTCCAAGTATGCTGGTTTGTTGTATGCAATACCTACGAGGTCCGATTCGGGTTCAAATAGTTGCGGACGATTTCCGAATCTGGATTCATCCGACTGAATTTCTGTAAACACATTAATTACTGGATTTTTTTGAATTCCCTCAAACCCGTTCATAACCATGTTAACTGACTGGTGATAGGGCAGTAGTGTACCAATCAACCGATCGATCTCAACATTGAGACTGTCTATATACACGTTCATAGCCTGGGCAGTCATAGTTCTGTCATCACGTCTTCGAATGTCTGGATTCGTTCGTGAGAAACTCATGTCACTTAAATCAAAGCGTATCCGATGTTGGAAAAACTGACTTTCTTCAATGCGGTTTTGATTGCCATCTTGGTCCGGTAAGTATCGATATACCGTTCCGTTGTACAGATCGAGAGTCAAAGCGAACTGATGTTCATTTCCCGTTAACAGCCCATATTCAGCATTTATGACCGCTTGATCGCGTTCGTTTGTGGATTCTTGAAAGATTGTAACATCTACCAATGTGTCCGACTGCGATGAAATGTCACGAGCCAAGAAGGTGTATCCTTCGATACCATCATAAAATGCATTTGCAGTTAGATCAAAACCTGGTTTTTTCATTCTAATGTCAAGAAATAATGACCTAGCTTTAAAATTAGCATCCGGAAGAACCTCATTGGAAAACCATGCCAAAAAAGAGCCAATAATTAGGGCGATGAAAAGCACGGGTTTCATGAGTTGTATGGGTTTTACTCCAGCTGCCCGAACTGCCGTGAACTCTGATAATTCTGCAAATCGACCGAATGCCATAAGAGATGCAATCAAAATTGACATTGGGACCGATAAAACCAGCATATAAGCAAGCTGAAGTGCGATTAACTCAATAATAACTAGAGTATCAAGACCTTTGCCCACAAGTTTATCGATGTGTAAAATCAGAAACTGCATTAGCAGTAAAAACAATATTGAAAGCAATGAGAACAGGAATGGTCCCACATGTCGTTTCAATAAATCTCTTTGCAGTTTGTTGAACATCAGAAAATGGCAAAAAAGTGTTGAAGCACTGACTAAATCACCTTATCATTCGTTACAGTCCGATAAATGGTATTCAGAAGGTTTCGTTTCGGTGAATTTAACCATTTAATATGAACCCATTGAAACAACTTCTCAAAATCGCGTAATAATCCACAATTTAATCAAATGGCCTATTGATTCTTTGTTACAGTGTTGCCTTTGGCAAAAATGAATTGATTTAACATAGAACCCATTACACGGACACGGTGCATTTCGTAACGCGAAAGTTTTCCACATATTTTCTGTTTTTGACAGGATGGCTGGTTGTATTTTACAGTGGCATTGCATTGCCTTCTGAATCGTATGCCAATCCGTCTGGGGTGCGTCTTGTCAAAGTTGAAGCACCAATTTTTGATTACAATCGTATCAGATCGTCTTCCTATGCCTCATTATCTGATACCATTCCTAATGATTCTGTACGTGTTGACACTACAACATCCGACACACTCAAGTCTCTTATTCCAATAAGGGGAGTTCGGTTCAATCCGACGCCTAATCTTACAGCCAGGAATCGTGCACGCCTCGCCCAAATGGTGATGAACGATATGCAGTTAGCAGTGACCCGTGACTCACTGAATCGTTTCACTGTTGTAACTGATTATAAAGGGATTCAGCTTACTCCTGAAGTTTTGTATTCCTTTGAAGAGTATGCTCATGCTATGCGACGTAAAGGGATACAAGACAACTGGGCAAAACTGGTGCAGGATGCACGTCGAAGGCAAGACGTAAGAAGAGGATTACTCGACTTTAGAATCAATATTCCGGGTGGACAACGCTCAGCTTTTACCACCATTTTTGGTAGACCAGAAGTTAATCTTCGCGTAACAGGTACTGCCAATATGAATTTGGGCGTGTCTATTCAGGAAACCCGGGATCCGGCCGTTCCGCCTGATCAGCAACGTCGGGTTGATCCGACATTCAATCAAAATCTCAAGTTGAATATTCAAGGGACCATTGGCGACAAACTTAATATTCGTACTGACTGGGACACCGAACGTGCTTTCAATTTCGAAAACCGACTAAGTATTGTATATACAGGTTATGAGGATGAAATCATCAAGTCGATTGAACTTGGTAATGTATCTATGGAGACCGGTAATTCTCTTATTCGCGGTGGTGGAGCATTATTTGGAATTAAATCCAGATTTCAGCTTGGGGCACTTGAATTAACCGGAATCGTGTCTCAACAGGAGGGACAAGGAAATTCGCAGACGGTTACCGGTGGAGAAACCGAATCTACATTTGAAATCCGGCCAAACAATTACGACGACAACCGACACTTTTTCATCGATTTCTATGCCCGCCAGGAGTTCGAAGAGAATATGTCTGATCCAACTATTACAAGAAGATTATTTAATATCACTAATGTCGAAGTTTGGGTTTTGAACGAAACGCTTACTCCGGTTGAAGGCCAGAGATTGGCCATTGCTTTACTTGATTATGGTACAAGGGAAGATGCTGGTAATTTTCTACCTCCTAATGAAGCACAAGACAGGTTCGACCCAGCTGTTTTGGAACAGTATCGTGATCCGGCCATTGGAGTTTCTTCAACCGATCTTGGCGTTGAGCCTGATGAATTTGCAGAGGGTATTTTTCGGCCATTAGTCGAAGGTGTAGATTATAACATTGATACAAATCTGGGTTATATCTCACTTCGGGATCAGCTTGGACCTCGACAAGCGTTGGCCATTTCTTTTGCATACAGAAATCAGTTCGACCAGATTGTGTATGTAGGAGATGTTAATCAAGGAGATTCTCAACGTCTGTTTCTGAAATTACTTCGTCCTGCAGGGCTAACGCCAACCAGTAGAGCATGGCCGATCACGATGCGAAACGTCTACAGTCTGAACAGCTCAAATCTAACATCAGAGGGCTTGACCTTAGATGTTTTGTTCACTCAGGGCACAATTGAGCAACAGAACTTGCCTGGAATAGGGAATGTACTGCTTCAGGATTTGGGACTTGACCGCGTTGGTTCTCAAGGACAACTAGGGTCGGATAATCTTGTTGACTTTGGAACGGGAACACTTGATCCTCGCGATGGTAAGATTGTATTCCCATATCTGGAGCCTTTTGGAAGCAGGATGGCTGAAATTATTCAGCAAAGCCCGCTCTCTGAAGCTGAAAAAGCACAGGCACTTGATCAGATTGTCTTTTCTGAACTTTATACAACAACACGAACGAATGCTCAAAACAGCTCAAAAAATAATCTATTTAGAATAAAAGGTATTACTAAGGGTGGGGTAAGTGAGACATATTTCCTGGGCTTTCAACTAGTTCAGGGATCAGTACGTGTGCGTGCGAACGGTCGTGAATTAGTTGAAGGTGTCGACTATGAAGTAGACTACACCAGTGGTATGCTAATCATAACCAACCGCTCTTTCCTGGCACCTGGGCAGGAAATCAATATTGATTTTGAAAGCAATCAGTTTATGCAAATCCAGCAGACCACATTTACGGGTCTGAGGGCAGAGTATAAGCTCAATCCAGATATTTCTTTTGGTAGCACCTACTTTAGACAAAAAGACCGACCGCTACAGGATAAAATTCCTGTTGGAGATGAACCAATCAATAATGCAGTAGTAGGATTTGATGCGCGTGCAAAGTTTGATGCTCCATGGCTAACCCGTGCTATTGACTTCGTTCCCTTACTCCAAACCCGTGCCGAATCATCTATATCGTTAACTGGGGAATTTGCACAGATACGACCTGGGGTATCCCAAACAAATGCAGTGTCCCGTTCCATCAAAAGTGGGGTTCTGTATCCTGATGAAGAGCTTGGTCTTTCGTTTATTGATGATTTCGAAGGCTCAAAAGCTTCCATAAGCTTTTTAAGTCCAGGTAGATGGTCAATTGCCGCATCTCCCTACAAGGTGCCGGGTTATGATGGAACGACTCCCATTGGACTCGCTGACCAAAGTGTCTTTGCCCGTGCTGCCAGAAATGACCTCAGGGCACAATTTTCATGGTACACAATACCAATTTCGTTAGGAAGGATTACAGATGCTGCCCGTACCGCTGAATCACTGCCAGTTGCCGTAACGGATGTATTTCCTGACAGAGATGTTCTTCGTCAGGACAACATTCTGCAAACGTTAGATATCTATTTTAACCCAAATGAGCGTGGCCCTTATAACTATAATCCTGATATAAGAGATATTACAGAGTTACGTCCAGAAGACATGTGGGGTGGATTTACAACCGTACTACCCAGTGGACTCGACGATTTGACCCAAAATAACATGGAGTTCCTCGAGTTTTGGGTGCAGGCCATCCTTCCAGATGGGAAATCACCTACAGCAGCCGATATTTTTGATTATGATGGTGAAATCTATATCGACTTGGGCGTTATTTCTGAAGATGTTATTCCCAATAACCTGAATAATACAGAAGATGGGATTGCTGAGCGGTCTGGTAACCTGAGAGTCGACCAGACTGGACGTAGTTATGTATTCAGTAACCTTCCAGACTTAGACGGGCAGTTCTCGTCCGAGTCGATTCAGCTGGAAGATGCAGGATTGGATGGGGCTGTGAATACCGGAGGAATCGACAATACGGGTGAGGATGTATTATTTGCTGATTATTTGGAACAAATGGCTATTGCGTTTGCAGATCAGCCTGAAATACTTGAAAAAATACGCAGAGACCCATCTAACGATGATTTTGTTTATTTCGACACTCCTGAAACAAGCGGACTACCATTACATGAGCGGTTCCACCGGATGTATGGATTTCCAGAAGGCAACGCGATAACCAGCGGTGCTCAGCGTGCAGTCACAAATCGCCCTGACTCTGAAGGATTATTGAATCCGGCTGTCGTTAATCTGGAAAACGCATTTTATCAGTATCAATTGAACTTCAACCCGGCTGATACAACCTCACTTCGAATTGGTCAAAACTATGTTGTAGACAAGGTTGACGGTGGTGAACAATGGAATACCTGGTACCAGGTTCAGATTCCTTTGCGTGAGTTTATCGAAAAGGTTGGGAACATCGAAAACCTTCAACGTGTGACTCACTTACGTTTGTGGATGACTGGTTATCGTCAACCTTTCACGCTACGATTTGCTACTCTCGAGTTGGTTGGTAACCAATGGCGTAAAGCCTCCGAAGTAGGAAATCAAGGCAATACAAACACGGTTTTTGAAGTCTCAACCATAAATATCGAAGAAAACTCAAACAGACGACCTGTACCATACAGAATACCTGAAGGTGCAATCCGTTCTGTAAACCGTGGCCAGCAGCAGGAAATTCTGGCTAACGAACAGTCCCTCCGTTTGGTGGTTGAAGACCTCCGATCCGAAGATGTACGTCTCATCAAGCGTGGTTATCCGATGGGATTAAATCTGACTAATTACTCTAATATGCGGATGTTTGTCCATGGTGAAGGATATTCGAACCGAGATGACATAGAACTGGTCATTCGATTGGGTAGTGACATGGAGAACAACTATTATGAGTACCGGCAACCAATTACTCCATCCGATACCCTGTACAACTTCACCACAGGATCGAGATCTGCTGTCCCTGAAGATGTTGAAGAAATCTGGTTGCCCGACGAAAATAGCATGAATCTGGTACTTGGGTCATTGAATGAGCTAAAACAGCTTCGTAATCTTGCTATGGCCGATCCATCACAGGTTTATGAACGTCGTGATATCCTTCGTAACGCCCCAACAGGAGCTACAATTGCAATAAAAGGCGAGCCTGCTTTGAACCGTATTACTGAAATTGGAATCGGTGTCCGGAATCCGTATCAGGGTGGTGGTGCCAGGCAAACCAATCAAACACTTGGAACACCATCATTGGACGCAGAAGTCTGGGTAAATGAGCTCAGGGTATCTGGGTTCGAAGATCAGTCTGGTTGGGCTGCAAATGCTCGGGCTCAGGTTGTTATGGCAGATTTCGCAACATTGAACGCATCCGTTAACCGTTCAACCGATGGATTTGGCCCGATTGATTCCAGACTCGGCGAACGTCAGCAGTTTGAACGGTTATCCTATGACCTTAGTGGTACATTCAATCTACACCGATTTGTCCCAGAGCGCTTTGGTTGGAATATTCCATTAACACTATCAGCCCGCCAGAATGTTCAGACTCCTCGTTTTTTGCCTCGGGAAGGAGATTTGAGATTTGAGGATTTCAAACGGGCTGTTGAGGCAGATGAAAACTACACAAACTCAGAAAAACAACAGATAATTGCCGATAAACTTCGTGAAATCCAGGATTTTAATGAGAGTTATTCGGTTAATTTGTCAAATATCTCAAAGCAATATTCAAGAACCAGACTTGGTCAGCTTACATTAGACAACCTCAGGTTTAGCTATGTATATAATCAGGGGACAGCACGGGATTTCAGGACCGAGTTCAACGATAACTGGAATTACACTACGGGTGTTAATTACCAGCTAAACGTTAGAAACGTCAAAACCATACGCCCATTTAATTTTCTGCGTGACATACCTGTTTTGAAATATCTGGATGAACTGCATTTTGCATATCTGCCGTCTTCTATTAATGCCTCTGCTACACTGAACAGAAACTACGCCGAAAGTGCAACACGTGCATTCGAAACAAGCCCTTCATTGTTCCGTCAACAGCATGTTTTCAAGTTCACCAATCAGTTTGGAATAAACTACAACGTATTGTCAACCCTGAGTTTGTCGTACAATAACACGACAAACGCTGATCTTGCATTGATTGCACAAGATTCCATCCCTGATTCAGATCGATATGCCATTCGAAATTCCTTCGACGTATTTCAGGATGTGTTTTCAGATGATGCATTGAATCCAAGACGTAGTGATTATCAAGAGAACTGGACAGCTGCATTTCGACCGCGTATCAACAAATTCAGAAGTTTGAGTTGGCTTAACTATAGTGCTTCATACCGAGGTGGATTCAGATGGGTGAATTCTGCTTTAGGATCAGGACTTGGGGCAAATTTGACAAACAACTACTCTTTGGACCAGAATCCATCAGTTCGAATCCAAGACCTTCTGCGTAAAATTCCATTATATGATAATGCATTCAAGGCAGATGAAGCCGAGCGAAGGGCAAGGGAGCAGGCAAGAACAAGGCGCACAAACGCCCGTCAACAGCAGAATAATGCTCGTCCTACAGCTAATAATGCAAATACAGAGTCAAACACATTTGGCGATCATGTCAAATTCTATTCACGGAGATTGTTACTTTCAGTACTCAGTATCCAGAATATAGATATGACGTATTCGCATTCAGTACAATCAGCTCAGCAGGGGTATTCAGGGGGCTCGTCATTATGGGATTTATTCGGAGGTGATGAGACTGGAGCATTTTCTCCAAGTTTTGGTTATCGGGTTGGGTGGAGCAGTGATATTTCATCAGATCAGCTGATCAGAAGTCAGGATTCGAATCTGACATACTCACTTTCTCAAAATTATCGTGTAAGTGATAATATTTCGTTACGATCAACCATACAGCCAATAAGAGACATAACAATTGCCCTGGACTGGAACAATGCCTGGGAACGCAACATTAACTCAGCACTTACTGTCGGACAGCAGGATGTCACGTCTCAGGTAGGACGAAGAGGATCTATCAACTCGAGTGTATGGGCATTTGGCGGGGGATATGTCGACCTTTTCAGAACCCAGTTACAAACCGCTTTCGATGATCTTGGTAACTCTAACGAAATCAGAGACGAGACTGGAAATAACGATGGTCGAACGATATTGAGTCCGCAGTCGCTTCAACAGGACTTTCGATCGGCATACTTGTTCGGACCCACAAAAGGTCGAGGTAGTGTGGGATTGGCACCTTTACCACTTCCAAATTGGAGAATTACCTGGGCTGGATGGGAAAAACGACTCCCATTTATTTCCGGGATGTTAAGCCGCGCTACACTACAGCACTCCTATGTTGGAAGGTTTAGATTAGGATGGGATTTCAACCCGGATTTTGGGACTGAAATTTCCAGACAGGTTGGAACATATCGTGTCTTTGATGAACGTCCAGAATACCAACCCGGCTCTGTAAACGTAGATCGTCAGTTCAATCCACTGATTGGTCTTCAGTTGACCTGGCGCTCTGGATTAGGAACGGATCTGCAGTATAAGAGTTCTAAATTGACTTCCTTTTCATTATCGAACACGAATATCATTGAAAGAAACTCCAATGAAATTCAGTTTACGGCCCGATTCTCAAAACGTGGATTCACACTTCCATTCTTTAAACGCTTGCAGAATACTCTTGATATGAGTCTGTCTGTCAGCTACATCGAAGATAAAACATTAACGTATCGGTTGAACCAAGATGTGCAAGATGTTCTATCGCTGCCGGCAGATCAACTTGTGAAAGATGTAATGCAATATACCCCAGGGAATCCAAACGAACGTGGTGATGTTCGAATAAACATTACACCGTTAATTGGATATCAGTTCTCTCAGTCGGTAAAAGCAAATTTTGAGTACAGATATTCACGATTAATACCACGTTCAACCGGTGTGTTCCCGCGCGTGACTCAAGACATTCGATTCAATATCATTGTGTCGATTCGCTCGACTTAATACGTCGTCGAGTTAGGGTTAAAAGTGACCCAATTGCAACGAATAACAAAGATAGCCACCCGATCCAGTCGCCAAATCGGGTGTAAAATGTGATTTTTGAGTGAAGTGGTACCTCTAAATTAAGTGTAGCCTGAGTCCAGTATTCTGTTTCAACAGCAACTTCTCCATTTGCTAATATCATTCCACTTATACCATTATTAGCACTTCGGATTACAGTCCGATGTGTTTCAATGGCACGGATCCTTGCAAAATCAAAATGTTGAGTATGACCACTGGTATCACCCCACCACCCATCGTTTGTAATCACAGCTATAAAATCGGCACCTTCTTTGACATGACGTCGAACCCAGTCAGGGAATACACTATCATAACAAATCATTGCAGGTGAGGAGCTCTGTGGGGATGTGAAGTTTACTACCTTTGAACCTTTTCCGTAACCCATCCAACGTACCCAGTTAACTCCCGGAATCATCGACAAGAACCCATAAAAGGGCAAGCGTTCTACAATTGGTACCAGATTGGCCTTTTCATAAGTGTCAATATGTCCGTTCGGATAGTATGCTAAAGCCGCATTGAAAATGTTGTATGGATCTCCAGCTGATGTGTAACGAGAGTATGGAGGGATGAAGCCATCTTTGTCATAATAATTGTACCAAGTGGCTCCGGTTACGAGTGTTGTATTCCAGATTCTTGCTGCTTCTATCAATCGTACCGAAGGATAACGAGATGTTGTACCATGAACGTCAGCCTGCAGAGCATTCTCGGGCCAGAATACATACTTGGTCCTGGTTGTTACTGCTGAGTCAGTAATAGCAATGATTTCACGTAGTGGTGTGTCCACGTCAGGATATCCTGCATTCGGAAGGTAGGAATCATAGTTTGGCTGTACCACAACTACTTCGATAGATGAGTCAGCTTCGTAATCGATCGTGTAGTACATGGCTAGAGAAACGATAGGAAATATCAAACACCAAGCAACACTATAAGCTGAGATTCTAAGGCTAGATCTAGCTTTAAACCGATCCCTAATAAGTATGGTAATCAATGTAGAAACACTAACGATCCAAAAAGAAACGCCCAGAACCCCGGTTATAGAAACATACTGGATTAAATACGGGTAATTTGCCATTGAATTTCCAGCAATCAGCCATGGCCAGGCTAAATCCCAACGGAAATGAAGAAACTCGTAACTAACCCAGGTCCCTGCAACTAAAAAAGCAGTCAAAAATGGATTCCAGTTTTTTCTTATGAACAATCCACCTAATGCGAGTGGAATAGTCATGATAACTGAGTTTGCAAGTATAGCGGCAATACCTCCAGGTAGTGTTGCAAAAGTTAGCCAGTAAGTTACTACAATATTCCAGCTCAGAACTGCCGGGAAAGTCAGATACATGGCCCGTCGAAACGAATCTGCACTCTGAGCCAGGTATAGAATGATACTGAAGGCTGCAAATGCTGCAATGAATAGATCAAACGGTGAAAAGCTGAGTCCTAAAAGGGCTCCAGCGACAGTGGACCATAAAATAGGGTTGTTTTGAACAGATTTCATGGATCTTGATAGGTATTTCCAGCAACTATAAGTACAAACTCTCCTTTTATGGCGGGGCGATTTTTGAGCTCAGCGTGTAATTCTGAAAGTGTCCCTCGTCGGTTCTCCTCAAATTTCTTGGTCAATTCTCGTCCAAAACAAGCTAAACGATCCGGACCGAACAAATCGATACATTCCTGTATAAGCTTTAATATCCGAAACGGACTTTCGAAGAATATAATTGTCCTGTCTTCGTCTTTAAGTGCCTCTAACCTTGTTTTTCGACCTTTTTTCTGTGGTAGAAAGCCTTCAAATGCGAATCGGTCACTTGGTAACCCACTTGCAGCCAATGCAGAAATCGCAGCACTTGGACCCGGAATAACTATGACCTGTATACCACGTAGATGAGCTTCACGCACAGCCAGGAAACCTGGATCAGAAATACCCGGCATGCCTGCATCTGAAACAAGGGCAATATCTTTACCAGCTTCAAGCAGCTCCATAATCTGGCCGATTCGTTGATGTTCGTTATGAGTATGAAATGAAATAAGGTGCTTCTTGATTCCCATGTGATGCATGAGGAATCCGGTAGTGCGGGTGTCCTCGCAAGCCACCGCCTCAACATGACTTAATACTTCCGACATGCGTGTCGAAATATCACTTAAATTACCAATTGGTGTGCCAATGACGTATAATGTAGCCACATGAAATTCTTTGGTTCAAAAAAACGTTTAAGTATACCAATTTTTATACCAAAAATTAGACCTATTAGCTAATATCAACTATTTAGATAGCAAACTACTATTAATCATATCAACTCATGAAGCCATTTATTGCAACCGGAATTAATCACCTTACTCTTCGAGTCAATGACATTAAAAGAGCTGAGGCTTTTTATACAGATCTGCTGGGATTCACAATTGAACGCAAAATGGGTCAAAGTATGACCGTATATCGTATTGGAACCGACTCTTTGGTGATTGTTGAAGCCGAAACGGCGTATGACAATGCTTCAAAAGATTACAGGGTTGACCATTTCGGATTTACAGTTTCAACACCTGAGAAAATTGATGAGCTTGCAGAATATTTTCGTGACAATGATGTAACAATTATTACTGGTCCGGCAAACCGCAAGAATGGTAGGTTTCTGTTTGTTACCGATCCGGATGGTAACATGATAGAGTTCATGCACGAGAAAATCGCTTAAATCCCGAATTGCATTATATTTTCAGTCATACGCTTGTGCTGTAACAGTGCGTTGAGTACATGACATTTAGCACTATTTTTTGTACATTGCTAAGCTGAATGAAACATGAAAAACGTATGAGTTTAACCGAATTTCCTGAACTAAATGCACGGGAAAGAGAGATCCTGCAATTTATTATTCAGGATTTCATCAAGACTGCAAGTCCGATCGCGTCTAAGACGCTAGTGGAGGCACACCGGCTGAACGTAAGTTCTGCGACCATACGTAACGCGATGAACAGTCTAGAATTAAAAGGCTTTTTAGATCATCCTCACACCTCAGCGGGACGTATACCCACTGAAATGGGGTACCGTTTTTATGTCGATTCTCTAATGCGTTTAACTCGACTCAGTGCAAATGAACAACGTGCTTTGGACCAAATTACGGCACAACTCAATGCCGATATCGATGATGCAGTAATTACTGCAGCTCGGCTGCTTGCCAAGCTTTCAAATCTACTTGCCGTTGTCATCGCTCCGAAACTCGGGAATGGTATTTTCCATAGACTTGAACTCATCTCCTTGAGTTCAACCAGATTGTTGATTGTCCTGACAATTCAGAGTGGTATCACAAAAACCATTAGCATTGAAGTACAATCAGAAATCTCAAGAAAAGACCTTGAAAGAGTGTCCGGAATTCTTAACGAACGACTTCAAGGTAGAAAACTCTCCGAAATAGCACGACATATCCATGAAATGCTCCACGAGTTTGAGAGTTCAGATGAAACTGGCCTCATTAGAATATTTATCGACTCCGCCGACACCATTTTCGATGATCAACAAATTCGAAAATTCCATTTCGGTGGAGCCGAATATATGGCCATGCAACCTGAGTTTAACGATCTGAGTAAGTATCGCAGTATTGTAGAACTAATTGAGGATGAAGATATGATCATCCACCTTTTTGAAAATGATTCCACAACCGACAACGAGGTACGTGTCCGAATCGGTACAGAGAATAAGCTGACACAAATCGAACAATGTAGTGTAGTGTCCACGAAATACTCAATAGGTACTGTATCCGGTTCAATTGGACTCGTAGGGCCCAAACGCATGAATTATCCGCGTATGGTATCTCTGGTTGAGCAGTTGGCGACCCGTTTTAACAAAGTAAAAATCGATAATATTTAGCTATGAAGAATAAGAAAAAACAATTACCTAAGGATGAAACTGAGTTGTCTGCTACTCAAGTCGACCAGATGGAAAGTCCCGATGAGACATCTAAAACTGAAACAGAATCTGACTCTAGAGACGAACAGATTTCACAACTTGAGTCTGATTTACTACTTGTAAAAACTGAGCTGGAAGTGGCTAAAGACACTTTACTCCGACGCATTGCAGAGTTCGAGAACGTGAAAAAACGTATGATGCGTGAGAGAATCCAACTCATTGACGATGCCAAAATCGAGGCTTTAAAGGCCTTTTTACCGATTAATGATGATCTCCAGCGTACATTGGGCGCTTCCAAAGGGCATGAAGTACCACCATCATTCCTTGAAGGAGTTAACCTGGTTGCAGAGAAGTTTGGTTCGGTTTTGTCAAATTATGGAGTTGAGACTATAACTGATGCGGGTGTACCTTTTGATGTGAATCTTCATGACGCCATGATGCGTATTCCAGCTCCTGAAGAAGGTATGGAATCAAATACGGTGGTCCAGGTACTGGAACCTGGGTATAAATTAGGTGATAAGATCATCAGACACGCTAAAGTGATTGTAAGCGAATAAAATATGAGTCAAAAAAGAGATTATTACGAAGTCTTGGGTGTGACAAAATCAGCCACAGCTGAGGAAATCAAAAAGGCTTACCGCAAAAAGGCCATGGAGTACCATCCGGACCGGAACAAAGACAATCCGGATGCTGAAAAGTTGTTTAAAGAAGCGGCTGAAGCTTTCGATGTGTTGAAGGATCCAAACAAACGAGCTCGATATGACCAATATGGTCATCAGGGCCTACATTCGGGTGGATTCCGTGAGCCTGACTTTCAGGGATTCTCAATGGAGGATATCTTCTCTCAATTTGGAGACATTTTTGGCCAGGATATTTTTGGAGGTGGAAGAGGACGAACCCGTGGGGGGCGGCGACAGGCCGGTCATCCCGGTGATGACATGAAACTGAATCTGAAGTTGACCTTAGAGGACATTGCCTTTGGGGTTGAGAAGAAAATCAAGGTTAAGAAGTACATTAAATGTGATACTTGCTCAGGTACAGGTGCCGAGACCAGTGAAGATTTCATGACCTGTTCTACCTGTAGTGGTATGGGTGAAGTTCGGCAGGTAAGCCGTACCATGTTTGGCCAGTTTGTAAATGTACAACCGTGTCCTACGTGTCATGGTGAGGGTCGTGTGATAAAGAATCGTTGTAAGTCATGCGTTGGTGAGGGGAGAATCAAAGGCGAAGAGACCGTAAAGGTCAAAATTCCGTCTGGTGTCGGGAAGGGAAATTACCTTACTCTACGTGGACAAGGAAATGCAGGACTCCGAGGCGGTCCAGCTGGAGATCTCATTGTGATAATTGATGAAATTGAGCACGAATTTTTTGAGCGTAAAGGTGATGATATCTTTTATGATGCTCAAATTTCAGTTCCAGATGCAATTTTAGGAACTGAAATTGAGGTACCAACACTCAAAGGAAAAGCAAAATTACGAGTTGATAACGGTACTCAACCTGGAAAACTGTTGCGAATGCGTGAAAAAGGCATTAAGTCGTTGAATAGTAACCATATTGGTGACCAGTATGTGCGAATCAACGTATATATGCCCGAGGAAATCACGAAATCTGAGCGTGAAGTTTTGGAGAAACTAAGAGAATCCGAGAGCTTCGACCCATCCAAAAAACACGATCGCAGCAAAGGTTTTTTCACTCGTATCAAAGAGGCATTTAGTTGACAAACACCTGAAGACAGTTCTGTGTACACAACAAAAGGCCTCTTTGAGGCCTTTTGTATTTAGATCAGATTTTGGGTCTTCATCCGGGACTCTGCAGCCATTCTATTATGGAAATCTGTGAGTTTCGAGCTGAGTTTATCATCAAATGACGCCAAAATTCTAATTGCCAGGAGTCCTGCATTTTGACCATTACTTATTGCAACAGTTGCAACGGGAATTCCTTTTGGCATCTGTACAATAGACAATAGCGAGTCCATGCCCTTAAGGTTCTTGGTCTCGACAGGAACCCCAATGACGGGTAGAGTTGTGTGTGATGCGAGCATTCCTGGTAAATGAGCTGCACCCCCGGCTCCAGCAATGATAACCTTGATACCGCGTCCGGCAGCACTTTTGCCATATTCTGCCATATCATCGGGTGTACGATGGGCTGACACGACGCGTGCTTCGTATTCCACACCAAAATCGGTACATATCTCAGCTGCCGCTTTCATGACTGGCCAGTCTGAGTCACTGCCCATAACTATTCCGACAAGAGCTTTAGAAGTGTTCATAATTACAGAATGATTTCGTTTTCCAGTGATTTAGCCAACTTGATTGTTTCTTCAGTATCCATACCCAAAACGGTAATATGACCCATTTTTCGACCAATCTTACTATCCGATTTTCCATACACGTGAAGATGGGCATTTACTGTTGATAAAAGATTTTCTGCATGATCAACAACTGCTTCTCCCGTGCGCTTACCCAGTATGTTAACCATCACTGCAGTAGGTACAATTAGATTGGTACTACCCAATGGGAGTCCGCATACTGCACGGACATGATTCTCGAATTGTGAAGTTACACAGGCCTCAATCGTGTAATGGCCTGAGTTGTGTGGTCTAGGTGCCGACTCATTCAATAAAATCTGATTGTCGTGAGTCAAGAAAAACTCAAATCCAAAAACTCCTATACCATCAATGGCTTCAACTGCAGTTTTGGCAAGTTCTTGGGCCTGAACCTGTAATTCCAATGGAATTCTTGCAGGGGCAATTATTTCTTTACATATATGATCTTTTTGAATGGATTCTACACATGGGTACACTTGTATACCAGTATTATTTCTGGCAACCATTACGGCCAATTCCATAGTGAAGGGAACGAATGCTTCAGCAATAATTTGTTGGCCATCGTTTCCACCAAGTTTATCATAGCCTGCCATCGCCTGGCCTAAATCTTTGGCAGTTGCGTTTCCGTATCCATCGTATCCACCCTTAGAAGATTTAAGTATAAACGGCCAGCCATGGGTTTCACCAAATTCAATCAGATCGTCGGTACTCTTGATTTCTTTGAACGGTGTTACAGGAATTCCTTTTGCTTGAAACGTTCTTTTTTCTGTGAGTTTGTCACCAATAAGAGCAAACGAATGGGCTGTTGGATAGATAGGTGTACCGCTTCTTTTGGTAACTTCCGAGAGTACATCAGCATCTACGAATTCATTCTCAAGAGTAATAACATCACACGAATTTGCGAATTCACAGAGTTTCTCAACGTCGTTCAGTCCACCCCTGAATGTATTAGGGGTCATGTTTTCAACAGGTTCGGTAGAGGATGAAGTGGTATATACAGCAATATTCATACCGAATCTGAACGCCTGAAGAGCCGACATTCGTGCTAATTGTCCGCCGCCAATGAATCCAAGGGTGAAGCCTGCTTGTAGCGGATTACGTTTCATGTTCTGACTTGGTTAATGATGCAAAGTGTGAAATTCCGTATCTTGTAAAATTACAGAATAATCGGTTCCGAATCAGTTTTTACTTCAAAAAAGTACCCATGAATATCGACAATAAGCTCAAACAACTTAAATCCCGTCATGAAGAACTGACCGTGGCACTCGGAGACCCATCGGTATACAGTGATCAGAAGCGTTTTGCTGACATGAGCAGGGAACACAGTGAGTTGAGTGACCTGATGAAAATCTATGATGAACTGGTACGCATAAGAAAAGAAATCGAGGGGAATCAGGAACTTATTGCTATAGAAAAAGATCCAGAAATTTTGGCGATGGCGCGTGAAGAAATCGGTCCGCTTGAAGACAAAGCTGAGAAACTGGAAGAGGAAATTAAAATTATGTTGGTCCCTGCAGATCCGGAGGATACCCGAAATGCAATTGTTGAGATCCGTGCTGGAACCGGGGGGGACGAGGCCGGAATTTTTGCCGGTGATCTTTTCAATATGTATCGTCGCTACGCAGATACTCAACGTTGGACACTCGAGCTAATGAGTCTTAATGAAGCCCCCAAAGGTGGATTCAAAGAGATTGTATTCAGTTTATCGGGAACAGGGATATTTGGTAAAATGAAATACGAAAGTGGAGTTCATCGTGTGCAAAGAGTGCCGGAGACGGAGTCGCAAGGCAGGGTGCACACTTCGGCTGCTACCGTGGCAGTACTCCCGGAAGCAGAGGAAGTCGATATTCAGATTAATCCAGCTGATCTTGAGGTCGATACGTTTCGTGCAACCGGGGCAGGAGGTCAGCATATTAACAAAACGGATTCCGCCATTCGAATCAAGCACGTTCCTTCGGGTGTTGTTGTTGAGTGTCAGGAAGAGCGGTCACAAATCAAAAACCGTGCGAAGGCTTTGGTAATGCTTAGAACCAAACTGTATGACATGGAGTACGAGAAAAAGGTCAAAGAGCGTGCAGCAGAGCGTAAGAGTCAAGTTTCAACAGGTGACAGAAGTGCAAAAATTCGAACGTACAATTATCCCCAGGGTCGCCTCACGGATCACAGAATTGGTCTTACACTTTACAACCTCGATGAAATCATGAAGGGTAACATCGATGATGTTATTAAGGCTCTTCAACTAGCCGACAACCTGGAAAAACTTAGTGCGTTGGCAGATGCCTGAGGTCTTTCTACCTGTATTGATTAAAAAAAAGGCTACCTATGAGGCAGCCTTTTTGCTTAGTAATCAGAGCTGGTTATTAACTTAACCTCTCTGGAGCCAGTTCCCAATGTTCCGGAGATCTCCACAAACCAGCCAGTAGTAATTCTCGGGTATAGAAGAATTCTTTGGGAAGTTTGTCATAAAGCTTGCTGAACAACTCCTCATGGCTTAGTAACTCGTCTTTCCAGGCTTCTCGATCGACGGACATTAGTTTTTGGAAATCTTCACGTGTGAAGTCTTCCAGTCCTGACCAATCGATATCTTCGTAACGAGGCATCCAACCAAGCGGGGATTCAACCGCAAATGCTCTACCACGAACACGTTCAACGATCCATTTTAGCACACGCATGTTGTCGCCGAATCCAGGCCACATGAATTTGCCATTCTCATCCTTACGGAACCAGTTCACAACAAAAACTCGAGGTGCATTTGGAAGTGTACGTCCAAACTGTAGCCAGTGGTTGCAGTAATCAGCCATGTGATACCCCATGAACGGGAGCATCGCAAATGGGTCACGTCGGACTTTTCCAAGCTGTCCAAAGGCTGCGGCAGTCATTTCGGAACCCATTGTTGCAGCTGCATAAACACCGAAATTCCAATTGAATGTTTGGTATACCAATGGTACTGTTGTGGCACGTCTACCGCCCATTAGAAAAGCACTCACTGGAACACCACTAGGATCTTCCCATCTCTCGTCCATCGATGGGCAGTTGATTGCAGGGGCCGTAAATCGTGCATTAGGGTGGGCAGCAGGTTTACCGGAAGATTTATCGTGTGGTTGTCCTTGCCAGTTGATCAGACCCTCTGGAACCTCTTTGGTCATTTCTTCCCACCAAACATCACCATCAGGTGTGATCGCGACGTTGGTAAAAATAGTATCACGCTCGATAGAAGCCATTGCATTCGGATTTGTTTTTGCGTTTGTGCCAGGTGCAACTCCAAAGAACCCGTATTCTGGATTGATTGCGTACAACTTACCATCCGGACCAGGTTTTATCCATGCTATATCATCACCTACAGTTGTAACTTTCCAGTCACCCATTTCTTTTGGTGGTATTAGCATTGCAAAGTTAGTTTTACCGCAGGCACTTGGGAATGCTGCAGCAACATAGGTTTTTTCTTTCTTAGGAGACTCAACACCAAGAATCAACATATGTTCAGCTAACCAACCCTCATCACGAGCCATAGTAGATGCGATTCGAAGAGCGAAACATTTTTTCCCAAGAAGTGCATTTCCACCGTATCCGGATCCGTATGACATGATGGATCGTTCCTCAGGGAAGTGACAAATGTACTTAACATTAGGATTACACGGCCATTTAACGTCTTTTTGACCTGGCTCAAGTGGAGCACCTAGTGAGTGCAGACACTTCACGAAATCACCATTACCTAAGGTATCGAGTACTTTCTGTCCCATTCTGGTCATGATTCGCATGTTCACAACTACGTAGGCAGAATCGGTAATTTCTACGCCAATCTGTGAAATCGGTGAACCAATAGGTCCCATGCTAAATGGGATAACATACATGGTTCGACCTTTCATGCTACCATCATACAGCTTGTTTAGCTTTTTTTTCATTTCCTTGGGGTCTTCCCAATTGTTGGTCGGGCCAGCATCGTTCTTGCGAAGACTGTTGATATAGGTTCTGTCTTCAACGCGAGCTACATCAGAAGGGTCTGAGAAACAGGCAAAACTATTCGGACGTTTCTCCGGATTTAGGCGAATAAATGTTCCGGCATCAACCAACTCTTGACATAAACGATCATATTCTTCCTGGGATCCATCACACCAGACTACATTGGCGGGTTTGCATAGGTCAGTTACTTGATTAACCCATTCCAACAGGCGTTTGTTTTTAGTAGGGGCATTGTTCATCATAATACTTCTCCGTTAATAATATTTAGCTTCAATCAATTAAATATCAGCTTTTATAATATAACCTCTCTGTTTAATCAAAACCTGAAAATCGGTACATAAACGGCCATAATCAACTTAAATTGGAACCGCTTTTCTGAATTGTCAGGCTATGCGGTCAAAAAATGTAAATCACTTGATAGTAAACGTCGAGGCCCACTAAGGTACGGAATGCAACGGATGGATTTAAGCGTAAAAACGCGTATTTTTGGGCTAATACAGAATCTAATTAATAATGACCTTGACAAAAGTTACTCTTGGACTAATACAAATGTCCTGTTCGGACAGTATCGCAGATAATCAGCAAAAAGCAGTATCGAGAATTCGTGAAGCAGCTGCATCAGGAGCACAGGTAATATGTTTACAAGAGTTGTATCAATCACTTTATTTTTGTCAGCAGTTTGATCAAAAGCATTTTGATCTGGCAATTGAAATCCCATCAAAAACTATAGATGAGTTATCAACTCTGGCCAAAGAATTAGGTGTTGTTATCATTTCGTCTATTTTTGAAAAGCGTGCTGCTGGACTTTATCACAACACCGCGTTAGTTCACGACACAGATGGATCATTACTGGGGATTTATCGCAAATCTCATATCCCTGATGACCCTGGATTTTATGAGAAGTATTATTTTACACCCGGTGATACAGGGTATAAGGTATTTGATACAAAATTTGGGAAAATCGGAGTTTTGGTATGCTGGGATCAATGGTATCCAGAGGCAGCACGCCTGACTGTATTGAAAGGAGCTCAAATATTGGTTTATCCAACCGCTATAGGAACCCTTCCAAATGAAGAAGAAGACATTCGAACAGAATTTATGGAAGCCTGGGAGACAATCCAGCGTAGTCATGCAGTGGCGAACGGTGTTTATGTTGCCAGTGTGAATAGAGTGGGTACTGAAGATAATATCAAGTTTTGGGGTGATTCATTCGTTTGTGGCCCGTTTGGAAAGTACATTTCACGCGCTGGTCAACAAGAGGAAATCTTGATTGCAGAGTGTGATTTGAGCCTTATTGACTCTCAACGCCGTGCATGGCCTTACTTGAGAGACCGCCGAATCGATAGCTATGACGGTCTTCTAAAGCGATATCTGGACTAAACTATCTGAGTGCTGTTTCCAGAGTAAGTGCCGCATCACTGTTTTTGTCACGGTATTTCACTATCAGTGCGCAGTCCATACTAAGCCCTAAACTGGTTGCCCAACTTCTGGAATTTCCAACAGGTCTGCTACCAGGAACTACTATAGCCCGTTCTGGAATATCCTCCCCGGATTCCAACTGACGCTCGTTAATGCAATCGAAAACCGGAATTCCTCTGGATAGTCTAACACCGGGTGCTAAAACAGCGCCTTTTCTGACACGGATACCCTCCACGATGATGCTTCCCGCTCCTATAAATGCGTCATCCTCTACAATCACTGGTGAGTTACCTATTGGTTCTATTACACCACCAATCTGAACCCCAGCTGACAAATGAACACGCTTACCAATTTGAGCACATGATCCGACCAGCACATGAGAGTCGACCATTGTACCTTCATCTACAAAAGCCCCAATGTTAATGTAAGAGGGGGGCATAATAATGACCCCTTTCGCAACATAAGATCCAACCCTGACTGATGTTCCACCAGGAACAATCCTAATCCCACGGTCTGTGTTAAATTCCTGAGGGAGTAAGTTGTGTTTGTCAACAAATCCGTTGTGTTCAACAAGATATCCCGCCTTGAAAGCATTTAGAATCTCTTGTTTGACATCTGTATTTACCACCCAAGAGTCTCCGACTGGATAAGCACAACGTAGAGTGCCATTCTGCAGGTTTTCAATAGTTTCTTTCCAACTCATGATGCATTCCCAATATTTATGTTATCGATCTGTTCCAGACGGCCAGAATATCTGCAATTCTCATACCAGAGTCGAATTTTTACCGACCAGCTTTTTAAATCATTAAGATGCTTATAGTCGTCTTTATGAAGTGGTAAACGAACCATAGACTCCGAGATTCTGCCTTCACTAGCCAGTAATGCCTTAGCAGGTATGGGGTTTGAAGCGGTGAATAATGAATTCGTTGCTTGCTTCCATAAATTGAGATCGACCAAATCCAATCGTTGTTGAAGTGCCAATAGCACATAAGCCTGGGTTTCGATCGGCCAAACGTTTGACGCTACAGATACAAGTCCACAAGCACCATTTAATGCAAATTCACCCATGAGTGGATCATCACCACAAAGAATATGCTGATTGGGTGCTGAGTCCCTGTAAATAATCATACGATCCACATATCCGCTGGATTCCTTGATGGCATCAAAATTTGGATGATCTGAGAGTCGTCGAACAGCATTTTCGTTCAAAGAAACTGCAGTACGGCCAGGAACATTATACAAAACACAAGGTCGGGTAACAGTGTCCAGAAGTGATTTAAACCATTGATATTGACCTTCTTCACCGGGTTTCGAGTAAATCGGAGTAACCATCAGATAGCCATCTACAGGTTGGGTTTCAAGCCATTTTATCCATTCGATAGTAGCTTCCAGGTCGTGTCCACCAACTCCGACAATCATCTTTGTTGTTCGCCCTACGGATGTTGCAATTTGAATGATTTTTTTACGCTCGTTCAAACTCAGATTGAGTGCTTCACCGGTACTACCTAGTAAAACGATTCCATTCAGACAAGAGTCTTGTTCATGGATCAAACGGATTAAATCAGATTCGTGAATGGCTCCTGACTCATCCATTGGAGTCACCAAAGCTGTCCACAATGGGGTTGATTGAAAAAGTGACATATAGTAATCTTTTCAGTGTAGGTGTTTGTATGAATCCATCAAATCATGCATTGTATAGAGTCCAGATCGAATGTCAGGTCGGTTTCTGATTATGAAATCGGCCAGAAACAAAGCTCCATGTGCAAAAACATCCCTATCGCTAACTTCATGACGTAACGTGATCTTCTCGGTGCCAGAACTTAAAGTAAGTTCATGGACACCAATTATATCACCTTCCCGATACGAACGGATTTCAGCCTGACTTCCAAAGGCATCGTGCCACATCAAAGCTGTACCGCTTGGGGCATCTTTCTTTTGGATGTGATGCCACTCTTGAATAAGCGGCTTGAAATTTTGAACAGCAGGATGACCACCGAGTAGTTCTAAAACCGGGATTAGTGCCAGATTTCCCAGACTAAAATTCCCACATTGGATCCATAATAGATCTTCTGTTGAGATTCGTTCTGCCATGGACTCCCATCCGTCGGGCCAATGAAATCCAGTACTTCCGGAAATGACCGGAACCTGAGATTCAATCAGTAAAGGAATATAGGTCTGAAAAGCATCTCCCGGCAGAAATGATACGATCACATCTTGCCCTAGAAGTCGTTCTTTTGTCGGAATGTTATTGGTATCAAAGACCGATACCTCATTGCCGCGAATTGAAGCTAATCGATTGACTCGTGATCCTGTTTTACCGTTGCCTAGTAGGGCTATCCTCATAATGCAGATTTAAATGGTTAATTAACACCTGTAGAGGAAAACGAAACACCTTCTAATCGAATGAAAAGCAGAGTACAGAAGGTAAACAGCATAGGCTGTTACATCCAAAGCGCTCCACGAAAGTTCGTTAGAAAACTCCTCGTGACAGTCTCCGGGATTCAGCCCGGACAACCAACAAAACAAAGTGTCATAAACCATGTTTTGTTTCGGCAAGCTCCCCCATCGCTGAGATTCATAGGTTAATGACACCTCATCTCAGTTGCCTGGTGCTTGCGCCTCTTCAGGTACTGTAAAATTAGGAAGAATAATTGCAACCAACAAGATTTTATTATTTCAGGCTGCCTGATGATCGGTATCACTCATTGATTCACTGACTTGCCTTTGTAATTCCTTGATTGGAAGATACTTGCGGAACCCATTCTTTAAATCATCCCATCCATTTAGAATCGATTTTACTCTATTACTACCTGTTTTTGATGCATAATCACGAAGGAGGTTTTGTAGTTCGATGGACTCATCTTCTGAAATTGGGGCTTCAGCCAGGTATTTTTCGTTTATATGTTCGGACTGATCGCCATATAAATAAATCACACCTCCCGTCATTCCAGCACCCACATTATTGGATGTTGGACCCAAAATGACCACTTTCCCGTTGGTCATATACTCACATGCATGAAGACCTGTTCCCTCGACCACAGCAGTTGCCCCCGAATTTCGGACTGCAAACCGGTCACCAGCAAGTCCGTGGACGTATAAAGTCCCACCAGTTGCCCCATACAGAGCACAGTTTCCAATAATGGAATTTTCTTCAGGTCTGAATTGTGCCCTTTTTGAAGGATTAATAATTGCTTCTCCGCCCGACATTCCTTTACATACAGAGTCGTTTGCTTCTCCCTCTAACAACAAATTCATACCATCAGTCATGAATACCCCAAAACCTTGTCCGGCACTTCCAACAAAGGAGAGTGTGACATCAATACCACTGTTCAGTTTTTCAAACGTTGGATTTCCTGATTTAATCAAATCGAGTCGCTTTAGACGAACTATATCAGCGAGTTTTCCGGATAGTGTTGCCGTGGCAGCTCTGTCTGTTGTGAATATGTTATAACTCTTTTGTTTAGATCCTCCAATTTTAATCACGTCACTAAAATCGTCGACGATTTGTTGGTTCAAAGTACTGATGCCTTCAAAATACAACTCTGTTTTTGTAGAAATATCATCGGAACGTTCTCTGAGAAAATAACCCAAGTCAATATTTCTGCTCGTTATTAGATCTGCATGCTTCGGATTTGCCTGTAAAAGATCTGTTCGTCCACGGATTTCATCCAGTGATTTAAATCCAAGTCGGCTGAGGTACCTTCGGACATCTTCGGCCAGAAAGTGCATCAATTTAACCACATGGTCTTTATGACCTTTATACTTGGCCTTGAATTTTGGATCGTGTGTTGCAATACCGGTTGGACAGGTGTTTTTCTCACAGATTCTTGCCATTACACACCCTTCAGCAACCAAAAGTAATTTGCCAAACTCGAACTCTTCAGCTCCCAAAATAGCAGCCATTACGATGTCTTTACCCGTATGTAAGCCACCATCTGTACGAAGAATTACATTCTTACGCAGGTTATTTTGAATCAATGTTTTATGCACAGCTACCAAGCCGAATTCAAATGGCAATCCTGCGTGACGCATAGAACTTAACGAAGCCGCTCCGGTTCCACCATCTCCTCCCGAAATGTGGATAATATCAGCGCCTGCTTTTGCAACGCCCATAGCGATGGTGCCGATATTTGCCCCTGATACTAATTTGACATTTACTTTAACACCTGGTTTGAGCTGTTTAAGCTCATAAATCAGCTCTTTGAGATCTTCAATACTGTAGATATCGTGAAGGGGTGGGGGAGATATGAGATCCACACCTTCGTTTGCATGACGAGCTCTGGCAATGGATGCATCTACTTTTATACCCATCAATTGACCACCTTCTCCAGGCTTAGCACCCTGAGCCACCTTAATCTGAAATTCGTCACCAGCAATTAAGTATTCGGCCGTAACTCCAAAACGTGCAGATGCAATCTGTTTGGCTGTTGCACTGATTCCGTTTGTATAGTAGTAAGGGTTTTCACCACCTTCACCACTATTCGATCGCCCACCAATTTCTTTCATAGCTTCGAAGATATCACGCTGTGATTCCGCGCTTATGGCCCCGAATGACATTGCTCCCGATCCAAATGTTCGCAAGATTTCTTCTTTGGGCTGTACCTGCTCCAGCGGAGTTGATTGCTCTGATTCTTTTAAAGCCAATAAGTGTCGAATGTTTACTGGCTCATCATCCAGACCAACTTTTAAATATTCATTATACAATTCGATTGATTGTAAATCAGTGTGAGTCTCACGGACCAGATTATGAATAATCTTACTTCGGGAATTGGTCATTGAATGTTTTTCACCTTCAAGCCCTTTGTTGTGCTCCTTGTAGAAATATGACTTTAAATTTTTATCGTCCGATAATGATTTCGCCGCCAAATCCATGTTAATATCTATCATACCAGCAAGTTGCTCGACTTCGATCCCACCTATAGGCGATCTTAGTCCTGGGAAATAATTTTCGGTCATTTTCGGACCGATTCCAATGGCTATAAATAGTTTGGAGCTTTGATAACTGCGAACGACCGAAATTCCCATTTTAGCCATGATTTTCAGTAACCCCTGCTCAAATGCCTTGATAACATTAGATTCACGTAACGAAGGATCAAGCGTATTCAGTTTCCGGTCATCTGAATATCTGGCATACTCCAAAGCCACGTATGGACATACCGCAGAGGCACCAAATCCAACCAAAGCAGCAACATGATGAGTGTTTTTAATCTCTCCTGAGTCGACAATGATGGATGCATCCAACCTTAGTCCACTTTCATTGAGCTTATTAACCACAGCACGAAGTGCAAGTAATCCGGGAATAGGAGGTCGGTTAACTTCTGCATTCCGATCACTTAAGATCAAAATAGAATAACCGTCGGCTACCGCTTGACATGCCTGGGTAGAGAGCTTACTTAGCTGAGATTCCAACCCGACTGCACCATGAGAACGGTCATATGTCATATCCAGAACATATGATTTTACTCGAAGTTTTCGCTCCGTGGTACCGTCAAGGGAATAGATATATTCCATCTGTCCCAATGACAATACCGGACTTTTAAGTTCATAAGCTACTGTTGGTGGAATAAGCTCTTTCTTCTCAAAAATATTTGGCTTCTTTCCCAAATAGACACTGAGATCTGTTACCATTTCCTCACGAAGGTAATCCAGAGGTGGATTAGTGACCTGAGCGAAGTTTTGATAAAAGTAGTCAAAAAAGGATCTAGGCTCAGATGACAATAATGCTGGTCTGGCGGTATCACCCATTGACCCAATCGGCTCTTTTCCTTCGGTGATGATAGGAATCAACACTTTGCTGAGCTCTTCATCAGTATAGTTGAAAATGTGTTGCTTGAGTTTGATATCAGATGGATTTTTAACATCAAACTCCTTTATTGGATGTAGTCTGGGATCGAAAACAGCATCATAGTTTTCGCGCGATAAACTTGGATCTCGGAAATGAACTTCACCGCGGTCAATATCAACCTTTACACCACTTCCGGCATGAAGGGTCCCTTTTTTCAAGATTGTCGATTCGTCTATCTCAAACGACCCTGCTTCAGATGATAAATAGAAGTGGTCATTAGTTAATGCCCAGCGACACGGACGAAATCCGTTTCTATCGAGTCTTGCTCCAATACTTTGACCATTAGAGTAAGTAATGAATGCCGGGCCATCCCACGGTTCCATTGCTCTACTCCAGAATTTGTAAAACGAATTTTTTACACCAGCCGGAGGCATCATGATTGCAAGGATATCCTCAATATTTGGAATCGAACTGCGATACATTAACGCTTCAACCATTTCATTTAGACTACCTGAGTCAGAAATACCATTATGAGTGAGCAGTTCATCCTCACGAAGTCCAAGATATCGTTCACGAGAGTAAGCCCAAGATCTGTTTCCTGCAATTGTGTTGATCTCACCATTGTGTCCGATCAGACGAAATGGCTGTACTTTGTCCCATGAAGTCTTTGTATTCGTTGAAAACCTTCGATGAAACAAAGCAAAACGGGTTTTATATAAAGGGTTCTGTAAGTCTAGGTAAAATCTGTCAAGATCAGCAGCCTTAGTCAGTGCTTTGTAGTTGATGGTATTGGCCGATAGAGATGTAAAAAAGAACTCTTTACTGATCCCATGCTGTTTTTCTTTGGTGCGAACCATTTGTTTTGCAGCATATAAAAGTTTGTCGAACGAGGAGTTTGTTCTGCAATGCTCGGGTCTTTTAATAATCGCATGAACGATACCAGGCATAGATTCCAAAGCTTCTTTTCCTAGAACCGTTTTATTAACAGGGACATCACGGTACTCAAGAATCTTGAGTCCCATGAAGGCGAAAGTTTCTTCAAAAATCCTAAGTGAAAGTCTTTTCCTGTCAGGTTGAGTGGGGGTGAATAAGGAAGCAACGGCAATTGTATTCTTCTCGTAACCAAACAACTCGAATGGGATGTCTGTCATAATACCAGCACCATCACCAGTGATTTGGTCTGCAGCACAAGCACCCCTGTGTTCAACACATCTTAATGCATGAAGAGCTTTTTGTAAATGATCGTGTGCGTATGCACGTTTTATACTTGCAACGAAACCAACACCACAAGCGGACTTCTCCGCGTGGGAATATTCGTAACCCATGGTAATCTCCTAACAGATTTATCCGGCTAATGTTGACGAAGACAGAATTTTAACTGTCTGTATGTGATTAAAACGCGTTAAACGCGTTTTCCCTAACTTTTTGTATTTGACCCAATAACCCTAAAAAAGTTCAGATTGTCAAGTGCAAGGTTAAACTAATTAGAAAAACTAGTGTAAACGCACAGGAATATGAACCTGATGCATAGCCTGCTTTAGCTCATAGATTTCAATTTCCTTGAAATGAAATATGGATGCAGCTAACACGGCATCTGCCTTGCCTAACCGAATTGCATCGATACAATGTTCAATAGTACCAGCGCCACCACTTGCAATAAGCGGAACTGGAACGGATTCACTGACTTTTTTTAAAAGTTCAACATCAAAACCTGACTTTGTTCCATCTTTATCCATACTGGTCAGAAGTATTTCACCGGCACCGCGTCGGGTTACTTCTTTTGCCCATAAAATTACATCAAGTCCGGTATCTTCAGTACCTGCCTTTACAAAAACATTCCATGAAGTCATTGTTTTTTTTGCATCAATAGCAGCAACAATACACTGAACCCCAAAACGCTCGGAAGCATCGGTAATGAGGTCTGGGTTTCGAACTATACTGCTGTTTAATGAAACTTTGTCGGCTCCGGCATTCAATAAATCAGAGATCTCATCTACAGAAGCTATACCACCACCTACAGTGAATGGTATGCTGATAACTTTCGATATTCGCTTAACCAAATCGGTCAGCGTCCGACGTTTCTCATTAGTTGCCGTGATATCGAGAAATACAAGTTCATCAGCACCTTCATCGCTATAGCGCTGGGCTAATTCGATGGGGTCACCAGCGTCACGGAGTCCTTCAAAGTTTACACCTTTTACCGTTCGGCCGTTTTTGATATCTAAACAGGGAATAATTCGATTTGTAAGCATACTTAAAAAAGTTGAAGGCGGAAGTTACGAAGTTTCTATGGATGAACACATTTTTGTATCTTTTATCACCATGGAAAATCATATTCGAACAAAATTAAGCGAGTCTCAGGAAGACTATTTAAAACATATCTTCTTACTGTCTGAGACTTCCGACCGAGTAACTACACAGTCGCTCGCTGATCATTTAAAAGTCAAACCTGCTTCTGTTACGGGTATGATTAAAAAATTGGCTGAAGTCAACTTGATTGAATATGAACGTTATCGTGGTGTGCAACTTACTGAAGCAGGAGCTAAGGTTGCTATTGAGATTCTGCGACATCATCGATTGATAGAGATGTATTTGGCCGAGGTACTAGGGTATTCCTGGGATGAAATCCATGATGAAGCCGAACGGCTGGAACACCACATCAGTGAAAAGTTTGAACAAAGAATTGCAGAGAAACTCGGACACCCAACTCATGATCCCCACGGGGATCCGATTCCGGATGTTAATTTACAGTTTCCTGAAGGGCCATCGCTTCACAGCATCAGTGAGCTTAAATCTGGACAGTTTGGACGCATTCGGAGGGTCAGAACACAAGACAGTGATGCACTTAATCTACTCACAAAACTTGAGCTTGTAATCGACAACCAGATTGAAATCCTGGAGAAAACAAGGGATGGTGTCAGAGTCAAATTGAACGGAGACCGACTGCTTGTACCGATTTCATTAGCCCGACAGGTCATGGTTGAAATTGAATCTTGATCCTCTAATTGGCACAATCCTATTAAAATGCACTTTAGGCAAAAAAAAAGCCGATTTCACATCGAAATCGGCTTTTTAATTTATAGGACGTAGATGATTATCTACCGAGGAGTTGTTTCATGGTCTCGCCCATTACAGCCGGGCTTTCACACACGGTGATTCCAGCAGCAGCGAGTGCTTTCATTTTTTCATCTGCAGTTCCTTTACCGCCCGATACGATTGCACCTGCATGACCCATACGTCGACCAGGAGGTGCTGTGCGTCCGGCGATGAATGCTACAACCGGCTTCTTCACATTGGCTTTAATGTAAGCTGCAGCTTCTTCCTCAGCGGTTCCACCGATTTCACCAATAAGCATGATGGCTTCGGTTTTTGGATCTTCATTCAAGAGCTTCACAGCGTCGGTGTGGGTTGTGCCAATGACTGGATCGCCTCCGATACCAATTGCTGTTGTCTGACCGAGGCCAACTTTGGTCAGCTGATCAACAGCTTCATATGTCAGGGTTCCAGAACGTGAAATTAGACCAATCGGACCTTGAGAGAAGATGTTTCCAGGCATGATACCTACTTTAGCCTCACCCGGAGTGATAACTCCTGGGCAATTAGGTCCAATCAAAACAGCACCATGACGTCGAACAACGTCTTTTGCTACGATCATGTCTTTGACGGGAATCCCTTCAGTGATACAAATAATTACTTTGATTCCCGCTAATGCTGCTTCAATAATTGCATCGCCAGCAAACGCCGGTGGAACAAAAATAACCGATGTGTTCGCACCGCCTTTGGTAACAGAATCAGCAACCGTGTCGAATACAGGGCGGTCGAGGTGTTTGGTTCCGCCTTTTCCCGGCGTAACTCCACCAACAACATTCGTTCCATACTCGATCATTTGCTCAGCATGGAAACTTCCCTCTTTTCCAGTAAATCCTTGAACAACCAGCCTGGTGTCTTTACCTACTAAAACGCTCATGCGTAGTTCCTTAAAATTAAATGATGGGAGGTTAAATAGTATTTCAATAATAGGCTCAGAATATACCCACCAATTCTGAGATAAAAAAGCTCATTCGAGCCCGAATCTACTGCAATTACACAATTTAATGAGATCTTGGGCAGAAAGAATTTTTGTTGAAAAGGCATCTCACTATCTTTATGAAATGATACCCGATCACATTAAAGAACAGGTAAAATCAGCTGCTGACATTGTTGAGGTTGTCTCCGATCATGTCAAACTAAAACGATCCGGAAACGGGTTCACAGGGTTATGTCCGTTTCATAACGAAAAGTCGCCATCTTTCCACGTCTCGCCTCATTTAGGTATTTACAAATGCTTTGGGTGCGGAGAGTCAGGTGATGTGTTCAGTTTCTTGATGAAACTGGAAGGGGTAAGTTTCATCGATGCGATTCGTCAACTAGGTCAACGTTTTGGGATTGATGTTCCAGAGGAAGAGCGTCCAGAAAACGACGAGCAATTCAAATTGAAGGAAGGCATATTTCACGCACTTGCATTTGCCGGGAAATATTACCACAAACAACTTACGACGACCAATGATGGCATGGAAGCTTTGGCGTACTTGGAATCGCGTGGGATGCAACGCGGAACAATCCGCTCCTACGGACTTGGATATGCTCCCGATCGATTTGATGGCTTGCTAAATGCAGCAATTGAAGCTGGAATCAACGAGTTATATTTGTCAGAGGCTGGGTTAATTAAATACGGACGAAACGGAGAATCGGCATTCGATGCTTTTCGGCATCGGTTAATGTTTCCAATTTTTAACGCTTCAGGTCGTGTAATTGGATTTGGTGGTCGTGTTTTGGCCGGTAAAGATGGTAAGACACCCAAAAACACGGCAAAATATATAAACACATCCCAAACCAAGGTTTACAACAAAAGTGAGGTTCTATACGGGATACATGCCGCTAAGAATGAAATCCGTAAACATAGCGAAGTAATCCTGGTGGAAGGGTATACTGACGTACTTTCTATGCATCAGTCTGAAATAAAGAACGTGGTTGCTACGAGTGGTACTGCACTTACAACAGAGCAGCTTAAGATTCTACATCGGTATACAGAAAACCTTCTCATGATATATGATGCCGATAATGCTGGACAAAACGCAATGGCACGTGGATTGGACCTGGCTTTGGCTGAAGGGTTGAATGTTCGAATTCTCCATTTACCTGATGGTGAAGATCCCGATACCTATATTCAGAAGTACAAGAAACAGGGATTCCTGGATTACAAGACCGACCATGCTCAAGACTTCGTGAGTTTTTTTATTGACAAGGCACGCCATGAAAAACAGTGGGATGATCCTATTAATCGCAAAAAGGCAATTTCACGGGTATTATCGGCTATAGCACGAGTTCCCGACGAAATCTCACGTGAAACCTACTTACAAAAACTTTCTGAGCTCGCAAATCTGGGCACCCGAGCTTTGTTCGAGGAACTAAACGTTCATATAGCACAATACTCTCGCGATGCAGAACGCTTCAGGACAGCTGAAGCCCGGGAACGTCAACGCAACTCACAATCATCTCCAGACCGCGATCCAAGCCAAACGTCAACATCTGCCGCAAGACAACGCTCCAACGACCCGACCCGGCGGACACAATCCGCCGATTCGCCTCCCGACTACCTGACCGCCGGGCCGGATAACGAGGCCTGGTCGTCACCAACTGGCGTCCCACCTCCGTATCCTGATTTAGGCCACGACGAATCATTCGATTCTTATCAGTCCGACCGACGTGCCGACCAGGCCGCCGAAACGGCTCGCAAGGCTAACGCCGCTCGCCGAAAACCACCTTATGAGCGTGAACTACTCCGTTTAATGCTCATAAATATGCATCCGATGGTTGAATATATCGGGTCCCAATGTAACTCCGATCATTTTGAGGATGAATCCTACAGAATGTTATTCGATGACCTCGTCCATCGTTACAATGAAGGACTTCCAATATCAGTGGCCGTCTATATGGACAAAGAAGCACCGTTTCCAGAATTGGTTGGAGAGATTATGGTCGATCGATTCAGTACGAGTGACCGGGTTCGAGAAAAACTTGGTAAAAAAATTCATCGTGATAGTAATCCATTTCGAACAGCTAAAGGGGAACTACGTACCTTGAAAATGTATTACCTGGATAGGGTAAAAACTCAACTGCAGCAATCATATAGCTCTGCAAAATCAAACCAGGATAAAGTGGAAATTCAGGAACATTTACTTGATGTGTCAAGACTTCGTCTCCAATTAGAAACTGAAAGTCTGGATAAACTATTTCCTAATCCAGAAGATATTTAATTCAACAAAGTAACATGTCCAACTATCAAAAGGAACTTATAACAGCTGTAGATGCGGCCAAGGCAGCATCAATAGTTATTAGCCATCATGCTCAGGTAAATAAACAACCTGACTTCAGACTCAAAGCAAAACATGATCTGGTCACACAGGCAGACGTAGAGTCTGAAAGAGCGATAAAAGAACATATTAGAAACGTTTTTCCAAGCGATACTTTCATGGCAGAGGAGTCTCACGATGGTTCAAATCTAACGGATTCCAGAACCTGGATAATTGATCCAATCGATGGAACGACGAACTTTGCTCATGGAGTACCCTTTTACGCTGTTTCTATTGCTCTATATGAACACGGAATAGCTCAAGTTGCCGTCGTTTTAGGTTTACCGTATCAAGAGTTGTTTACCGCAATTCGGGGACAAGGTGCATTTCTTAATGGTGAAAAGATTTCCGTGAGTCCAACACAAAGTCCTGGATCGTCTCTGATCGGTACTGGCTTTCCTTATCGTGATTTAAGTGTTTTGGAAGATTATATGAAGGTTTTTGATACACTGATGCATGAGACACACGGTGTTCGTCGTCCAGGCTCTGCTTCATATGATATGGCATATGTTGCGTCAGGTCGGTACGACGGTTTCTATGAGTACGCACTCGCACCATGGGACGTGGCAGCTGGTGCGTTATTGATTGAAGAGGCTGGAGGAATTGTTACAGATTGGGCCGGTGGCGCCGACTGGTTGACCGGTTCCAGAATAATCGCTGCTAATCCCGCAATACATGCTTACCTTAAAGCAGTAATTCAAAATCAAGTCAGAACAGAAAATATTAAAAATGTAACTTCATGACTAGTAATGTATTAGTCATAATTTGTTAATATATAATATACATGGATAGATCATCTTTTAGCAGAATTACCATCGCTATAGTTGTCGGTGTATTTTTGATTGGAACATTTATTTGGCGCCAGTATCAACTTTCGCAACGATTTGATACAATTGGCGTTGTCGAAGGTTTTTATGGGACTCCCTGGAGCCATGATGCAAGACTTGATATTATTCGGTTTCTAGGGGAAGTTGGTATGGATTCGTATATCTACGCGCCGAAAGATGATCCATTACACAGACAACGTTGGCGTGACTTGTATGAAGGAAGTGATCTTGAACGCTTCCAGGAACTAGTCGAGGTTTCTGAAGAGTCTGGTGTTAACCTGGTCTATGCAATATCACCCGGACTCAGCATTAAGTACTCAAGTGACGAGGATTATATCGCATTACGTGAAAAGCTATTTTCAATGTCTATACTTGGAGTCAAACAGTTTGCTCTGTTTCTGGATGATGTACCAGAGCTCCTGCAACACCCTGAAGATATTGAAACATTCTCTTCTTTGGCCGAAGCTCATGTTGCTCTTATAAATCGGTTATATACCGATTTGAAAAGTATAGATGCCTCCCTGATTGTATGTCCTACAACGTATACAACAGCCTGGGGGTCAAAAGATTATATTCAGGTTCTAGGCGCAGGTGTAAACGAAGAAATTCCGCTATTCTGGACAGGCGATGATGTTGCTATTGGAGAAATTACCTCCCAACAAGCTGCTGATTGGGGTCAGCTTCTGGGAAGAAAACCATGGATTTGGGACAATTTTCCAGTAAATGACTTCGAACAATGGCGACCAATTTTAGGCCCAATTGTTGGTAGGTCTGTTGATTTGTCCTCCGAATCGAATGCGCTATTTGCTAATCCAATGGATAAGCCATATCTATCAATGATATCATTGTACACAGTAGCTAAGTATGCCGGAAACCCATATGGATATGATCCGGATCAGTCCTGGCAGGATGCACTTGTACATTTAGCGGGCGCTGACGGAGCTCGGGCAATTCGTCCAATTATGTTGCTCTTCAAAGATTACGGATGGACTGATAACGTATTTACTCCAATTTATACTCCTGGAAAATCATTCAATATAAATTCTGTACGTGACGCACTAACGCTCATGGAAGAACAACTATTGATTCTGAAATCAGAAGAATTCTCTGAAAATGAGTATATCCAGAATATACTTCCGGAAATTGAACCCTATGTAACAAAAATCCGGTCAGACTATGATAGTATTCTGACTAATCCTAATTATATCCCTGATGCGGAAGGATTTTTAACGTACCAAATTGAACGAGAAGCGGTGTATGCTAACCCAAAGAATGTAGAACTGGATGGGAGTTTGACAGATTGGGATTCCAACGATTTTATAAGTTTGAATTCATCGAGATCTGATGACACAGACAGGGTTAGTGCAGCGTTCTATTATGATAGAAACACTCTCTTCATTGGTGTAGATGTTAAAACTAATGGGATTAATTCAACTTCCGATACAACTTGGGTTGGTGGCGACCAATTGTTGATCATATTAGATTATACTCCTGAGTTGAACGACACATGGATTCAACCACAGGATTTGGTATGGCTTGTTCGTCCACCTGATGAATCAGGTACCTTGATTCAAAAGAAAGGGAGTATGGTACTTACTCCGTTTTCACAACGAGGGATATCTGACATCACCATGCGTTCAATATCTAGTTTCTTTTCGCATTACATGAAACCACTGGATCGGTCACTGGTAGCCACTGCCGAATCGGCTCGTGCAACCGGTCGTCGTACATCGCAGGGATATCAGTTAGAACTGATGATACCAGTCGGCAACCTAGACTCAATCAGATTGAATCTGTCTTTAAACGACGTTGATCAATTTAATGGTACCCAAAGGTCTACAAATTATATTTTTTCTCGCAGACCTTATATTGGAAATGTGTATACTTACCCTGAAATCATCTTCAGGTAGTCAATTTATTGGTCTTTAAATTAATCGGAGGCTGTAATATGTCAGCACATCAACCCATTGCTTCAAACCGCTTGGTTTCACTCGATGCATTCAGGGGTATTACAATCCTAGGAATGATATTGGTGAATAATCCGGGTACCTGGTCGGCTATGTATGCCCCGTTGCGGCACGCAGATTGGCATGGATGGACACCTACGGACTTAATATTTCCATTCTTTTTGTTCATTGTTGGAGTAGCGATAGTATTTGCAAACTCTGGTAAACTGTCCAAAGGTGTAGAGAAATCTGAACTTGTTAAATCAGCTCTAAAACGCTCTTTAGTCTTGTTTGGGCTGGGGTTAGTTTTGGCTGCATATCCGGTCTTTCAACTGGAACCAGAGTTTGGGTTCAGACAAGGTCTGGATAAACTTCGAATTATGGGAGTTCTACAGCGAATAGCAATTTGTTACTTTTTTGCTACCGTTCTGTTTCTTTATTTCAAACCAAAAGCCCAATATTATTGGCTATTTGGATTAGCTATTGCATATTGGTTGGCCATGACATTCATCCCTGTTCCTGGGCATGGTGCTGGTTTGTTTGACGACAAAGTCAACAATTTGGCAGCTTTCATTGATCGTGCGGTACTTGGTGAGCACCTTTGGGTCGGAACAGGCCGCCAATGGGATCCTGAAGGATTCTTAAGTACTATTCCTGCAATTTCAACTACCCTAATTGGTGTTTGGGCAGGTCATATACTCAAAAACAAGACATTCGATGAAACCCGTAAAGTATCTGAACTTATGGTGCTGGGTTCAATATTAATTATTATCGGATATGTTTGGGATTGGCATTTTCCAATAAATAAACCGATTTGGTCAAGCTCTTATGCAATATTCACTGGTGGTCAGGGGATGGTTGGTCTTGCGTTGTGCTATTGGTTTGTAGATGTTAAAGGATACAAGGGTTGGACTCAACCATTTGTTGTTTACGGGGTGAATGCGATTACAGTGTTCTTTATGAGTGGAATTATTGGAAGAACAATGGGACTCTTTCACGTGGGTGATGTCACTTTTCAGCGATGGGTTTTTCTTACCTTCTTTGATAGCTGGTTGAGCACAATCAATGCATCATTCGCATATAGTGTGGTCTGGGTTTTCATCTGGTATCTGATTTTATTAGTAATGTACCGCAGGAACATCATCATAAAAGTGTGAAAACAGACGCCTGAAAGGTTATGTGTGGTTTACTGACTTAACGCTTAGGTTTATGGACTAAAAATACATCAAGCGATTGAAGTCCTATTGGACCACCATAGTATTTAAATCCCTCACCATACTTTACACCGATTTGATGACCAAAGTGACGCGCTCTGGCTCTTAAATTGTCGAAGAATGCGGATGAGCTGATGTAGGTTACTGGTTCATTGCCAGGGTCAACAATATTGAACTGAGAGCCAAAAGCTAAAATGGCTTTGTCTTTAATATCAATAGTATCAGATATGTCAAAGACTATATCTGGTTCAAAAGTCCTGTCCTGCATATAATGAAGAATATGAAACGGACGCCACGGTTCTTGAGGTGTTCCATCCGGATTGAAAGTCTCAATTTTGATTAATCCACTGTAAAATATTGAGTCTATACTTAGTTTTGCAGCATTTCCATGATCTGGATGTCTATCATCCGGAGCATTGATGAAAATGATATCTGGCCTGTACATGCGAACTGCTTCAATGATCGATCTTCGGTGGGATTCAGAATTCTCAAGGTTACAATCAGGTAAACCAAGGTTATCACGAACTCGGAGCCCTACAATATCTGCAGCAGCATTGGCCTCCATCAATCGAAGTTCCGGAGTGCCACGCGATCCCATTTCTCCTCTCGTCAGGTCTACAACACCAACATGAAGACCTTGCTTTACCAAAGCGGCCAATGTGCCGGAGCAACTAAGTTCTGTATCATCTGGATGTGCAGCGAGAGCTAGGATATCTAATTTTATTGCCATTATTATCTGATTACAGCGGTTTGATACATTCTGGAGACTATAAAGTCTAATTTTTCGATAGTATATAGAATATCATCTAATGAGTTTTGTTTTCCAATACTTAAACGAACCGATGACTTGGCAGTAGAAGCGTCAAGCCCAAGCGACATTAATACATGAGAAGGTTCAACGGCTCCTGAGGCACATGCCGAACCATTTGAGCAACAAATTCCTTCAATATCCATATTCAGTAGTAACATTTCGCCGTCAAGAGGTCGCCCTTCTGAAACAGGAAAAGAACAGTTTACTATGTTGTATAGACCATGTTCGATGTCGCCGTTAAAGCGGATTTTGTCGCCAAAACGTTCCTTCAGTCCGTCCACCAAAGCGGACTGTAGCGAACTGATATGAGCTTTATTATGGTCCATCTCAGCATTTGTAAGTTCTAATGCTTTCGCCAATCCAACAATACCAGGTACGTTCAACGTACCTCCTCGTCGACGACGTTCTTGTGACCCGCCTTCCATCCAGGGCATCCAATTAGTTCCATTTCTAACATATAGTATTCCTATACCCTTGGG
>CAZJZI010000008.1:69996-70242 GCA_964550435.1 uncultured Chitinophagales bacterium | reverse complement strand
TGCAGCTGGTGGTATTGGTGATGCACGAGCATTTGTTGCAGCTTTGGCTTTAGGAGCCGATGCCATACAAGTTGGGAGTAGATTTGCAGTAACATCCGAAAGCTCGGCTCATGAGAATTACAAAAAAAGGATTATCGAAGTTGATGATACGCAAACTGTATTAACACTAAAGCAGGTTACTCCGGTCAGGCTTTTAAAAAACCCATTTTATGAACAGATTGCATTGGCCGAACAGAAGAATGCGAC
>CAZJZI010000008.1:0-69986 GCA_964550435.1 uncultured Chitinophagales bacterium | reverse complement strand
TATTGAGGAATTAAAGAAAATTTTAGGTAAAGGGCGGGCAAAAAAAGGAATTTATGAGGGTGATTTAATAGATGGAGAGCTTGAAGTTGGACAGATATCTGGGATGATTAAGGATTGCCCTTCAGCTACTGATGTAGTTAAATCATTTGTAGAAGGGTACGATAGAGTTGTGAGCACTCTTTCCTAATGCTATAGCTTAGTAAAGCTGCATAATATTTTGAAAAGATTCGAATGAATTCGATAAATTGATGCTCGATTTAACTACCCCATTTCTTTGAGTAATAGCCAACAACATACAACAACAGATCCAAAGGGATATCTGTCGGCCAGATATATGTTTTTTTCAATAGCCCTGAGTGTTATCAGTATGGCGATTGTAATTTATCTGACATGGACTCCCGACGGATTTCAGCATATCCGCCTAAAGCGTTTACCAGGTCTGACAATCGCATTGGCGGTTACCTTGCTTCGCATCTGGTTGTCTGCCTGGAAGATGCGTTTTCTATCAGATAAAGAACTTACATGGATGGGTGCAGTTAGAGTAGTCTTGACTTGGGATTTTGCCTCTGCTATCACACCTTCCACGATTGGAGGAGCACCAGTGGCCACTTATGCAATGACAAGAGAAAATGTATCATTGGGTAAGTCAGGTGCAATTATTCTTTACGGTGTACTTCTGGATCAACTATTCTATGTGATGATGATTCCGATACTCATCATTGCTGGATTCTATATGGAAGTTATTCCAGAGGATATCGGAGTTATTGGTAGTGGTGCAATGTTCACCGTTTATGCCATACTGCTGTTTTATGCATTTGTACTTGCCTATGGTCTGTTAGTTAACCCAGAATCGCTTAAAAAGGTGGCAGGAAGAGTCTTTTCGCTACCACTTTTGAACAAAATGAAAGATAAAGTAGATTCTGAACTAGACACGTTAGTATCGTTCTCTTCCAAAATCTCCCAAAAACCAAAAGCTTTTTTGATCAAGGCTTATGCTATATCGACGCTTTCATGGTTAGCCAAAGTTGCATTACCAACGATAGTAGTCCTGAGTTTTCTACCAGCTAATGAACTATTGTCGCTGATGAGATCTTTTGCAATGAGCTTTGCGGGATTCTTTATCCCAACCCCTGGAGGAAGTGGCGGAATGGAAGGGTTGTTTGTGGTATTTCAGGGTCCGTTGTTTGACAGGGATGTATTTATAGGAATATCAGTTTTTGTCTGGAGATTACTTACCTACTATCTGAGCATCGGTCTCGGAATGATGGTCATGTCGTGGTATGTTAAATCAATCAATGAAGCTCTGTCTGGTTCAAAAAATGAATATTGAAAGTTTCTGAGGGTATCCAGGTTGGGGTTAACAAGACATATCCTGAAAATAAAAAAGCCATCTTTTGGGATGGCTTTAAACATAATGCACCGATAACTGATCGGGTATCGATGAAATACTAAAAAATCTAGCTTTGCTGGCTATTAATAATCATCGCGTTGACGACGACGTTCATCGCGCACGCTTTTCTTCATGTCTTCACGCTTGATTTCAGATGGCTTACGATATTGTTGACGCTCTTTATAGTCAACCATGATACGTGAGCGTGTAATCATCTTCTTGAAGCGGTTAAGAGCGCGGTCGATACTTTCGTTATCTTTTACTTTAATTCCGATCATAAAAAAGGTTAAATTGGGTTCTGTTTATAATTAATTGATTCACCAAATGCTAAGTCTAGCTAATATAACATTTTTTCTCGGAAGTCGCTGCATTTTTTCAAATTTAAATTTTCAAGCGAATAGAGGCGACCGAATCGGACTAATTGGCCCAAATGGAGCTGGAAAGACCACATTATTACGATTGATATACGGAATTCATAGACCAGAAGAAGGTTCTGTATCTCTACAATCGAATGCTTCTGTTGGGTATTTGGAGCAAGAGGTATTAGAGGTTAATATGCACAAAACCGTGCTTGAAGTTGCCCTTACAGCCTTCGATGAAGCAATACGTATCGAAAAACGACTGGAAGAAATATTCACTGATCTCGAGAATACTACCGATTACGAGTCGGAACGATATCATAACTTACTAGATGAAATGCAACGCCTTCAGGATAGATATCATGTGCTTGAAGGGGATAAAAAAGAATCCAAAACGGCTACAGTACTTGAGGGTCTTGGGTTTACTACCGAGCAGATCTATCAACCATTGTCGCGTTTCAGTGGTGGTTGGCGGATGCGTGTTCTGCTTGCAAAATTATTATTAGAGCATCCTGACGTACTTCTTCTCGATGAGCCTACGAACCACCTTGACATTGACTCTATTGAGTGGTTAGAAGAGTACCTCAAACAGTATGATGGTGCCGTAGTGTTGGTAAGTCATGACCGATATTTTATGGATCGTATGGTAAATCAGATAGCAGATTTGCGTTCTCGGCGCATTTTCATTTATCCTGGGAATTACGAGCGTTATCTCGAAATGAAGGCTGAACAATTGGAGCTTCAGGCCAAAACCTACGAATCTCAGCAGAAGCAAATAGCAGACACAGAACGATTTATTGAGCGTTTCAGAGCTAAAGCTACCAAAGCCCGTCAAGTACAGAGTAGAGTTAAACAACTCGACAAACTAGATCGCGTTGAAGCACCTGAAGCAGATGCTCCTGAAGTAAGTTTTCGGTTTCCAGAACCGCCCCGGTGCGGTAAAGTTGTACTGACGATTGAAAACTTACGGAAATCGTATCCTTCTCCAGACCCGGGAGAACCTGAAATAAAAGTTTTTAACTCCGGACAATCACTACATATTGAATCAGGAAATAAGATTGCGTTGATTGGTGCTAATGGGGCTGGTAAATCTACATTAGCTCGAATCATGGATGGTATAGAACCGTTCGAAGGATCAAGAAAAATTGGTCACAATGTGATAATGTCGTATTTCGCACAACATTTGGCTGATGTTCTAACCAGTGATCGAACAATTTTAGAGGTAATGGAAGAGGCTGCACCAACAAGTGAAGCCAGAAGTGGTATCAGAACGCTCTTGGGGTGCTTTCTATTTACCGGTGATGATGTATTTAAACCTATTAAGGTTTTGAGTGGGGGAGAAAGAAGTCGTGTTGCACTAGCCAGAACCTTGCTTACTCCTGCAAATGTATTGGTTCTTGACGAACCAACGAACCACCTGGACCTGGCTTCAAAAAATGTTCTTGTGCAGGCATTGCGCGATTTCAAAGGGACATTAATAGTTGTTTCGCACGATAGATCATTTTTACAAGGGTTTGCTACCAAAATTTGGAGAATAGGTTCTGGTAAAGTGCTCGAGTATGATGGAGGCTATGACTACTATGAGTGGAAGTCAAAACAGCAGCAACTGGAGTCACAGGAATCAGCTAAATCGGGGATTGCCGGAAAAGCGAATCCGGTTAACACAGAAGCTGCAAAACAAAACTTAAATGGTAAAGAAGATAGTTCAAAATCAAAAGAACAAAAGCGAATTGAGGCTGAACAGAGGAATGAACTGAGTAAGCAATTGAAACCATTGAAACAAAAGTCTTCAAAATTGGAATCAAAGATCAGTGATCTTGAAAGAGAGAGGAATTCTATGGAACAGAAACTGGCAGATCCCGATTTCTATCAGAAACCTGAGTCTGCAGAAACAGTCAAACGATTTGGACTCCTCCAGGAAGAAATCGAATCACTTACAAATGAGTGGATGGAACTAATTGACCAAATTGATCAAATTGAATCAACTGTTTCGGCTGACTAGTAGGTCTTCGATGAACGTTGAAACGAGGTATTTGGGTTTACACTGCAGAAAATTGTGATTAAGTCTGTCCATCTGGATGTAGCGCACTCCTTTCGGGACGAAGGAATCGCAAGTTCAAATCGTGTTATACCGACTAACTATGTACAACTTATTTCATTCCGACAAACCCGAAGAATTATTGCCTTTTGATGGCAGTTCAGTTTTATATAACGGATTTTTATCTTCCGATCATGCTCTCTTCTATTACAAGGCCTTGAATGATTCTATTGAATGGCGACAGGATGAGATATTTATGTTCGGAAAGCGAATAATTACCAGCAGAAAAGTTGGCTGGTATGCTGATAAACCTTATCGATATATCTATTCCAGAACCCAAAAGATCGCATTGCCATGGACACCTGAGCTAATGGAAATCAAAGCTAAAGTGGAGCGTGAATCTGGGGCGACGTATAATTCATGTTTATTAAATCTGTATCATAATGGCTCCGAAGCTATGGGCTGGCATGCGGATAATGAAAAATCGTTGGACTCAGCAGCACCAATTGCTTCTGTGAGTCTTGGGGCAACAAGAACATTTAGATTCAAGCACAAATATAAAGAGTTAAAATCTTCTATTGATTTGACCTCAGGGAGTCTACTTGTAATGCATCCTCCTACACAAGAGTATTGGCTGCACGCATTGAGTAAAACTACCACGGTTAAATCTCCCCGAATTAATCTTACATTCAGGACAATGTTACCTCAAGAAGGTTTGTGAAACCATTTTGATTATCACCGTAAATCGGACGTTATGGAAATTCTACTTCTCATATTTGGGGCCATGCTGATTTGTATCGGACTAATCGGTGTATTTGTTCCATTTTTACCAGGACTCCCATTCAGTTATGCGGGATTATTGGTATTGCAGCTTGTTAGCCAACCATTCACAGTCAAATTTTTGGTTATTTGGGCAATTATAGTTGCTTTCGTGACTATATTTGACAGTTTGGTTCCAACTTACGGATCTAAGAAATTTGGCGGAACACCTTTTGGCGTAACAGGGTCATTACTTGGGTTATTCATTGGAATATTCTTTTTTCCACCGGTTGGGTTCGTGGTCGGTCCAATTTTGGGAGCATTTATTGGTGAAATCCTTGGCGGAAAGGCCACTAATACCGCCCTGAAAGCTGCATTTGGAGCTTTTGCAGGTTTTATGATAGCAACTGGGATCAAAGTTATCCTGGCCGGCACAATGGCTTACTACTATTTCTTGAATATGTAACAATAGTTTTTCTTTTCTTTATGACCTCCAGAAATTAGAAAAGCGCTTCCAATTAGTCCTTATTTCCCTTAGTTTGTCAACTTGAGCGGATAAACATTGGTGGGAAATCTTCAAAATATGACTATTGGTCAACTTTTAAGCATTGCATCTGGAGATTCAAGATTGATATTGTCTGAAGATGATGTCATGAGGATTGAAAGGTCATCTTCACATGTAGATGACATAGTGGCGTCCAAAAAAACTGTTTATGGAATTAACACAGGATTTGGCCCATTATGTGATACGCGAATTTCTGTAGAAGAAACCAGAAGTTTGCAGCATAATTTACTTAAAAGTCATGCTGTTGGTGTTGGAAATCCTGTAGATTTGACAATAGTTAAACTCATGATGATTTCCAAAGTAGTGGCACTAAAACAGGGTTTTTCCGGAATCAGATTGGATACCGTTGAGCGATTAATCTGGATGATTGATAATGATATTATCCCAATGGTCCCCGAAAAAGGATCGGTTGGCGCGTCAGGTGATCTGGCGCCACTAGCTCACATGAGCCTGCCACTAGTAGGATTAGGTAAAGTTTATTTCAAAGGTCAATTATGGCAAACGACTGATCTCTACTCAGAATTTGGGATGCTACCACTCCAATTGGGACCAAAAGAAGGTCTTGCGCTCATAAACGGAACTCAATTCATGCTCGCCCATGGTGTTGCAATTCTGAAGAAATGGTATGACGTACTACAAATCGCAGATGTTAGTGGAGCGTTGTCTTTAGAAGCCCTTATGGGATCTATAGCTCCTTTTGACGATAGACTACATAAAATTAGACCTTTTCTCGGCTCTATTTATGTAGCTAATAGACTAACAAAATTGTTGCGCGGATCTGAAATCCTAACAGCCCATATAGATTGTGATCGTGTTCAGGATCCATATTCACTCAGATGTATGCCCCAGGTACATGGCGCTTCATGGAATGCTTGGTTACATTTGAAAGAGTTATTGGAAATAGAGCTGAACTCAGTCACAGATAATCCAGTAATATTCGGCTCCAATGAATCAATTAGTGGTGGAAATTTCCATGGCCAGTTGATTGCTTTACCCATGGATTATGCAGCTTTTGCAGTTTCTGAGCTTGGTAATATCTCTGACAGACGATGCTATTTGCTCATTGAAGGTAGATACAATTTACCTAAGTTATTGATTCAGAATGCAGGATTGCACTCAGGGCTTATGATTCCACAGTATACTACGGCTGCACTTGCTTCTGAAAACAAGACATTATGTTTCCCGGCATCAGCAGATAGTATACCAACATCACTAGGCCAAGAAGATCATGTGTCTATGGGGTCCATATCAGGGCGTAAAGTTCTGAAAATACTAGAGAATGTTGAGTATATACTTGCCATAGAACTGCTATATGCGACCCAGGCACTTGAGTTCAGACGTCCACTCCGATCAACCCCGAAAATTGAACAAGTATATGACCTCATTCGATCACGTGTTGATTTCATTGATGCTGACCGTGAGTTGAGCCTGGATATCAATCAGATTCATTCGTTGATTATCAGCGGAGAATTATCACATCTTATAAACACATTTGAGTTGAATGATGGATTCGAACACTTCTCACTTTATTGAAACATATGCAAGTCATCCGATTTACAAGTCCCCAACAGGGTCAACGCTTCACGCCAAAACCTGGCTGACGGAAGCACCGATAAGGATGTTGTTGAATAATCTGGATCAGCAAGTGGCAGAGAATCCTGATGATTTGGTAGTTTATGGGGGTATTGGGCAAGCAGCAAGAAATGTCACATCACTCCAAAAGATAATTGAGATTCTTTTGAAATTGAATGATGATGAATCATTACTTGTACAGTCGGGGAAACCAGTAGGAGTGGTGCGGACTCATAAAGATTCACCCAGAGTGTTGATTGCCAATAGTAATCTGGTTCCTGCATGGGCAACCTGGGATCATTTCAATGAGCTACGCTCTCGTGATTTAATGATGTATGGTCAAATGACCGCTGGAAGTTGGATTTATATCGGTTCACAAGGAATTCTTCAGGGTACCTACGAAACATTTATGGCGTGTGGAAGGAAACATTTTGCAGGTGAATTGAGTGGTAAACTCCTTGTTACTGCGGGTTTAGGGGGAATGGGTGGAGCACAGCCATTGGCAGCCACCATGGCTGGAGCAGTTTGTCTTGGAGTCGATATTGATCCGGCCAGGATTCAAAAAAGATTAAATACCCGTTTTATAGATAAGATGACGACAAATTATGCTGAAGCAATGAAATGGATTAATGAAGCGATAGAAGCTCAGTTACCGTTATCAGTAGGTTTGGTTGGAGACGCAGGTGATGTCCTTGAAAAATTATTAGAAGATGGGGTAACACCAGATATCCTCACTGATCAGACTTCAGCTCATGATCCGTTAAATGGATATATACCTAATGGGTATTCACTTAATGAAGCTACTGTGCTTCGAAAAGCCGAACCCGATACTTACATAAAAGCTTCTATTTCGAGCATGGCAAGACATGTTCGACTGATGCTGAAATTGAAACAGCGTGGTGCAGTTACTTTTGATTATGGAAATAACATCAGGGAATTTGCAAAGCAGGGGGGTTGTGAGAATGCTTTCGATATTCCAGGATTCACCCCTGAGTTCATTCGTCCATTATTCTGCGATGGGAAAGGGCCATTTAGATGGGTAGCGCTATCCGGTGACCCAGATGACATATACCGAACGGATGAAGCATTGATTCAGGCTTTTCCTGAAAACATTGGTCTTATAAGTTGGTTGAAACAAGCGAAAGAAAAGATATCATTTCAGGGACTTCCAGCAAGAATTTGCTGGCTTGGAATGGGTGAAAGGGAGAAGGCTGGGGTGCTATTCAATGATCTCGTCAGAAAAGGGATAGTTTCTGCACCGATCGTAATTGGACGTGACCATTTGGATTGTGGGTCAGTGGCGTCGCCGAACCGTGAAACCGAAGCTATGTTGGATGGATCTGATGCAGTATCGGATTGGGTCTTTTTGAATTTGTTATCAAACGCCTGTGGTGGCGCTACATGGGTTTCTCTTCATCATGGAGGGGGCGTTGGAATGGGGTACTCACAGCATGCCGGGATGGTTGTTGTTGCTGACGGAACAGAGGAAGCCGAGCGAAGATTACGTCGTGTTTTACATAATGACCCAGCTATGGGAATTTTTCGGCACATGGACGCTGGATATGACATTGCCAGAGACAATGCCAGGAAGTTTGGATTGGAGGTTTGATACACATGAATAACCAAATTCTTATAGGTCCGATTTCTCAACTTTTAACCATGAATGGACTTTCCCTTAGGGGAAAAATTTCTGATGATCAACTTGAGGTGATTCCCAACGCCGGTCTGGTTGTGCAGAATGGGAAAATCATTGAGACAGGACTTTATAAAAACTTACTGAAGCGCTTTGTTGACTCGAAAAGAGTAGAATTTGGCAGAGATGTGGTAGTATTACCCGGTTTCATTGATTGTCATACTCACTTATGTTGGGAAGGTTCGAGAGCAAAGGATTTTGCCATGCGAAACTCAGGATATCCATACCTTGAAATTGCTGAGTCTGGAGGTGGTATTTGGGATACAGTTAAGAAAACACGTGAAGCCCCGGATGCCTTGTTGGTCAGTAATATGCTAAAAAGAATTTCAATGGCTTTGACATGGGGGGTAACCACCATTGAAGTGAAATCCGGCTACGGATTATCGATTGACGAAGAAATTAGGCTCTTACGAGTGATAAATAACGCCGCTAATCAGACCTTAGTTGATGTAATTTCAACCTGTTTAGCAGCACATACAATCCCTAAGGAATACTCTGGTAATGCTACGAGTTATCTAGCTGATATAACTGAACACATTCTTCCAATTGTCAAATCGGAATTTCTCTCTACTCGGGTTGATATTTTTGTTGAAAGAACAGCCTTTGATACACAACAAGCATGGGATTATTTGTCGAAGGCAAAGTTATCTGGGTTTGATATTCTTATACACGCAGATCAGTTCAGCACAGGTGGATCCATGCTGGGAGTAAAATTGGGTGCGTTGTCTGTTGATCATCTTGAGGTTAGCAGGGATGCTGAAATTCATGCTGTGGCAAATTCCGATTGTGTTGCCGTTGCTTTACCCGGTGCGTCAATGGGATTAGGCGAACCATTTATGCCAGCTCGAAAGATATTAGATAATGGTGGAATTCTAGCGATTGCCAGTGACTGGAATCCAGGGTCAGCTCCGATGGGGGACTTGTTAATTCAAGCTTCTGTCTTGGGCACTAAGCAGAAAATGTCAACTGCTGAGGTATTCAGTGGATTAACTTTCCGTGCTGCAAAAGCCCTTAAATTTACTGACAGAGGTATACTACAGTCGGGGATGATCGCTGATTTTCAATGCTATGATACTACTGATTATCGAGAAGTATTGTATCACCAAGGGTTATTGAAACCTAGTGAGGTCTGGAAGAAAGGAGTTTGCATCTATGAATCAAAAATTGCATAAGTCGAACGCCTGGTCAGGCAGAATAGATAGCAATGACCCTGACAGTTTAAGATGGCACCAGGTAGTTAAAGCCATTGTATATGAAGAGGTGCCTTTATTTGATGATAAGTGGATTCTGATAGGATTTTCAGGAGATGAAGGAGTTAGACGGAATAATGGTCGGGTTGGAGCTAAAAATGGGCCTGAATCAATCAGAAAAGCGGCCTCTTCACTTCCAATACCCAGGCCCGATTTTGTGATACCAGATTTGGGTGATTTCGTGGCAGAAACGGACCTCCAAAACGATCAGAATGAGCTTTCAGAAGTAATATCAGGTATTCACAGTACTAGAAACAGGTCAATTCTTATTGGTGGTGGGCACGAAATAACTTACCCACATTTCAAGGGTTTAAAGAAAGCATATCCCGACAAACGAATTGGGATATTGAACATTGACGCTCATTATGATCTCAGAGCCGTAGATACAGAAATTGGTCCAACATCGGGAACAGGATTCTATCAGATCCTGAGAGAGTATCCAGATACGGGATATTTGATTCTGGGAGTCAATGACGCTTCAAATACACAGGTATTAAAAGAGAGAGCAAGACAATGCGGTGTGCGTAAACTGACCTTGTTTGATATGGAAATCATGCCAATTGAGGATATCCTTTATCAGGTCAGGCTATTTGCTCAAGAATATGATATACTTTATCTGACAGTATGTATGGATGCTTTTTCAGCGGCTTATGCACCTGGTGTCAGTGCGCCAGCAGCATTTGGGTTAACTCCGGATGCTCGATTCTTTTCAATTTTCAGAGAAATTCATCGATTGAATAAAATCCAAGCCTTCGATATAGCAGAGGTTAATCCAAACTTCGACCTAGATTCTAGAACATCTCGATTAGCCGCCCAATTACTTTACTACTGGATGGTTTAGATATGTTGTGTCAACCATCAACTACTTTATTTATTATAAATTCTTCTGGAATCGGAATCTTCAGGACCCCTATACCAAAAAGTGCGTAGTCGTATCGGGCTGGATCTTCTGGATCCAGCAACAACAACCGATTGTGAAGTTCATCCAATGCAACCCAGTCATTTTGTTTACGGCCTAGTAATCCCAGAATGCGTGCTTGTCTGGCAACATGAACATCAAAAGGGATTCTAAGCTCAGATTTTGGGATAGCATTCATAATTCCTAAATCGACAGGACTGTTATCTCGCACCGCCCATCTTAAGAATAAAAATAGTCTTTTACAGGTGCTTTTCTTGCGTTTATCAGCGATGTGTTTTCTTGATCTTTGAGGTGTTTCCGGTATTTGACTAAAAAATTCATCGTGAAAAACATCCATAAAATGGACATCTGAAGTATTAGCCTTATTATAACAATGCCTCCAAAAAGCCTCGAATGAATCAAAATCGGTGTGGATATTCTTTAGTATTCGAATTAGCCAATAAACATCATCTGCAGTAAAAGTGCGATGTTTAAAGCCTACTAATCTTTGAGCTGAAGTATCATCAAATTGTGTGACAAACTCGTAGGGTTTGTGATTCATTCTTTCGATTAAATCAGATACCTTGGCGATCACTATGTCGCGACGTCCCCAGGCCATGATAGCGGCAAAAAAACCAGCGATTAATTGGTCACGTGGATCAGTAAACGCATGCATGAAACTGACCGGGTCACTATGGATGTAATCTGGTATTTCTACCTTATCGTTGAGTGAATCAAGGTAAGGTTTTAATTCCAAAAGACGTCTTTTTGATACCGTTCTATAGCGTGTTGGCATCTTTGTGTCTTAAGCTACTGAACGGCAGTGAATGGGAATTCACAAGTTATTACTGCACCTTTTGGTGTATTGTTCTCTATTCTTACCGATCCACCCAGTTTATTTGTCAGTAAATGGACTGTATAGAGTCCCAATCCCGAGGAGTTCTCACCCGTTTTAGGCGTAGCTGAAAGCTTCTGAAACATTTGAAATGCGGAGGCTTTGTCTAAATCAGTGAACCCAGGTCCATGATCAATCACTCTCAGCTTCCAAAGATTGTTCATTTTGTCAATAGTTGTTTCTACATAGACCAAAGAACCATTTTCTGAAAACTTCATGGAGTTTGAAAGTAAGTTGCCTAGTATTCTGCTTATGTACAGTGGATGGGTGACAAGCGTAAGATTCTCGAGGCGACTGGAGATCTTTATATCCTTGATTTGAGCTTTTGGTCTGAAAAGTTCTATAGTTTCCTGACATAAAGATTTGATATCTGTCAACTTGATTGCATCATCGATTTGCTCATCCTTCATCCTAGATATTTCAAGCAGTCCGTCAACCATTTCAGATACTTTTTTGGTAGAACTCAAGGCAATTTTCACAAGATCAGCTTGTTCAGCATTCAAATTGTCATCTTTTAGTAGTTCTAACGAGCCTAGTAGTCCAGTAAGGGGATTTCTTAGGTCATGGACGATAACTTTTGTCAGGGTGTCCTTTTCGTTATTCAGAATCTCCAGTTGATTATTTTTGACATCGATTTTCTTTTTATTCCGGTTTATCACAAACAGAATAGTTGCAATTGAGAATACGATGACAAGAAGTATAACAAGGTAAAGTACTTGTCTTCTGGACCTTAGCTCATAAACAAGAACTTGCTGTTCAAGTAAAGCATTCTGATTTGTTAGTAACTCAAACTGAAACGAGCTACGAACTTCCTCAATATCTCTTTTAGTTCGGTTTAAGGTTATCGAATCATTTAGAACTTGATGCAATTTGTGATATTCCAGGGCTTGTTCGAAGTCATTAAGTTGTTCATAGGCGGCACTCAGATTTTCGTAATTACTAACTTCTATATCAATGGTTTTAGATTGTTTAGCTAGTTCTAAAGATTCAATTGCGTAGTTAATAGCCTGCCCGGGAAAGCCCTTCTCAACACTTACTTTAGCCAATCCATTTGCGTTGTACATAATCCCAGGAGCAAATAATGCTTGTTTAGACATGTCATAAGCCATGTAGAAGTAGTCCTCTGCATTTTCGAATTCTTCTAAACTTATGTACGTTTCTCCGAGGTTATAATAGTTTCGGACTAGTGAAGCACTTGCATTAACGGACTTGTTTACTTCAACAGCCTGAAATAGAAAGTCTATAGATTTCTGATAGTCACCCAGGCTTTTATAAGAATTGGCCATGTTGTTCAGGTTCTGAGAAAGACCAAGCTTGTTTTCAATCTGAGTGTTTATTCTCATAGATTCTTCATATTCAAGAAGTGCCTCTTCGAACCTTCTTAGGTCATGCAGAAGTAATCCTAAGTTATTATAAGCGATTGCCAGATTTGATTTGGATATACTACTTGCCGTATCAGCCATTGAAATTGCTAGCTGATATAATTCAATCGATTCTGCAAACCTCCGATTTTCTGAGTATATGGAGGCTTTTGTGATAAATGCTCCAAATCTTTCGTTAGAATTCAGTTCATCCTGGGGGAAAGAGGTAGCAATGTCGATATATTCCAAAGCTTTCTCACCATCTCCGATTTGTTCGTACATAGAAGCCAACCTCATATGGTACAAGAATTGGAGACTTATGCTACCGTGCTCTTTTGCATCAGAAAGATATTGTTCTAGTGTAGAAATAGCGTCATTATAACGTCCCTGATAGGCAAAAATGAGACCTCGTTGAACTTCAACACGAGCTTTCAGACTTTGATTTTGAGCTGAATCCGCCAGTGCAGTGATGCTGTCAAGTACTGCTACGGCATAATTGAAATCAGCACCATCAATTGAACTGTTAACTCTTTTTAGCCCTTCTGTAATTTTTACCTCAATGTTATCTGAATCAACCTGGTCCGTTTGGTTATCTGTGGCAACAGAAGAGCAGCCATATGCAATGAAAACTAAAATTAACATGCGGAACTGAACAGATCCCCAGAATGTATTTAAATTTGATATGTATTTAGTTTTTGTCGCCACTATAAAATCCACATTCCCTTGTTAAACGCTAAATAATAGTACTTTCAAAGTTATTCTGAAACGACTATTTAAGAAAATCATTAGAAAAGTAATCTTTTACAAGTGGAATGAATTTCAAATTTGCTTTTGGGAATGGATACTCGTCAAGCTCGTTTAGTCTTACCCAACGTATCTCATCTGATTCTTTAGGTTTTGGATACCCACTGAAGTGATAACAAACAAAAGCAGTAAGTGTAATTTTAAAGTGGCTGTAAGCGTGCTTAATTGTTGTGAGCTTTTGGATGTTTTCTACTGTTATTTCGGTTTCTTCGTGAATCTCCCGAATTAATGCATCATGCAAGGACTCACCTTGCTTCACTTTCCCTCCAGGAAACTCCCAGAGTCCACCCAACATGACATCCTGCTTTCTTTTAGAAATTAGAACTCTGTTCGTTTTTGGATCAAGTATTACTGCTACAACTATGTTGTGATGAGGTGTCTTGGGTTTACACGGTTTATATGGAATACGCTCATTTCTGATGTTGAAGGAATTCAAACATCTGCTATTCAGAGGACATACCTCACATTTTGGTTTCTTTGGAGTACAAACAGTTGCGCCGAGTTCCATTATTGCCTGATTAAAATCACCAGGTCGCTTCAATGGTATAATTTGATTGCAAAATGATTGTAGTTCCTTTTTTACTACTGTTTTTGTTACATCGCCTTCGTGATTTAAATATCTAGAAAGAACCCGAATTACGTTTCCATCCAATACACCATATGGTTTGTTAAATGCGATACTCAGGATTGCTGAAGCAGTATAATCGCCTATTCCTTTGATACTTCTTAACTCATTCCAGGAATCTGGAATTTCACCCTCAAACTGATTTATGACTTGTCTTGCGCCGTTGTGTAGATTTCTTGCTCTGGAGTAATATCCAAGTCCTTCCCAGTATTTTAGTACCTCTTGCTGCTCAGCATCAGCAAGTTCATGAACATTGGGAAAACGGTTCATAAATCGTTCAAAGAAGGGACTTGCCTGATCTACTCTGGTTTGTTGAAGCATGACTTCAGATACCCAAATAGGGTAGGGATCCGTATTCTCGCGCCACAAAAGAGGGCGTTTTTGTTTGTCATACCAATCCAGTAAGGCTTGATCGGGAAACTGGTCCAAGGTCAGATTAGTTTCGATTCAGGTTTCGAACAGTTATGGATACGGTTTGTGAAGTAGCAGCACCAAACTGATCGGTAGCAATTACACGGAATTCGTGGTCTCCAACCTGTCTTCTGTCCGGTGTCCAGCTAAACATTCCAGTTCTTTCACTAATCGATGAACCTTCTGGTAAATCTACTCCGTGATATCGTATAAGATCCTGATCTACGCCATCCGGGTCAATTGCTTTTATTGGAAGGGTAAAATTCTCCTCGACTGAAATAGTAATTGGTCTTGTAGGGTTGAACCTTGGCGGTGAGTTAAATGATCTGACATCTACCGTGAATGATTGCCTGACTGTTTGTCCATTTGATGAAATTGCATTGATGCTAAACTGGTGAATACCAGTTTGACTCAAACTGGGTTGCCAATAGAATCCATTGCCTCGGATTTCTGCATTATTAACGTCACTCTCTATTTGAAATCGGACTTCATTGGGTTTTACACCGCTTGTTTCCAAGGGAAGTAAGACAGCTCTTGGGATTGTAATGATTTGATTAGGTATCGGGCTGAAACTTAGGCGCCCGGAGTTGGCTAGTACGGTGGTACCTGGTCTTTGAGTAGTAATAGTATACCTAGCCAGAAGGTCATAGGTGGCAATCCACAATGAATTATCAGCTATGGCAAAATGATTTCCATTATTCGTTTCACTAAGTAATGTGGTTTTTCTACCATTTGGCTCCATCCTAAATAATTGTCCGGATTCTGTACGAACAATGTAAATATCATTCCAGCGATCGATTTTGGATATGGGAGAATCAAATTCGGTTTTTAATCTTGCATCGCCACTTGATTGAAGAATGTAAAGGTTACCTAGATTGTCACTGGCGTGAAGCTGTCCATCAACCTGATGTAGGCGTTTTGCTTCTGAAATGCCAGTTACAAGTATTTGTAGGAACTTGATATCGTCACCACTGATCGAAAACTCTGCAAGATTTCCGTTTTCGAGTAATGCATAGAATCTGTTTGAAACTGAAATGAGATCAATAACAGCTGCATTATTACCAGGAATAGTTACAATAACAGGTTCGGTATCAAAAGCAGATGGAGAATCTAATGGTAACGAAAGAAGTCCACCAGACCCAGTGGCTATGTATAGTGTCGTTGCAACCCTTGATACTGAAAGTGGGTCATTTGGTAAATTGGTAGACGAATACACACCAAGTAGGGAAGTAGGTTCGATCACCGTTATCCTGTTTCCTTGTCCAAATTGATAGGCAAATCTGACATCTGATACCAAAGTATGACCACGTTGCTGCATACCTTCGGAGGTGAAAATATACTGTAATGTGTCGGTGTTGGTTCGATATACAATTAAACCATCAGATTCTGATAATACGTAAAGGTGTGTTGCACTTGAACTGATTGAAATCAGATCGGGAATCCGATTAACGCTCTGCGGTGAAGCTACTATCGTTGTTTGTGCGATCGCATCATTTGAGAATATACCTGCGATAAGTAGAAAGAATACCTTGAGTTTAATCATGTTTAAAGCCAGTTATGTCGCTTATACCAATTTATTGTGTTATGAATACCTTCGTTCAAGTCGATTTTTTGTTTGAATCCCAATTCTTTTATGGCTCTGTCTACCGAGCATACCCAAGAAAGAACCATCTCACGAGCTTTGTCTTCATTCATAACGGGATAATTGCCAAAAAATGATGCTGTTTTCTCAGTAATTTTTCCGACCGATTTCACCATTCTGGCAGGTACATTAATCGTTAATAGTTTTTTGCCCAATGCATTTGATGTTGCATCGCGTATTTCGTGCCAGTTATAACCACGTTCACTGGACAAAAAATATGTTCTTACGCCAGTATGCTCATGTTTAGCCGCAAGCAATATCCCATCTACAATGTCATTAACATGTGCCATAGATATCGACTTGCCATGTCCACGACCAATAATCGGACAAATACCTTTGGAAGCTACTTTGAAAAACGTGTAGATATCCTCTTCCCGTGGACCATAGACTGATGATGGTCTGATAATTGTAACTTGTTGTGACTGATCAGCAATTTTATGGATCATGTTCTCCATGCGCATTTTAGACTCACCATAACGACTCACAGGCATCATTTCGTCATCCTCAGAAATAGGTTCATTATAACTTGGTCCAGCGGCGGCCTGTGATGATGAAATGATAATTTTTGGAATACTTAATTTTTGAGCAACCCGCAACAGATTTTCGGTTCCTTCCACATTTACTCTTTCAAAAATACGTGTCTCCTTTGCTTTCACAACACCTGCAAGATGAAAAACGACATCTACACCGTCCATTGCTTTTTGAAGTGCTGAAATATCGTTAAGGTCACATGTAATTTTTTTGTAGTCTTTTCCTTCAAGCCATTTTTCATTATTTCGGACCATGCATCTTAGTTCATGATCCCCCTCTTTGATCAGTTGGTCAACCAAATGACTCCCAATAAATCCCGTTCCTCCGGTAATAAAGGCTTTCATAATATTTCGTATATTTGAAGTTTGTGCAAACCGCTTTCGGAGCTCATATTTCACGTAAAATAAGCATCATTTTACGTGTTCACATAGTTAAAATGAACAAACTCAGAATAGTATTAGTAACGGGTAATTACAACCATGTGCCGGATGGTGTTTCATTAACGTTAAATCGACTTGTCCGATATCTGGAGTCCCATGGGCATGATGTATTAATAGTTGCACCAACCATCGATAATCCGCCAATTAAGCATGCAGGAAAATTGATTGCTATTCCATCTTATGCTATGCCTGGGCGAGCAGAATACAGAATTGGATTGGGTTTGACCGATAAGATCAAGAATGAAATTGCTCATTTTAATCCAAATCTTGTTCACATAGCTACACCTGATTACACGGGTTTGCAGGCATTAATGTTCTCTATAGATCGAAATTATGCAGTAGTCTCATCCTATCACACTCATTTTTCCAGTTATCTGGAATACTATAAAATGAGTCTGCTTGAACCAGCATTGTGGGCGTATCTTCGTTTTTTCTACGGCAACTGCGTGCATACGTACGTCCCGTCAGAATCTATGATTACGGGGCTAGCAAAACATGGAATTCGGGACGGCCTCAGAATTTGGGCTAGAGGTATAGAACCTGACGCGTTTAATCCTACGAAAAGAGATGAGGAGTGGCGAACTGATAATGGTATTCAAAAAGATGATGTGGTAGTTAGTTTTGTTTCCCGACTTGTTTGGGAAAAAGAAATGAGGACTCTCCGAGCAGTATTTAATGAACTTCACAAACGGAATCCTAAAATCAAAACTGTTATAGTTGGTGAAGGTCCAGCAGGTGATGAACTTAGGTCGACTATGCCAAACACTTGTTTCGTTGGTTATCAAAAAGGTGAGAATCTTGCCCGAATCTACGCAAGTAGTGATGTTTTTATGTTCCCTTCCATTACCGAGACATTTGGAAATGTGACCCTTGAGGCGCAGGCCAGTGGAGTTCCAGTTGTGGTTGCGAATGCCCAGGGAAACAGATCATTAGTGGACCATGGTTACAACGGATTCCTGGTCACTCCAAAAGATGAGAATGAGTTTATTGACAGAATTTTATTGTTATCTCATGACGAGAATCTACGAAAACAAATGGGAAGGAACGCCATCGAGTTTGCTTCCAGATTTACCTGGGACCAAATTTTTTCACAACTTGTTTGTAACTATAACGAAGCTATAGAAATGTTTAAATCCACAAGAGGGTAATGCTTAAGATTCTTTATTTGACGCATTTACATCCACCGTTTGACGCACCTTTGAAGAACATGGGTGGCATGCAACGTGTTAGCCTGCAACTGGTTGAAACATTAAAACGAAATCCAAACGTAACTATTGAGACCATTAAGTTGGAAGCCGAATGGGGTAATATTGGATTATCTACCACCAAGTTTTTGCTCAAAAACCTGGTTGAATTACCTTCAAAAGTAGAAGCTTTCAAACCCGATGTTGTCCTTTTTTCTTCGATGGTGACGGCAGCTCTGGCACCCTTTTTGAGAAAGCGCATCAACGTGCCTATGGTCACTATTAACCACGGTCAGGACGTAACATTGCCGGTTTACTTTTATCAAAAGTACGTACCCAAGATATTTAGTGCACTAGATGGGGTCATAAGCGTTAGTCGCGCTACTCGGCAAGCATGTATTGATCGTGGAATGATACCCGAAAAAGGGGTAGCAATTCCAAATGGATTCTCACCCGATGATTTCAATGTTGGCGATTGTAATAAAACAGAAGCTCGAAAATCGATAGGTCGACTCATTGGCAGGGATCTTGAGAATAAAAAGATCATTTTGACTACCGGTAGATTGGTAAAGAGAAAGGGACATGCATGGTTTATTACTAATGTAATACCACGATTAGGAGATAATGTAGTATATCTAATTCTTGGTGACGGACCCGAACGACAGTCGATTCAAAAAGCAATAGCTGATCTGAAAGTAGAAAAGAGTGTTTATCTGCTTGGAAAACAGCCAGATGAAGTATTAAATATCTCATATTGTGCCTCAGATTTGTTTGTCATGCCCAACATAGTTGTACCAGGAGATATGGAAGGTTTTGGTGTAGTGATGCTTGAAGCGAATCTTTTGGGAACTCCTGTTGTTGCTTCTGACTTAGAAGGTATAAAAGATGTAATTACTGACGGTAAGAACGGATATAAAATTGCCGTTGGAGATTTTTCCAGGTTTGCATCAGTTATAAATGAATTACTCTCCTCCGACATAACAGAACTTTCGGAAAGTTGTAAATCGTATGTGTTTGATAATTTTACATGGGAAAAGGTTGCAACTCGATACACAGATTATTTAGTCCAGGTTTGCGAATCAAGAAAATGACGAATTTGAGCTGTTAACAGCATTTGATTGCAAGTGAATACTACCTATATTTGTAACATTAAATTAACGTAAAGTCTAGAATTATTTAGGATGGCCAATCCACAAACGGGTGTAAGACCAAACGACATTTTCAATAAAGCCTACGAATTCACTAAAGCTGAAGAAGTAAGAGCTTCGGGATTATATCCCTATTTCAAACCACTTACGGCCACCGATGGTACCGTTGTGAAGATTGAAGGGCGTGAAGTAATCATGGCCGGATCTAATAATTACCTTGGATTGACAAACGATCCACGGGTACTTGAGGCTGCCCGTGCTGCTATTTTGAAATATGGATCTGGATGTACCGGGTCGCGTTATCTGAATGGTACACTTGATATTCACCTTGAACTTGAAGAAAAACTCGCAGTATTCATGAGAAAAGAAGCGTGTGTTTTGTTCAGTACAGGGTATCAGACCAATGAGGGTTCAATACAAACTATTGCAGGTCGAAATGATGTAATTTTTTCTGATAAAGACAACCATGCATGTATTGTAGTGGGTACTCTTTGTTCAGCGGCAAAGACAGTCAGATTTACTCATAACGACATGGATCATCTTCGTAAACTACTCGAGAGAGAAGATCCGAAAGTTGGTAAGATTATTGTCAGTGATGGTGTGTTTTCAATGTCAGGTGCACTTGCCAACATTCCTGAACTTGTTTCTTTAGCCAAAGAATTCGGCGCCCGTCTATATCTGGATGATGCACACGCTATCGGGGTAATTGGTGAAGCCGGACGTGGTTCAGCATCAGCATTCGGATTACTCGATGATGTGGATCTAATAAGTGGGACCTTTTCCAAGTCTTTTGCGTCTCTAGGTGGTTTCCTTGTTGGAGATTACAAAGTGATCGAATATATAAGACACGTTTCTCCTGCACATATTTTTAGTGCATCAATGCCTCCTGCAAATGTAGCAACTGTACTTAAAGCGCTTGAAATACTTCAGGAAGAAACCTGGAGACTGGATAGGCTCAAAGAGATATCTGATTACATGAGATCCGGTTTGAGTCAATTAGGTTTCAATATGTGGACTTCTCAAACACCTATCATACCTGTTGTAATTGGGGAGATGTTCAAATGCTTTCAGTTCTGGAAAGACTTGTTCGAGTCAGGTGTCTATGTCAATGCAGTAGTACCACCTGCCGTACCTCGTGGTCAGTCTTTGGTTAGAACCAGCTATAGTGCTACACATACCAACGATCAACTGGATTTCATTCTGGATGCGTTCAAAAAAGTTGGTATCAAACACGGAATTATCGATAGTAACGGTCACTCTTTGATTGAAGCCTGATGGCATCTTTTGCCGCTAAAAACGATATAGTACCTTCTCAAAGCAGTGTTACTATCGTAGCCGACAAAAAAGATTTCAAAAAGTTTATAGAGTTTCCATATCTGCTTTACAAAGATGCAGAACAATGGATTCCTCCACTCAGAATCCAACAAAAAGAGATTCTGGATACCCAGCATCATCCTTTTTTCAAAGATGCTGAAATGGCACTATTCGTAGCGGAGTTTAATGGAAAACCTGCAGGTAGGATAGCCGCGATACACAATAAGGCATTCAATCGGTTTAATAATGAAGAAGCCGGTTTTTTTGGATTTTTCGAGTGTATTGATAATCAGCAAGTCGCAAATTTACTATTTAAAGTAGCCGAAGGTTGGTTTAAGAATAAAGGACTAAAAACCATTTATGGTCCATTTAGCCCAAGTATGATGGGTGAGATTGGTGTGCTAATTGAAGGGTTTGATAAAGAGCCCGGACTGATGATGCCATATAATTATCCATATTACGATAAACTAATCCAAGCAGCTGGATACGAGAAAAAAGTAGATCTATTGGCTTTCAGAATAGATGAAGTACATCTGGATAAAGACAAAATTAACCGTGCAGACGAAATCGTTAAGAGACGGCTTCCGAATTTGGTAATCAGAGATGTGAATTTGAAGAATCTAAAATCTGAAGCAGTCGTCATTCGTGACATATTTAACAAAGCGTGGGCAAAGAACTGGGGATTCGCTCCGGTTTCTGAAGCAGAGTTCGATTATCTTGTTAAGGAACTCAAGATGATCATAGATGTTGACTTTGCCCATATTGCCGAAGTTGATGGACAACCAGTCGCATTTTCAATATCATTACCTGACATGAATCAGGTGTTTAAAAAAATGGGTGGAAGATTGTTCCCATTTGGAATATTTAAATTACTCTACTACAAAAATAAAATTCGTCAAATCAGAACTGCTCTAATGGGAGTTCTTCCTGAATGGCAAGGTAAAGGTATCGATACAATGATGCACCAACGGAGTGTCATGAATGGTATCCGTCGTGGTTTCAGTTCATCTGAATTGAGCTGGTTACTCGAAACCAACACGAGCATGATAAATGTCGCTGTAAGACTTGGTGCTATTGAAGAAAAGAAATATCGCGTTTATAAAAAACAATAAGATACGCATATCTCTAGGTCTGATAAAGTCAGTAAAAGGTGGGTTTTCGTTTGTAAGAACAAACGAAAAACTGTATTTTTGGGACGCAATAACTTACTCCGCTTCTCTTAAAATTATAAGTACATGAGTGAAAAGACGTTAACTAGAGCAGGGTCCCTAGTGCCTGCGACTTCAAAATATAAGATTAGATCAGCGAGCATCAAGAACTTCAGTAAAGAAGAGTTACTTGAGGTCTATCGAACTATGCACGTGTCACGCCGACTTGATGACAAAATGCTTATTCTCCTGAAACAAGGGAAAGGTTTTTTTCATATTGGCTGCTCTGGACACGAGGCCATTCAAATGGCAGCGGCTAAAAATATGACACCTGGGAAGGACTGGGCACTTCCATATTATCGTGATATGTCTCTGGCACTTGGATTGGGAATGACCTCCAAGGATTTACTTTCTGCACACTTGTCTAAGGTTACAGATACATCTCACGGTAAACAGATGCCTTCGCACTTTAATTCAAGCGAGTTAAGAATCGTATCAGTTTCAAGTGCCCTGGGTGCACAGTACCTTCCAAGCCTTGGAGTGGCTCAGGGGACAATGAGAAATGGTAATGATGAGGTAACTTATGTATCTCTTGGTGATGGAGCAACATCTCAGGGTACCTTCTTCGAAATGATTAATTGGGCAACTAGAATCAAAGCGCCATTAATCGTTGTTGTGCAAGACAATAAATATGCCATCAGTGTGCCTATAACTGAACAGACTAGCAATCATAGTATTTCCAAGTCAGTAAGTGGATTTCAGAATTTGCAAATATTTGAAGTAGATGGTACGGACTATTTAAACTCATATGCAGCTATGCAGGCTGCTGTAAAGAGAGCCAGAGCAGGAGAGGGCCCTTCACTGGTTCATGCACATGTTGTACGATTACTACCACATTCAAGCTCTGATGATCACAGGAAATACCGCACTCCTGAGGAACTTGAAGAGGACAGATTATCCGACCCTATCCTGAAATTGGGAGAAAAATTAATCGAGAATGGGATCGCTACTGAAACGGAACTCCAGATTATCAAGGAAGAAGTACGTAAGCAAATTGATGCAGATACTGAATGGTGTTTGAAACAGGATGATCCAAAACCGGAAGATGGTGTTCGCTTTATGTATTCTGAGAAAGATCTTGGACTTGAATACGAAGCCACAGAACCGACAGGTGAACCGATTGTTATTGTTGATGCCATAAACCATGCCATAGACGAAGAGATGGCTCGTGACGAGCGGGTGATTGTCTTCGGAGAGGATGTTGCAGGTGGTAAAGGTGGGGTGTTTACTGCTACCAGAGGGCTTACCGAGAAGTATGGGGCAGATCGTTGCTATAATTCACCACTAGCCGAAGCATCTATTATTGGAACAGCATGTGGGCTTGCTATTCAAGGATATAAACCTGTGGTTGAGATACAGTTTGGTGATTACATTTGGCCTGCTATGCAGCAGTTACGCAACCAGGTTCCATCATTAAGATACAGATCCCATAATCATTTTGGAGCTCCAATGGTTATCCGTGTTCCAATAGGCGGATACATTCACGGTGGATTATGCCATTCACAGAACATTGAATCAATATTTGGCCACATTCCAGGCTTTAAAATTGTATTACCCAGCACAGCAGCAGATGCTAAGGGACTTCTCAAAACAGCAATTCGTTCTGATGATCCAATTTTGTTCCTTGAACATAAGGCATTGTATCGGCAAGGATTTTCGCGTTCTCCGGAACCTGACGCCGATTATCTCATAGAGATCGGAAAAGGTAAAATGGTTCGTGAAGGTAAAGATCTTACTATCGTTACTTACGGTGCCTTGGTACAAAAAAGCTTGAATATGGCTAAGGAGTACGCTAAGGACGGATATGAAATCGAAGTTATAGACCTGAGAAGTATTGTTCCACTCGATATGGATATGGTTTTAGAATCTGTACGAAAAACCAACAAAGTGTTGGTAGTACATGAGGATTTGGAATTCATCGGGCTTGGATCTGAAATATCTGCACAAATCGCCGATAAGGCATTCGAATATCTTGATGCTCCGATTAAGCGAGTAGCTGCTAAATATTCGTATATTCCTTTTGCGGATCCAATGGAAGATTATGTACTTCCAAACGATAAAGACATTCGAGAAGCAATTGATTACCTCAGAAATTATTGATCAGATGTAGTCAGTTACTTGTTTGAAATACCAAATTGGCTCCGCATTTGCGGGGCCTTTTTTTTGAACCTAAAAATTATTACTACAATGAGCGAATTCAGAATTGAAAAAGACTCCATGGGTGAGGTTAAAGTACCCGCTGGAGCATATTATGCCGCACAAACTCAGCGTGCTGTCGAAAACTTTCCAATTTCCGGTATCCGATTCGGAAGATCTTTCATAAAAGCACTTGGATACATTAAATCTGCTGCAGCAAAAGTCAATGCAGATCTAGGGCTAGTAGATAAAACTGTTGCACAATACATCCAGAAAGCTTCCCAGGAAGTCATAGATGGGAAGCTTGATGACCATTTCCCTATTGATATTTTTCAAACAGGATCAGGGACGTCAACAAATATGAATGCCAATGAAGTAATTGCCAATCGTGGCAATGAAATGGCTAAAGTCGATGGCGTAGAGGTTAAAATTCACCCCAATGACCATGTTAACTTTGGACAAAGCTCAAATGATGCAATTCCAACCGCTATTAGAATAGCAGCGGTACTTGAAGTTGTACACTCACTTATTCCATCATTAAATTATCTCAAAGAGGCTTTTGACGCTAAAGCAAACGAGTATGGAGATGTGGTCAAAACTGGTCGTACACACTTGATGGACGCTATGCCGGTAACGTTTAAACAAGTCTTTGGTGGTTACGCCCGACAGCTAACGCTTGGTACTGAACGGGTAAGAGCAGTGCTTCCTAGAATAAGTGAACTACCTCAGGGGGGAACTGCAGTAGGTACGGGAATCAACACTCACAGTGAATTTGGATCACGTTTTGCGAAGGAAATCTCTTCAATGACTGGTGTATCATTTATGGAAGCTGTAGACCATTTTGAGTCACAGGCAACTATTGATGCTCCGGTAGAGCTATCTGGTCAGCTTAAAACAATTGCAGTCAGTATGATGAAAATAGCAAACGATCTCAGATGGATGAACTCGGGACCGAAAAGTGGATTAGCTGACATCCAATTGGCAGCTTTACAACCTGGATCATCGATCATGCCAGGGAAAGTTAATCCAGTGGCTGAGGAGGCTACAACAATGGTATGCGCTCAGGTTATCGGTAATGATGCTGCGATTACGATTGCCGGACAAGCTGGAAACTTTGAATTGAATGTCATGCTTCCAATAGCTGCTCACAACTTGTTGGAATCAATTAAAATCATTTCGAACGTAAGTCGAAATCTCGCAGATAAATCCGTCAAAGCTATTATTGTGAACGCTGATAGAATGCGCGAGCAACTTGACAAAAATCCAATTTTAGTCACGGCATTGAATCCTATTATTGGGTACGATCTAGCAGCTCAAATTGCAAAAAAAGCATATAAAGAGGACAGATCACTTAAAGACGTGGCATTGGAAATGACCAATCTTTCTGCTGAGGAATTAGATAAAGCACTGGATCCGATTGTAATGACACGTGGGGGATTCACAGAATAAATCTTTCCAAATGTATAGAACTAAAAAAGGGTCGTTGGATTATCCATCGACCCTTTTTGGTTTTTAAGAGATAAATATTGTGTAAGTGGATTCTTTAGAAAAAGAGTTTGTCTATTAATACCAGAATCCAGACCACTGGCAGATAAAAAATGGAAGCGAACATGAGCTTTTTCGCAGACTCTTTAGATGGTCGCAAATAAAATTTATATCCCATGTAAAGAAACCAGAGTGTCACGATTATACTTGGAATAAGAAAGAGTAAACCATTATAACCAAGGTAGTAGAGAGCAAAAACTGTAGGGATTAGTGAAACCAGACAGATTAAACTATATATTGATGTCTTGATTCCAGTTTCATCAGTTCTTGGGAGCATTCTGAATCCAGCTCTTGAGTAATCATCATAACATAACCATGCAATAGATAACACGTGGGGTATTTGCCAGAAGAATACTATAGCAAAAAGTATCCATAGTCCTGGATCAACAATTGTTCCGGTTGCTGCAGCCCAGCCACCAACAGGAGGAAGTGCTCCAGCTACCGATCCTATAGGTACATTCCAGAACGATATCTGTTTTAGAGGGGTATATAGTACTAAATAGACAAATGAAGTAGCCAGAGATACAAGTCCAGCGAGTGGATTAACGGTAATTATGAGATATAATAATCCAATAAATATCAATGAAAGCGAAAATATTTTCGCATTTGCTTCTGGTACACGGTCCATAGGCAATGGTCTCTTGCTTGTTCGAAGCATTAATTTATCAAGATTCCGCTCCATATACTGATTGTGAGCAGCTGTTCCTGATGCTATAAGGTAGGTACCTAGCATTGCATTGATTAATGCAGTAAAATCAATTCCTGAAGTAGAAGCTAGTAAAAAACCTACAGTCATACTCGACAATACCATAAAAGTAATGCCGGGTTTTGTCAACTCATAATACGCTAATAATGTCCCTCGAAACGAAACACTAGTTTGCGTTTCTTCAACAATTTCTTTCATGAAATACTTTCAAAAATACGTGCAATCAATTGCCCGAGAAGTTTATTTTCAAACGCTTATAAGTTAAGAAATTTTTAACTTGAAGGCACATTTCAGTCTTATAATAATTCGATCGATTTTTGGTTAAATAACGTTATTTGTGCTATAAAAATTCTAATCTGAAAACTATTATTTATGAAACTCAACAAATATCAGATTGTAGCAATTGTCACCGTATTTGCTACCTTATTTTTGATTCTGGTCGGGGGATTGGTGCGTGCATCGGGTGCCGGATTAGGTTGTCCTGATTGGCCGAAGTGTTACGGACTGTGGGTTCCTCCGATGTCAGTTGATACGTTACCTTCCGAGTATAATCCAGCTGAATTTAATGCATTTAAAACATGGACCGAGTATATAAATCGTTTGATTGGGGTTTTAATTGGGCTATTAATTACAGCGACTTTTCTATTATCCTTTAAGTATACAAAAAATAGACCGAGTGTTACTCTGGCTTCATTTTTGGCTTTTATAGGTGTGCTGTTTCAAGGTTGGTTGGGTGGTCAGGTGGTCAGATCTGGATTACATGAAGGAGTTATCACTTTACACATGATTATGGCCATGATCATTGTCGGATTATTGATTTATGCCTCATTCAAAGCTGTAGCTGGTGATATAAGACTACATATAAGCCCAACTCATCGTAAACCCTTACTTGTAGCAACAACACTGCTCCTTGTGTTTACAATGGCGCAAATGGTTTTAGGTACACAGGTTAGGGAAGCTATAGATATCATTTCCAGAGGAGAGATTTATGTACCAAGAGGTGAGTGGCTTGCAGGAGTTGGGCTTATTGATGAAATCCACCGTTCTTTTTCCTGGACAGTTTTAATTATTACATTTTGGATGACCTGGTACATTACTAAACAATCCATTCAGGGATACTTTAATAAGCTGAATATGTGGATATTCGGATTTATTATTTCCCAGATAATAGTTGGAATAGTTTTGGCTTATGCAGGAATGCCAGCAAGTTTTCAAGTCCTACACTTGGTTGGATCTGCAGTGTTGATATCGTTAATTCTACTTAAACTCTTCAGTTTAAGGGAAGCGGGTAGTGATTTTTAACATACTAAGGTACCATCTCTATAAATATTACAAAAAAAAGGGGCGATATCTCGTGATACCGCCCCATTAAAGAATTGATCTGGTATTAGTAAATCCAGAATGGATCATCTCTGAACATGGTATCAAGCATCGTAATGCCTACCATGATGATGAAGAATAGAAATGAAAAGAGAAGGGCTATAGTATTGATCTTCTTGTCCCAATACAGTCCCATAAAGAAAGCTGCTACCACAGTTGCTTTAACTATAGCAATTGCAATAGCAACGATGATATTAAATGGTTCAGGAATGTGAATGTAGTATACTGCTACAGTCAAAATTGTGAGTATCAGCAGTGTAAAAGCCGTACCCAGTAAATATTTCATTGAAATAATGTGGTGTCCACTCATGATTACTTACCTCTTAGTCGATTAGATATAACAGTGGGAATAGGAATATCCAGATGATATCTACAAGGTGCCAGTAAAGGCCAGTGATTTCAATTGGAGTGTAATACTCTGAGTTGTAGGTGTTCTGACGTACTTTAATGAGTAGATACACCATTAGCCCAACTCCGATAAGAACGTGGATACCATGTAATCCAGTCATCATATAATAGATACTGAAGAAAATGGCTGCTTTTGGGTGATCGATACCATCGTACGTGTAAAATTCACCGGGAAAGATTCCCATGTCAAACTTATGCGTGTACTCAAAGTATTTGATTACCATAAAAGTCATGGCCAGACCAATAGTTACCAACAGATATATAATGATGTTTCTCTGTTGATTGAGTTGAGCTGAGCGTATGGCCAAAGCCATGGTCAATGAACTACCAATCAGAACCAGGGTGTTTACACCACCCATAAAAGTATCTAGTTCTTTTGCAGCAAGGAAGTACAATTCCGGATTCCATGCACGGTAGATAATATATGCCACGAAAAGTCCACCAAAGAACAGGATTTCCGTTACAAGAAATACCCACATGCCGAACTTCGCGGAATCAAACTGTTGCTCAGAGTCAACAAAGTGATGTGCAACGTGACTTGCTGTATGAGTTGAATGTGAATTGGCCATGAATGCTTAGTTATTTAGCTTAGTTAACTGATTTTGTTGGTATCAGGCTTTATGCTCGTCATGTGGATGATCAGAACCTTCAATACCTAAACGGAATTCGTTGATAGGTTGGTGGTAATCATACGGACCATGAACTACTACTGGAGTGTAATCAAAATTGTGATGAGTTGGAGGAGAAGAAGTCATCCACTCAAGGGATCTTGATCCCCATGGATTGGATGGCGCTTTTTCTTTGCTTCTCATTGAAATCACCAAGTATATCGCAATGATTATAAATCCAACACCAAGAATCCAGGATCCAACGGTAGAATATTGATGCAAAGTCTGGAATTGCTCAACGTAGTTGTAGTATCGTCTTGGCATTCCCTGGCTTCCCATTATAAACTGTGGTAAGAAGGTCATATTGAATCCAATAAATAAAATGACTGCCGAGACTTTAGCCCAGAATTCATTGTACATTTTTCCAGTCATTTTTGGCCACCAGTAGTGTAACCCACCAAGGAAAGCGAACACGGTACCACCCATCATTACATAGTGGAAGTGAGCCACTACGTAGTACGTATCATGTAAGTGTACGTTAACTGAAATAGCTCCGAGCATGATTCCAGTAACGCCTCCTATGGTGAACAAAAACAGAAATATAAGTGCGTAGAGCATTGGAGTCTTCAAAGAAATTGAACCTTTGTACATGGTCGCAACCCAGTTCAGGATCTTGATACCTGTTGGAATTCCAACGAAGAAGGTTAAGAACGAGAAAACAGCTGTTGACAATGCACTTTGTCCGGAAACGAACATATGGTGGCCCCAGACAAGAAACCCAATGAAGGCAATTGCAAGACTTGAAAGAGCTATTGCCCAGTAGCCAAATATCGTTTTTCTGGAGAACGTTGAAATCAATTCGGAAATAACACCAAAGGCTGGAACGATCATTATATATACAGCAGGGTGTGAATAGAACCAGAAAAAGTGTTGATACAGTACTGGATCACCGCCGAGAGCTGGATCGAAAATACCAATACCAAGTGTACGCTCCATAATTAGCAAGAGCAATGTGATTGCTAGTACTGGGGTTGCAAGTACCTGAATGATTGCCGTGGCATACAAACTCCAGATGAACAGCGGAAGTTTACCCCATGTTTGTCCCGGAGCGCGCATTTTATGTATCGTAACAATGAAGTTAACACCAGTCAGAATTGAAGAGAATCCAATAATGAACACTCCAAGAGTCATAGATATAACAGCAGTACCGGTAGTGGTTGAATATGGTGTATAGAAGGTCCAACCGGTATCGATTCCTCCGTAAGCAATAGAATACAAAGTGAATAACGATCCAATGCCATAAATCCAGAAGCTTAGTAAATTAAGTCTTGGGAAGGCAACATCCTTGGCACCAAGCATTATTGGTAAGAAGATGTTACCAAGTGCAGCTGGAATAGATGGGATAATAAACAAAAACACCATCACAGCTCCGTGGAGTGTGAATATTCGGTTGTAAGTGTCTGCATCCATGAAGGTTCTGGCAGGTTCCCAAAGTTCAAGTCGAAGGGTTAAGGCCAGAAATCCACCAACGGCGAAGAACAGTACTACAGAGGCCAGGTACATCAATCCAATTCGTTTGTGATCGATTGTAAATAGCCAGGATTTAATACCTTTTTCGACGTTCAGATAGTTTTTTGGTGGATTTTCATCTACCGGAAACTCTTTGATTTTTACTTCTTTTGCAGCAGTAGTTGCCATATTTAATTCTGCTCCTTAATAAATTCGATTAATGCGTTGACTTGTTGGTCATTAAGAATACCTTGATATGAAATCATAACTGGATTATATCCTTCAACTATTTTGTTTCTAGGCTCATAAATTGACTCACGTAAGTATTCTTCATCAGCTACTGCTGTGGTCCCATCTGTGAAGTTTCTTTCTTTTCCGAAAAGGCCTGCAAATGTTGGTCCTATCATTTCGCTTCCGTCAACAGAATGGCAACCTAAGCAACCTTGTTGTTGATAGAGTTGACGGCCCAGTTCGGCCAGTGGTAACTCTTTTTCAGACTCTGCTTTAGCATCAGCAAGCCAGGCGTCGAACTGTGCTGGCTCCAAAGATATAACTTTGGCCATCATATCAGAGTGACCGGTTCCACAGTATTCTGTACAGAATACTACTGACTCTCCGGCATTTTTTGTCTGAAACCAAGCTGTAGTATATCGTCCTGGAAGAACGTCTTGTTTGATTCGGAAATCAGGCACGAAGAAGGAGTGAATCACATCTCTTGATTGCATTACAAGTTTTACGGGTCTTCCATTCGGAACATGTAACTCACCAGTTGTCTGCACTCCATTCGGGTGGGTAAATTGCCAGAAAAATGAGTTAGCAGTGACATAAACTTCGTACGAATTGTCTGGTGCATTTCTCATATCGACGTAACCTCTGAAACCCCAAAAGAATACGATTAGGATCAGAATCAAAGGTATAACGGTCCAGGTGACTTCAAGCGCTGTATTGTGCTTAATAACCGGGGTAACGTCATCCTCAGACTTACGCTTGTATTTTACAGCGAAATAAATGATTGCTGCTGTAATACCAAGCAACAGGATGGCACTGGTCACATTTATGAATGTAAACAATGCATCTACATCACTGGCAACGGTTGAGTTGACAGGGGGTAGGATAAATCTATTAATAATCTCCAGCATGTTTAGTTATGCTAAATTTAAACGTTAGTTGTTTTCGATGTATTCTTTCTGAACCAGAGAAGTCCCAAGAAGATACTGAGTCCCAAAAGGGTTACCAATCCACCAAGCTTCATGATATTTACGGCACTTGCTACATAAGATCGGCTGTCAGGATCATAGGTATAGCAGTACAACACTACTTTATCCATTACCGTGCCAATTTTACCCTCTGCAGCATCAAAAAGTGCGTTTCTAAGGCTAAGTTGCGGGTATTCAATGCCGTACAAATATCGAGTGATTTGACCATTTGGACTAATAAACATGATTGCTGAACCATGTAAGAATTCCTGTGCCTCGTCGCTCCACTTGAATTTGAATCCAAGTGCATCGGTCATACGGTCAATATTCTGCTGATCAGTGGTCAAGAAGTGCCAACCAGAAGCAGCATCCGGATTGCCTAATAGCCTAATGTAGCTTTCCTTCTTCTGAGCTGCGAGTTCGTACCCCTCATTTGGATCGATACTGAATGTAACAATTTCAAACTGATTTCCGGGTTCCCAATCCAACTCCTTCAATCCATCTGTAAGTCCATTTATTATGAGATTACATAACATAGGGCACTCAAAATAAATTGGGGTAATAATTACAGGCTTACCACTCTTGAAATAGTCACCTAGTGTAACTTGCTCCCCATTTTCATTGATAAAAGTAACATCTAAAGGAACTTTATCCCCAAGGCGTTCTTCTATTCCTACATCGCGTAGCTCTGGTGGCAGATCAGACACTTGAGCTATGGAGCTGGTTACAATAAGAAATAGGAACGATATGTATACTAAAATCTTCAAATTAATTCTGGTAATCTTCAACTACTAAAGTGGTGGCGGAGTCAACTGGGACACGATAAATTCCCGCATCAGCATCTACGACACCGTAGTTGTTTAAAATTTCTGCGTCATTACCCATGAGAGTCTCCAATTGATAATAAACGGCTGACTCAGCTGCTTCTTGTGTCTGTTTGAAACTGAGATAATTGAAATAGGTGTATGCAAAGAACACTAATGCAATAACCAACAAAATACCGGCAAGAGTTAATCCAAACAGGTTCTTGTAATTGAGTTTATCGGGTGTTGCACCTAATTGAAGTGACTCAATGTTTTCTTTATCGGTCAGAAACTCGTTAAGGTCTTTAGAACTTTTTGACATGGTCTTGAGTTAAATCAGTGCTTATTTAAAGATGTTTCGAGCTTAGGGTCGTTATTGGCAACCATATTCTCTTTTTTCAATTGTTGGAAGAACAATCCGATTATCAATCCGCCGATGGCTAGGAGCGTTGTAATGTCAAGCCAGTGGAAATGTATACCATGATGGTGGATTGTTGGCATGATGATCCAATGAAGCTCAATAAAGTGAACGATGATCAACCATACTGATATTGCACCAACCAATTTCATGTTTGACTTGGCCGCTGCTGGTAAAAGCAGGATAAATGGAATGATGAAACGCCCAACTAACAGCAACCAAGTGAAGTTTTCCCAACTTCCTTCCAATCTGTGGTAGTACCACAGTGTTTCTTCCGGAATGTTTGCATAGTAAATAAGGAAATACTGGCTAAATGCGATATAAGCATAGAACACAGTGAATCCAAACATCAGTCTAGACATATCAGTGAGATGTGGAAGTCTGATGGTATTCAACAGGAGTCCTTTTTTGTGTAGGAATAACACTGTTACGATGGTAACAGCAAAAAACACCTGAAATGTCATAGCAAAATAGTACACACCAAACATAGTTGAGAACCATGGCGGATCAAGGCTCATCATCCAGTCGAAAGCAGCAAAAGATACTGTGAAACCAAAGATAAACAAGCCAGGACCAGCAATCTTGCGCTGAGCAAGTTCCAGTCCCCAATCGCCTGATTTATCCATTGCGACAGAGTTTTTGTACAGTTTATAGCCCATATATCCCCAAATGGTGAAGTAAAGGATATTACGAGCGATAAAGAATGGAATATTCAGGTATGGGGTCTTGCCTGCAATGAGCTTACTGGTAGCAAGTAGCTCTTCATCGGTCCATAGATATAAGTTCTCGACACCTATAACGATTGGAATAAACAGAAAACCAAAGACATATATGTTTTTGGCAAAGGTTTCAGGAATTCGTCGTAGCGTAACACCGTATTCAGACCTGGTGATGTGATGGATCATCACAAAGAATAGGCAACCAAGCGTAATACTTGCAAAGAAAGCAAAACTGGTTAGGTATGAGAAAAAGAATTGGTCCGGATTACTGAAATATCCAAGTACACTTGCCAAAGCACCAACAACAGCAACACCGTAAAACAGTTTATGCGTGTTTTCCTGCTCTGGATAAGTAAGGTTGTCTGTAATTTTTGCGTGATGCATAAATTCTATCGCTAGTGGGTGATAATCTTATTCAGCTGATGCTTCGTTGCTTGAAGCTGATCTAATTTGGTCGGCACTAGTGCCAAAACGAGCTAGTTCCTGTTCAGTAACCGCATGGCTTCTTTGAAGCGTACGAATATATGAAACGATTGCCCAGCGGTCTTCTACTGGTATTTGATGGCGGTATGATGACATCGTTCTTACACCATTGTAGATTGCACTGTAAATCTCCCCATCCGACATATTTACGATACGCTCGTCATAAAAGGAGGGCGGTGGAACAATACCATAGTTTGTAATGATTCCATTACCTGCACCTGTTCCACCGTGACACATACTGCAGTAAATTTTGAATCGTTCTTTTCCACGCATGATCATCTCGGCTGATACAGTTGCCGGAATCTTAGCAACAAAATCGCCGTTATCTTCGATTCCCTGATAGTATGCAAGGTCAGCCTGTAAATCCCCACGGCTGACAGTACCTTCAACAGGCTGCCTGTCTGCACGATTGTCATCAAAGAATGGATTTACTTCCTGTGCATTAAATCGATCCTGCCAGTCCATGTTCGGATTGACGTGAACAGGTGGTTTTTCAGACGGCATACCTTGACATCCAGTGAGAGCTGCTGTCAGTGTGATAGCCATTATTGTTCTTGAAATAGACATAGAACGTTGTTTATCAGTACTTCGATTTAGTTTTCGATAGTTTCAATGTGTATCGCACCTGCATCTTCGAGAAACCTGCGGGTTTTCTCTTCATTGTAGAGTGGATCGGATGACTCAATAACTACAAAGAACCCATCATCAGTGGTTTTTTTGAAAGTTTCTGAGTTAAATAACGGATTATGGTGTTTAGGCATGTTGTTTAAAAAGAACATACCAAATACTGCACCAAAAGCGGACAGAAGAATCGTTAACTCAAAAGTAACAGGGACAAATGCCGGCCAGTTCAAAAATGGTTTTCCACTGATGTTAACCGGATAAGCAATACTTGCGGACCAAGCCTGAAGCGCTAGGCCGCCAAAGAATCCGAGTAAGGCGTGACCTAGTACTATGAATCCTAATTTTGATGGTTTCAAACCCATTGCATCATCCATTCCGTGTATTGGAAAGGAGCTGTGGCAATCAAATTTGGTATATCCAGCCTTGTTGGTAAGTTTGGCTGCCTTCATGAGGTGACCCGGATTTTTGAATTCCGCGAGGATACCGAAGGTTGATTTATTTTGTTGATCTTTCATCTTTTGGGATGTTAGCGTTTCAAAAATTAGTGAGCATTCTTCGCATTTGGCTCGTTGCCATCCTCATCATAGTAATGAGGGTCGGCTTGTGGTAATACCATTTTGATTTCAGCTATGGCAACCATGGGCAAGAAGCGAAGGAAAAGCAGGAAGTTGGTGAAGAACAGTCCAAAGGTTCCGACGTAGGTTAGGATGTCTACCCAAGTTGGGCTGTAGTATCCCCAGGAAGATGGTAGGAAGTCTTGGGCAAGTGACGTCACGGTAATAACAAACCGTTCAAACCACATTCCGATGTTCACCACAATTGAAAGAATGAAGGATGCGGTAATGCTTGTCCTCATTTTTTTAGACCAGAAGAATTGAGGTGATATCACATTACAGAGGAACATTGTCCAATATGCCCAGGCATAGGGCCCCATTGCCCTGTTTATGAATGCTGCTTTCTCGTACTCAACACCACCGTACCATGCTATGAAAAACTCCATAATGTAGGCGAAACCAACCATGTTACCTGTCACCAGGATAATAATATTCATTTTCTCAACGTGATTGATTGTCATGATGTCTTCAAGACCGTAAATCTTACGAGTGATGAGCATCAGAGTCATTACCATTGCAAAACCAGAGAAAACTGCACCGGCAACAAAGTAAGGAGGGAAGATAGTGGTGTGCCATCCGGGTACGATGGATACAGCAAAGTCAAAGGATACAATGGTGTGAACAGAAAGTACCAGCGGGGTAGCAAGACCTGCTAAAATCATGTAGGCTTTCTCGTAGTGTTGCCATTGACGGTTACCACCTGTCCAACCCAAAGCGAATGTACCGTAAAGAACACGACCTAATTTGCTTTTTACACGATCACGAAGTGTTGCAAAGTCAGGTACCAATCCAACATACCAAAATAGAAGTGAAACTGTAAAATAAGTACTTACAGCGAATACGTCCCAAAGTAATGGTGAATTGAAGTTCGGCCACATTTGCATTTGGTTTGGGATAGGAAATACCCAGTAAATTACCCAGATACGACCAACGTGAACAGCGGGAAAGATACCAGCACACATTACCGCGAAGATGGTCATTGCCTCGGCAAATCGGTTGATGGCAGTTCTCCATCCCTGTCTAAACAGGAAAAGGATAGCAGAAATCAGGGTTCCGGCGTGACCTATACCGACCCACCAAACAAAGTTGACGATTGCCCAACCCCACCCAACTGGATTGTTTAATCCCCAAACACCGGTTCCCTCATAGATAAGGTATGCCAGCATGGCAAGCAAAAGTCCAAGAAGAGCATTCGAAACTGCGAATGCGACATACCACCATTTTGGAGCGGGTGTTTCTACGATATCTCCCACCAATCGGGTAATACTTCCGAAAGTGTGGTTACCATGTACCAACTCCGGTTCAGGTATATAGGTAAGTTTTTGACTCATTTGTGATACAATTACTTTTGTTATTCCCTGTTATCAGGCCAGATTCTGATGTGGATTTCTGATTTTGGCCAGGTAGGATGTTCTTGGTCTGATGTTCAGTTCTTCCAGAAGCAAATAGTTTCGTTCGTTTGCTTTTGTTCTGGAAACAATACTGTTTTTGTCGGTTAGATCGCCAAATGTGATAGCATCGGCAGGACAAGCTTGTTGACAAGCAGTCTTGACTGTGCCATCAGCAGGTTTTGAAGAATTACCGGTATCCAGTTTGGTCTGAATTTTAGCTCTGCTGATTCTTTGTACACAGTAGGTACATTTCTCCATAACTCCGCGGAATCGAACAGATACATCCGGATTCATTGCCATTTGGATAACCTCAGGATCGTCACCTTGAGTTAGATATTCAACAGGGTAATTGAAGAAGTTGAAACGTCTAACTTTGAATGGGCAGTTGTTTGCGCAGTAACGGGTTCCAATACAACGATTATAGGTCATTTGGTTAAGACCGTCATCACTGTGAGTAGTTGCCGCAACTGGACAAACCTGCTCACAAGGTGCCAGCTCACACTGCATACAAGGAACAGGCTGATGTACTACCTGTGGGTTACCTTTGACATCGCCACTGAAGTATCGATCGGTACGAATCCAATGCATTTCCCGGCCACGACGAACTTCAGTTTTGCCTATTACAGGGATGTTGTTCTCGGCCTGACATGCAATTGTACAAACTCCGCATCCAATGCAAGTGGTCAAATCAATTGCCATACCCCACTGAGGTTGGTGCTCAGGGAACGTTTGTGGTGTAAAAAGATTGATTGCAAATTCTTCGCCTTCTTTTCTACCCGGCACATATACCATTTTGGCAGCAAAAAGTGGATTATCGCGGTATTCTGCTACTGAAGCTTCTCTAACGAAAGGGCGACCTTCCATACTATGGTGGTCTTGCGTCGAAGCTAACTCATATTTTGAACCAGTAGTTGATACTGAAGCGTTTCTAGCGAAAAGTTGGGTGTCGGTGGTGTATAGTTCCCAGGCATTGAACCCAACACCATTTGCCACACGTCCAATTTGATCACGACCGTATCCGGTTGTGACGGTTATAGCGTTATCCACATGACCAGGTAATACCCATGCTGGCATTTCAACAGAACGTCCATTTACTTCAATGCGAAGTAAGTCATAGGTGTAATCACCAAATTTTCGAATTCTGATTCCCAAAGACTCGGCAGTAGTTGGGCTTATGAGCGCAACAGCGTCCCACGTGAGTTTTGTAATTGGATCAGGAAGCTCCATGAGCCAGCCATTATTGGAGAATCGACCGTCGAAGAGCTTGGCATCTGGTTTTATAGTAACTTCCATTTCATTTCCGGAAGTAGAAATACTAGACGCAGCGGTTTGAATCGCACTGGCAAAACCACCAGAAATTGATACATTCGCATCACGGAACTGAAAATCTTTCACCATTCCGTCATGAAGAAGAGATCTCCAAGCTGAGTTATCTGAGGAGCCAAGTATTGCCCCCATCGTGGAGCGTACCTCATCTGAAGCATTGATCTCAGCACCTTTAACTATAGCACCAAGAACTTCAATTTCGCTTTTTCCACCAAACAATGGTTGAATCATTGGTTGTATCACAGATGGAACACCTGTGAAATCATATCCGTCTCCCCAATATTCAAGGAAATGAGCACGGTTTATGTGCCATTTACATGCTCTGGAGGTTTCGTCGTAATGGTTGGCTAGATGTACAGTGAATGGCACCTTACTTAGTGCATCTGCCACGTTTAAGTCTTTGGGCGCATTGTATACTGGATTTGTGCCCAGCATTACTACCGCGTCAACGGATCCGCTTGCCATTTGTGTAACAGCATCAGCGAAGAGTGTATGTTGATTTGCTTCGTCAACGTGAGGGACCTCGAGATACGTAACTGTTGAACCTGCATTTCCAACGGCAACGTTAATTGCAGCTACAACAGCATGTGTTTCTGCATCATAATCTGCCCCGGCAAGAAGCACCGATTGTCCATTGTTTGAACGTAGTTCGTCGGCAAGTATACTAATCCACTCATGACTGGAAAACGCATTAGAATACCCAGCGAAAGCACTCATTCCACTCACTGATTCAGATAGTTTTGCAGCTAGGGCAAAAACGAATGGCTTGATGTCGCTTGTTTTGATTCTGAGTCTGTGATCTGCATTGGATCCAGTAAGACTGTAATTAGCCTCAGCAACATAAAGTCTGTTTATATCATCACTGGAGGTGTTGATTTTACGTCCTCTGGTGAAACCTTTAATATTGCGAACACTATCTGCGCCAGTACCCATAAAATCAGCATCTAAACTGATGATTACTCTAGCTTTGCTTAGGTCGGGAGAGACACGAAGTTTTCGGCCAAATGCGATTTGAGAACCTAATAGTTGATTCTCTTCACCAAACGGTTCAAACGTTACCCATTTAGCGTTTGGATACTTGGCTAGTGCCTCACGCTTGAATCGGTTTAGCGTAGCTGAAGAGTTTGCTTCGGTTACAAATACGATATTACTGGAAGCATTCAATAACTCATTACTGGTAGTCACAAAATCTGCAAAAGTACGGGTTTCTCCGTTGAATCTGACTGATCGACTCCTGTCTGGATCGTATAGATCTAGGATGGCAGCCTGCTGGAATGTGTTGGTAGAACCAAGGCTTGCAGGGTGATCAGGATTACCCTCGATTTTAGTCGGACGACCTGCATTTGTTTCGACAAGTAGTCCGGTTGTGTATCCCATGAATGGAATACTCGTAGCATAGAACACCTGTTTTCCGGCTACAGTATATTCGGGCATACGTGTTTGAGGAACAATCTTCTGTACGGGCTTACGGCATGCTGCGAATCCAGCTAATGCGATAGAGGCTCCCATGATCTGCAAGAAGTTCCTGCGGGTGTAGCCATCTTTAAGCTCTGAAGCGTCTTCAGGGAATTCACGGTCTACAAATTTGCGATACTCTTCATTGTTCGCAAGTTCGTTCAGACTTCGCCAGTAGGTTTGCTGCTGCTGTTTACTCATGCTAAATAGCGTTGGTGTATTCGGTTAAAAATCTGATTATCTGTGGCACGCGTTACAATAGATTGGCGGGGCAATATTTTTCTTGGCTATAATTTGAGCAGCCAGTTCGTACTGGTTCTCAGGAGCCTGCCAACCCATGTTCGTGATCTGGTCAATCGGACGTAAATGTGGTTCAGGTGCGGTGTGGCAATCCAGACACCATCCCATACTCAATGGTTGTGTTTGCATCACAACTTCCATTCTATCTACGCGCCCATGACACGAAGCACACCCAACTCCCGCATTCACGTGAGCTGCGTGGTTGAAATAACTGTAATCTGGGATGTCGTGTACCTTTACCCACTCAACAGCTGTGCCTTCTTCCCAACTTTTGCGTAGTTCAGCCAATTTGTCGCTGTCGGGCTTAATTGCATTATGGCAGTTCATACAAGTCTGTGAAGGAGGGATGGACGCAACCGCAGACACTTCAACTGAGGTATGACAGTAACGGCAATCTATGCCGAGTTCACCAGCATGTAAGCGGTGGCTATAGTCGATAGGTTGTTTAGGAGCGTAACCTACTTCCATGTACTTTGGCGATGCGAAATACCAGAAACCGAAGACGATAGAGGTTACTAATAAAATTAATCCAATGAGTATCACGCGGGGTACACGATTACTCCATTCCGGAAATAATTGAGCCATGTTTGACCAGTTGTTGTAAGTTATTCGTGTTCGTACGATTGGTTGTCGTACAGATGCAAATACAGTTCGCAAATATACGATTTAATGCTTACCTGACGGACCGCCAAAAGCTTATTTGTATAAATTCTAAACAATATACATAAGCCTTTTCTGAACCTTCGAAGTCGGAGTAAAAATACTGCATAAAAACTAAAAAACCTTCGATTTTATGCTTGTTTTGTGATTAGTTTAATAAGCCTTGGAAGTCTTTAAATAATAAAGATATCAAGGACTATTGGAATAAGTTCACAAATAGTAGATCAGATATAAGCGTTAAGAATAAAGAAGATCATGACTCCGGTCACTGAAACATACAACCAAATCGGGAACGTAATTTTTGAAATCTTTCTGTGAGATTTAAACTTTCCTGAGAAGGCAAAAAAGAAGCTGGTCAGAATCAGAGGTACGACAGCCGCTGACAATATAATGTGTGAGATGAGGATGAAAAAATACACCGGTCGTATGATACCCTGTCCAGGAAATGGTGTATGTCCAATAAAGTTATGATAGACCACATAACTGACAAGAAACAGTGTCGACATTGCAAAAGCACCCAGCATGAAGCGCATGTGTTTATCAAATTGACGTTTTTTTATTTCGCGCAGACCTAGAATCAGTAAAATTGTGCTGATCGAATTGAATGTAGCGTTCAATGCAGGGAGGTTATAAACCCAACTGGCCACATTTTCTGGTGTATCTTTGAAATAAATCAGCCAAACCAAAAACAAAAAAGCCAAAGCGCTGACCATTAATATAATAATAACGGCTTTATAAAGACTCACATTCTTCAACGCTTCAATAGTAACTTGCTCTTCAAAACTTTTATTCATAGTGTGTACAAAATATTAATTGTTCATTTGGGTTAAATATACTCACAAACTTTTTCACTAAACCCCAAATCTAATCTTTTTCGTTGCATTATGAGCACAAAATTAAACATTCATCCAGTCACACCACCAAAGAAACGAATTTTTGAGGTAGTCGATGCACTTAGAGCCGGATCGGTGGTGTTATTGCCAACCGAATCCCAGTTCGCTTTAGCCTGTATGTATTCAAATAAGAAAGGTTTAGATCGTATTCGACAGATTAGAGACTTGGACAAAGACCATACTTTTACTCTTTTAATCGACTCAATGAACGGAATTTCCAATTTTGCACAGGTCTCCGATTTGAACTTTAAATTGATAAAAAGGCTAATACCCGGGCCGTTTACTTTCATCATGCCAGCTACCAAGTTTGTCCCAAAGTTGTTGTTGCATCCAAGAAGGAAAACAATCGGATTTCGTGTTTCGGGTTATAGTATTGTTGAGCAGATCATCAAAGAATTGGGCGAACCTCTGCTTGCGGTTTCTGCGATTTCCGACAAACATCCTGTTCTTAGTACTATAGGTTTCAGGGATGAACTTTTTGAATATTATCATGGTAAAGTTGATATCATTATTGATGACCATATTTCAGGGCATAGTGAAGAGTTACAACTAGACCAGACTTCAGTGATTAATTTGACAGATGAACCCGCCAGAGTACACAGACAAGGACTCAATTTTGAAAAAGTTGAAGAGGTATTTTCAGTTATGAACTATGAATTGGACGTTGAGGAGGCCTTGTGATTCGAAAGATCGCTGTTAACACCGGTGGAGGTGACGCTCCCGGACTTAATGCAGTAATCAGGGCTGTAACGTTGGCTGGACTCGCTCGAGGCTGGGAAGTGGTCGGAATTCGCAACGGTTATCGCGGTCTACTCGATCCCTCGGTACCTTTGATTACGTTAGACAGGAAAGCAGTTCGTGGGATTACCATGATGGGTGGAACTATTCTGGGTACGGCAAATAGAGGGAATCCATTTGAAATGCCCGTCCAAGAAAGCGATGGTACATGGACTACAGAAGACCAGTCTGACCTTCTGGTTAGACGTTTCAAGGAAGAAAACATTGATGCATTGGTAGCAATTGGGGGTGACGGGTCCATGAAAATTGCTTCAAGATTAATTGAGAAGGGTATTCCTGTAGTTGGAGTTCCAAAGACAATCGATAATGATCTACCTGAAACGGATTTTACACTCGGATTCGATACTGCTGTTTCGATCGCTACTGAGTCCATCGACCGTATTACAACAACAGCAGAGTCGCACGACAGAGTGATGATCGTAGAAGTTATGGGTAGGTATGCCGGATGGATCGCACTTCATTCCGGGCTCTCTTCAACGGCTGATGTGATACTCATTCCAGAGATTCCTTATACCCTGGATTCCATTGTGAAAAAAATCCAGGATCGGGAAAAGTCCGGTCGTCATTATACTATTATCGTAGTGGCTGAAGGAGCTAAAGAAAAAGGTAGTTCTCATTTTGTTAAAGGCAAAGTCGTGGGACAAGCCGAACAACTCGGGGGTGCTGCTGAGTATCTTTCAAAAAGATTGGGAGAGTTAACGGGTAAAGAAACCAGACATGTGGTATTAGGACATCTTCAACGCGGCGGATCACCAAGTACGTTTGATCGGTTGATTTCACTGAAATGCGGTGCTGAAGCAGTAAAAATGGTTGAAGAAGGTGATTTTAATAAGCTGGTTATCGTAAAGGGGCTCAATGTTAAGCGGGTTCCTATATCAGAAATTGCCGGAAAGATGAAATGTGTTCCAGTGGATGGACAAGGTATCTCTACGGCCAGAGAGTTGGGGATATGTCTGGGGGATTAAATCCCAGACATATTCATCAAGTGAATTCTATGAAGAAAATACCTTAAGGGTCTGGGAAAATGGGGGTTTCAGAATGCCTTTTTCTGTTACAAAAGCCGTAATGAGCTCGGCAGGAGTGACATCAAATGCCGGATTGTATACCGGTACTTTAGCTGGTGCAATATCATGTCCCGATATGCTGGAAACTTCTTTAGCATCCCGTTCTTCAATAGGAATCTGCGCGCCGGTTGCTAACGATAAATCAATGGTTGATGCCGGTGTAGCCACATAAAAAGGAATCCCATGGTGCTTCGCCAAAACAGCAAGAGAATAGGTTCCAATTTTGTTAGCCATATCGCCATTTGCAGCGACTCGGTCGGTTCCAACAATCACAAGATCAACTTTTCCGGTTGACATCAAGTGTCCCGCCATTGAATCGGTTACCAAATGCATTGGAATTTCATAACGCATCAGTTCCCACGCAGTAAGGCGTGCTCCCTGAAGCAATGGGCGTGTCTCGTCTACCCAAACGTGAATGCTTTTGTCAATATCAAAAGCATGATAAATTATAGAAAGTGCCGTTCCGTATTGTCCGGTTGCCAGACCACCAGTATTGCAGTGTGTCAAGATGTTCGCACCTTTTGGAACAAGTTCAACTCCATTCAACCCGATTTGTTTACAAACCCTCTTGTCTTCTTCGTGAATGGTCAGCGCAACCCGAAGGATTCGTTCTTTTATTGATGAAAGGGAGTCATTTCTGTGGGCATGAACTGTTTTTTTGATACGTTCAATAGCCCAAAACAAATTGACAGCAGTGGGTCGTGAACTTGCCAGATAATCACAGATTCCGTTCAATTCAATTTCGAAACTGGCAAAGGATCTTTCGGGAAGATCTTTGATTCCAAGATAAACTCCATATGCTGCAGCTATACCAATTGCTGGTGCACCTCTTACACGAAGACTCTTAATGGCTTCCCACATTCTGCCCACATCCCTGATATCAATAAATACGGTTCTGGAAGGAAGAAATGTCTGATCCAATAATCTGACATGGGTTTCTTTCCATTCAATCGACTGTAATACTTCTTGTTCTTGCTGCATAATAAAACGTTTTCGTTTGTTGCTCCGAATATAAGAACCCTACCAATAATAAACCGAGTTCATCAGGCACGTGGGTGAAACTGTTTGTGTACCTGGTGTAGTAGTGATCTGTCTACATGCGTATAGATTTCAGTAGTCATGATAGAAACATGACCCAACATTTCCTGAACAGCCCGTAAGTCAGCACCACCTTCAATTAAATGAGTCGCAAACGAGTGTCTGAGTATATGGGGATATACTTTCTTTGTGATATCCGAAATTTTTGCCGCTTCCTGGATGATATTCCAGATAGACATTCTGGTTATTGGCGTTCCACGTTGATTCAAAAAAACTTTTCCGTCCGTAGTGTCTCGGTTTTTAATGAATTCAGGTCTTATTTGTTTCAGGTAATAGTTAGTTGCCTCTATGGCTGGTTCACCTATAGGAATCAATCGCTCTTTGTTGCCTTTACCGATAACACGAATGAATCCAATTTCAAAGAATAACTGTTCCAGTGCGAGTTCAGTCAGCTCAGAGACTCGTAGTCCTGCACCATACATAACTTCTAATATTGCGCGGTTCCTGCCATGGGCTGGATTTTCCAGATCACTAAATGCATTAAGCAACTGCTCTACTTCAATAGGATTAAGTACATCGGGTAGCTTTCTGGACTTTTTTGGAAGGTCAATAATAGCAGCGGGATTACTTTTTGAATAATCCTCATTTACCATAAACTTGTGGAAATTTCTGATTGATGAAATATTACGGGCAAGGGTAGTCGGAGCAAGTTCCATAGCGACCAATTCCTCTAGAAATGCCTCGATATGATGTACATCAATCGATTCAGGATCTTTGAGTCCTCTTACCGAATCAAGAAAATCCAGGTATCTGACCAGGTCTCTGGAATAGGCGTCGACGGATAGCTCGCCAAGTCCTTTTTCAAGTTGGACAAACTGTATGTAGTCCTCAAGTATGGCAGAAAAAGCATTTTTAGGATCACCGGGCATTGTTAATCAGATTCAGCAGGCATGTTGACCGGGTTGTTGGAATTCGGTTTACCTTGGGAAGTACCAGACTTTTCCATCTCATCTTGCCCAGGATACTTGATTCTGCTGTGATACACTCCAACCAATATGTTCAGGAAGTTCTCTTTGATAATTCTGAGATCCTGGAAAGTAAGGGAGCAATTATTTAATTGGCCCTCATCAACTTTTTCATCGATAAGCCTACCAACCAGATTTTCAAGTTTTTGATAGGAGGGCTCACTCATTGCTCTGGAGGCAGCTTCGATTGAATCGGCGAGCAATAAAATCCCGGTTTCTTTTGTATTCGGTAGTGGACCGTCATATTTAAAATCTTCTTCTCTAACTTCGGAACCTTTTTCAGCTGCTTTTTTGGCCTTGTCAAAAAAGTACTTGATAATTGATGTACCGTGATGTGTTCGTATAAAATCGATAATTACGGCAGGTAACCCGGCTTCTTCTGCCATCTTAACACCCGCACTTACGTGATTTTTTATCACCAAAGCACTCATTCGTGGCTTAAGTTTATCATGTTCATTCTCTCCAAACTGATTTTCTACGAAGTACTCAGGTTTGTCAGTTTTACCAATATCATGATATAACGCTCCAACTCGTGCAAGAAGTGCATTTGCACCAATGGCACTGGATGCCGCTTCTGCCAGGTTAGCTACTTGCAAACTATGTTGAAAAGTACCCGGAGCCCTGACCATAAGCTCTTTTAGTAGTGGATGATTGTTATTGTTAAGCTCAAGAAGAGATACTTCAGTTGTAACTTTGAAAAGTTTTTCAAACAGTAGGATTAATGGATAGCTTAACCAGATTAATATCGCATTACCAACAACAAAAACTACCTGAGAGTAATAGTTATCCCATCCGGTTGGTTTAATGAGTGTGAATCCAAGCAGTATCATTGCATATGACAAGAAAACCAATGCCGGTGTGGTTAGAAAGAATTGACTTCTATTCTTAATATCACGAACGGAGTAAACAGCAATACTACTTCCGGTCATGGCGGCAACTGCAAATTCGAAGTTGTTTCCACTCATAAATGACACTGCAAGTGCCAGTGTCATGGTTGTCATCAGTCCAACACGTGAGTCAAATATAATCGTTAATATAATTGGTGCTATAGCCATGGGCACTATGTATATAGATAAATTCTCCGACCTAATAATGAAAATTGCAAAAGTGAGTACCAGGCTGATTGCCAAAAGTACGAGCAAGAGCATAGCGTTGTTGTCGAAGATTGGATTACGATATAAGAACAGGTACATAAGAAAGAACAAAAATATGCAACTGAAAATGATCGCATTGCCAAGATGATGTTGCCATACTTCGATGTCACTGGCTCGAGCGGTTCGGGCTGCCTCCAGACTCAACAGCATGTTTAGTCTGTCCTCGGTAATCAGGTCACCCTTTCTGATGATCACCTGACCGGCAGTAACAGCTCCCTTGGTTGGAGAAATATCCTGAATGGACTCCTGAATCGCCATCTGGGTTTCTTCGGTGTTCAATAAATAATTCGGAACCAGGATATTGTCTATGATTTCAAATGCTGCTTCGGCATCCTCTGCATTAAATGATCGATTCATCATGTAAAGCGCTGCTTCCCGTGCTTCATTTAGATCTCTGATAGTGCTAACTCCAAGAATTCTTTGTGTGCGTTCTGATGAGTCTCTGACAAAGATCTCGGATGCTGAAATTTCTGATTTCGGAATATCTACAACCCCGTTTGCAAATAGATCCTGGATAATTCGATCAAGACTAACCCGAAAATCAATCCCTATAAACCGGGTCGGACGCTGGATGTCTTGTCTGTAAGAGGATATGTTCAATCGTGCATAGTTATCTAAAAGTGTTTCCCAGGTATCATCCGACAGATTCAATAGATAATTGTCTTTAGCTCTGACATGTTGAATACTATCGGTGTATGCTTCAGATGGATTTCTGGAGTAGGAGCGAACATAAGTTAAATACGACTCCAAGACTGGCGTTAGACCTCTGAAAATCGAATCGGTCCGAATTTCCACCCTTTTAATTGCCTCTGCATCGTGATAGAAAATCGGTGGCGTATTTTGTCTGATTGACTCCTCCGCTGCCTGGATTTCAGAGCGATCCTTTAGTAGACTAAAGGTAAACGGAGCGTTCAGATCCTCGTCTCTCCAAGGATCACCAAGTTTATAGGACATGTCCCTAAACGATATCCCGGGCATAAATATGATAAAAATTCCAAGAAAAGAGAGAATAATCAACGCTTTGATGTAAGGATTATTCTTGAGTCCATCAACACGTTGTGCACGCACCTTTCTGTCTGGGAAATATCCTTTTTTCTTTCTGCCTAACCCGATTTTCTCGAGATCGATCATACATTACCCTCAGTTTCGTGCCTTTAGTGTATTCTCTACCAAGTTAGTCAAAGTGGACACGCAATAAAAGATGACTATTCCAATCAACGTATACCATGGCCAGGCAATTGTTGTAAGCAATATGATAACTGCCATTAGGGAAATGCAGCCAATTAATCCCGCAAAGGCAGCATTCCTTGAAACGTTTGTAAACCTTCCAACAATGAAGGCCCCAAGTAATCCCCCGTAAGTAAATCCTGCAATACCGAGTCCTAACTCGATAACCGGATTTTCTGTATCAGAAAAAAAGATACCGAACGAAACAAAAATTAAGCTGTAGATGATCATTAGATATCTCGATACATGCATTGAATCTTCCCTTATGGCCAGAGCTGGAATCAAGTCATAGAGTGTTGTGGAACTCAAAGCAGCCAGAGAACTGCTTAAGGTGCTCATAGCTGCTGCAAACAATCCGGCGATAATAAGTCCTGAAAATCCTGCAGGCATGACTTCCTTGATGAATTTCAGCGAGATTTCGTCCGGATTAGCAAGACCGAGGGTATCAACAGAGGCTCCATCATAGTAGGAGAATAACGCCAGACCTGCACTCAGAAAGAGCAAAAACTGAAACAGTACTACAAATCCACTGGTTATAAGCGCCCTTCTTGCCAGATTGAGCTGTCCGCATGCCAGTAATCGTTGAACAATAAGATGGTCTGTTCCATGTGAAGCTGCTGTGAAGAATATCCCACCTATAACAGCACCTACCAGATTATAGGTACTGAAGAAAACGTCAGTGATGGAAGTAGGCCATTGAACGACGGTTAGTTTTCCGATTGCTGACAGATTGGAAATGGAGATGCTTTCAGCCATTGATCCGGCAAAATAGATGATCAGACCACCCCCAGTCAGGTAAACTGCTAATTGTAGAACATCAATCCATATTACAGATTTCAATCCACCATAATAGGTGTAAGCCAGGGTAAGAACAGCAATGATCGCAATAGAGGTGGGATAATCAAGGCCAGTGATTACTTTTAACGGTATTGCTGCTGCAAAAAGTCGCACTCCGTCGGCGAGTATTCTGGTGACCAAAAAAGTAGCCGAAATACTTTGTTTGAATCTGCTTCCGAAACGTTCTTCGAAAAAACTGTATGCTGTGAAGTGTTCCGTTTTAAAATAAGTTGGAAGAATAATCCAGGCGATGAGAAATCTTCCAATTATATATCCAACAACGAGTTGCAAAAAAACCAGACTTCCGAGATAAGCAACAGCAGGTATGGAAATCACGGTAAGCATACTTGTTTCGGTAGCAACAACCGAAAACGAAACGGCCCACCAGGGGACTGTTCCCCTGGATGTGAAGTATGTTTTGGCATCGGTGGGTTTGCCACCCATCTTGAGACCGATCGTTACACAAAGAACCAGATAGCCAATAATGACAAATATATCTATGAAAGGGATAGGCATTAATCTGCGTTGAGGAACTCGACCGCTGCTGTCTCGTCTGCTGTTATGTTCAAAACGCTGGTAAGTTGTGAAATCTCAATCAATTTCATGATTCGTTCCTGAACACTGAAGAAGACCAGCTCTCGATCGGATTCACGATATAATCTGTGAGCTAGTAACAGAGCACTGAGTCCGCTGGAATCTGCGAATGAAATAGTCGACAAATCAACAAGCAGGTGTCCGGAGTTCTCGTCATTTGCAAGTAGGATAAATTGACTTTTAAGGTCAGGTGCGACTTTGGAGTCTAGTTTTTCGACGCCGATTTTTAAAATCGTAGTGTCATCTGAGTGTGTTAAAGAGAATTTCATAGTAAAGTGTGTTAAGAAATCATGGATAAAAATTCTTCCTCGGTGATGACCTTGATCCCGAGCTTTTTGGCTTTATCGAGTTTACTTCCTGCAGCCTCGCCAGCAAGTACGAACGTTGTATTTTTACTGACAGAACCGGTGGTTTTACCCCCGTTTTTTTCAATTAATTCAGAAGCATCCGCTCGTGAAAGTGATGGTAGTGTCCCGGTAAGTACAAATGTCATTCCATCAAGTGATGATCCACTTGATTCGGTTTTTTTAAACTCAGTTTTCAGCCCGAAAGATATGAGTTTAGAAACTAACTCCACAGATTTTGGTTGACTGAAAAATGAAGTCACAGATTCTGCAATTTTGGTCCCGATTCCGTGTATGGAAGCAATTTCTTGTTCATCTGCAGCCATCAATGCTTCCATAGATCCAAATGCCTGGGCCAATTCACGGGCAACAGTCACACCAATGTGACGGATTCCCAACGCGTAAAGTAGCCTTTCAAAAGGCTGTTGCTTGGAGTTTTCAATAGCCTGAATGAGATTATTTGCACTCTTTTCGGCCATTCTCTCAAGGGGTAAAATATCTTCGGTGCTCAGAGAATACAAATCAGCGTAAGAATGGATCAATCCTGCAGAAACCAACTGGTCGACCAATGCGTTGCCCAATCCGTCGATGTCCATGGCGTCTCTGGACGCAAAATGCTCTATTCTGATGCGAACTTGAGGCGGGCAACTCGGATTATTACATCTCCAGGCGGCTTCATCCTCAACGCGTTCAAGTAAAGAGTCACAAGCCGGGCAATGAGATGGTATTTTAAATTCAGGACCACGATCTGGAGCATTCAGATCGATTACTTTAATCACCTGTGGAATAATTTCACCGGCTTTCTCGATAATGACCTTGTCGCCAACACGGATATCCTTCCGGCGGATTTCATCTTCGTTATGCAGCGATGCCCGTTTGACTGTAGTACCAGCAAGTAAAACAGGTTCAAGTTCCGCCACTGGAGTGATTGTGCCGAGTCTGCCCACTTGGAGTGTGATTCCATTGATGGTAGATTCAGCCTGTTCTGCCTCAAATTTATAGGCTATAGCCCATCGAGGGGCCTTGGCTGTTGAACCCAACTCTGACCTGAATACATCTTCATTGATTTTGATAACGACACCGTCTGTCTCAAACGGGAGTGATTTTCTGGTTTCGTTCAACTCGACGATGAGATCCAATACTTCGTCAATGGTGTTTACATGCCAACGAGTTTTACAAACGCGGTGGCCAAGTTTTTCCAACAGAAGCATCCTGGATGCATGAGTAATGAACTCAGATTGAAGTTCATCCGTTGCCTCATCCAATGATATATCATAGGCATAAAATCGAATGGGTCGCTTGGCAACCTCCGACGAATCCAGCATTTTCAATGACCCCGCTGTAGCATTGCGTGGATTTGCAAAAGCCTGTAGTCCAACTGAGACTCGTGATTCATTATATTTGGCGAAAGCATCTTTTTCCATAAAAGCCTCGCCACGGATTTCAAAAATGGATCTGGATGAATCGTCAAGTCGTTCAGGGATGTCATTAACTGTGCGCGCATTAGCTGTAATAATGTCACCTTTTTTTCCATCACCTCTGGTTGCAGCTAATACAAGTTTCGCATTTTCATAGCGAAGTCGGAGTGCCATGCCGTCGAACTTTAGCTCCACGAACCATGTGTAATCAGAATGTCCCAAAATATCCCGGACGCGCCGGTCAAAATCACGAAGTTCTTGCTCATTGTATGTATTAGCAAGACTCATCATCGGTGTGGGGTGCACCGTCTGTTTTAAGTCTGAGTTCTCAACTTGAGTGTCAGCAATAGGGGTTCCATAATTGCCACCTATGCGTTGAGTAGGAGAGTCTGCGGTGACAAGATTGAATTTTTGTTCGAGTTGATCCAGTTCATCCAAAAGCCGATCGAACTCTCGATCAGACATGATTGGATCGGCTTTGTCATAATAAGCCCGATTCGCCTCGTCGAGTAGCTCCCTAAGTGACTCTACACGTTTTATAGCCTGATCTCTATCCATGGGTAATCAAAAAACGGGTCGATCTCTGATTACAGATGGTTGTGTGAATCCATCCGGCAATTCAGGTTGGCTATTATTGAACAAGTAAGGCCTTCTGAACAGAAAATCACGGGTTATTTGAATTGAGCTGTTATTTAGCAATATTGAATCCAGATCGGTGATTAAATGGCCGTTCACCATGAATGATGCACGGTCGAGGGCACCTTCGACTCTGACCTGCTCGAAAAAATCAAACCTCATGGCTTCATTTTGCTCAATCCAATAAGGACTGCGTGTATTGTTCACATCAGAAGTGATTCTAACAGGTTCAAGTTTGCCGTTTTGGGCATATACCACCAAATAAAGGGTATCAGGTAGTACCACAGCTTCCACAGAAGAAGGGATTTCAGGTGGAATTACAGAAAGTGAGTCGGCACCAAGAGCTGCAAACGAGGTATCCGGAATCACCACCGAATCGGAATCGGGACTTGTCTGCATCGCATCGGCAACACTGACCTCATCGGAACCTCCAAAATCAAAGTCGCTAAGCAAAGTGAATCCGTAATATCCACCTGCTCCGACCACAATTACAACAATTGCAATTACCAAATATTTCAAGACCGGTGTACTCAGTGCAGAGAATCCTTCATTGAATTTTGCCCAATCAACAGAATCAAGCTTCGGTGGGGGAGGTGTTACTCTATTATGCTGGCGAGACGGATCAGGTCGTGAAAACTCATCGTACCCAATTGTAGACGTCGGTCCCGGCCGAACCAAACCGGTGTCTTCGTTGTCATTAGCTATGTCGTTACTATGATCGGAACTCATCGGAGCATCCGGGTCTTCTAAATCACCCTGCAGCGTTTCAGGTAAATACTTTTTACGAAGACCACCAGAATATGTGCCTGCTTCCTGTGCATCGAGTGCTCGAATAATGTCTTCATCTTTGATACCTATTGCCTTGGCATATGTTCTGACAAAGCTTCTGATATATGTTTTCTGTTTGTCACCCTTCTCGAAAAAGACACCTTTTTCAATCTCTTGAATGACGCTAACCGGAGTTCTGGTCTTTGAATTAATATCAATAACCGATTGTCCGGATTTTTCTCTGATTTCTTGTAGATCAGCGTGTAATGAAGCCATATAACATTTTTGGTTTACAAAGGACAAACACCAAATCAATCAACACAACTAGATGAAAGTCCGTAATGACACGAACATCCGAATATATAAGCCATTAATGTGAAATAAAACGTTTTTTTGCAAGGAATTAACAGATTCAGACTCATACTTAAACCGGGTATACTTTGAACATGAACTCAACTTGAACATTGGTTCGAGTATAATAAGAAGTGAGATGAAATTATTGAATATGATTGTTTCGGAGTCGATTGCCGGTTTCAAAGAGATGTTGTTCCCCGAAGTATGCGTTTGTTGTGGACTTCCGACACACTCCGACGGTAATATGATGTGTCCTTTTTGTCAGGATTCAGCCTTTGATAAGGCAATGTTGTCTGGACTTAAATCCGGAAAGGGTGTAATTCTACCAGATGAAATTGATTTCCAGTATGCACTCTGGAAGTACGATAAAGCTGGTGGACTTCAAAAGATAATGAGAATGATAAAATATGGAGGTATGGGTCGATTGGGCTTTGAGCTTGGTGTCTTACTCGGATCCGAGTTTATGAAGTCATCTATTTGGGATCAATTATTAAGCTCCGAATCCAAGCCCATACTCTTGGCGGTTCCACTTCATCCCAAAAAGAAAAGGTATCGTGGTTATAATCAGGCTCAACTTATTGCATCGGGAGTCTCAGAAATCACTGGGATACCTATGATTCATGAAGATTCGGTTGTCAGACATCGATTTACAATTACGCAGACCGGACAAAATTTACAGGGAAGGATGAAAAATCTTCAGGAAGCGTTTAGAGTACAGAGACAGGAGGAAATATCGGGCAGAAGAATCATAATCATTGATGATGTTTTCACCACAGGAGCTACAGCATTTGCTCTGAGTAAAATCCTGAACGACAGTGGCATGGATAAATCGGGTATTCTGACGGTATGTATGGCGTGAAATGATGCTGTTAAGGCTCTGTCATGCAGATTAATTTAGGATTAATCTGTATCTTTACTAGCTATGAGTCTACTAAATTCTACAGCATCTGATTATGTTGAGACACCAGCTGGTATTTTTACTAAAAATGGCAACTGGTATTTTATGACAACCGAGCTAATTCGCAAGCTCTCACCCGAAGTATTGTCTCATAAATCACTCGACGAGATCGTCAAGGACTCCGAGACCTGGGTCCGGAGTACAGATTCCATTGCAGTCTGGGTTTTTATACTATTGATTCATCTGGCACCCGTTTCTCTGGCATTTTTCACTGCGATCGGAGTATTGTACTTGTGGCATCTTGGTAAAAGTGCATTGATCAATAAGCCATTAACCATCGTGGTACAATTTTTATCGGCTGAATCGGTGATATTGATAGCAGCTGTTGCATCCATTAGTTATCTGGGAATTTCTGAATTGTATACTGACTTGATTCTGTCACTGCTTTTCTTTTTGGTTTTACGCTTTGGGTGGCTAAGGAAACTATTTGATACTTTTTATCAAAACAGATCAGGATCAATGACACTGAATGATAGGGTAATGAAAATGGTTGTGGTTAAAACTGCGATTTCCAACCGATTGGAAGTCCCCGGATTAAAGGGCATGGAGCAAGATCTAATTGATGCCATGACGAGAAATAAATCCAAAAAACGCAGGGCGTAATTTTAAACGGTTGCGAAGTGTTGCATGGATTTAAATATTATTTATCTAAATACATTATTATTAAATAACTTATGAGTGAAAAAGTCCGTTCCATGTTTGCGTCTATTGCGGACAAATATGATGTTACGAACAGTGTATTGTCCCTCGGAATCCATCATTTGTGGAGGAAAAAAGCCGTACGCTTGAGTGGCGCTAAACCGGGTGATAAAGTACTGGATTGTGCTACAGGAACTGGAGATCTGGCAATTACTTTCAAAAAGAAAGTGGGAGACACTGGATATGTTAAAGGAACAGATTTCTGTCAGGAAATGATTGATCCAGCGCCATCAAAAGCCAAGAAGAATGGTCTTCTGATCGATTTTGAAGTTGCTGATGCTATGGATTTACCCTATGCCAACAATTCATTCGACATTTCTTCGATTTCATTCGGAATCAGGAATGTGGATGACCCTTTGGTGTGTCTACAAGAAATGTCTCGTGTTGTACGCTCAGGCGGTAGGGTCGTGGTTCTGGAATTTGGTCAGCCCAAAGGGATCATGTCTTGGCCATACCGATTCTACAGCAAATACATAATCCCTTTTGTGGGTGGGCTTCTCACCGGTAATCGTGATGCGTATCAATACCTGCCCGAAACCAGCGCTGCTTTCCCCGCTGGGGATGCGTTTCTTGAGCTTATGAAAAAATCAGGATCGTTCTCTACTCAAGATTCGCATAAACTTAACGGGGGCATTGCCTATATTTATGTCGGTGTAGTTAAATAACGTTACCGTTAAGCACTTATAACTAAAATCCTACTTTCAGATGATGAACATAGAAGAAATTAAAGCGATTATTCCTCACAGATATCCATTTTTGCTCGTTGACCGAGTGCTTGAAATGACTCCCACTTCGATTGTAGCTATAAAAAATGTCACAGCTAACGAAGAGTTTTTTAATGGACATTTCCCAGCCAGCGCCATTATGCCGGGAGTTCTGCAAGTGGAGGCACTGGCCCAGGCTGGTTGTATTCATTTTCTAAAAACGAATAATCTGAATGCAGATGAACATACTATAGTCTTCTCTGCAATCAACAACTGTAAATTTCGCAGACCCGTCGTTCCAGGAGACCAACTTAAACTTGAAGTCGAAATCACAGGCTTAAAACGAATGTTCATAACAATGCACTCTAAAGCCTCTGTAGACGGACAAGTAACATGCGAACTAGATGCAACCGCTGCACTGATTCCAAATAAAAAATGAGTACTGCAAAACAAGACGGCAGACCAGACAAAGTGACTACCCGAACGGTCGTAGATATGAAATCACGTGGCGAAAAGATCAGTATGATCACCGCCTATGATTACACCATGGCCAAAATTGTTGATAACGGCGGAATTGATGTGATTCTGGTAGGCGACTCGGCAAGTAACGTAATGGCTGGTCACGAAACTACACTTCCAATTACGTTGGAACAAATGATCTATCACACCAGCTGTGTGGTCAGAGGTGTGGACCGTGCACTTGTGGTCGCAGATTTGCCGTTTATGAGTTATCAGGTCACCATAAAAGAAGCTTTGATCAGCGCCGGTCGCATGATGAAAGAGGCTGGAGCCCATGCCATTAAACTCGAAGGTGGAACCTATATCGTTGATACCGTAAAAAGAATTGTTGATGCTGGGATACCAGTTATGGGTCACCTGGGGCTAACACCGCAGTCGATTTACAAGTTTGGAACGTACAAAGTCAGGGCAAAAGAAGAAACTGAAGCGAATCAACTCATCGAAGATGCACTCAAACTCCAGGAGGCAGGTTGTTTTGCACTAGTTCTCGAAAAAATTCCTGCCTCATTAGCTCAAAAAGTGACAGAATCACTGAATATCCCAACCATTGGTATAGGTGCAGGTTCAGCCTGCGATGGTCAGGTACTTGTGGTACATGATATGCTGGGACTCACCAAAGATTTTAAACCTCGGTTCATTCGACGCTATATGAACCTGTATGAGGATATGTCCGCAGCTGTTAAAAGCTATGTCGATGATGTGAAATCTGAAAGTTTTCCTTCCAGTGACGAGCAATACAATTAATTCTGAATCTACACGAATACTATTTAACGAATGTCAGTAACTGAACGCCGCCTGATTCTCATTTGTAACGACGATGGATATTATTCACCTGGAATACGAGCTCTCGCTGAAGTCGCTGCTACGTATGCAGACGTGCAGATTATTGCTCCGGATCGTCAACAAAGTGCGGTAGGTCATGCTATTACAATAAATACTCCGCTAAGGGCAACAAGAGTCAAAATGCAGAACGGGATGGATGCAATCGCAATTAACGGGACTCCGGCCGATTGTGTTAAACTGGCGCACGATAAACTCATGGATCGAAAACCTGATTTAGTTCTGAGCGGGATAAACCATGGCTCAAATGCAGGTATAAATATCATTTATTCGGGTACGGTTAGTGCAGCCACTGAAGCTACCATTCTTGGATATCCGGCAATCGCTGTTAGTTGCGGTGAATTCAAAGAAGATGCGGATCTGACCGGTTGCCAGGAAGCAGCTGCCAGAATGATTGAATTTGTTTTTAAAAACGGGCTTCCCAAGGGAATAACACTCAACATTAATGCGCCTGCCGGACCCCTTAAGGGTCTAAAGTGGACTCGTCAGGCAGAAAGCCGTTACATTGAAGAATACGACGGTAGGGTAGATCCTTTTAACAGGCCTTACTATTGGATGACAGGTAAATTCGAACTTCTGGATAACGCCGAAGATCTCGACGTTAAAGTTCTGCAAGATGGATTCGCATCAGTAACACCTATTCAGTACGACCTCACCGCTCACGAGATTTTCAAGACATTCAAAATGATGGATATCTGAAATGATTCAGTTATTTCTAACAAGTCTGATAGTTTTGAGAACGGTATTATCCAAACTGAGGTGAATTTCAGTTATCGGTTCTGTCATTTGCACTACACCATAGGTAGTCACTCCGTAAGGGCGTAAAGAGTCGGCCAGATTTTTATGGAACCGTGTTCTCGGGAAGTCTCTCGCTATATCAATTGTTATGATTTGGCGTGAAAACCCCTCATTTACCTGGATTTCCCGGGTTCTTACCCGTTCATGAGGATAACCGAAGTTATACACCTGTATGAGTAGAAAATCTTCAAATGCCTGTTCTGAAGTGAACACTTTTACAGAATTGACCGGGCCCAGAACCAACAGAGAACCTGAAAGGATAACGCAGGCAGTCAATAAAAACAGAATGTTTCGCATGCGGAAATCTAAACCCAATTGTAGTGTTCAAATCTTAGATAAATGAATGGTAAAAAATAATCCAATTCTTTTTGAATAATCATTTATCGTCTTAATTTAGTCCTAAAGTTACCACGTTTATCATCATTATTTCATGATTTTTGTACCACACAGATATTTGTTTTGGTTAGGTTTTGTTTTCTCACTGCTTGGTTGTACGATTGACCAAAATCGGAATCAGTCTGATTCGACTTCAGAAGAGTTCGTACAGCGTGACACAAACACTCAGGCTATTTCAGACAGTACTTACAATTCCACGGACACAGCCGACAAAATAGCCGCAATACAGGATCGTCTGAATCCAATAGAGTCACCAGATGCTGAAACTTCGGAAGTAAACCTTTATCGTTTGGATGTTGCCCCTTATCACACATTTTTAAACACAGACGGATTTCTGGATTTGAATGGCAGAACAATGAATGAAATCGATGAAGCACTGGGAGACGCTCCGATCGTAGTCAAGCAAAGCATCAAAGGCGCCCCAATCCGCAAAGAAATTCGTATTTATATGCCCTATCAAGATGACTCAACCGGGCTCTATATATTTTTCGAAAACGAAATGGTCATTGAATTTAAAATGGATGAATTCAATGGGATAATACAATCCGGCATTCTGGATTACTTCCAATAATGCTGTATTTAAATGTAAACGGATAGAAAACAATAGATATGTACTTAAAAAAAATGTTGATACTCTTGCTGGCTGTTTTGGTCACAAGTTCAACTTTGAATGCGCAAGACAATAATCCAAATGCTTCAGATTCCGGGACCGAACGAATTGTAGTCAACAGAAGTCCTGAGTTGGGAATGTCACCTGGGAAAGCCAGACCTGGATATGGAACTGAGCTTGTTGCAGATAAAATAATCAGATATACAGGTCCTGAGGAGCTGGTTCCACTGACCAAAGAACATCCTTTCGTTGCCGTGGCTTTAAACTGGAAGGGTGAAGTTGCCAACGATCATCAGATAGTAATCGAAGTCAGAGGTAGCAAAAATACTCGCGAATGGAGCGACTGGATGGTCGCTGATGTGGACCATCATGTTGAATTCGAAGACGGCCGTATTGCAAGTGTACTTGTATTTTTCCCGGTTGGCACGCAATACATACAATATCGCGCAACGTTACACGCTGAAATGAGGCAGCTCCAACCAACCCTGGACGAGATTTCATTTCACTTCATTAATCCTGGCGTAACTCCACAGTCAGATCTGGAGACGCACAAATCGACTGTAATTCCATTTACCGAAGCTAAAAACCGTATTCCTGATGTCCGATCCCTTGAGAAATCAACATCAGGTGGGCCTATGGGTGAAATATCTTCCTACCCAATTCCCGTGTATGTAGACCGTTCAAGCTGGGGAGCCACATTAGGACTTACAAACACTGCAAGCAGGTCTCAAACTAATGTAACGCACATGTTTGTCCACCATTCGGCAGGACATACCAACTCATCAGATTTTGCTGCTGTAGTTCGCTCGTATTACATTTTGCACACCCAGACCAACGGATGGTCAGACATTGGATATAATTGGCTTGTAGATGGAAATGGCGTTGTATATCAGGGTCGTGCACATAACTTTAACGGATTCGTGGATGTCATTGGTGCCCACGTAGGTGGTTCGAACACGAATTCAATGGGTGTCTGTGTCATTGGACATTATACCACTGTGATGCCAACTCAAAATGCAATCAACTCTTTGATGCGTGTGCTGGCATGGAAGGCGTATGACAAGGGAATTGATGTGCGAGTACGGAATATTCATCCATTTACCAGTCGAAACTACTATACAATTTCCGGGCATAGAGATGGATCTGCGACCGAGTGTCCGGGACAGAGACTGTACAATTATCTCCCAACGCTTAGAAACAGAACCCACGCGTTTCTGAATCCACCCGAGGTTGCCATCTTAACTGCAGAGGATACTACTGCAGTTACGACACGATTCAATGCTGAAGTCGGAGTAAGAAATTTTGAATCTGACATAGAATTGTTCATGGAATACGGATCAGAAGTAGATAACCTTTCAATGTCTACTGATGAAATCGAAGTTGAAGCGTCAGATGCTATAGAAACAATACGCTTTGAGTTAGAGAATCTGATGCCTGCAACATTATATCACTATCGTATTGTTGCGGTCAATTCGGATACTTTCACGGTGTCTCAAACCTACACGTTCACCACGGCATCACCGACTTCAATCGATGACGAAGAATCTCCAAATGGATTCGTACTTGAACAGAACTACCCGAATCCATTCAATCCGAGTACCAGTATAAGTTTTGAGCTTCCACAAGCGTCAAACGTACGTGTATTGGTGTACAATTCTCAGGGACAAATGATTGCTGTACCGGCCGACCGTTCCTACTCGGCAGGGAGACACAGTGTTTCTTTTGAAGCCAGCAGTGTTGCAAGTGGGGTACTTGTTTATGCCCTGGAAGTCGATGGTATAGTGGTGAAGACCCGAAAAATGTTGTTACTTCGTTAAAATTGAATATGAAAATCCTCATTTAGATTGATATTCAACATTTTATATTGAATATGAATGAGGATTAACTTATTGTATAACAAAAAGATAGGCGGTGATAATTATCGAGAGTTGATAGTAATTGTCAAAAACTACGTAAAAATGCGTAGATACCTTTGACAAATCACCTCAATTTTTATAGCTTGAAGCTATGTGATAGAACCAATATGAGTGTGATTTCAGAGGAAGCGCTTTTCTCTGGGGGTAACCGTAAACAGAATGTATGAATATGAGAATAGCAATCCAGCTTTCAGAACCTCAACCAGCTTTTGGCATTCATACGTCAACAGAATTTTCTTATCTGAATAATCCTAAGTCCAATTAACATGCATCAAGTACATATACAATCTGAAACGATTGCATCGGTGCTCAAACGATTTGCACTAATGGCCGTATTCCTGCTGGTTTCTTCAGCGAGTGTACTGGCACAGTCAGGTCGTTTGGAGGGTACAGTAACCGACGCCGAAACCGGTGAGCCACTTATCGGAGTAAACGTCATTATTGAAGAATTGATTATCGGTGCAGCAACGAATGCCGATGGTTATTTTTCAGTGATCAACGTTCGCCCAGGTACCTACACCATCAAGGCATCTATGATCGGATTCTCTACAGTCGTTGTTGAGGATGTTCGAATCAACATCAACCAAACAACAACATTGAATTTTCGAATGTCTGAAGAAGTATTCTCAGGCGAAGAAGTCGTTGTTGTGGCTGATCGTCCGATTGTACAACGAGATGTAGGCGCCAGCCGGGTAAACATCGACGCTGAAGAAGTCAAAAACCTTCCTGTTACCTCAGTTGCCGGTATAGTTGGTCTTCAAGCAGGATTTCAGGGACTTAGCGTTCGTGGGGGTGCATCAAGTGAGGTATCATTCAACCTGAACGGTATTTCATTAAAGGATGAGCGTAACAACTCACCATTTACCGCTGTATCAATTACTTCCATTTCTGAAATCCAGGTACAATCAGGTGGATTCAGCGCCGAGTATGGCGATGTCCAGTCTGGTATTGTCAACGTGGTGACTAAAGAAGGAAGCCGTGACCGATATAATTTCGATATCTATTATCAGCATGAGCCTCCAAGAAAGAAACACTTCGGACCATTGGTGAATGATCCTAATTCGTATTGGATCAGACCATTTCTGGATCCAGAAGTAGCCTGGACAGGTACTAATGCATGGGATCCATGGACTCGCCGTCAGTATCCACAGTTTGAGGGATGGATATCTGTTGCCGAAGGAACCTTAGATGATCCGGATCCAACACGACATTTAACCCCGGCCGCTGCTCAGCAAGTATTTTTATGGCAACACCGTAAAGATATGGCAATTACAGAGCCTGATTATACATTGGACTTTGGTTTTGGTGGTCCAATTCCTGTAGTTAGTGATAAATTGGGTAACATGCGTTTCTGGGCATCTCACAGACGCTCACAAACCATGTACGTAATTCCACTATCACGAGATCGTTACGAAACATATACTTCCAACCTTAAACTAACCAGTGACGTTGGTCGTGGTATGAAACTCTCGATCGATGCGATGATCGGAGCCGAAAACGGTACCAATAGCAATAACGTTGGCGCACCTGGAATCTTTGTAAGTGCTGCGGGTATCGCCAATAACGTCAGAAACAGAAATTCATTCGGAAACTCCCGAATTTTTGCCTCAGACTATTGGGCTCCAACACGAGTTGAATACCGTTTGCTTGGAGGTAAGTTTACTAAGACCATCAATAATAAATCGTATTTCGAGGTACTTGCTAACTATTTCAGTTCTGAATACGATACTAACCCGGGTAGAGCACGGGACCTGACTCCAGTCCGCACTTTTGGGAACGGATATGCAGTGGATGAGGGGCCATTCGGATTCTATGAACTTCCTTCCTCCGGAATCGGATCCGGTCTGCGTATGGGAGTCGGGATGTCAAACTCGCGTGATAGCTCGAAAGTAGAATATATCAACGCACGCTTTGACTACACAAACCAGTATAATCGCTACAACCAGCTAAAAACTGGTGTACAGTTTGTGCAGACCTTCAGTGACGTAAATTATGCCTCAGTAGATATTTATCTTCCTAGCGGACGTTCACAGGTAATATGGAACAACTCTCCACGTCGTGGTGCCTTGTATGCTCAAAACAAATTCGAGTACGAGGGTATCGTTGCTGAAGTAGGACTCCGTTTAGACTACTCTGATGCTAATACGGATTGGATTGTATATGATGAATTTGATCCTCGATTCAGTCAACCCGTAGAAAATCTTGATGAAGTATTCGAAACCGAGCGCACGAAACCAAACTTTGATTTAAGTCCTCGACTTGCGGTTTCATTCCCGATCACGATTATGAGTAAGTTGTATTTCAACTATGGGCATTTCCGCTCCATGCCGACTCCAACTTCTCTTTATTTGGTTGAAAAGTTTCTTGAAGACCAATCGATATCGCGAATCGCTGATCCAAGTCTTGACCTACCTAAAACAGTATCCTATGAGTTGGGTTACGAACAAGCTTTCACCGAACGGTACCTGATTCGTGTAGCCGGGTACTACAAAGATGAAACAAATATTCCAGGGTCTAGCAGAAACTTGATTGCGTCAGGTGGTGGTAGATTGTATTCAGTACCAACGGCCGACTCATACCGTGACACCAAGGGATTTGAGTTGACCTTACGTAAGGCACAAGGGTCTTTCTGGACAGGATTCGTGAACTTTACCTACATGGTGCGTTCAACCGGTCGATTTGGCTATGCTACCTACTACCAAAACTCTAAAGACCAACGTGAGTTCGAAAGAGTAAACTCTGCTAACCCACAGTCAAAACCAGTTGCTCAGCCTTATTCCCGTTTGAACCTGGATTTCTTCAGTCCCGATGACTTCGGTCCAGCAATCCTTGGATTCCGTCCATTGGCGAACTGGAGAGCTACAATCCTTGCTTCCTGGGTACGTGGTTATGCGGTTACCTGGACAGGCGGTGGATCCATCCCGGGTATCAGTAACAACCTTCGGTGGGTTGATGATTATAATGTGGACTTAAGATTCACACGTACACTCCGTGCACTTGAAACCGATCTAAACTTCTTTATTGACGTGAGCAACGTGTTTAACACACGTTATCTCACCCAAAATGGATTTGTTGATGGGGATGATTACAACGACTACATGAGATCTCTGCATTTACCTGCAGATAAACTTCAGCCACTTCGTGGATCCTATTTATCTGTACCTGGTGACGACAAGCCAGGAACCTACCGAAAAGAAAACATCGCGTTCCAACCGATTGTTGCAGTCATTAACATCCAGAATGTACAAAACCCGCACGAGCGCCCGCTTTACTTTAACGAAGCTGATCAAACGTACTACCAGTTCCGCAACGGAAGCTGGGTAGCGGCTAATCAGGACTTCGTTCAGCAAGTACTCGATGATAAGGCGTACATCGATATGCCAAACTTGTCATCGTTCGCTTTCTTTAATCCGCGTAACGTCATTTTTGGTGTGCGAATTACCTTCTAATACATATAAAACAAGAATCTGATGTCTAAAAATAGAATCATACACATTGTCCTGTTTGCGGCGTTCATCCTCGGGATGAGTGCTCACGAAGGTACTGCGCAACAGGCCCGATGGTTGGGAATTGGTTCCCTTCAAAACTTCTACATGCCAAACGGTACCGAGCGCGAACATGCTCTTGTCGCACAACAGCAGTATGGATTGCGCTGGCCAGCATTGTACGATCACCAGGACTCACAGGCAGCTAAAGCATTTTGGATTGGAACTACTGCCTTTACAGATGCAAGTAACACTAGTTTCCCATATAAAGTAGTCCATGTGGGACCACGTGTCTCCGGATTGGGATCATTTTTTCCGATGGAACATAAACTCATCGGAAGATTTCCGAAAGTTGAAGTACTGGTTAATGATGAAGAAACATTTAACGTTGCTGATGAAGTGGATGAAGTAGATCCAACGATTCCGGCTGATCGAATGATCTATTCTCGAATCAATACTTCCATTGGTATAACTATGGAACGTCGTGTTATGGCATTTAGTAACGAATATCATGACAATTACCACGTTCGTGAGTACATATTTACCAATACCGGTAAAGCGGATAACACCGATGCGGTCATCTACCCGAATAAAACCCTTACCGACGTAATGTTCTTCTGGCAGGAACGCTATTCAGTTCTGCATCAAACACGTTATGTGATTGGTAATGCTACTGGTTGGGGAATAAACGCAATGGTTGATAGATTTGGAGATGACTTAGGACCCGATTATGGTGCTCCTGAAGGGCTTAGAGGTCACTTCGTTTGGCATGGAAAGCTTCCTGCATTTACCCAATATGACAACATCGGAGCTCCAATCTGGACAGCATCAACCTCTTCCGGACTCGTTCAACCCCAAGATACTACCGGACGACTGGGTGCACATCAATTTGTTGGAAACGCGGTTCTTCATGCAGATACTGCTCCTGGCAACTCAGCAGATGACCCAAATCAACCATATACGATGACCGAAACCGGATCTGATGATGGGTTGAATTCATCAAATGACCCGTTTAATAACGCCAGAATGGAACGAGAATACCTCGAATTCATGATGCGTGGAAGAACCAATCGTCACGCATACCTGGTAGAGCCTTCCGGCGAACCGGGCTTTTTGAATCCTACTGGTGATCCATCTCGTGGTACTTCAGGTGGATTCTCAGCGGCAAAAGGTATTGGCCCATATACCCTGGCACCAGGTGAGAGTGTGCGTATAGTAATAGTTGAGGCTTCAGCAGGTCTTAGCCGTGAAGCTGCAACACAAATTGGAACTGCTTACAAGAGATCAGGTGGTAATAATAACCTACAAATCTCCTACAACGATGGGCACAGTGTAAATGCAACCATGACAAAAAACCAGTGGGTATTTACAAGTCGTGATTCACTTATGCAGACCTTTGCCCGTGCTAAAGCCAATTTTGACTCAGGTTTCAACATCCCGAAAGCTCCAACACCTCCAAGCACGTTTCGCGTGAATTCGGGTGGTGATGGTGTCTATCTCGAATGGGAATATCCTGATGAAGAAGTTGGAAACATCACAGGATTTGAAATCTACCGCGCTCAATTCAGACGTGATAGTGTCTATACAAAAGTAGCTGAACTACCTGCATCGGCAAGAGAATTCGCCGATACTGATCAGAATCCTGTCGGTGGTCCAATCCGAGGTCTGGATCATTATTACTATATACAAGCTATTGGAAATGCTTCTGATAACAATGGAACAGGTTTAACTCCTTCAGGACCGTTGAAAAGCAACAGATATCTGACCCAGACTTACGATCCAGCACGTCTTTTGAGACCTCCTGGAACCAGCATGGATCAGATTACGATCGTTCCTAACCCATTTGTCCGTTCAGCAAGTACCGATGTATCCTACGCAGGATTCGAAATTCAGTTCTTCGAAGTCCCGGGACGTGCCAGAATTGATATCTACACCGAACTTGGAGAATTGGTTCAAACCATTAACCATACAAACGGTAGCGGTGATGCCTCATGGAACCTGAATACCAAATGGCGTCAGCGTGTAGTGAGTGGTGTCTACATCGCAGTTATTGAAAATCTGGATACCGGTGAAAAAACAACCCGGAAATTTGTCGTAATCATGTAATAAAGGCTATCCCGTGAAAAAAGTAATTTATACCCTATTTATAAGTACTCTTGTCTTCGGCTTCGTGTTACATGATGTGGCAGAAGCTCAACGCAAGCGTGGACAAACAACTATGAAGTTTCTCTCAGCTCCTCTGGGTGCACGCGCTACTGGAATGGGAGATGCAATGACAGCTGTAGAAGATCGTTCATTGTCAATTTTCTACAATCCTGCAAACTCGGCGTTTCAAACTTCTTTATTTGATGTGAGTATTGGTAATGTGAGTTGGATCGCTGATATCGATTATCAGTATGCTGCACTTACATTTGCTCCGAAAAATGGATTATACGGAGTTATTGGTCTCTCATTCATGGGCGTCGATTACGGCGACCTGACTGAAACCATTCGTGATAACAGTGATCTTGGGTATGAGGTTCTTGGGACTTACAATCCGAATGCAATTGCGTTTGGGATAAGCTACTCAAGGGCGATATCGAGTCAGTTTTCGGTAGGTGCAAATGTCAGATATGTTGATATAAACCTTTCTAATGCACCTATTGGTCTGAACGAAGGAAGCCTTGTACGACAACAGTTCGATCTACAAACCTATGCAGTTGACTTCGGGGTTCTCTACAAAACCGGTTTCGAAAGTCTGAACTTTGCGATGTCGGTCAGAAACTACTCCAATGAAGTGACCTACATTCAGGATACACAAGAACTGCCACTTACATTCAGAATCGGATTGGCGATGAATGTATTGGATTTGACGTCAATTAATCCTGAAATGCATAAACTCCTGGTGAGTATCGATGCAAACAGACCACGTGATTACTTCGAACAGTTGATGATCGGTGCAGAGTACGGATTCATGGACCGACTATTCCTCCGTGGTGGATATGTATTCCCAACCGATGAACAAGGTATTTCGATGGGTGTGGGTGTTAACCTCCCGTTCGCACGTCGATATGGAATCCGGGCTGACTACAGCCACACCGCTTTCGGTGTCTTTAACAGTGTGAACCGACTCTCGGTACAACTAAGTTTTTAATATTAATTAATACCTGAGAACAACATGAAATACGGGTACTCATTTTTCAAACGAATTCTGCCGATACTAGCCATCGGAATGGCTGTGGTAGCGTGTGAAACCCCGGAATCGGCCAGCCTGTTCGACGAGGACTACAATAAAGGCACAACACCTGTTATTAGTGCTGTATCACCTGAAGGGGGATACTTCGCCGGTTTCGAGGAAGTAACGATTTCTGGTAGTAATTTCACAGCAAATACAACAGAACTATTTGTCTATTTCAATAATGTAAGAGCAGAAATAGTCAGTGCGTCACCATCGCAAATAGTAGTAAAAACACCAAATCTTGTTGCCGACTCAATCGGGATCAAGGTAGGAGTTTTAGGTGTAGAAGCGTTCAGTAATTCGGTGAAATACAGACTCCAGGCCTTGTTTAGAACGGCTGTATCATTCCCTGATAACGAAAATCCATGGGCGGCCGGCTACGACTCTGATAACAACTATTATGTCTCTTACGATGCAAGTGGTGCACCTGCAGGCGTTAAAAAAGTTGCTTCAGATGGTGAAACGGTTATCAATCCTGCTTTTGGAACCGCTCAATCCTGGTTCTTTAGATCCGTTAAGGTTGGTCCGGATGGATCCGTTTATATGGTGCGTGGTGGAGCGGTACCGTTTGTTTACCGTATCGATCCATCAGGTGGAACCCCATCTACATGGGGTAGAGGGATAGGCAGAACAGAAGACATCACTATAGATGAAGCCGGAAACGTATGGTCAGGTGGTACAAACGAAGGAAATGCTTCTAATGCTCGTTTAAACCGAATAAGTCCCGCTGGCGCTGTAGTGCGATTCCCGTTTGATGCTACTATCTACGCGTTGGATTATTTTGACGGCCACATTTATGTAGCAGGCACAAAAGAAAACGTTTCTTATGTATGGAAGGTAGAACTACTTGCAGACCTAGTTCCGGGACCTGAACAAGTAGTTGCAAACCTTACGGAAGCTGGTGGTGAAGGTCGTCCGACCGCCATTGCCGTTGCCGCCGATGGTACGGTGTTTGTTGGTATGAACGAAACGAAACCTCTGTATCAGGTCACACCAAGTGGACAAGTGTCCCAAATGTACCCGGGCATTATTCCTGGTACCATCTTAAAAATGGAGTATCTTGACGGTACTCAGAACTTATTAATGACATTATTGCCAACTACTGGCAATAACAGGGTCATCTCTCTGAATGTTCAGAAAGACGCTCCCTGATCTACGGACGAATTTCAGACGAAATGTTTGAAAAGTGGACCGGTTTGAGTCCGGTCCACATTTAGTTAAATACAAAAAGGAGAAATAAAGATGAAACATGTGATACGAATCACTATGATGATGCTGTTGGTGCCAATGGTGGCTTCAGCACAGTGGGAATTCGACAGTGTATTCCCGGATTCTGTTGCAAACACCAATGCGCATGGATTGGCTGTTGATACAGATGGAAAAGTATGGCTTACCCCATATTACAGTACGTTGGATAGCGAAAATAATAGACGCTTCAATCCAATTTATATTTATAACGAAGACGGAACCCAAGCTGAGTTTTCACCAATCATTGGTTCAACAGTTGGCGATTCCCTCCTGAGATTTGGCCCATTAACTGGTGCAAATTTCTACGATGGGAAAATCTATGTGTCATCACACGGTTTTCGGATGACTGCCGCTGCTACAGATGCAGCACCTAATCCGGTGATTGGTGGAGTCTGGAATCAGTCTCGTTCATTTATACATGTATTCGATGCAGAAACTGGTGAACCACTTGAAGTAGCTGAAGTTACTTTCATGCGTACCGAAACTGCTTCTCACGCACCAAACCGTCCTGCGATCACAGTGGATGGCTTTGTTGCTGTGTCTTTCGTATTTCCTGGATCACCAATCGTGATTTACGATCCAAGTGATAGCTGGGCAGTCTTGAATACAGTTACTACCGAGAAATTAGGATTTTCAAGGACTCTTGAGATCTCAAATGACGGTTCGAAAATCTTCAACCCACAGACCGATGCTTACGAAGAAGGTGGTCCAGCTGGACACATTCGAGTATGGGAAGGTGGAGTATTCGAAGAGTACACAGTTGGTCTTCCAATTGCAATTGGTGCAAATCCAGGTTCAATTGCCAGATATCCTGACTCAGAAATCCTGTATTTCTCAGGTGCCGGTGTTGGTAACAACCCAGATGCCGTCGAACCATGGATTTCAAACACATACTATGGGTTTTCATTGACATCTGCTTCAGTAGTTGATGAATTTACCTGGAACTATGGTGAAGCAACTGTGTATCAGGTTCCACGTTCTATGGCATTCAGTCCTGATGGACTAACTGCATATGTTGGATCATTCAATAACGGACCTGGAAGTCTCCAGAAGTTCACCCGTGCTGAGGCCGTTAGTATCGATCGTGGTGCTGAAATCCCAGAAGGATTCACACTCGAGCAGAACTATCCAAACCCATTTAACCCAACTACCGCAATCCGATATAGCATCGGTGAGGCAGGCATGACCACACTTCGTGTGTATGACATGCTGGGTCGCGTGGTGGCAACTCTTGTTAATCAGGATATGCCTGCTGGTACACACAACGTAACCTTCAATGCTGATCAACTCGGATCAGGTGTTTACCTGTATGAATTGAACAGCGGTAACGTTCGTCTGACCAACAAAATGACACTCGTTAAATAAATTAACGATGAACTATTCGATCTAATCGAGTTTGAGGCACTTGCTCGTCTGGAGTAAGTGCCTCTTTTTGTTTTCAATCATCTACAATACAATCGTTTATGAAAAAAACGTTACTACTGATCACCGGATGGATGCTTTTGGCGACTACCATGTTCTCCCAAGCTCTCCAACAACCTTCATCAGAACCACCAAAAGAAGAGTTCAGATCGATATGGGTTGCAACTGCACTAGGCCTAGACTGGCCCAAAACCACTAATGTTGCAGAACAGCAAGCCACCCTACGTGCAATCGTTCAGCGTCACGCTGATATGCGCATGAACGCTATTGTATTTCAGGTAACAGCAAGGGGAGATGCTCACTATGTTAGCGAAAGACTTCCTTGGGCCATACGATTAACAGGTACAATGGGCCAGAATCCAGGTTGGGATCCACTTCAATTTGTCATCGATGAATCTAAAAAGTACGGTCTCGAAGTCCATGCCTGGTACAATGTGTTTAACGTTGGTAATACTTCAGAAATCGACGCTTATGCCGTTGCTAACGAACCACAACATATTACAAAAGCTAATCCCGACTGGTTGAACACCTTCGGCGGAAGTATCTGGATGAATCCGGGCATCCCTGAAGCGCGTGCCTGGGCGGTAGAAAATGTTATAGAAATCGTCGAAAATTATGATATAGATGCGATTCACTTTGATTTTGCGCGATACCCT
>CAZJZI010000007.1:23891-71248 GCA_964550435.1 uncultured Chitinophagales bacterium | reverse complement strand
CACGACCAAAAGATTGATAAGTAGCAATCTTAAACCTACCGACTGCGTGTAACCTCATGCGCGTCGTGAAGCCCAAGAGCCGATTGGTTAAACCTGATCGGCTCTTTTTTTTATGCTCTTGGTATTAGACCGCACCCTTTTCGTTTAAGCAGTTTTCATTCGGCTGCGCCTCATGATGTACGTCAGCAGACTGTGCTCCTTGCATGGCCGTTTTCAGTTTACAGTTTACGCTTGAAATTGGGTCAAAACCCAATTTCAAGCCTTAGTAAAAAATGCCTCCCGGCCTGTGGATAATAGAAATTAAACCGGTATTCCTCTCCACCCCAGTACCAGGCATAGGTATATCCGTTGGTCTCGTAAGCGGTGTCAAGTACATTAAATATCTGAAGTGATAAACTGGCACTCTGCAGGCTGGCGATTCCGCCGAGATCATAACCAAATTCCAGATCATGGATCAAATAGGGATCAATGGACCGACTTTTGAGTCCGGAGTTGTCCAAATACTGCCGACTGACTCCCTTGCTGATGAGCCCGGCCTGAAGTCTTCCGCGCTCATAACGGAAGGCGCTTGACCCCACAATTTCGGGCGATAACGCAATCGGAGTATCTTCATACACGATTTCGCGCTGAGCCCCGGTATCGAAATCATCCACGAACTCAACGAACTCTGGTATCCGGTGCTGACTCAGGGTCAGATTCCCACCCCACTGAAATGCATCAGTCAATCGGAAGCCACCTTCGAGCTCGATTCCAATCCTGTAACTGTCTTTCACATTGGTGCGGATGGCTGCTCCTACATCGTTCAATTGTCCGGTCAAAATCAGTTGATTATCATAGTTCATCCAGAAGAAATTGGATCCTGCATACCATCCGGACCTATCGATACGGTATCCAGCCTCGAGGTCATACAACGTCTCATGACTGGGGCGGGAATCTGGTGTTGACTGTGTATACTCACGACGGACCGGCTCTTTGTTGCCCACACTGTACGATACATAGGCTCGTTGTCCCTCTCCGGATCGATACACCAATCCTGCCTTCGGATTGAAAAATGTCAGGTCGACGGACTGGTCAACACTGTTCTGATTTCGATCGAAGCCCAGAAACGTGTAACCAACTCGACGCACCTGAACGTCTCCAAATGCGCTCAATCGATCAGAAAGATCATAGTTGAGCTTCGCATACGCATTGAAATCCGTTTTGAACCCATTGTTGTCATAATAACGGTCTCCGATGTTCAACTGCGGAGCATTTCGCGCCCAGATTACCTCTCCGAAGTGATCACCATCGTATTCGTTGTATCCCCCACCTGCTGTGAGGGTCCATTTCTCAGCCTGATACTCGGTCGATACCACCATCCCATAAAAGTGATTGTCCAACCAGCGACGTCGCACCAAATCACTTCTTGGCGACCCCTGAACGATGGTATAGGTCGAAAGTCGGTCATCTTCACGAAATTCCTCAAAATACCCTGCACCACGTGTATAATGTAGAGACGAATTCAGATACCAATTGTCCTGAAGCCGGTAGGAATAGTGCAACTGATAGTGGGTCTGTGAATACTGATCAACCTGATCCTCATACGTGAACATGTTGTATCGGCGAGGGTCGCTATTCAGCAGCCGTTGGGTCTCCGAATCAGACAATCCATGATTCTCGGCGTAATACAACATTCCCTCACGATCATTGCGAAGGCGGGCTTCCGGCACTCCATTCCATGCTTGATAAGTACGTTCACTGCCCGAAAACACATTGATCTTGAGCAAATCTCGTGATCCATAACGCGACGCTGACACGAACCAGGAACTTAGATCGGATGTTGCCCGATTAATGAATCCATCACTTTGAATAGCCGAGAGTCGGCCCTCAATGGCCCACTGATTAGGAAGGAGTCCAGTTCCGACCTGGAGTGTATTTCTGAAGGTATTGAAGCTACCATACGTCGAGGAAATCCGTGCATATGGGTCCGTTTCGAGGGTTCCGGTCTGCAAGTTGAGCGTAGCTCCAAAAGCTGCCGGACCATTGGTCGAAGTTCCGACTCCACGCTGGATCTGCATGGTACCGACCGACGACGCAAAGTCTGGAAGATTGACCCAGAACACACCATGAGACTCGGAATCATTCAAGGGTATCCCGTTAATCGTGACATTAATACGCGTATCGTCAACTCCACGGATTCGTAGTCCCGTGTATCCAACTCCAGCTCCGGCATCGGAAGTACTTACCACCGATGGGGTCTGAAGCAGCAGAAACGGGATATCCTTACCCGAATTCTGCTTCTCGATGTCGTCGCGGGTTATGTTGGAGTAGGTTACCGGAGTTCGTTCATCGACCCGGTGTCCCATGACAAAAATCTCATCCGAAATCACCGATTCTGGCAGTAGCAGCACCGAAATACTCGAGGCATCGCTTTGCCGGACTGTCACCGACTCAGTCTTGTACCCAAGAAACGAAACTTCGAGAGTTACTGAACCACGCTCCCATACTGGCGTCGGAGGGGTGTAATTAAATCGTCCATCGAGACCGGTTGTTGCCCCGAAATCTGTTCCAGTAATGCGTACCGCAGCACCCGGAAGTGGGTCTCGAGTTGTGGCGTCGCGCACTACTCCGGACAGATTTTGAGCATAATTAATTTCCGGTAGCAGTAACACTACCAGTATCGTAGCAGTAAGAAGAATTTTAAGATTTTGCATAATTCCCTGTATGATGTTGAGTTCATCAGGGATGCTGCGTGAATGGCTATACAAATGAGACCGCGCGACTAAATGTCGAACGGTACCGGTTTCCCTTCGCCGGCATTACCCGGATCAGGTGTTTGGGGTTTGATCTCAGCCCGCTTCGCAAGCACCCCCAACCTTGGTTTGTCAAAGATTGGAAAGTTCAAAATTACCACATTTCCTGCAGATTGTAAAGCGGGCAAGCGGGCAAGCGGGCAAGCGGGCAAGCGGGCAAGCGGGCAAGCGGGCAAGCGGTAAAGCGGTAAAGCGGTAAAGCGGTAAAGCGGTAAAGCGGGTGAGCAATTTCAAGTTTTTTCTTGGCGAAGCCAACTTTCACACGCGAAAGCGTCCTTCTCTTGCGATAGCAACTTTCACACGCTCCAGCGTCTTTCTCTTGCGTCAGCAACTTTCACTCGCGTCAACAACTTTCTCTAATCCCTCGCCCCTCACCCCCTCGTCTGTGTTCAGAAAATCGTATATTTAGTGTTATATCAATCGCAATCACAACCATAATCCAATGAAAGAAACCATCCGCCAATCGATCGATTCCACTGTTTTGATGGGATTACGCGTCATTTTTGGGTCTTTTTTGATGGGTGTACTCGTTTTTACCCTATTCTCGGTCATTTTGTACTTTGATCAGGCCGGAAATCCTGACTTGGTCGTTCCGGTTGAAAGTAATGCAACTCTACTGACCTACCTTGCCCTTGGATACATGGTCTTGGCTATCCCTGTTTCATCGATGTTGTTCAAACGGTTTCTCAAAACGGATCAAAACACGGATGCTCACGTGATTATTGCAAATATCCGTTCTGCACTTTTGGTACGTCTGGCCGTGTTCGAGGGAGCCGCACTTTTGGCTGCTACCGGACTCCTGATCGCGTCGATGGATGGATTCCTGATCACAAACCCAAACATATGGATCAATCTTGTCCCAATCGCCTATTTTACTCTTCATATTTTCGCCAATTGGCCAACAGTAGCTCGGATGGTTTCAATTTATGAATACTATTACGTGTGAAGATAGCTTGACGCGTAAGCGGCGATCTTGGAGAAATTTACAAGTTTCACTTGTGTGAAGGTGTAAACGAGCATACCAAAGTACTATGGTTGAATTTCAGAACATTTCTGACGCAAGTGAAAGTTGACAGGTACCGCTCACTGCTCACCGCTTGCTACTCCACCAATTGACCATCCTTTAACCGAATAACCCGTTTAGCGTACTTTGCGTCATTTTCTGAGTGGGTTACCATGACCACCGTAGTTCCGGATTTGTTCAGGTCGGATAACAATCCCATAACTTCTTTACCGTTTTGGGAGTCGAGATTTCCAGTCGGTTCATCAGCAAAGATAAGTTTTTGATTTCCAGCAATCGCGCGACAAATGGCCACCCGCTGTTGTTGTCCACCGGAGAGTTGTTGTGGATAATGTTTAGATCGATGAGAAATCCCGAATCTTTCGAGTAGTTCATCCACAATTTTCCTCCGATCACCAGCTGAAACGCCCTGATATTGAAGTGGTAGTTCAACATTCTCGAATACAGTCAATTCATCAATCAGATTAAAACTCTGAAATATGAATCCAATATGCTGCTTACGAATTAAACTTCGTTCTTTTTCCGTCAAACGGGTTATTTCTGTACCGAGAAACTTGTAAGACCCAAAATCTGCTGAGTCAATAAGCCCCAAAACGTTCAATAAGGTTGATTTACCACAACCAGATGGACCCATTATCGCAACAAACTCTCCGTTATCTATCGTAAGACTGATATTGTTCAACGCAGTGGTTTCTAATTCATCAGTGGTATAGAGCTTGGTTAGATTTTCGGTCTGAATCATAGTTCGGATCGTTTTAGTTTAAAAGATTTCTATTGAATATTGAGCTCTGTAGCGTCGCCAAAATCAGAATAACTTGAAATAATTACTCGTTCACCTGGCTGTAAACCACTGTCAATCTTATAAAATCGAGTATTTTGCTGTCCAATTCGGATGTCCCTCTTAGCAGCCCGATCACCAGATTCATTCAAAACAAATATCCATTGGCCTCCGGTTGCCTGAAAAAAAGCCCCTCGATCCAACAAAACAGCCGATGTCATTTCGCTAAGGGCTAACCTGACACGTACTGATTGTCCCCGACGGATATTGGCAGGAACTTCACCAATAAAATCAAGATCTACTTCAAATCGCCCGTTCTGTATTTCTGGAAAAACACGGGACACAATGAGATTCCATGATTGGCCATCAAATTCAAAAGTACCAGTCTGACCCGTCAACACTTTCGAGACATAGATTTCATCGACCTCAGCACGCACTTTATAAGAATCTGTCACGTCAATTTGTCCTAACCGTTGCCCAACCACTTTGGTCTCACCGATTTCAGCATCCAAAGAGGTTAATTGCCCGCTAATGGGTGCTCTTATGACTAGAAACTCTGTGATTCTCCCCACAAGATCAAGATTTCTTTCCATGTTTTCGATGGATGCATCAATGTGCTCTAGTTGGTTTTCAATGTCAACAGAATCCAGTGAGACCTGCTCTTCATATAATTTCAGACGAGCTTGTGCTTCATCGAATAAACGACGCGATTCTATGTATACATCCTCTGATACGAGTCCCCTGTTGAACAGAGCCAGATCTCTATCGTAAGTCCGTTTTCGGGCCTCCAGATCTGAACGATTGGTCAGGAGTTCATTTCTGATGGATAATCGGCGTTGTAGCAACTGAAGCCGAGTATTTCTGGAAGTATTGATTTGTTCCAGTATCTGAGCTTCCCGGTTCATTACATCCAGCTGGAGGTTGTTGTTTGTCAGTACCAGTAAAGTGTCACCCTGACGAACTATCTCTCCAGGCTCAGCCAGAATACGGTCTACCCTGCCACCCTCTACCGCATCAAGAAAAATGGATCTCTGCGGAACAATCGAGCCGTTAACCGTGATGTCTTCCTGAAACTCACCCTGAGAAACTTCAACAATCTGTAATCGGGAACCATCAACGTTAAGTGACTGACCTGAACCGGCTGTAAATGCCGTATAAATCAGATAAATCACCACAATTCCGCCAATAACTGCAAGCAGAACTGTTTGAGTGGTTCGGTTTTTCTTCTCTATTTTTCTATCCATAATAATAAAGCTGTCGGTCAGTGTATTTTAAAATTCTTCACCCAACATACACGAAGAATTGACTGTAAGCAAAACTAATACACTTTACCTTATCTTAGATAGAGTCTTAGAAAGGCAAATCGTTACAAAAATAGTTTTAAACTTCTGTTTTTGATAAAAAACACAACTTTCACAGAATCAATACTTTAAAAACAAGTTAATGCTGATTATATTCAGCCCACTCACATTGTATGTTGAAAAGATAATGAGTTGCAACCCTGAATATCGTTAAAGGTTGGATAGTCATTTAATGTCGTGAATCGGGTTATTTAATGCTTATTTCGTATCTGAGTCTTGCTATTCGTCGCATCTTGAAGGAACGGATGTATTCTGTGATTAAAATCACTGGATTGTCTGTTGCGTTAAGCTGCCTGTTCCTGATTTATCTGTTTGTCTCAGATGAGCTTCGTTATGACCATCATAACGAGAGTCCAGAGCAGTTATATCGTATAGTTCAGATGCCCGATATGGGAAATGAAAGTGAACCTGCAGCAACGACTCCATTTCCATTGCATGAACGTTTGATAGGTGATTATCCAAATCTGATAGAGTCAGGTACCCGATTTTTCAATCAACGAGCTCCGAAAATCTCACTGAATTACCAGGAGAAGGACATACAATTCAATGAAACCCGTTTTTTCTTCGCCGATAGCACAGTTTTTGATCTTTTTGACGTGAATTTTGTCCGTGGAAACGCCGAAACGGCGTTGCGTTCTCCCGATGGGCTCGTGATGACAACCGAAGCAGCCAGACGTTATTTCGGTGATGATGATCCGATTGGAAAGACAATCCGGGTTGAAGGACGATTCAATCTGACAGTTTCCGGTATAATTGAACCTATTCCAGCTACATCTCACATCCAATTTGATATCCTGGGTGCATTTGAGTCGGCAAACGGATTCTACGTCAATGGACTTCCAGATGATTGGATATGGAATATCGTCTGGACATACGTTCGGGTGCGCGACGGGGTCTCCAGGGCTCAGTTAGATCAGGCATTGAGAGTTCTATCTGCCGATATCCAACCTACTCGTGATGCTTCGCCCATATATTATGAATCTCAGCCTGTCCTTGATATCCGATTAAACTCTAATCTATCGGGTGAAATCGGGGTTGTCAGTTCACGCCAGTATATCCTCATCGTCTCTTATGTTGGATTATTTATTCTGCTGATAGCAAGTGTAAATTTCATCAATTTGTCACTGGCAAGTTCAATGGGACGCTCTCGTGAAGTAGGAGTTCGAAAGGTACTTGGCGCAGATCGCAAACAACTTATCATGCAACATTTGGTTGAAGCGTTACTCATAAGTGTTGTGTCGCTGCTAGTTGCGGTTCTACTAATCATAGCATTACTACCCGTTTTCAATGACATCACAGGCAAATTATTGACAATCCAGAGTCTCCTGGATCTGAACTTCTGGCTATTCGCAACCAGTCTAGTCCTGTGTGTTACACTGGTCGCAGGAATTTATCCGGCTCTTGTGATGTCATCATGGTCTCCAATGACGTTGTTCAAAACCGGAACACCAGGCAAAAGTTCATCCATGCGAGTCAGTAATGGACTAGTGGTTGTACAATTTGCTGTTGCATCTATGCTCATTGCCGGAACATGGACCGTTTTTAATCAAATTGAGTTATTACGAAATCAGAGGCTCGGATTTGATCATGAACACGTGGTCATGATTCCAACAGCATTCACGAGATTGATATTCTATTTCGACACGTACCACGAGCAAGTAACCAACAATCCGCAGGTGATATCTGCTACTGGTATCAGCTCGATTATTGGCAATGACTTCAGTACTTATGCTTACCAGCTTGAGGGATATAAAGGTGGTGACAGTGAGACATTGCCATTTTACTACATCACCTACGATGCTGAGAAAACATTTGGATTGGAGTTAGCCGCAGGAAGATTTTTCAATAGAGATTTCGGAACGGATGCAACTGACGGATTAGTCGTAAATGAAGCACTTATTGCATTAGCTGGATGGGGTACACCGGATCAGGCACTCGGACGTGAAATTCGCCGTGATGGACGCAGTAAACGGGTTATTGGTGTGGTGAAAAATTTCAATTTCTCGGATTTAAGAAAACAAATCGAGCCTTTAGTTATCGAGATGCCACCGTTTTTCCCTACTCACATCAGTTATTTGGGAGTAAAACTGGCCGGCAATGACCATAGCGAGATACTGGCCTACCTTCAAGAAAAATGGGAAGAGCTGGACCCTACACGTCCGTTTGAATACTTTTATTTGGATACCAGACTCCGTGAGCAGTATGAAAACGAAGAGCGGCTGGCCGAAGTCTCTGGATTCTTTAGCCTGATTAGCATCATCATTTCTTGTATCGGACTCTTTGGGCTGGCATCTTACAGTACACAGCGTAAATCCAAGACCATTGGAATCAGAAAAGTACTGGGAGCGTCAGTTTCGAACATTGTTCTGCTCCTTTCCAGCGAGTTTATCCGTCTTGTACTCATCGCAAATGTGATCGCACTTCCGCTCGTCTACTGGCTAATGAATGAATGGCTGGAGAATTTTGCTTATCGGGTAGAAGTTAGCGTCATTGCATTGGTGGTCACTTTCATTATCACATTAGTTATCGCGTTTGTGACTGTTTCATTGCAGACCGTAAAAGCTGCAAGCAGGAATCCCATCGAAAGTCTGAGGTATGAATAGGGTTTGCTAAGCAAATCGGTGGGGAATGCTTGCGCATTCGTAGGTACAGCTTTGCTGTGCGAGAAATGTAAAGCCCTCCGCAGTGAAGCTGCACAAACGCTCGTGAAACGAGCACACCCGTGACAAAGTCACCCAAACACAGTAAAGCTGCATAAAAAAATAGGGGTAAGCGACTCCTATCGCACCGCTACAACCTCTTACCGTTGCTACCTTCCGGTCCTGGCGGAGTTCAGAGGGAGCTGGTCGTAAGAGACTTACCCCTAGACTCCAATATTACGGGATTTCCCGCCCCAATCAAAGTACAAATTCTTTGTCTCACGAAGAACCCAACCGCGAAGCTCCAACGGTCGCGTAACGACCACCAACGCCATTCTGATGGTACAAACGCTCAACGCAGTTGAGCCTATATAAAAATATGTTCTAACGCGTCATCAACTGTCGATACGGAAATAATTTCGAGCCCTTGTTTCACTTTTTCAGGAATATCAGCCAAATCCTTCACATTATCCGATGGAATAATGACTTTTGAAATCCGGTTTCGCTGTGCAGCTAGCAATTTCTCATTTAATCCACCAATAGCATATACTTCGCCACGGATTGTGATCTCACCGGTAAGCGCGATATCGTGCCGTATCGGTCGTCCGGTCAATAATGACAAAATCGCAAGAGCCATCGCCAGTCCGGCACTCGGACCATCCTTTGGAATGGCTCCCTCCGGAATATGCAGGTGAAATTCATGTGACTCAAAGTAAGTATCATCAATACCAAACCGATCTGCATTGGACCGTATATAAGTCAATGCAGCATGAGCCGATTCTTTCATCACATCGCCCAGTTGTCCGGTGAGTGTAAACTTGGACTTCCCTTTAACTGCCGCTACATCGATTTGAAGAATAGAACCACCTGTCGAAGTCCATGCAAGCCCGTTAATAGAACCTATCTTGTCGACTTTATCCAGTTCCCGATCCCTGTAACGCTCAACGCCAAGTAATTCAACTACTTTCTTCTCGTCGACATTGATCTTACTTACTCGTTTACCTTCGGCTTTCTTATTTACCTGAATACGAGCAAGTTTTCGACAAACCGAAGCCAATTGTTGCTCAAGTTGACGTACCCCAGCTTCACCCGTGTAACTACGTATGACACGCATGATAGCCTCGTCAGTAATTGTAATTTTATCCGGATTAAGTCCATGCGAAACATACAATTTTGGAAGCAGATGGCGACGGGCAATCTCCAATTTATCATGCTCAAGATATCCTGGAAGGTTGATTATCTCCATTCGGTCAAGCAGTGCTGGCTGAATCTGGCTGGCAACATTTGCAGTTGTAATGAACATGACCTGAGATAAGTCAAAATCCAGGTCCAGGTAATGATCATTAAACGTGTCGTTTTGCTCCGGATCCAAAACCTCAAGCACAGCTGATGAGGGATCACCCCGGAAATCATGACTCAGTTTGTCAATTTCATCCAGAATAATAACTGGATTCATAGATCCCGCCTTTTTGATTCCCTGGATGATACGACCTGGCATAGATCCAATGTACGTCTTACGATGCCCACGAATTTCAGCTTCATCATTCACCCCACCCAGGGCAATTCGCACCATTTTTCGTCCAAGAGCATCAGCAATTGATTTTGCCAACGATGTTTTTCCGGTACCCGGAGGTCCAACAAAACACAAAATCTGACTCTTGATCGACTTCACAAGATTTAGGACTGCTATATATTCTAAAATCCGTTCTTTTGGCTTTTCAAGTCCGAAATGATCTTTTTCAAGTTCACTTTCAACCACTTTGATATTCAGATTATCGGAAGTGTAGGTACCCCATGGCAATGAGATGATCCAGTCGATATAATTTCGTGATACAGTATACTCAGGCGACATTTGAGGGGTTTTCTTCAGTCGATCAAGCTCTTCCAACACCTTTGCTTTGGCATCCACGCTCATTACAAGGCCATCAATAATCTCTTTGAGCCGTATCAACTCCGGATCGCCAAAGTCATTCTGATCAAGTTCTTCCTGAAGTGCCCGGATTTGCTCTTGAATGAAAAACTTCTTCTGAGATTCCTGTATGTCTTCGTGGACTTTCTCAGTAATTCGATTGGAAACTTCCATCACCTCAAGCTCACTGGTCAGTTGTGTGAGGAAAAACTTGTATTGCTCCTCGATAGTGCGCTTTTCAATCAATTTCTGACGGTCTTTCAGGTCCAGATCCAGATACGAAGCCATGTAGTACAACTGCTTGGCAGGATCAGATTCTGGATCGAATCCCAATAGGACCTCTTCAGGTAGTTCGCTGTTCATCAACACAAACTTCTCAAACTTCTCGCGAGTTCGACGATTCAGTGTCTTGAAAACGAGTTTACTTTTCGGATCCGGAAGGATAACAGGCGTGACTTTGGATTCAAACCAACCAGCTTCACTGGTTGAAACGGACTTTACCTTACCGACCGTGACTCCGCTCACAAGAACCTTCATCAGGTTATTCGGTAATCGAAGAACTTGCATCACCTTAGCGATTGTTCCATACTTGTAAAGATCGTCGATCGTAGGGTCATCCTGATCGGGATCCCGTTGGGTAAGTAGGAATATATATTGTGTTCCCATCATTGCTGCTTCAACTGCAGCCAGACTAGTATCCCGTCCCACGAGTATCGGGAACATGGAATATGGAAATATCAGGGTGTCACGCAGGGGTAATACCGGCAGTTGATATTCATTGGAGGCGTCAAATTCCTCAATCAACAATTCCGGAATCATGATTTCTGGATCGGAGAGCTGTTTTTTCTTGGCCATGAATACTTTAAAAATAATCGATGAATGAACCCGCAAGTTAATCATTTTTCCGGCTTAATGGGGTCTCCTTTTTTTCACAACGATTTTCATGTAAGGAATTGCGATTTTTTGACACATATAAGTAGGCAATGCCTTTGATCGGATTGGAAAGTGCCCGATTTGGTCATAAATTCAGCACATTAGCATCAAATTGAACTCATTTTATTAAAAATTCCGTGATTAAAACGATCTACGTTAAAGATTTTGCGTTAATCGATGAACTCGAGATTCATCCCGGAGCGGGATTGAATATAATTACGGGACAAACTGGTGCCGGAAAGTCGATTCTGGTAGGTGCGTTGAACATGATTCTTGGAGAACGTGCCGACACCGAAGTCATTCGGTCAGGGGCATCGAAGGCCATCGCCGAAGCGATAATTGCTTTACCCAGTAAGAATCCAGTGCTGGAATCGTTGCTTAAGGAAGCAGAAGTTGAAATCGGCTCAGAACTCATTTTACGCAGAGAAATTCGTGATTCGGGTAGTAGGGCATTTATCAATGATACTCCTGTTGCAATCTCTGTGCTAAAAGCAGTTGGGGACCAGTTGGTCGACCTTCACGGACAACACGACCATCAGCTTTTACTCCGTGAAGAGAATCACCAGCTGGTGTTGGATGTAGATGCAGAAGTAATTGCAGCTCTTCGAGATTATAAAACTCATTTTGACAGCTATACCACGCTGGATCGTGAGCTTAAATCCTTGCGCAAACAGGAACAACAGCTCATTGAGAAACAGGAACTGTACCGCTTTCAGGTCAAGGAACTCGAGCAGGCCAGGCTGGATCCGGATGAGATTGAAGAAATGGAAAACGAGATGCGTCTGCTGGATAACGCAGAAATATTGGATCAAAAAGCTGCTTTGATCAGTTCAGTTGGTGGTGATGGTGAGTTGGACATTACCACAGTTTTGACCACCCTGGAACACGCTCTCGAGGACTTAGCCCGCATCGAACCCGAATTCGGTTCCTACCTGCAAGAATTCGAAGCAGCACGAATCACTGTCCAGGAAACCATCCAGTTTGCCGAACGATATCGTTCAACCATCGAATTCAATCCCAACCGACTCGAATTCCTTAGAAATCGACAGTCGGATATCCGAAAGCTTGAGAAAAAGTACGGTAAAACTGTCCCCGAGCTACTCGAATACCTCGATGATGTACGCAGCAAGCTCAATCTGGCAGATAATTTTGAAATCGAAATCGAAAAACTGGAGCATAAACTTGCTGCCTCCCGTAAAACCCTAACCCTGGCAGCGCTCCGCCTCCATAACGCCCGCATCTACGCCGGAACCCAACTCAGTGAATCGATCGTGGCCGAACTGGCACATCTCGGAATTTCACATGCAGCGTTTCGAGTCGATGTTGTCTGGAATACCGACAAAAACGGATGGATCGACATCGAAGGTGATCGAGTAACTTGTACCGAGACCGGAGCCGATACAGTGCGCTTTTTTATATCCACAAACAAGGGAGAATCACCCAAACCGCTATCCAAAACCGCCTCAGGTGGAGAAATCAGCCGCGTGATGCTTGCGCTAAAATCCATCCTGGCCCGAGAACAATCGCTTCCTGTCATGATCTTCGATGAAATAGACACCGGGATTAGTGGAGAAGTGGCTGAGAAAGTCGGACGAACCATGCGCCGCCTGGCATCTACTTGTCAAATCATCGCAATTACCCATCAACCACAGATTGCAAGTCAATCTCATCACCATTTCAAGGTAGCTAAAGCAGAATCCGCCGACCGGACAATCACATCAATTACTAAACTCGACGACGAGGCTCACATTCTGGAAGTAGCAACACTGATGAGTGGTGCAAAGGTAACCAGTGCTGCTATTGAGAGTGCAAGGATGCTCATTGAGCAAGCTCAATGAGCGTTTGGGATGATCCTCACACGTTGGCGTGAGCGTTGCTCACTGTTTGGGTGACATCGTAGCGCATGAATTCTGACACGAACAAAACAAGCCCCGACGTTCGCAACGCGAACCCCAACAGTATTCAAAGAATACGCCTACAGCACACCTAGTGTGCGTGTCAATTGCTTCGCAATTGACGTGTAATCTATCCCGACTTCCCGATACAATTCTTGCTGGGAACCGTGTTCTATGACTTCATCTCCGACACCCATTATTTTCACCGAAATATCGTTGTGGTGCTCAGATATGTACTCAGCAACCGCTGATCCAAAGCCTCCGATCCTTGTGCCATCTTCAACAGTAACGATATGTCGGTACTTAGAGGCGATCTGATCCAATAATCCTGTGTCTAATGGCTTGACAAATCGCATGTTTGCATGCCCCACATGAATACCTTCCTCAGCAAGAAGGCTGACCGCTTTGCTTGCCTCGTTACCGATGGTTCCGATGGACAGAATGACTACGTCTTCACCTTCAACAAGCATTTCACCTTTTCCGATTTCCATAGGTTCTGGCAAACGTCCATTCAGGAAGTTTTCTACTTCTCCACGCGGATAACGAATGGCAAAAGCGCCTTTTTCGTATTCGGCAGCTGCAGCCATCATGTCCTGGAGCTCGACTTCGTTCATCGGGGCTCCGACAACAATGTGCGGGATGCATCGCAAGTAGGATAAATCATATAACCCATGGTGGGTCGGACCATCAGCGCCCACTAGTCCTCCACGATCCAGACAGAATACAACGGGAAGCTTTTGAATGCACACATCGTGTACTACCTGATCATATGCACGTTGTAGAAATGTTGAGTAAATGGCTACGAAAGGTTTCATTCCATGAGTGGCCATCCCTGCAGCAAAGGTTACGGCGTGTTGTTCCGCTATGCCCACATCATAGGTACGATCGGGCATTTCCTTCATCATTTTCAGCAGTCCGGTACCACTTGGCATGGCTGCCGTGATTCCCACGATTCGCTTATCTTTCTCGGCCAACTGAATCAATGTGTCAGCAAACACATCCTGATACTTGGGCAACGACGGCTTGTCAGATTTCGCAACAAGCGATGCCCCTGTTATTTTATCAAAAGGACTTCCGGAGGCGTGCCACTTGACCTGATCACGCTCGGCTGGGGCAAATCCCTTACCTTTGACAGTAACCACATGGAGCAGTTTCGGACCTGGAATTTTCTTCAGATCTTGCAGCGTCTTGGTGAGTGCTCGAACATTATGACCATCGACTGGTCCATAATATTTGAATCCAAGTGCTCTGAATAACGAACCTGGAGTTAGTACAGTTGTCAGTGCAGACTCCAGACGAGAGGCGACCTTTCGCATTTTGTCGCCGGCTTTCTTGAAATGTCCGAGCATGTCGTACACCTCATCGCGAATCTTGTTGAAGGTCTCACTGGTCGTGATTTCAGCAAGATACTCTTTCAAGGCTCCTACGTTCGGGTCAATCGACATCCGATTATCGTTCAGAATCACCAAAATATTACTATTCATAGCACCAGCGTTGTTCAGCGCCTCGAATGCCATACCCGCAGTCATGGATCCATCGCCTATAACAGCTACAACGTGTTTGTCAGTGTCCTGATGTTCACTACCAACAGCCATTCCAAGTGCTGCAGAAATCGATGTACTTGAGTGTCCGACCCCGAATGTGTCGTACTCGCTTTCAGATCGTTTCGGGAATCCAGAAACACCTTTGTACTTGCGATTGGTATGAAAGACATCACGTCGACCAGTCAGAATTTTATGCCCGTAAGCCTGATGACCGACATCCCAGACGAGTTGATCATGAGGAGTATCATAAGCCGCATGCAAAGCCACTGTAAGTTCAACCACCCCAAGACTAGCACCGAAGTGACCTCCATGAATGGATACCACGTCGATAATGAAATCCCGAAGTTCGTAGCTAAGATCGACCAATTCATCTGGCGACAGTTTCTTGATATCGGCGGGTGAATTTATGGTTGCAAGAAGTGGTCCCGGAACGGCTACACGTTCAAGCGGATTCGTGGATGGTTGTTCACTCTCTTTCACTTCAGAAGGTATCGTTCGGGTTGGATTAGACATCACTGAGAAGTTTGTTGATTCACTTTTTCTATACGAAGTTCAGCGGAATCCAGGATTTCAGAGCAGTATTTTGACAGTTTAAGGCCTTCTTCGTACAAATTTACCGACTCCTCTAGTGTGACCGAACCCTCTTCGAGTTTGCTCACGATAGATTCCAGTTTCTTTAAAGCCTCTTCAAAGGAGATTCGTTCCATATGCATAGATGTGTGAGTAGTTCAAGATCTGTAATATCACAATTTAATGAAAGAGCAACGTCAGACCAAAGTAAACAAGACAGAGTATAAATTCGGACCCGTTGTTGATTTAAACGGCGAATGGAAATATTTTCGCATAACTCTTTTGTAAATAGGGTAAATTAAAACGCCAATAAACGTATAAACCACATTAAGGAAGTATCATGGCATACGTCGTTACCGAGCCTTGCGTAAACTGTAAGTACACCAACTGCGCGGCAGTTTGTCCCGTAGATGCATTTCGCGAAGGACCAAATTTCCTGGTTATTGACCCAAATGAGTGTATTGACTGCGACGCCTGCGTATCGGAGTGTCCGGTTGAAGCCATTTTCCCGGATGATGAAGTACCGGCTGAATGGGAACACTATATCGAATGGAACGAGCGCCTGTCCGAAAAATGGGCCGACCACGTAATCAACGAAACCAAGGATGCACTTCCTGATGCCGATGAATGGGCTGAGAAATCCAAATCGGTAGATGATATCAAAGAGTGGTAATCTGAGCCAAGTTGCGGAGCTGATCGGTTTCGATCGGCCCCGTGTCATGGGTATTTTAAACTGTACCCCCGACTCGTTTTCTGATGGGGGTCTTTTCCTGCACACTGAACAAGCTCTTGCCCGCCTCGACGAAATGGTCGCCGAGGGTGCTACCTTTATTGATGTAGGTGGCGAATCAACCCGCCCTGGGTCTGATCCTGTGCCAGCAGACGTGGAGTTACATCGTGTGATTCCAGTACTCGATGTAGCGCTCAAAAGATATCCAAAAGTGGTCTTTTCAATAGACACGACCAAGTATGAAGTGGCCTTGGAAGCACTTAAACTCGGGACACATTTTGTCAATGATGTGAGCGGTCTGCGAAAAGAACCTCGATTCGTTGACCTTTGCCTAAAGTATGGAGCCGGGATAATGCTCATGCATTCTATTGGCAATCCCAAAACCATGCAAAAAAATCCGGAGTATTCGGATGTTGTTTTCGAGGTACGAGATTTTCTTCTGGAAAGAGGACGTTTCTGTAAGGAAGCTGGGATAAAATCAGTTGTAATAGACCCGGGTTTCGGATTTGGCAAAACACTGGAACATAATCTGACACTGCTTCGAGGATTAAAAAAAATCACGCAACATGAATTTACGGTACTTGTAGGGATTTCACGAAAATCGATGTTAGGTACTATTACAGGAGGAAAACCACCCGAAGAACGAGTCGCCGCAACTGTTTCGGCTCATTTTTTCGCCCTCCAGCATGGCGCTAAACTCCTTCGTGTTCACGATGTTAAAGAGGCCGTAGACTCTGTGGCCGTTTTTGAAGCGTTAGGGTTTTCGTTTTAAACTCATCAAGGCTTATATTCTATCATCCCGGCACACGGCCGTCTCTTGCTAACGCTTAGAAATCAAAACGTTGCTCCCATTAGGATTCCTGGATTTTGGCTTTAAAGATCTGATCGAAACCACGATCATTGCGATGGTTATTTTTTATATCTATCGGTGGATTCGTGGGTCGTTCGCCGTGCCGGCATTCCTGGGTATCCTGATCATATTTTTGATCAACGCACTTTTCAGCGTCCTGGGCTTTACGACCATCAATTTCATCCTGCGTCGAATCACAGATGTGGGAATACTTGCCGTCATTATCATTTTTCAACCCGAGATTCGTAAGTTGCTCTACAGCCTGGGACAAAACACACGATTTGACCGCTTTTTTGCCCGAAAAGAGTCCGAAACAGTAATCGAAGAGGTTATAGATGCAGTAAAATCGATGTCCCGTGCCAAAACCGGTGCTTTGATTGTTTTTGCAAAATCGTCTACACTTCATGATCAGGTCGATCCTGGAATCAAACTCGATGCCAAGGTCACCAGCAAACTGCTCATGACCATTTTTCAGAAGGATACCCCTTTGCACGATGGCGCAGTGGTGATACGTAACGATCGTATCGTGGCAGCTTCGGCATATCTTCCTATTTCGCAAAATCCGAATATATCTTCGGTTTTTGGAACCCGCCACCGAGCAGCATTGGGTATCAGTGAAACGAACAATGTGTTGGTTGTGATTGTCTCTGAAGAAACCGGACGAATTTCTGTGGCCAGAAACGGATCTCTCATCTCTGGTATGACAGTCCAGAAACTCCGCGCTGAAATGGAGAAACACCTTGCCGACAGAACCATCGTAGACGACGAAGTCGGATTCGGTTCAGAACCCTGATCTATTCATGAAAACGGATTTCAACCCTGTGCCTGGAGCGAAGTCCGGTAATCATCCCGGACTTCAACTCCCCTCTCTATTTCCCGATATCCAGTGGCTTCGGGTAGCTTTACACGCCGAAACCCTGCTCCTTGCAGACAACACAACATTTTCGCGGAAAAGCCGCTCCCACCGGGGAAAAATCCGAACTCCGGATGGTTACCAGTGGATTCACATTCCGCTGCTCCCAGACGACCGCTCACAATCCCTGGCTTCGGCACGTATCGATCAGCGGTCAGACTGGTTCACCCCGTTGTGGCGATCGCTCGAGTTCAACTACAGAAACAGTATCTATTTCGAGTTTTATGAACCCGATCTGCGCGAGCTCTTCGAAAAACTTCAAGCTGTCGAGACGTTCAGAGATGGTTGCGAGCTGGTACTAAAGCAACTTCAGACCTGGTTGGAAATTCAACTCCCACCTGTGATTTGGTTGTCAGCGACACGAACTAATGATTCCGTTCTTCGATCTTACATCGAAGCCGGGGTTCCTATCCTGACAGAGGCTGAATCCCGTAATTACCTGAGTCCGGTACCCGGCAGTGTGTATCCAAGTCCCGATTTACCCAATTATCGACAACATTTTGGCAGCTTTGAACCTAATTGTTGCTGGCTGGACCTGCTGTTCGAACGCGGACCAGACAGTTGGGAGTATTTGGATCGGCTTAAAGCGGATTTTTAATTCAGGAATTTCGTCAAATTGATTCATTCCACAGCCGATTTGCCTATATTTACCCCATATCTACAGAATTTGAACGGGTAATACACCCAAACTATCCGATACTAGCTTCATGGTCAAGATCGAACAGGCACCTGCAATTCAACACGACATGCTCACGCGAAGACTTTTCGCCAATGACGCGTCGATGTACCAGGAGATTCCCGAGGGAGTATTCTTTCCAAAGAATGAGTCTGACATACAGGCATTGGTAAAATGGTGTGCCAACAAAGGCATCGCCATAACCGCTCGAGCTGCAGGGACGAGCCTTGCAGGTCAAACCACCGGTGGTGGAATCGTCATGGACACCTCTCGTTTCATGAATCAGATTCTTAAAATCGATACTGACAATAGTGTTGCTTTGGTACAACCCGGTGTCATCCGTGACACCTTGAATAGTGAAGCCGGTGCTTTCAAATTGCAATTCGGTCCCGACACCTCTACCACCAACCGATGTATGCTCGGTGGCATGATTGGTAACAATTCTGCAGGTTCTTTTTCTTTAAAACACCGAACAACCCGAGAACACGTGAATCGTCTGCGTACCGTTCTCAGTGATGGCTCGGTAGTTGAATTTGGTCCGATATCGAACGATGAGCTGGATCAAAAGTGCTCGCTGGGCACTCTCGAGGGCAAGATCTATCGCGAAATGTTAGCGTTACTTCGCAAGTATAAGCAGCTCATCCTTGACTCCTATCCACATCCCGAAATCACACGACGGAACACGGGTTATGCCCTAGACCGCCTGTGCGAAATGGAACCGTTGACTCCGGGTGGACGACCATTCAATATGGCGGAGCTTCTAACTGGAAGCGAAGGCACATTGGCTATGACTATAGATGCCGAAGTTCGGCTGGTTCCGGTTCCGGATCACAAGATTCTTTTGGTCGGACAATATGCCTCTTTACACGAGTCCCTACTGGCCACGGTGGATGCCGTAAAAGTCGGTACCGCAGCTGTTGAATTGATCGATGATATCATCATTGAGGCCACAAAACTCAATATTGAGCAAAGCAGAAACCGTTTCTTCATCGTTGGAGAACCCAAAGCCGTGTTGATGATTCAGTTTGAAGGCGATGATCGGGCGGATTTACATCAACGTGCTCAGGCGCTTGTGAAACAGCTACGCGACAAAAATCTTGGATACGACTACAAAGTGTTGACCGACACGGATGAAATGAATCGGGTATGGGACCTTCGCAAAGCCGGATTGGGATTATTGATGGGGACATGGGCGGAGTCTCGAACACCTGAATTTATTGAAGATACTGCAGTTCGAGTCGAAGATCTGCCCTATTACATTGAAGAATTTGAGCAGATCATGAGTAAGTACCATACCCATTCGGTATACTATGCCCATGCATCTGTCGGTGAGCTCCATTTGCGTCCAGAGTTGAATCTAACAACCCGCGATGGACTCGAAACAATGAAAAAAATGGCTGTTGATGTGGCGCAGCTGGTGCGTAAATATCGCGGATCATTATCTGGGGAACACGGTGACGGAAGAGTTCGGGCGCCATATATCCGGTACGTATTGGGTGATGAGATGATGCCTGTTCTGGCACAGGTCAAGAAGATTTGGGATCCGGCAGGGATATTTAATCCAGGTAAGATCGTCGATGCGAAGCCGATGGATGCTGATCTGAGATTTTATCCTGAGGACAAGCACCCACAGTTCAGTACTGTGTTCAATTACCGCACCGAGGGAAACTTCATGGCACTGGTTGACAAATGCAACGGGGCCGGAGTATGTCGAAAACTGGCAGCGTCGGGCGGTACAATGTGTCCGTCGTACATGGCTACCAGCGATGAAAAAGACTCGACCCGAGGTCGTGCGAATGTATTTCGACAGGTCTTCCGAGGTGACAGACTTGATGCGTTTGAGTCGGAAGATCTGAAAAAAGGCCTTGATCTTTGCCTCAGTTGTAAAGCCTGTAAGAGTGAGTGTCCTGCGAATGTGGATATGGCCAAGATGAAAGCTGAATTCATGCAAGGTTGGCACGAGCGTAAAGGTGCGACGTTGAGTGAGCATTTCTTTGCACGTTCGGAGGTTGTGTATCCACTGGCTGCGGCGTTCGCACCGGTGGTGAATTTTATGAACGGGACGAGGTTCGGGAAGGAGACTTTCCGGGCTCTGTTTAAGATCCATCCAGATCGTAAGCTTCCTTCATTTAGCAGCAGACCGTTTCATAAATGGCTCAAAAAGCACCCGGTAATGCATCCAAACGGACCTGAAGTACTCATCATGACTGACTACTTCATGAATTACAATGAACCTGAGATCGGAATCGCGATGGTCGAAGTCTTACAGCATCTGGGTTATCGGGTTCTGGCAACTCGTCCGATGAACAGCGGCCGTACATTATTATCTAAAGGATTTTTAAAGGATGCCAAAAAAGTAGCCGGGAAAAATATCCGTGAGCTGGCACCTTTTGCACACAAGGGCATATCCGTGATCGGACAGGAACCATCTGAAATACTAACTCTTAGAGACGAATACCTTGATCTCTGTACTGAGGATCAACTTCCAGATGCACACGCTCTTGCTACCAAAACCTTCATGTTCGAAGAGTTCATCGCTAATCATTTCGAACAACATCCAGAGGATACGGCTTTATTTCAGGCACGGGGACTGGAAGTACATGTACATGGGCATTGTCATGCAAAGTCACTTGTCGGAACAAAACCATTGATTGAGACTTTCAAAGGAGCGGGTTTCAAACCCGTTGAACTCAAAACCGGATGTTGTGGCATGGCAGGTAGTTTCGGCTACGAAGAAGACCATTACGAAGTGTCTATGAAAATTGGTGAACTGACACTTTTCCCTAAAGTAAGGGCTCTCGAAGAGACAGCATTACTAAACGCGCACGGATTCTCATGCCGACACCAAATCTCCGACGGAGTTTCCCGCCAGGCGCAGCACACCGCGGTCATACTTCAACAACACATCCGGCCACGCTAAGTCATACTCCCGGGCTTACGCCCTCACAACTCAGACTCCATCCTAAACTCGAAACTCCGATTCACATCGTGTAGCGAACGAATCTCTCCGGTCATGCGAAACCCGAGGCGCTCGTACATGCGGTGTGCATCAACAAACCGAGTGTCGGTCCATAAATGAATCGAGTCGAATCCGCGCTTCTTAACCAACTCCATTACCTGGCTGGTCATCCATTTACCGAGTCCGAAGCCACGATACTCTGCCATCAGATAAACCCTACTCAAATAGGGCCCCCGGCCCCCGCTTTTCACAGCAATACTCCCGATTACATTATCTTTTTCATCAGTCAACGCAAAGAGTAAGGCGCGCTCTGGATTGGAGTAGTGAGATTCGTAAAACACAAAGTCCGGAAGCTCATCTGTTTCTACGAAGGTCCATCCGTACTCATCAAATACAGTGTTGATAATATCTGACATCAACCGAATATCGGCCTCTTTGGCAGGCCTCAGGATAAACGTTTGTCCATTGATCTGTGTTTTCATAGTATTCATACCCAAAAAATACAGGGTTTCGGACACAGTTTTTCTTAATTTCTTTCATAAATCATGGAAACGAGACATGATCTCGCCAAAAATTCGACGATATGGTAACAATTATAGGTGCCGGTCCTGTAGGACTTGCATGTGGTATAGCACTTAAACAACGGGAAATCCCTTTTCGAATAATCGACAAAGGTGCCTTGGTCAATTCTATTTACCACTATCCGGTAAATATGACATTCTTCTCAACTTCCGATCGTCTTGAAATTGGCAATATCCCGTTCATATCACACAATGTAAAACCTACACGGCGGGAAGCACTCGAGTACTATCGGAGGGTGACGTCTCACTACCAGTTACCCATTCAGCTCTATGAAAAAGTAGTATCGATCGTGGGACAAGAGGGTGATTTCCTGGTAACCACAGACAAAGGTGAATATCGAAGTGAGTACGTTATACTCTCCAGTGGATTCTACAGCGATCCTCACCTGATGGGTGTACCTGGAGAAGATTTGCCGAAAGTAAAGCACTACTACGACGAACCACATCCTTATGCTTTTCAGAAAGTTTTAGTAATCGGTGCAGGAAATTCGGGCGTGGATGTTGCATTAGAAACTTATCGCTGTGGTTCAGAAGTGACAATGGTAATTCGGGATTCTGAAATCAAAAAGTCTGTCAAGTATTGGGTCAAGCCTGACATAGAGAATCGCATTAAAGAAGGTGAGATTAAATCCTATTTCAAAACAACCGTAAGTCGTATTGAAGAAAAGACAGTCACGTTGAACACTCCATCGGGTGAGATCACCATAGAAAATGATTTTGTTCTGGCAATGACAGGATACGAACCTGATTTTTCATTACTTGAAGAAGCCGGGATCCAATTTCATGATGACGAATTCAAAACGCCGGTATATGACGATCACACGATGGAATCAAACGTAAATGGGTTGTATCTGGCAGGAGTTGTCTGTGGCGGACTCCACACAAGTAAGTGGTTCATTGAAAACTCACGCTATCATGGAGAAGTTATAGCCAGGGCCATCGAACAAAAAAGAGTACCTGCTTAGAAAGGGAATCTGAATTTACCCACGAATCCAGCGATCTATACCATTGATGAGGTCGACTTTTTTTACTGGCTTGGAAATCAAATCAGAAAAACCGGATTGGTCCAGTTTTTTTTGTTCTACCAATGCGTGACCGGAAAGGGCTATAATTGGAACGGTGCTATTCTGTTTACGAATTAGATGAGAAGCTTCAAATCCGTCCATTTCAGGCATTTTAATATCCATCAAAATAAGGTCAACATTAGGATTGGCCTCAAATTGGTTTACCGCATCCAGTCCGGTTTCTGCAGAAATCAAGGTAACTTTTGTGTTCTTGAGCGCTATTTTGATGTACATCATGTTAACAGGCTCATCTTCAGCAATAAGAATTGTTTTTCCGGACCAATCGGGTTCTACAAAATTTCTGTCTTTCATTTCTTCTGCTTCTTCAATCGTTTCAAGTCTGTCGGCCGGGTAGTGTGGTACGGTCAAAATGAAGGTACTTCCTTTTCCAAGATCGGATTGTACGTCTATTTTGCCTCCTAATAATTCAGCGTACGCTTTTGAGATGGACAAACCCAGGCCTGTTCCGCCATAAGTTTTGTTCTTACTCTCATAAGATTGCTTGAATCGTTCAAATATACCACTTATTTCTTTAGTACTTATACCAATTCCGGTGTCCCTGATACTAAAAATAAGTTCGTTACCAGCTTTCCTGGCTCTAACGGTAATATCGCCTGAATCAGTGAACTTTATCGCATTATTAATCAGATTTACCAAGATCTGACGGATTTTTTGAGGATCCGTTATGATATAATCACTGTCTCGCCCTACTGCAGATACTATATGAATTGATAATCCCTTGGCGGTTGCTTGCTCATAAAAAAACGTACTTAAATCGTTCATCAATTCAGAAACGGACATATTTTCGTATTTGACCTGGTCATGTCCGGACTCAATTTTTGAAATATCGATGATATCGTTAATGATATTCATCAAATGTTGGGCGTTCTTTTCAATGATTTCTGCATATCGAATGCGTTCTTGCGTAGAGATCGATTCATCCTTCATAAAGCCCGCAAACCCTAGGATTCCATTCATTGGATTTCGGATTTCATGAGACATATTAGCCAGGAATGAGGTCTTTAATCGATCACTCTCCTCGGCTTTGAGTCTTGCGGTTTCAAGCTCCCTCTGGTTGTTTTTCAGCGCAGTGATATTATGGAAATACAGAATTTTACCAGCCTTCAATCCTCGTGATTCCTGAATAGGCGTAACCGCAATTTCAAAATTCAATACTTCGGCACCCTGTTTTAACCGGGCATTCAACACACTGGTGCGATTTAATGAATCCAGGTCCTGATCAAATTTAAACTGATACAATACCTCTGAATATTTTTGCCCAACTAAGCCCTTACCTCCATCCGAGATAAAATTCAAAAGTGCCCTATTGCTATAAACTACTCTATCATCATCGTCAATTACCATTACCCCGTCTGGTAAATTTTCTACGAGTCTGTCACGTGCAACCGGAATGATGTCAAACAAACGAAATTGTAGTAATCCGTAGGCAATCACGGTACCAGTTAAAGAAAACACAAATGGAGTGAGGTCTAAATGAGAGAATGGTTTATATCCCAGTAAATACATGAGATTTACTGCCCATGGTATCATCGCTCCAAGGAGTACAGTAAGGGTTTGGCTCCGAAACAGTTGGTCGGCAGATCTGTAGTTTTGTAGGAGCAAATAGGTCCCCCAAAGCAACAAAACATAGAAATACAGGGTGTGAATCCAATACCAGGGACCCTCCTCAAAATCGAGTAAGGGAAACGGACCACTTATTGTATCCACGGATACTGACGCGTAGTGCAAATAATGAAACTCGTTAGTCCAGACCATTAGTACGGTCACAACTGGTAATGCGGAAACTGCAGCGATCCTACCTGGGGTCAGCCATTCATCATGACCAGTATATGAAACACAGAACAGAAACCACAAAGCTGGAATTAACCCAACGCCGATGTACTCTACTTTTATCCAGAAAAGCATTTCTGGCAGTGTGTCATGCATTAGCTCGATACCATACCCAAATGCCCAGACACCAACTACAGCAAGCAGTATTCCAAAGATCTTGCTCGCTTTAGCTTCCTTCCGAATCAACAATACAGAGATTGCAGCTACTGCTACAGCTGCCAGTATCAGGAAAAACGAGAAAATATTAAACTGGAGGCTCAGGGGCATAAACTCGACTAATAAATGTTAAGGACTGAGCCTTTTACTTTCTTATAGAGTATCTGAAGCGATAAACGTTACAATCTAAATTGAAATTGTTATGTAGTCAATGCCTTAGGTTCTAACGATAGAAATGTAATTAGAAGTACCTTTTCAGAAACTAGATCGCTTCAGATGATGCAAATATTGGATTAAACTCCTTAAGTGGAAGGGCACCATGGTGTTGTGAATCGCCATCTGTACGTTCAAGTAGCATTTCATAAACAACTTTATCACTTCGGTAGAATCGTTTTTGATAATAAACAGGTTTTCCTCCTATAGTATAGGAAGCACGTTTGATTAGCATTAAAGCAGTTCCATTTGGTACTTTAAGGAATCCTGCAATTTCACCCATAGCATTTTCTGCACTGATTCTGTAAGACCCACGCAGAATTGGAATCTCATAATCTACTTCAAGAATGTCATAGATCGTCTTTACATTCAGTGATTCGGACTCTAATAGTTGTCCGTACTTCATAGGTAACCAGGTGATATCGTATGCTATGGGTTCATTATCCCCCAGACGCAATCGATCGACCCTTACAACCAATTGACCCTCTTTTATTTCAAGTTTTTCTGCCAGAGCTTTGGTAGCGGGTTCTTGTACAAACGCTATAACATGAGAAGAGGCTTTTAATCCAGCTTTTTTCATATCCTCACTGAAGTCTGTGAGTTTAATTAACGTTTGTGGATTTCTGAAGTCACTTACAAAAGAACCTAATCCCTGACACCTGTATATCACAGACTCGCTTTCAAGTGTTTGAAGTGCCCTTCGGACGGTGACCCTACTGACATCAAACTTTGACGCCAGTTCATTCTCTGAAGGGATTTTTTGATCCGGTTTTAGAGTTCCGTTTTCAATCTGAGCAAGGATCCAGTCAGATATTTGCGCGTGAAGTGATTTGCCTTGTTGTATCATTACTTGTCAATACAGGGTTTGAGTTCATATCAAATATACTACGTTTTTTCAGTACAAGCAATACCTGTATCTACAAGTTTAATATTGATTTTAGCGAACATATATCTGGTTAAATATATTGAATAGGCCGATAAATAGTTCTTATTAGCTTTCTTTCATGGCATATTAGAAAAAAATACAAACTTGTATTGACAAGTAGTAACAAATATCATTATCTTTGCTTCATAACATTAATCAATACCAAATAAATCATCATGACCGAAGTACTGACACAACCCTGGCCCTGGTATGTTGCCGGACCACTGATTGGACTCATTATTCCTTTATTACTTTTCTTTGGAAACAAAGCCTTTGGATTTTCATCCAACTTTCGTCACGTTTGTGCGGCTTGTTTTCCGGCTGGAATTTCATTCTTTAAATACGACTGGAAAAAAGATGGTGCCTGGAACATGGTATTCCTTGTTGGTACAGTACTAGGTGGATTCATTGGCGGGTATCTTTTCGCAAATCCCGAACCCATTGTATTAACCGAAGGAGCAAAATCATTTTTAACTGCCAATATGGGTGTAACTGATTTTACAGGTTTTGTCCCATCTGAAATCTTTAACTGGGAAATGCTTGGAACCACTTCGGGCATCATCATTTTGGCAGTTGGTGGATTCCTGATTGGATTCGGTACTCGATACGCAGGAGGTTGCACTTCAGGACATGCCATTTCAGGGCTTGCAAACCTACAGATTGGTTCATTGATAGCTGTGATCGGATTCTTCATTGGTGGACTATTGATGACTTATTTCATCTTACCAGCTTTATTGTAGTCCAGATCAACAAAATTAATTATTTAAAGACCTTCTAATTCAACTGTTAATATGAAAATCTCTGAAATTATTCGTTATTTAATCTTTGGTGTCTTCTTCGGAATTATTCTGGTGAAGTCTGAAGTAGTATCTTGGTTTCGGATTCAGGAAATGTTCCTGTTCGAGTCCTTTCACATGTATGGAATTATTGGATCAGCCATTTTTGTAGGAATGATTTCTATACAGCTGATCAAGCGTTTTAATGTAAAAGACATTGATGGCAACCCAATCGTCATTGCACCTAAAGATTCGACCACCTGGAGACGTTATATCATCGGTGGATCGATTTTTGGACTTGGCTGGGCTATGGTCGGTGCGTGTCCAGCACCACTGTTCACCCTTTTGGGATCAGGACTGTTCATTTTTATCGTACCCATCGTGTTCGCGGTTGCTGGAACATGGGTTTACGGTAAATTAATGCACAAACTACCCCATTAAGGGACTTAAAAGAGTATTAAAAATAAAACAACTACGGAGAACATTATGTATTTCAAACAAATCTTTGATGAAAAACTGGCACAGTATTCATACATCATTGGATGTCAAAAAAATGGCGAAGCATTGGTTATTGATCCGATGCGCGACATCGACACGTACATACAAATTGCGGCTAAAGAAAATCTCAAAATCGTTGCTGCGGCTGATACACACATCCACGCCGATTATCTGTCCGGACTACGTGAATTGGCAGAACGTGGAGTTAAAGTATACGCCAGTGATGAAGGCGACAAAGACTGGAAGTATGAATGGTTAAATGACAGTAATTACGACTATCAATTACTGAAAGACGGTGATACCTTCTCAATTGGCAACATTCGTTTCAAAGCATGGCATACACCTGGACACACTCCAGAACACTTAAGTTATTTTGTAACCGACGGTGCTGCTGCCGACGAGCCATTGGGAATCGCAACGGGTGATTTTGTTTTCGTTGGTGACGTTGGTCGTCCAGATCTTCTAGAGTCTGCTGCTGGTCACACTGGGAACATGGAACCATCTGCTCGTCGTCTGTTCAAGACCGTTGAAGATTTCAAAAAAGTACCTGAGTATATGCAAATCTGGCCTGGTCACGGTGCGGGTTCAGCTTGTGGAAAAGCTCTGGGAGCAATTCCAGAGTCCACTGTAGGCTATGAGTTACGTTTCAACCAGTCTATTCGTGCATCATCCAGTGAAGACAACTTTGTTAAGTTCATCCTAGATGGACAACCTGAGCCTCCGATGTATTTCGCCAGAATGAAACGAGACAACAAGCTTGGACCAAAAGTCCTGGGGTCACTACCGAACCCAAAACATTTGTCACAGCTTGAAATCAAGAACATGGTTTCTAAGAAAGACAGCGTCATCATTGATACACGCACCAAAGAAGCTTTTGCTGCAATGCATCTGCCCGGATCCTTGCTTTCCACATTAAACAAGCAGTTTAATACCATTGTTGGTTCTTATGTTGAAGAAACCGAACAAATGTATCTGGTGGTTGAGCATAATCAGGTTCAGGAAGCGGTAATTGATCTGGTTCGTATTGGTCTCGACAATGTTGTTGGTTACATCACTCCTGCTGACCTTGAATTATATTCAGAAAATGGCGGCGAAGTAACATCCATGAAAGCATACAAATTCGAAGATGTCAAAGACTTGGCCAACGAGTCTGAATATGCCGTTCTTGATGTTCGTAAGGCAACTGAATTTGCCCTCGGTAACATCCCAGGTGCTCAGAACATTGCACACACCCGCTTGCACGTACGAGTGAATGAAGTTCCACGCGACAAAAAACTTATTGTTCATTGTCAGGCTGGTGGGCGTTCAGCCGTTGCCGCCGCTTATCTACAACGCGCAGGATTAGACGTTCTGTTCGTAGATGATAAGTTCGAAAATTATGAGGCATTAGTAGCCACAAATGCCTAATCGATTTAGATAACTCCATAGATAACACAAGGTACGGGAGCCGACTACTCCCGCACCTCCTTTTCTCATCTATTCAACTTCTCCCTTTTAAACTGCTGGTTATCCAGCCAATACCATGCAAACTTCCACTTCCTTGACTCGGTGGATCCCCATTTTATCATGGCTCCCATCGTATAAATCAAATTTTCTTAAAGGCGATCTAACTGCGGGGATTACTGTAGCAGTTATGTTGATCCCTCAGGGAATGGCGTATGCCGTTCTAGCCGGACTCCCGCCCGTTTATGGTCTATATGCCTCTACAATTCCACTGATTCTGTACTCAATTTTTGGTACTTCCAGAGAACTTGCAGTCGGTCCGGTTGCAATGGTTTCTCTGATCGTTTTTGCCGGAATAGGAGCAATAGCAGAACCTGGTTCTGATCGATTTATCCAATTGGCCTTGCTGGCTACGCTCGGTGTTGGGGTCGTACAACTTATGATGGGCGCCTTCAGGATGGGATTCCTGGTTAATTTCCTTTCTCATCCAGTTCTTAGTGGATTTACATCGGCCGCAGCAATCATTATTGGTGCAAGTCAGATCAAAAGTCTTCTGGGGCTCGACATGCCCGGCTCAATGCCGGTACTTGAAACTTTGTACACTGCAGTAATACAGCTCGGCACATTAAACATTCCAACTGCGCTCATCGGAATAGGTTCCGTAGTGACGATCATCGCTATTAGGTCATGGAAAAAGGCATTCCCTTCTGCACTTGTTGTTGTTATAATCGGTACGGCGATTGTTAGTATACTTGGTCTAGAGACACTTGGAGTAGCCATCGTAGGTACAGTACCAGTGGGATTCCCATCACTAACTGTACCTGCATTCTCGATGGATGATCTGACCCAGATTATTCCAGTTGTGCTGGTCATATCACTTGTCGGCTATATGGAATCGATAGCCATTGCAAAGGCTATTGCGAACAAAAAACAGTATAAAGTTGATTCCAATCAAGAGCTTATTGGACTTGGAGCAGCCAATATCGGTGGTGCATTCTTTCAATCGTTTCCGGTCACAGGTGGACTATCCAGAACTGCCGTAAACAATCAGGCAGGTGCCGAAACTCCTCTTGCTGCAATCATTAGTGCGATTTTGGTCGCTCTTACTGTCGCGTTCTTAACTCCCTTGTTCTATTTCTTGCCCAAAAGCGTCCTCGCAGCTATCATCATTGTTGCTGTTTCAACACTTTTCGATGTAAATGCTATGAAACATCTATGGCATACCGATCGACGCGATCTTGCCCTTCTCCTCATCACCTTCGCAGCCACTCTGTTCCTTGGAATCGAGGACGGAATTGCATTGGGGGTAATCATGAGCCTGGTGATTGTCATTTATAACACAACCAAACCACACACAGCTGAATTAGGAAGACTGGGAAATTCCGATAATTACCGAAATCTCGACCGTTATCAAGAAGCAAAGACAGACCCGGATTTGGTCATATTCCGATTCGATTCACCACTTTATTTTGCAAGCAGTAATGCGTTTCTGGATCAATCTACCGCTCTGATTAAACTTCGAGATCCTAAACCAGCTTGTTTTATCCTTGACGCTTCATCCATTAACTTCCTGGATTCTACCGGAATCCACGCACTCGAAGAGTTGATCAAGCAACTTCACTCCCAGAACATAAAACTGGCAGTTGCTGGAGCAATAGGTCCCGTTCGAGACATGCTCAAACAAAGTGGCATTATGGACAATATTGGCTCTGAAAAGTTCTTCTTTGACGTTGCAGAAGCAGTTGCACATCGAGACAGGAAACACGTTGAAGCCGATACTCACAATGCAGCTCAATCAAATTTCAGGCAAAAATAAAGACGTTTTACCTTAGTGGTTCGTAGTTTGGAAACCTGTATTATGTACGAATTCAATAGTTTACACGTTTGTAAACTATACCGCATAGCGCATCATCCGGGATACAATACAAAACACATACACTAAATATTTTCGATATGAAACGTTTATCTACGATTTCCAAATGGCTTATTCTTCCTGTTTTTTTAATAGTACTTGGTATTAACCACGCCAAAGCACAAACTGCATCCGGTGACTTTGGTCTAGGTTTGATTATCGGCGAACCAACTGGACTTAGTGCTAAATACTATCTGGGAGGCAATAACGCACTCGATTTTGGAGTGGCATGGTCACTTGGTCGACATTCGAGTTTTCATGCCCATGCTGACTACTTACGACATAAGTTTGATGTTTTTGAAGTAGAAACAGGCCGACTTCCTTTCTATTATGGAGTTGGAGCGCGAGTTCTGGGTGGTGAAGATGGAGCAGTTGGTATTAGAATCCCTGTCGGGGTTAGTTACTACTTCCAAAATGATCCACTAGAGATTTTCTTCGAAGTAGTACCTATTTTAGACCTTGCTCCCTCTACCACGTTTTCCGGGAATGGCGGATTAGGTATTCGTTACTATTTCGACAAATCCTGATTACCAGTCTAGTAATCTGATTTTTTGTCCGTCTGATACATACACCAGCCCTCTATCGAGGCTGGTGTATTTTATTTTATGGGACTGAGACAGCAGTCTTTGTGTCGCAATTTGATGTGGATGGTTGTATCGGTTTTTATATGCTAATGAAACCACAACATGTTCGGCTCCGACCCGATTTAAAAATTCTTCTCCAGAACTTGTCTTACTTCCATGATGCCCGGCTTTCAGCCAGTCGGATTTCAATCCTACCCCGAATCGAGACACCATTTCATTCTCGGCTACCTGTTCCGCATCACCAGTGAAAAGAAATGATGTCTGACCAAATATAAGCTTCAAAACTACCGACCAGGCATTCGGATCATCCCCATAATCTCCATCACCCGGGTGCAAAACCAAAAACGGTGCTTCCGCACATTCCCGTACCACATCCCCGCGTTCCACACTCACCACCTGTACCCCGACACGCTCCGCCGCAATCATGTACCCCCTGAATAGCCCCGATCCATATTCAAAATCCGACTGGTAAATACGCCCCACTTCAATATTCTCAAGCAGCGATAACATCCCCCCTACATGATCCCCATGAGGATGAGACAAAATAACCGCATCAATCTTACTCACTCCCAACGCCTTGAGTTCGGGTAAAATTACCGACTTCCCAGAGTCATATCCCGGCGACCACACTCCAGTATCGACCAAAATTACCTGCCCTGAAGGACACCGAACAATCGTAGCATCACCCTGCCCAACATCCAAAACCCTGACCTCCAACTCTTGATGTCGTTTAAAGTTTATCGCTTCACTAATCCCAGAAATCAAAATCATCCCAAGTACCAATCCAAGCCATTTCCATCGAAGTTCAGATATACGTATTGAACCAAGTAATCCGATCAGCATGACCCATATTCCAGGCAATATATTGGGCAGAGTATACACTTTTACCCAGGCCCAGTCCTGATTACCCACGAAAGCTGCAACCTTAAGCAACCCTTTAGCAATCCATTCGGCAGGAAGCATTATCCAGGTATCAAAAACGGGTAACAAGAACGAAACCGGCAAAGCAAACATCGACCAAAGAAATAACAATTGTGTCAAGGGAACACCGAGCATATTTGCCAAAGGTCCAGCGATGGAAAACTCCCCAAACGTGGTCGCTAGTATGGGAAATAATCCAAATTGAACCATGGTCGATATCCCAATGAATTGTATCAACGTCCCCTTCCAGCTAAACCTGATATCTTTAGGCAGTACATCTGCAAGAACTGGGGCCAGAACCAGTATCACCATTACGGCGCAAAAAGAAAGTTGAAATCCAATCTGAAACATAGATCCGGGATTATACACTACAATAACCAGTGCGGCGACACCCGTTGTGTTAACCGAATCACGATTCTGCTGAAATAACTTCCCGAATGCAAGTAATGCGGCTGTTATCGATGCCCGACTGACCGACGATGAAAATCCAGTGAGTCCAGCATATCCTAGTAAAATTCCGATGATAATCAGCAGCCCGAGCGGTCGACCCGTTTTACTGGCCCAAAAGAGAGGAATAATGAGCCAAATTGGCATTAGAATGAATCCAACATGCATACCAGAAACAGCCATCACATGAGAAAGCCCCGCTCTTGAAAATTCGGTTTTGGTGGCGTTTTCGAGTCCTGATTTATCACCCAAAAGTATTGCTTTGAGAATCGGCTGATAATGGATAGCAACCAATTCCTCAATACGTTCGTGAAATTTTGCACGCCACCAAATCCAGGTCCAGCGATCTGAATCAGGAACTCGGGTTAAGACTTCAGTCAGGAAACCCGTTCCCTGAATTCCCTTCGTCTCCAACCACTCGGCCACATTAAATCCACCCGGATTCCTCATCATCGGATAGTCTCTCAGATTTACACGTACACGCGCCCTGTCACCCATCCGAAGTGTTTCAATGCCCTTTGCGCGAGAAGGATCTCCACGAAACTGAATTCGAGAACGCCATTTTAGTGACTTGTTCATAAATAGCGAATCGGTTTCCATTTCCACTGAGTGCATTCCATTCGGATTCACATCCACGGTTAATACGACCCCGGACATTTCAACATTTATTCCGGATAGTCCATCATACATAGTGCGGACAGAATCTGTCGTAGCTTCATGATTCACCCACATTTCCATACCCAAAAGCAGCATCATCGCGAGGCTCATCGCATTCAAAACGTGTACCATCCACAGACTGATAGATCTCCTTTCAAAAACCAAAAGGACCCAAAAAGCCGTGCAACACGTCATAAGAACGTAAATCCCTGGCGAAAACCCTGTTTCTCGAGCAATAACTACTCCAAGCATCAATATCAATGCATTCCTGACACCTGGATATCGGGCGAAGGGAAATTCGTAGTTCTGTAGACGGGACATGGATGCGACAACAAGAAAAAGGTGTACTAGTAAGAGTCCCGAAGTCTGAAATCCTTGCAAAATCTGAATTTATTTCACAACGATTCCTGTTATCTTTTGGTTAATTGGTTCGTATGAGAGGTGTCAATTTGAACAAACACAGACTATGAAACGACCTGAAATCCATTTACGCTCACCGAAACATGACGATTCTAAAATCGCCGTACCAGCTCACATTGCACACCTCGATTCTGGATTCAACGGGAGCATTGGTTCATCTAAAGGCGACGAATATGTAGTCAAAAAGAATATCATTGAGCTACTTGGGGACGACATCCCAAACACAACACTCGCGCAGTCGTCTAATTTTTTCAGCCTCACTGCAGATGCGTACGAAGACTACTGGCGTAATCACTCTATTAAACTGATTTCGGGAGAAGAATTTTCTATTGAAGACGAGAAGCAACGACTCTTGGACTGGTTCGCCCCAAAGTCTGGTGAGCGATATCTCGATCTTGGTTGTTCAACCGGACTGTATGCCAGAACCATTGCCCTCAAAGAACCGGGGGCTGCTGTTGTAGCATTGGATTTTTCACTCCCAATGCTCAAAAAGGCCCGAGAAAAATCTGCTTCCGAAAAAGCGGAAGTGTTTCTGCTACAGGCCAATGCCGAGAATCTTCCCTTTTTCTCGGGTTCATTCGATGGATTGGTTATGGGTGGATCCTTAAATGAATTTGGTGATCCGGTTAAAGCCCTTTACGAGGCTCGGAGAGTCCTGAAATCAGATGGGCGTATGTTCATTATGTACCTGCTTCGTGCAGAGACCATTATCGGAAGTGCAATGCAAAAATTAACGGGAATCGGTGGTATCAACTTCTGGAACAAGTCTGAAAGTGAGCAGCTATTCGAGCGCACCGGATTTCAGATTGAAAAATCCCTCAAACTTGGGATAGTGCATTTCTGTTTACTTAAGCCAGTTTAATCTTCTTTAAATAAAAAAGCTCCTCAAGAGAACTTCATGAGGAGCTTTAATTTAGTTGTTAATGCTTATCAGGAGTAGCTGTTCAACATCACAGGCATGACCAGCATCAGCATATCCTCGTCTTCATCCTGAACGGAAGGTCGAACGATTCCAGCTCGGTTAGGAGTTGAAAACTCGAACAGAACTTCGGGATCATCGATATTCCCAAGTACATCACTCAGGTAACGTGCATTGAATCCGATTTCCATGTCCTCACTTGAGTATTCACAAGAAATCGATTCCTTAGCTTCGCTGGACATATCAATATCCTCAGCTGCGATCATTAACTCATCTGCACGAAGTTGCAAGCGGATTTGGCGAGTAGTTGAGCTTGAAAAGATCGCTACTCGTTTTACGGTAGCAAGCATCTGATCACGGTTCACCTTAAGTTCTTTGTCGTTTTCGCGTGGAATTACACTCTCATAGTTCGGGTATGTTTCGTTTATGAGTCGTGTGATTACCATTGTATTTCCGGAGCGAAAACGAGCATGTTCGCGTGAGATCGTCAATTCGCAGTCGATTCCATCAAGAGCCTTGATCACCAGATTCAGTGCTTTTTGGGGCACGATAAAATTCACAGGTTTTGAAGCAGTAAGATCGCGTTTAATCAGACGAACCAGACGATGTCCATCGGTTGCTGCGATTTTACTTTCTTCAGCCCCGATTTGGAAGTAAACCCCCATCATTGCAGGACGAAGATCGTCGTTAGAAACTGCAAAACTCGTTTTTTGGATAGCTCTGGTCAAAGATTCGGTCGAAGTTTTGATCAGTTGACCGTCTTCTAATGAAGGGATGGCAGGGAAGTCGGCAGCTTTTTCACCGGCAAGCTTGTAATTACCTTTGTCGGTCTTGAACTTTACGTTCCCTTTTTCATCGACTTCGAAAAGAACCGGGATGTCTGGAAGTTGGCGTAATGTTTCGAGCAAACGACGAGCCGGTGCAGCTACTGATCCCTCAGAAATGATATCGGCATCAACGTATTCAACTATAGAAACCTCGAGGTCGGTCGCGCATAATTTTACTTTACCATCTTCGCATTCAAATAGTACTGTTTCGAGAATAGGCATGGTTGCTTTATTTGGAACAGCACCGACCACAGCCGACAAACTTTTGACTAACTCTCCGCTGGAAACACTGAATTTCATGGTGTTGATGGGTATGATTTTAATTGTCTACTACGCATATAATAGACCCGAATATAAACAGTTATCAGTTAACTGTAAACGGTAAACTGTAAACAGCCCATCTTCTTTCTACCGCCTTCATTCGACCCAAATCATATTTCCATCATTATTGCAAAAAAGTTGCTTCGTAAGTTAAAATTGTAGAAGGAGTTGGTAGGGATGGGCAGTTTACAGTTTACCGTTTTCCGTTTACTTCAAGGCTCACCATATACTCCCAATACCTCAATAAACTCACATTTCTTCTGGAGCTCCGCAATAACAGCCTTCCCAGACTCCGCCTTGCCATCCATCGACACATCAGCAAAGAAGTCATAGGCCCAAACGGTGTTTGGTCGTGGACGAGATTCCAGTTTGGTCATGTTTACCTGGTGTTTGTCCAGAACTTCCAACACCCGTAATAAACTTCCGGCTATATTCGGGACTCCAAACCATAAACTCGTTTTGTACTCATTAGATTCAACAGGACGCACATCAGCATCCGACATCAACAGAAAACGGGTGTAGTTATTTGGATCGGTCTGGATACTCGGTCTTAATATGTTCATTCCATATAACTCTGCGGAGTATCCACTTGATATTACAGCAACGTCTTTACGTCCAAGCTCCATCATTTCCCGAACGGATCCGGCAGTGTCGGCTTTTTCAACGATCAATACAGGTAAATCCTTCAGAAATTCCCGACATTGTTCAATGGCCATTGGATGAGACCAGACTTCTTTTATCGAAGCAAGTTCCACACCCGGATGAGCAATCAAATGCTGAGCGATGTGTTCATAAACTTCGGCAATAATTGGAACTCTATATTTTGAAATAAGATCGTAGTTGTAAATAATGGATCCGGCAATCGAGTTTTCAATCGCAATCAGGATGAAATTCGCCTTTTTTGCACGATAATCTTCAAATACCTCTCTAAAAGAGTCCCTGTATAAAAACTCAACGTCACCAAATAGTTTTCGGGCAGCTATATGATGAAAAGATCCGGGTTGACCCTGGATAGATACCACTATGGACCCGGCGAATTGACCAAATTGTATGCCAGACTCGTCTTTTTCTCCCGTGCTATCCAACTCAGATTTTCCCGGTTTCATATTTGTAGTTTTCCCTTACATCCAAAAAATCGAAATTAATCGATTGTTACACATTTTCCACATTAAATTACACATAGTTCACATAAACTTACATTGATTTAACCACTCATATTATTAAATTGTTATTTCAAGTTTCGCTTAGGCGAAGCGTCGGTACGCTGGTTTGACCGCCACTTACCACATCGATGTTAATAAGAATAAATAATACAAGAATACTATGTCATTCCGATGGGTCTATGCCGATCCCGTCGATGGCGGAGCTGTGGATTCACTCAGACAAGCACTATTCGGACAATCGAATGGTAAGTCTGGCTCGAAGTTGTCCACTCAGGCCTCCGGAACCATCGCGCGATTGCTTGCATTACGCGGTATTACCACCTATGAACAAGCAAAACATTTTTTTCGCCCCGACCTGAGTGAGTTGTATGATCCATACCTGATGAAGGATATGGAAAAAGCTGCCACCCGTTTGGCAGATGCTGTCCGATCTGGACACTCAGTTGTGGTGTACGGCGACTATGACGTTGATGGAACCACCGCCACAGCAGTCGTGTACAGTTTTCTGAAAAAATTTGGCGTAAAAGTAGATCATTATATTCCACACCGTTTCAAAGAGGGTTATGGAATCAGCGAAGATGGCATTCAATTCGCAGTTGAAAATAAAGTGGATCTGATTGTCTCTGTCGACTGTGGAATAACCGCAGTAGAAGAAGCCAAATATGCCCGATCCAAAGGTATTGATCTGATAATTTGCGATCACCATACGGCGGGTGATGTGATTCCGGATGCTATTGCTGTACTGGATCCAAAACGACCCGATTGTACCTATCCCTTTGACGGCTTGTCAGGTGCCGGAGTTGGATTCAAACTGGTACAGGCAACTCTTACCAAATTAGGGTTGCCGCAGAGCCATGCCTACGAATATCTGGACCTTGTTGCGATTTCAATCGCATCGGATATCGTTCCGTTAATTGACGAGAACCGCATTTTGATGCGCGAAGGACTCAAAATGATCAATGCCAATCCACGCGTTGGTGTTCGTGCGCTTTTGGATCAGATCAAGATGGAAATCGGACGTATCAGTACTTCGAATATCGTTTTTTCAATTGGTCCGCGAATCAATGCTGCAGGACGAATGGGAGATGCTACGACCGCACTCAAACTGTTGATCGCCGAGACTGATGAAGAAGGAAAATTATACGCCTCAGAACTAGAATCCATTAATCAACGTCGGCGGAAGACCGATTCCCAGACAATGGACAAAGCCGTTGAAATGGTCGAGGCTATTGATATGGATATGTGCGCCTGTATGGTGCTTCACGATCCGGAATGGCACCTGGGAGTAATAGGAATCGTGGCATCTAGACTTGTAGATCAATACTGTCGTCCGGCTGTGATGTTGAGTACCGTGGATGGCAAAATTAAAGGGTCCGCCCGAAGCATTAAGGGATTCAACATCTACAACGCTCTAAAGGAATGCGAAGATCTTCTGATTCAGTTCGGTGGACACGAATATGCTGCCGGATTAACCATGGATGAAGCCCAGTTCGATGCGTTTCGTAAGCGATTCAACGAAATCGTTCAAAAAAGACTAGGAGACGAAGACTTTGAACCTGAATTGTTGATAGATGCCGAAGTGAATCTGCACGACATCAACGACAATTTCTGGAAGATTTTGAATCAGTTTGAACCCTACGGACCTAACAATTCCAAACCCATATTTGTAAGTAACAATCTGAAGGTCATTGGAACACCCTCGAAAGTAGGGAAAGATCACCTAAAACTTCGGGTAGCCCAAAATGGTGTTCAGCCTGCTAGTTTGCCATTCGACGCCATTGGTTTCAATCTGGGAAGTTTCTACGAATCAATTCTGGAATCCAAAGACAATGGAACCTCATTCAGTATGGCTTACACCATTGATGAAAACACATGGAATGGCCGAACAACACTTCAGATGCAGGTAAAGGATATCAAAATTGCATAGCGGGGAGCAGGGAGCAGCGAGCGGTAGGATGCTTTTTTCACTTTTTCTCTTGGCGTAGCCAATGTTCTCATGCGAAGCATCTTTCTCACGGCAAAGCCAATATCAGCAGATTGAGATTAAAGTTTAATGATTGAAATCAACTCTGCTGCCATTTGTTCATGTTCTCCCATAGAAGGATGTCCGGTGCAACCGCTTGGATAACGCTTGGTGAACTCAAATACATCGATGTTGGTGTCACCGCTTTGATGCAACTCAGATTTCAGGTCATGCAGCCAGGTAGACAATATTTCGTTTTTGTGCTCCTCCAGGATTGGTGAATTGAGTAGCAGTATCTGCGCATTAGGATATATTGCTCTTATGTGATTCAGGAATCGTCTGTATTGATCCTTAAACTCCGATTCTACCGGAGCAGGACGCGGATCCGGCTTATCACCGTCCGAGAAGTCATTGGATCCAAGGGCAACAACAACTAGATCAGCCTGATACTTCGAGTGGTCCCAACGAGTTTTAGTGTCTTGTGGATCGGAATAAATCGATGCATATCGATCGGGCATAATCGGATCCGGAGTACTCCAGTTCCGGTGCATACCCATCCCCGATACCGCCGTAAGCATATACTGCGCATTCAGTTCATGAGCAACACGAACGGCGTAACTGTTCCAGGTAGTGTGTTGATCCATCCACTCAGACTGTCCACATGATAGTTCCCGCTCATCGGCTCCCATTCCACAGGTTATCGAGTCCCCAATAAATTCAATGCGCTTTTGGGGTAACTCTGGCGCCTGATGAAACTCCTCAGCATGAAACGCCGAAATCGCGTTGCGTCCATTAGCTCCCTCAGTGGCCTTGATCAGAATCACATCGTGTTGTCCTTCGCCTGCATCCTCGACTAACGTATACCGTGAGACGCCCTGCATGGTGCGAAATCGATGCGATTCTTGTCCATTTACAATCACTGTGAACCAGTTATACGACACCCCGTCACGAAACTCGTCCGACAGATCCACTTCCAGCCGCGATCCCGAGAATCGAACAAAAAACGACACTCCAGAAGCCCCAAAAGATACAGATCCGTCCGACAACACTTCGTGTCGGCCCATAATCTGGATTTTTGTATCGGAGGGATTGATTGTCATTAACGATTTATCCGAAGCTGAAAGTAATGTCATGAATATAAGTATGAATATCATATTTGAGATAGTAGGGAGTGTAGAGCAAACACAAGTGCTCACAGCACGAAGTCTTTGCTCGTAGATCGTGAAATGTAATGTAGCGAAAATCGTGAACGAAGTGAGCGAAATGGGGAGTTGGCTGGTCAGGGGTAAGGTAAAAATACATCACCGTGTCTCAACTCACAACTTCCAGTTCCCGACTGCTGGCCCATTGGCTTGATGGCTATATAGTCTGTTTTCGCTTTTCAGTTTTCTGTCTACATTACAGAATGCGAAAATATTTAAACTGTGATTTGGGCGAAAAAGACGAAGTTTCGGAATTGGGTCCGGAGCTGGAACTCCTACCGTTCATCGACATGGCGAATATTGCTTGTGGCGGATACGCGGGATCGGAGTCAGTGATGCGAGCCATGATGCAGGGTTGTGTCCGACACGGAGTGCGGATTGGGGCTCATCCGGGGTATCCGGATCGGGAGCAGTTCGGGAGGGTCAGCAGGGCGGCAGATGTTGGGTTGCTACGGGGATGGTTATCGGAGCAGCTGGGTCTCTTTCGTGTTTTGGCTGAGGAGTGTGGTGTTGAAGTACATCATGTGAAGCCACACGGAGCGCTGTATCATGATGCGGCTTCGAGCGAAGAGATTGCCCGGATTGTGGTTGAGGCTGTGGTTGAATTCTTCGGGAAGGTGATTATGGTGGCGCCTCCGGACTCGGTTTTGGGGAGCGTGGCACGGCGGCAGGGGTTGGTGGTTTTGGAAGAGGCGTTTGCGGACCGGCGCTATACCCCATCCCTCGCCCTACAGTCCCGCACTGTCCCCGGCAGCGTTCTAACCCCTGAAGAGGCCGAAATCCAGGTGAGGCAGATGCTCCATCATGGCACCGTTCCAACCACTGACGGATCCCGACCTATTCACTTTCAGACCCTTTGCGTTCACTCCGACAGCCCGGATTCCCTCGAGATGGTTCAAATAGTTAAGCAACTTTTGTTATATTGACTCTATGTCGTCAATCCTCAAAAATCCACGTTCACCGTTACTTGGAGCCGTCTTTCTGATGGCCACATCGGCTGTTGGACCCGGATTCCTGACTCAGACGGCCGTCTTCACCGAGCAACTGGCAGCCGCTTTCGCATTTGTGATTTTGGTTAGCATAGTTCTTGATATCGGTGCACAGCTCAATATCTGGCAAATTATCGGTGCTCACCGCGAGCGCGGACAACAAATCGCAAATCGGGTTATGCCCGGAAGCGGATACCTGCTTACAGCTGCAATTGTCTTCGGCGGACTCGCATTCAATATCGGAAATCTGTCCGGAACCGGACTCGGACTCAACGCCCTTACCTCACTTCCAATCGAATACGGTGCCATCATCAGTGCCGGAATCGTTACATTGATTTTCTTACGGCCTTCATTCCGAGGCTGGATGGATTTGTTCACGCAGGTCATGGGACTCCTTATGATTACCCTCACCTGTTACGTAATGATTGCCGGTGCCCCACCTTACGCAGAAGCTCTGAAACAGGCCGTATTCCCCGAAAAAATTGACTTCCTGGCCATCATCACCATAGTTGGTGGAACCGTGGGCGGTTACATCAGCTTCGCCGGAGCCCACAGACTGCTCGATTCGGGGATTTCGGGCAAAGAACACCTTCCTGAAATAAGAAAAGCATCCATTCAGGCCATTGTAGTAGCTTCAGTAATGCGGATTGTACTCTTTTTGGCGGCATTGAGTGTCATAGCTAAGGGATTCACACTGGATCCGGGCAATCCACCAGCCAGTATTTTCGAACTGGGTGCTGGTCCGATGGGCAAAACTCTTTTTGGACTCGTCATGTGGGCCGCAGCCATAACCTCGGTTATCGGATCCGCATACACATCCATCAGTTTCCTAAAAACCTGGCATCCATCCATCGAAAAGCACGAATCCAAATGGATACTCGGTTTTGTCTATACCTCCCTTGGAATTCTCTTGATTGTCGGGCGTCCGGTTCAGCTACTCATCTGGGCGGGAACCATCAACGGATTCATCCTGCCCGTTGCCCTGGGACTCCTACTCTATTCCATCCGAGACCTACACCGTACCACTGACATCCGAATTCCGTTGTGGCAGTCACTGTTTGGCTGGGCAATTGTGGCGGTGATGTTGTATATGACTATTAATATTTGAGAAGGGATGAGGGAGAAGGGCGTTCCGCTCGCTACCCTACTACTATACCACTATACACAGATTTAGGAACGATACTTTTTTCAAAATGTTCGCATATATGCTAACTTTTTGAATGAAAAAGATTATATTCTATAAAACTGACGCGGGTAAAAGTCCAATTGAAGATTTCCTGGATAGTTTACCTGACAAAACTGTTGAAAAAATTACATTCGTATTACGGATTGTCCGCGACATTCAACCAACACCCACACGGTACTTGAAGAAGCTGGTTGGACACGATAATCTTTGGGAAATTCGAGTCGATTTTGGTTCGAATACGTTTAGGTTGTTGTGTTTCCTTCAGAAAAACAACTTGATAGTAGTTACGAATGCATTTACAAAGAAAACGAACAAAATTCCAAGAAAAGAAATCTGGGTTGCTCAAAGCAGAAAGATTGAATATTTAAGGAGAAACTATGAGTGATGACCTTGAAAAGTACATCGAGAAAAGAAAATCGATAAGTTTTGAATTCAATGAGAGTTTTGAAGAGAATTACTATCATTTCAAGATAGGGGTTCTTCTGAAACAAGCTCGTGAAGAAATGGGATATACACAGCAAGATATCGCCAAGAAGCTTGAAACAACGAAATCAGTAATTTCAAGAATGGAGAATCATGCAGATGACATCAGACTCTCTACCCTTCGTAAATATGCACATGCATTGGGTAGAACTCTTAAACTTGAGTTGTTGTGATGACTGGAGAAGAGAGAAGGGATCAGTGACGAGGGTAAAGGGATGAGGGATAAGAGAAAGACTCGACTGCTCGCCGCTCGCCGCTCGCTGCTCCCCGCTCATTTCATATTCTCGAATTGAACCGGAATCTCAAGGGTAGCTCCTCGCACCTCAGCCATAACGGCCTGTAGATCGTCGATTTTCTTTCCAGTTACTCGCACTTTATCGTCGTGAATAGACGGCTGCACTTTTAGTCCGGTATCTTTGATCAGTTTCATAATCTTCTTGGCATTATCGCGGTCTATGCCCTCTTTTAGCAACACTGTCATTTTGAGTCCACCGTGAGAAGTTCCCTCTGGTTCCTGATAGTCGAGTGTTTTGTGACTCAGTTTACGTTTCACAAAATTTGAGGTGATCATTTCCTTGACCGCCTTGATCTTCATAGAATCCTCGGTCACTACATTGATACGCTTCTCCTTTTTCAGATACTCGACAGTAGTATTCGATCCACGGAAATCGTATCTCGTTGCGATTTCTTTCACGGTATTATTGATTGCGTTGTCTACTTCCTGGTGATCGATTTCGTTAACGATATCAAATGATGGCATAACAGTTGAATTTGATTGAAATTTGCCACTTATTACTAAGTGTTAATTATTTAAAACCCAATATACCAAACATCTATCAAATCGGTAACCACGATGCCAACCTTGAATGAACGCTTTCTAAAAACATGGGCAGAAACCCGTCTAAGGGGACTCAAATATTATATGCTGGTCGAAGGATCCATCTTCGGAGTGTTGGTTTTCATAATAACCGGACTAGTCAGTCTGTGGGATGTATCATTCAAAGAAGCCTTCTTTACAATCGATGCTTTTTATATGATGGTCGCTTATGTGCTCGGTGGAATCCTGCTCTACTCGCCGGCGATGTGGTGGTATAATGAACGCATGTTTAAACGTTATTCGGAGATCAAACAAAATCAATCAGACTCTGATTCGTGAAATCTGGACCGTTCCAGTCCGAGCATAGCTGTTTTTCGAAGTGGATCCCAATGGTAATTACCTATTACACCCTCCTGCCGAATAACACGGTGACAAGGAATTAACCACGAGACCGGATTGCTTCCAACTGCACTTCCCACAGCCCGGCTTGCCTTCGGATTACCAACGGCTTTTGCCAGCTGCTGATAACTGGTCACCTCTCCTGTCGGAATTTTCAACAACGCCTCCCAAACTTTGATTTGAAAGGGTGTCCCGCGTACTAAAACATGAAATCGGGGTGGGTGTGAGTCTTTTAAAACAGGATCAAATAATTGATTCAGTTTTTGAACATGCAACAGCGCATAATCCGGATTTTCAATCAATGCTGCTTTAGGCCACATTGCCCTAAATTCACTCAATACCTGTGTTCTGTTTTCATCGGCGAAACTTATCGCTGCAATTCCACGGTTGTTACCAGCTATAAAACAGTCACCAAAAACCGATTCTGCGAATCCATACTCAAATTTCAGTCCGGCTCCACCACTCCGATATTCTGCCGGAGTGCACGATTCCATGGTCACAAACAAGTCATGAAGCCGAGACGTGGATGAGAGTCCGACAGCATCGGTTGCTTCACCCAAAGATGCATGTTCTCGAAGTGTTTTCTTCAACGAAGCCACCGTCAAGTACTTCAAAAACTGTTTTGGGCTAACCCCGGCCCATTCCGAGAACATCCGTTGAAAGTGATACTCACTGACGTGTACTTCAGCCGCTACCTCATCAAGTCGGGGTTGTTTCGACTGGTTTTCAATCAGGTATTTAATGGCCTCACGGATTTTTATGTACATATTCTGAGTTAGTGGGAAGTGGGTAGTGGGTAGTGGGTAGTGGGTAGTGGGTAGTGGGTAGTGGGTAGTGGGTTGTAGGAAGTGGGAATCGAAGAGCAAACACAAGCGCTTTAGCGCGAAGTCTTTGCTCTTCGATCGTGAACGTCGTGAGCGAAATGGGTTGCGTTGTGTGAATGGAGGACGCCTATTTTTGTGAAACAAAACTCAGCGGACTACATCACACAACGAAACTATCTAACATTATTGATGGTAAAATCTTTAAATCTATCTAATCAATCAATCCGGAAGTTGCTATAAATTCGCTTCGCGAATTCAGAAAAGAGAGAAGGGACAAGAGTATCTCTCATCGCTCGTCGCTCGTCCCTATTCAAAACTCAGTGTACTGTGTACTAAATTATATTCAAATTATTGTTTTCTGTTCTTATCTTTTAGCCATGAACACAAAGCTTAAAAGAAGACTGATTTTTGCGGTCATCGCAGTGATTATTTCTGGCATCGTAATCGTAGATTCGGTTGGAGTATTCGACGACCGGCCATATATCGTGATTCCGCACGGTAATCACAATCACTATGTGCCTCGCGACCGCGACCAAAGTGTTCCTCTTGATGCATTCCCCACTACCGAACCTCGTCCGGGTGAGCGCATCATGCCAAACGGAGAAGTCGTCAGAGAATAGACCTGGAAGGGCCGTTTACCGTTTACTGATTGCTAAACCAAAAAACTGATCCATTTGCCTGGCCATTGCGGCCGCTTTTTCTGTAGCCGGTAATGCAAACACGTTCCGAATTTGTTCAATTCCCTGCGGATTCAACCCCGGAAGTCTGTCCAGCCAACGCCAGGCTACGGATGCTGGGGCGGGAGGCTTCCCAGCCAGGACAAATATTGTTTCCAGTAAAAGTGGGGAGTAAACTCCGGTCAAATAGCCCATTTTAGCTACGTCACCAGTCGAAATCGCTGCCAATAGCTTATTTTTGGCCTCCCCAAGGCGAAATTGTAGTGATTTTAGCACTTCTTTGGTAGGCTTATAGCTATCAAATCTCTCGTGAGATTCTTGAATTAATTCAGTTACAGCCCCGTTTGGATCTACAAGTGGTTTGGCATCCATCAACTGATATATGAACATACCGCCTTGGGCAATGTCGAGTTCAATTTCAGTTCTAGTGCGCCAGCGGACTTCAACTTTTGTCGCTCCCAAAATACGCTCGGACATTCCGTGATGGGACTTCGTCAGCACGTAATAATCGACATCCGAGTATTCATGCATACCACCATATGCAGCACTACCGGATACGTAGGTCCCAAGCACCCCGTCCCCGGAGGCATACAGGTCATTTAATTCCTGAAAAAGTCCATCCAGGGACATGGATAAAATGGGTTAGATCAAGGTGCGGGATACACGTATGTTGCCTGAAGTCCAAGTGGGATTCCCAGTGCCCAGTAAATGAGCAAGAAAATGGACCATGATATCAGGAAGATCACGGTATATGGCAACATCATCGACACCAATGTGCCAATTCCAGTGTTCTTCACATATCTCTGAGAATAAACTACAACCAATGGGAAGTAAGGCAATAAAGGTGTAATAATGTTCGAGACTGAATCCCCAACCCGATATGCCGCCTGTGTAAGGTCCGGTGAGATCCCCAGTTGCATAAGCATCGGAACAAAAATCGGAGATATTAATGCCCACTTCGCAGACGCAGAACCAATCAGCAGGTTAACAAAAGCAGAGAGCAGAATGATGCCAACGATAGTTATCTGAGGTGGCAATGCCAGGCTTTGCAGGAAGTTAGCTCCCTTGATTGCAATCAACGCCCCAATATTGGAGTTCACGAAGGCATCAATAAACAAGGCACAGAAGAACGCCATAACGATATAGTAGGCCATGGAATTCATGGCTTTAGTCATCGTGCCAATCAGATCTTTACTCGATTTAAAGCTACCTGACAAAAATCCATAAATCACACCTGGAACTACAGCTACCAGAAAAATCAGCGGGACAATCATACGCATTAGTGGCGATTGGAAATCAGTAAGACTACCTGTAGCTGGATTTCTAAGAGAGGAATCAGCAGGTAGTGCCCAAACAACCAACGTCACGAGAGTAACCAAAACAAAAAGCGACGCAATCCAGAATGCTTTGGATTCTTTGGCAGAAATATCTTCCATTTTGGGCAGATCTTCGGTAGCTGAGTCGATTTTTGCATTCGCTAAACGTGGCTCAACGATTTTATCGGTGATGTACCAGCCAACTCCAACGATCAAAAGTGATGAAAATCCAGTAAAAAACCAGTTATTCAAC